>NZ_KE951423.1:20107-29564 GCF_000466165.1 Actinobaculum sp. oral taxon 183 str. F0552
CCGCCGCAGAGGCGGGGGCTGCGTCCGCGGCATCGCCCTCCTCTGCCGCGCCTTCCGGGTTCCCAGTCGGATCCCCGGCCGGCGCTTCGCCGCCCCCTTCAGAGCCCTCGGCCGATTCCGCGCCTCCCGCCGGCACATCATCTTCGCAGGAAGGTGTGCCTTCGCCTACGCCTTCCCCGTCCGGCGCGTCGGCGGCGGAGGCGTCGACGGCCACCTGCTCGATCTCCCCCAGAGCGGGATTGTTCGTCGGCGTATAGCGGGGGTGGCTGTCGGGACTATAGGCGAAGTGGGGCTTGACGCACCGGGAGTCCTCGTTGATCTGAGCCATGATGCTCCGCTGCATCCGGCCGTCCATGCGGATGAAGACCCGCATGGAATGGGCTTCGACCAGCACGGTGTCCGCGGGGTAGTAGCTCCGGTCGGGGTTGACGTGGTTGCCCGTGTCCAGCACGTCGACCCACGCCCCGCCGTACTTCGCCTCCGGGATGGTGAACGTCTGCTCGGTGGTGTCCGCGTTGAACAGGAGGAGCGCGTCGTCGTCGTGGATGTCCTCGCCGCGCACGTCGGGCTCCCCGATGGCGGAGCCGTTGTAGTACACCATGAGGGAGCGGGCGTAGACGGTGGTCCAGTCGGACTCTTCCATCGTGGTCGCGTCGGGTCGGAACCACTCGATCTCCCCGATCTCCGAGCGCCCGCCCTTCTCGGAGTCGCCCGCGAGGAAACGACGCCGCCTGAACACGGGGTGCGCCTTGCGGAAGGCGATGAGCTGACGGGTGAACTCGAGCAGGCCGATGGCGGCGTCGTCGAGGTCCCAGCCCATCCACGACAGCTCGTTGTCCTGACAGTACGTGTTGTTGTTGCCCCGCTGGGTCCGGCCGACCTCGTCGCCGTGGGCGATCATCGGGACGCCCTGGGAGAGGAGGAGCGTGGTCAGGAAGTTGCGGATCTGCCGGTTGCGCAGCTTCCTGACGTTCTCGTCGTCGGTGGGGCCTTCGGCGCCGCAGTTCCACGAGCGGTTGTAGGACTCGCCGTCCGCTCCGCCCTCGCCGTTGGCCTCGTTGTGCTTCTCGTTGTAGGAGACGAGGTCGCGCATCGTGAAGCCGTCGTGGGCGATGACGAAGTTGATGGAGGCCATCGGGCGCCTCCCGCTGGAGGCGTACAGGTCGGAGGAGCCCGTCAGACGCCCGGCCAGCTCGGAGAGCATCGCCGGCTCGCCGCGCCAGAAGTCGCGCACGGTGTCGCGGTATTTGCCGTTCCACTCGGTCCACAGGGGAGGGAAGCCGCCGACGTTGTAGCCGCCGTCGCCGATGTCCCACGGCTCGGCGATGAGCTTGACCTGGGAGATGAGGGGGTCCTGCTGGATGATGTCGAAAAAGCTGGAGAGCTTGTCCACCGCGTGGAGCTCGCGGGCGAGCGTCGAGGCGAGGTCGAAGCGGAATCCGTCGACGTGCATGTCCGTGATCCAGTACCGCAGCGAGTCCATGATGAGCTGCAGCGTGTTGGGCGAGCGCATGTTGAGCGAGTTGCCCGTTCCGGTGGTGTCGAAGTAGTGCTCCGGGGAGTCCTCGACGAGCCGGTAGTAGGAGGGGTTGTCCAGTCCGCGGAAAGCCAGGGTGGGCCCCATGTGGTTGCCCTCGGCCGTGTGGTTGTAGACGACGTCCATGATGACCTCGATGTCGGCCTCGTGGAAGGCCTTGACCATCGTCTTGAACTCGTCGACCTGCCCTCCCAGGGTGTCCGTGGAGGCGTAGCCGTTGTGGGGCGCGAAGAAGCCGATCGTGTTGTACCCCCAGTAGTTCGACAGGCCGCGGCTCTGCAGCGCGGTGTCGTTGACGAACTGGTGGCAGGGCATGAGCTCGATCGCCGTGATGCCCAGCCGGGAGAGGTAGTCGATCATGACCGGATGGCAGATGCCCGCGTAGGTCCCCCGGTACTCCTTGGGGATGTCCGGGTGGAGCATCGTCATGCCGCGTACGTGGGCCTCGTAGATGATCGTGTCGTTGTACTCGTGATTCGGAGGGCGGTCGTGGCCCCAGTCGAAGAAGGGATTGATGACCACGGAGGTCATCGTGTGGGGGGCCGAGTCGAGCTCGCACCGCTTGGACGGGTCGTCGAAGTCGTAGGAGAAGAGCGACTGTTCGTTCTTGATCGCGCCGTGGATGGCTTTCGCATAAGGGTCGAGCAGGAGCTTCGAACGGTCGCACCGCAGGCCCCGGGAGGGATCGTAGGGGCCCGTCACGCGGAAACCGTACTGCTGCCCGGGCCGCACTCCCGGCAGGTAGCAATGCCATACGCCCGCGTCGACTTCACGTAACTCTATGGATTTCTCCCGCCCGTCGTCATCGATGAGGCACAGGTCGATGCGTTCGGCGATCGACGAGTAGATAGCGAAGTTGGTCCCTGCGCCATCGTACGTGGCGCCCAGGGGATAAGAATGTCCAGGCCAGATTTGCATGCGACAATTCTCGCATCTTTTCGCCGGATGCGTCCGTTCATTCGGAGTCGGATCTCCCGGGCGCGGGAAGGCCGTGCGAAGAGGGGAGGGCCTGCGACGCATAGGCGTAAGGGGCTGTCGCATCGCGCGCGGCGCACGGGCTGACGCGGTGGGCGATACTGGGATCGAACCAGTGACCTCTTCGGTGTGAACGAAGCGCTCTACCCCTGAGCTAATCGCCCGTCGAATGCGTCATGAGAATAGCGCGGGCGACGGAGCGAAGCAAAGCAGTGCGGCGTGGCGTGCGCCTCAGGCGCGTAAGTTGGACACGGACCGCGGCGCGTCGCTATAGTGATCGAGCACCGCCGGCCACAAGCCGGTTGGGGCATGCGGATGTGGCTCAGTTGGTAGAGCATCACCTTGCCAAGGTGAGGGTCGCGGGTTCGAGTCCCGTCATCCGCTCCGGGAGAGGCACACGTGCCGCCCGCACGGTGGGTTGGCCGAGAGGCGAGGCAACGGCCTGCAAAGCCGTGTACACGGGTTCGAATCCCGTACCCACCTCGCTGGGGCGATTGGCGCAGCGGGAGCGCGCTTCCCTGACACGGAAGAGGTCACTGGTTCGATCCCAGTATCGCCCACCGAAGGCCCCGGAGGAATCCGGGGCCTTCGCTATGCCGGACGGCTGAGCGCGGGCGTCGGCCGCCGTGGGCTGTCCCGGTGGGAGTCTGGGCGGGCAGGCGTCGCGATGCGTCCGCGGGCGCCCCGTGGAGTAGGATGCCCGTGTCAGCCTCGATGAGCTCGGCGGTGGCGCCCTGCCTCTCGCGCGGGCGGTGAGGTTTTTCGAAGCGCTTCCGGCGCGGGGCGGCCATGAGGGATCCCCTCGTCCTCCGCGTCCGGGCCGCCCGCAGCCTTCGCCGGGGCGGCGTTGCGTCCGCGGGGTGGGCGTCCCCTTCGCGTCGTCCCTCGGCCCCCGGCGGGTAGTATTGGGCTTGCGCGCCCGGTATGTGCGCCGATTCTGTGACGTTTAAGGAGTCTACGTGCCCGTAAGCCTGTCGATCGACGGAAGCCCGATGGCCATCGAAAGCCGAAGCTCGGGGATCGAGTTCTTCGCCGCCCGGAAGAGCGTCGTCGCCCTGAGGGTGGACGGCGAGCTCAGGGACCTCGCGACGGACCTCGCGACGCTGCCGGAGGGCTCCGTCGTCGAGAGCGTGGACATCTCCAGCCAGGACGGTCTGAACATCCTCCGGCATTCGACTGCCCACGTCCTCGCCCAGGCGGTTCAGCAGGTCTATCCCGACGCCCGCCTGGGGATCGGCCCCTTCATCGAGGACGGCTTCTACTACGACTTCGGCAACATCGACGCCGTGACCCCCGAGCTCCTGCGGGACCTCGAAAAGCGCATGAAGCGCATCGTCAAGGAGGGCCAGACGTTCCGGCGGCGCGAGGTCTCCGACGCCGACGCGGCGGCCGAGCTGGCCGGCCAGCCCTACAAGCTCGAACTCGTCTCGACCAAGGGCGCGGGCGCCGAAGGCTCGTCCGTCGAAGTCGGATCGGGCGGGCTGACCATGTACGACAACTGCGCCCGCGACGGCCGCGTCGTGTGGACCGATCTGTGCCGGGGCCCCCACCTGCCCGACACACGGCTCATCGGCAACGGCTTCGCCCTGACCAAGTCCTCGGCGGCCTACTGGAAGGGCGACCAGTCCGGCGACCGCCTCCAGCGCATCTACGGGACCGCCTGGGCCAGCAAGGAGGACCTCCTCGCCTACCGGGAGCGCCTCGAGGAGGCCGAACGGCGCGACCACCGCAGACTCGGCGCGGAGCTTGACCTGTACTCCTTCCCCGAGCAGATCGGGCCGGGCCTGCCGATCTTCCACCCCAAGGGCGGCGTCCTCAAGCGGGTCATGGAGGACTACGTCCGCCAGGCGCACATCGACGGCGGATTCCTCTACGTCGGCACCCCCCACATCTCCAAGGAGGACCTCTTCCGCACCTCCGGGCACCTCCCGTACTATGCGGACGGCATGTTCCCGCCCATGGACGACGACGGCCAGAAGTACTACCTGAAGGCCATGAACTGCCCGATGCACAACTTGATCTTCGCCTCGCGCGGACGATCCTACCGGGAGCTGCCCCTGCGCTTCTTCGAATTCGGCACCGTCTACCGCGACGAGAAGTCGGGAGTCCTCCAGGGGCTGACACGCGTGCGCTCGATCACCCAGGACGACTCGCACTCCTACTGCACGCCCGAGCAGGCCGGCGACGAGATCCGCCACCTGCTGACCTTCGTGCTCAAGCTCCTGGCGGACTTCGGACTGGACGACTTCTACCTGGAGGTCTCCACCCGAAGCGAAGACGGCAGGAAGAAGGAGAAGTTCATCGGCACCGACGAACAGTGGGCCGACGCCACGGCCGTCCTCCAGGCGATCGCCGAGGAGTGCGCGGCCGAGCACGGCCTGCGCGTCATCCCCGACCCGGGGGGCGCCGCCTTCTACGGTCCGAAGATCTCCGTCCAGGCGAGGGACGCGATCGGCCGCACCTGGCAGATGTCGACCATCCAGTACGACTTCAACCAGCCCGAGCGGTTCGGCCTGGAGTACACCGCCCCCGACGGCAGCCGCCGCCGCCCCGTCATGATCCACTCCGCCAAGTTCGGCGCGCTCGAGCGCTTCATCGGCATCCTCGTCGAACACTACGCCGGGGCGTTCCCCGCCTGGCTCGCCCCCGTCCAGGCGCGCCTCGTGCCCGTGGCCGAGGCCTTCGACGACTACTGCCAGAGCGTCGCCGAGCGGCTGAGGGCCGCGGGCGTCCGCGCCGAGGTGGACCTCTCCGACGACCGGTTCGGCAAGAAGATCCGCAACGCGGCCAAGGAGAAGATCCCCTTCACCCTCATCGCCGGCGGCGAGGACGCCGAGGCGGGCGCCGTCTCCTTCCGGTACCGCGACGGACACCAGGAGAACGGCATCCCGGTGGCCGAAGCTGTCGCGCACATCGCGGACGTCGTCGAGCGGCGGGTGAACGATCCCGCCGGCGAGCGGATCGCCCCGGCTCTGGAGCGGCCCGGTGAATGAGGACGCTTCGGTGAGTGGGAACGGCCCGGCGCCGGCCGACGCCGAGCCGCGACTCGAGCCCGCCGAGACCCTGCCCGGCGAGGCCGACGGATTCCAGCGCCTGTGGACCCCCCACCGCGCCGCCTACATATCCGGCCAGGACAAGCCCGCCGACTCCTCTCGCGGCGAATGCCCCTTCTGCCGCGCGCCCGGCCAGACCGACGAGGAGGCCCTCATCGTCGCCCGGGGCGAGAGCTGCTACGCCCTGCTCAACCTCTACCCGTACAACTCCGGCCACCTCCTGGTGTGCACCTACCGTCACGTGTCCCTGTACACGGACCTCGCCGACGCCGAGCGCATCGAGATGGGGCGGATGACGGCCCGCGCCATGGAGGCCATCACCGCCGCCATGGCGCCGGGCGGCTTCAACCTCGGGATGAACCAGGGCCAGACGGCGGGCGCGGGGATCGCCGCCCACATCCACCAGCACGTCGTCCCCCGGTGGACCGGGGACGCCAACTTCCTGCCCATCGTCGCCCGGACCAAGGCGGTCCCGGCGATCCTGGCCGACACGAGGGCGCTGCTGTCGCGGGCGTGGGAGTCGAGCGAGGGGAGGGGCCGATGCTGAGCAGATCGGGGCGCCCCTTCGTCCAGGCCGTCTTCGGGCCCGTCGCCAAACTCTTCGTCAGGATCGGCGTGTCGGCCGACGCCGTGACGATCACCGGGACCGTCGCGGGAGTGGCGCTGGCGCTCTGGCTGTTCCCCACCGACCACCTGACCGCGGGCGCCCTCAGCCTGGGGGCCCTCGTCTTGTTCGACAGTCTCGACGGGCAGATCGCCCGCCTGACGGGAACGAGCTCGAGATGGGGGGCGTTCCTGGACTCGACGCTCGACCGGATCAGCGACGCCGCCATCTTCGTCGGACTGCTCGCTTGGGCTGACGCCCACGCCGAGCCGCGGTACCACGCGCTGCTCCTCGTGGGCACCCTGGGGGCCCTCGTGACCGGCTCGGTCGTCCCATACGCGCGGGCGCGCGCCGAGGGCCTGGGGATGACTGCGAACGTGGGGATAGCCGAGCGCGCCGACCGCCTGGTCGTCATCCTGTTCTCGGCCCTGTTCGTGGGCATGGAGCTGGGGGACGTCATCCTCGTCGTGGCCGTGTGGTACCTCTTCCTGGCCGGGCTGGTGACCACCGTCCAGCGGATGGTCGTCGTCCGCCGCCAGGCCACCGCCCCGGAGGAATGATGGACGTCGTTCGGGCATTCGCACTGGCGCGCGCCGCCGTGGAGAGGCTCCCCGAGTCCGTCGGGCGCGCGCTCTTCTCCGCCGCGGGGACCGCCATGGGGCTGTCCGGCTCGGCGGGGGCGCGCCGGCTGCGCGCCAACCAGGCCAGGATCCGCCCCGGGCTGGGGCCTGTGCGGGCCCGGCTCCTGTCGGCCGCCGCCATGCGTTCCTACATGCGCTACTACTACGAGTGCTTCCGCCTGCCGGTCCTCGGCGAGGACCGCATACTCGCCCGCGTCCAGCTCGACAACGACGCCGAGCTGCGCGCCGACCTGGCCTCCGGCCGGTCCGCCACGGCGGCCCTCGTGCACGCGGGAAACTGGGACATGGCCGGCGCCTGGGCGTGCATCGACCTCGCGCCCGTCCACACGCTCGCGGAGCGGCTCGAGCCGGCCGGGCTGTACGAGGACTTCCTCCGCTTCAGGACCGGCCTGGGGATGACGATCTACCCCGTGGTGCGGGGAGGGGGAGGCCTGCGGGCCCTGGAGGAGGACATGGCCGCCGGCGTGTGCTTCACCCCGATCCTGGCCGACCGCGATCTCACGGCGAGCGGAGTGGAGGTCCGCCTGGCGGGCCACGCGATGCTCGTCGCCCCCGGCCCGGCCCTGCTGGCCCAGAGGACCGGGTGCGCGATCTATCCCGTCTTCTCGCGCTACGAGAGGCTGGCCAGGCGGCGGAGGGCGGCGGCGGGAACCCGCTGGGGCCTCAGGCTGACCGTCGGCGAGCCCGTCAGGGCCGAGACGACGCCGGACTCGGATTCGCGGGAGCGGGCGGCCGACGTGAGGCGGATGAGCCAGGAGTGGATGGACCAGTTCGAACCGTGGCTCCGCGCCCACCTGGAGGACTGGCACATGCTTCAGAGGGTCTTCGTCTCCGACCTCGACCCCGAGCGCCTGGCGCGCGCCAGGGCGCGGGCTGCGGAGGAGGGCTCGTGAGGATCGGCATCGCCTGCCCGTATTCGTGGGACGTCCCCGGAGGCGTGGGGATACACATCCGGGACCTGGCCGAGGAGCTCATCCGGCGGGGGCACGAGGTCGGCGTCGTGGCTCCCTCGGAGGCGCTCGAAAGCGCGCCGGACTACCTCACTCCCACCGGGTCGGCGATACCCGTCCCCTACAACGGCTCGATCGCGCGCCTCGCCTTCGGCCCGCGGGTCAACCGGGAGGTGCGCGCGTGGCTGCGGGCCGGCGACTTCGACGTCCTCCACGTGCACGAGCCCTTCGTTCCCTCGGTGTCGATGCTGGCGCTCATGAGCTCCGACTGCCCCGTGGTCTCGACTTTCCACACGGCGATGGACCGCTCCCGGACCTTCGAGCTCTTCACCCCTGTGCTCCGGCCCGTTCTGGAGAGGATCCAGGCCCGGATCGCCGTTTCCCAGGAGGCGCGGCGCACCGCCGTCCAATACCTCGGCGGGGACGCCTTCGTCATCCCCAACGGCGTCTACACCCAGGCGTTCGAGAACGCCGAGCGCGACGCGCGGTTCGCGGGCACGGCCGAGCACCCCACCATCGGCTTCCTCGGGCGCCTCGACGAACCCCGCAAGGGCCTCCCGGTGGTGGCGCAGGCCTTCCCGCTCATATGCGAGGTGTCGCCGGGGGTGCGGCTCCTGGTAGCCGGCCGCGGAGACGCGGACGAGGCGCGCGCCCTGTTCGGCGAACGCGCCGACCGCGTCGAGTTCCTCGGGGGCGTCAGCGACCGCGACAAGGCCGCGCTGCTGTCCTCCGTCGACATCTACCTGGCCCCCAACACGGGCGGGGAATCCTTCGGCATCATCCTCGTCGAGGCCATGAGCGCCGGAAGCTACATCGTCGCCTCGGACATCCCCGCGTTCCGCGCCGTCCTGGGCAACGGCTCCTTCGGCGGCCTGTTCGCCAACGCCGACGCGCAGGACCTGGCGGAAACGGTCGTCCGCTCCCTGGCGGATCCGCGGGGGCGCTCCGAGACCGTCGCGCGGGCGCAGAGCGAATCGCGGCGATACGACTGGTCCACGGTCGCCTCCCAGATCTACGCCGTCTACGAGACCGCCGTCAGGACGGCGGGGCTGGAGGTCGAGGAATGAGCGGCCTGGAAGTCGTCCTGCTCGCTCTGGCCGTTGCCGCCGCCGCCGCGGGGGTCGTCGTCTCGCTTCGCGCCCGCCGGCTCGACAGGCTCCACCAGACGGTGGTCAAGTCCCGCCGGGCCCTCGAGTTGGCCCTGCGGGCCCGCGCCCAGTATGCTCGGGACTTCGCGGGTTCGGGCACCCTCGACGTGGCCGGGGGCATCCTCCTGACCGATGCGGCGGAGGCATGCCTGAGCAAGGGCATGCTGCCGATCGTCGACGACGGGCTCGACGGCATCGACCTCGAATTCGCCTCCCGGGGAGTCGCCGACGATAGGCGGAGCATCGAGTCTTCCCTGTCGCGCACCCTCCGCCTGACGGTGGACGAGCTGGAGTCGGACGAAATAGCCTCCGACGCACAGGACGTCTTCGAGCGCCTGGCCCGTTCCCGGCTCGACGTGCGCATGACCAGGACCTTCCACAATTCGCACGTCGATCAGATTCGGCGCCTGAGGCGTTCGTTCGCCGTCCGGGTCCTCCGGCTGGCCGGCCGGGCGCCGATACCGTCGACCGTCGACATCGACGACGAATAGGAGCAGCAGTGAGTTACCCACCCCCGCCGCCTCCCCAGGGCGGACGGCGCCCCGGCCC
>NZ_KE951424.1 GCF_000466165.1 Actinobaculum sp. oral taxon 183 str. F0552
CCCCGCACTCGTCTCCGGCAGCCTCCCCGCGATCCCCGCACCCCGGGCCCGCAGGCCCGCCGCGCCTGCGCCGACTCCCCCGGCCCGACGCCCCGTTCCCGCCTCCTGTCTACAGGCGCGGGCCGTGCGGGAACGGCCGAGCCCCTTCGCCCCTTCGCCCGGTCCATGAGAAAAGTCACGCCGATAAACTATGCGCATGAATGAATATTTATTCATTCTGGGTTATGCTCGAGTCGTACCCGCGAAACCGACAGGAAGACTAGGAGTCGACATGCGCATCACGAAGACGCTCGCGGCGCTCGCCGCAGGCGCGATGGCGCTGGCCGCCTGCGGATCCGACACCGTCTCCGCAGGCCCCGACGCCGACAGCGGATACGACACGTCCAAGATCTCCACGGTGCGCGAGATCGCCGATCTCGTGCCCGAAAGGGTCAAGTCGGACGGCAAGCTGACGTTCGGGACCAACCTGTACTGGCCTCCCGCCGGCTTCTACGCCTCCGACGGGACGAGCCCCATCGGCTACGACGTGGACCTCATGAAGGCCCTGGCCGCCGTCATGGGGCTGAAGCCCGACATCCAGCAGGCCGAGTTCGCCTCGATCATGCCCGGGATTCCCCAACGCTACGAGATGGGAGTCTCGGCCATCACGATCACGAGCGACCGGCAGAAGAACTTCACCATGATCCAGTACTACACCGTCGGCACCGCCTGGGCCGTCGGCAAGGGGAACCCGACGCACTTCAATCCGAAGAACATCTGCGGCAAGACGATCGGCGTCCAGTCGGGCACCCTCCAGGACGACGCCATCGCCAAGATGGCCAAGGCGTGCGACAACCCCCCGGACATCCAGCGCTACGACAAGCAGAACGCGGTGACCCAGGTCCTCATCGGAGGGAAGGTCGACGCGATGGCGGCCGACACCTCCGTTATCCAGTACGCCCTGACCCAGGCCAGGGGGACTCTGGAGACGATCGGCGACGTCACGGACTCCGCGCCGCAGGGCGTCGTGGTCGGCAAGGGCGACGCTCAGATGTCCAAGGCCACCCAGGCGGCTCTCCAGTACCTCATGGACAAAGGCATCCTCAAAGGCATTTTCGCCAAATGGGGCATAAAAGACAACGTCGCCTCCCAGGCGCTCATCAACCCGGTGAAATGATTATGTCCGATATCCACACCCCCCAAGAATCCACTCCCCCGGCGGACGCCCCGTCCGCGAAAGAGGGGACGTCGCCCGACCGCCTCGCAAAGCGGCTCGGCGAGCAGAACGAGACCCAGGTCGATCTCATCCAGGCGATACCGGTGCCGCACGTCGGCCGGTGGATCGCCGCCGGCGTCATCGCGGTTCTGGCCGCCATGGGCGTCCACGGCCTGATCACCAACAAGAACTTCCACTGGGACATCGTCGGGAACACCCTCTTCTCCCCGATCATCTTCCGCGCCATCGGCTGGACGCTCATCCTCACCGTGGCGGCGATGGCGATCGGCATCACCCTGGCGGTGACCATGGCCATCATGCGCCGCAGCGACAATCCCGTCATGCGGTGGGTGGCCCTGGCCTACATATGGTTCTTCCGCGGAACGCCGATCTACACCCAGCTCATATTCTGGGGGCTCGTCGGCGTGCTGTACCCCAGGCTCTCCCTCGGCGTCCCCTTCGGTCACGAGTTCTTCAGCTTCCGCACGTACGACCTCTTCACGGCGGCGGTCGCGGCCATCGTGGGCCTCGGATTGAACGAAGGCGCCTACCTGGCGGAGATCGTCCGATCCGGGCTCGACTCGGTCGACAAGGGCCAGGAGGAGGCGGCGCAGGCCCTGGGCATGTCCCCCCGGCTGATCCTCAGCCGGATCATCATCCCCCAGGCGATGCGCGTCATCGTCCCCCCGACGGGGAACGAGACGATCTCGATGCTCAAGACGACGTCGCTGGTCACCGCGGTTCCCTTCACGCTCGAGCTGACGAAAGTCTCCAACGATCTGGGCACGAACTCCCTGCTGCAACTGCCCTACCTCATGGTGGCCGCCATATGGTATCTGGTCATCACATCCATCCTCATGCTCGGCCAGTCCCGTCTGGAGGCCTACTACGGCAAGGGATCGTCGTCCCGGTCGAAGGGCCCCGGCCTGTCGCGCCGCAAGAAGGCCCGCCGGCAGGCTTCGCGGCAGGCGGCGATCAACGCCGCGGGCACGACGCCGACCAGCACATCGGCCGAATGGGCCGCTTCCTAGGAGCATCATGTTCGAATCATCAGACGACGCGGCGCCGGAGGGCGCGGCCCCCGACGCCCCCAACGCCGAATCCGCCGCCTCCCCCGCGCACTCCCCCTACATGGTCGAAGTGCGCGACGTCCACAAGTTCTTCGGCGACATCCATGTGCTCGCGGGGGTGAGTCTGAACGTCGAGTACGGAGAGGTGTGCACGATCCTCGGGCCGTCGGGCTCGGGCAAGTCGACCCTGCTGCGCTGCATCAACGTGCTGGAGAGGATCCAGGCGGGCCAGGTCGTCGTCGACGGAGCCCTCATGGGCTATCGTCTCGACGGGCAGGGCAGGCTCCACGACCTGCGGCCGAAGGATCTGGCACGCCAGCGCGCCTCTATCGGCATGGTGTTCCAGCGCTTCAACCTCTTCCCGCACATGACGGCCCTCGAAAACGTCATCGAGGCCCCCGTCCGGGTGACTCGCCTGCCCCCGGAGCTGGCCCGCGAGCAGGGCCTGGAGCTCCTCGACCGGGTCGGCCTGGCCGACCGCGCCGAGCACTATCCCTCACAGCTCTCGGGGGGTCAGGCGCAGAGGGTGGCGATCGCCCGCGCACTGGCCATGGAGCCCAGGCTCATGCTCTTCGACGAGCCCACGTCGGCGCTCGATCCGGAGTTGGTCGGCGAGGTGCTGTCGGTCATGCAATCCCTGGCGGCGGACGGGATGACGATGGTCGTCGTCACCCACGAGATGGGCTTCGCCCGCGAAGTGTCGGACACCGTCGTATTCATGGACGAAGGCTCGATCGTCGAATCCGGCCGGCCCGAGGAGGTCCTGTCGAACCCCGCGCATCCGCGCACCCGCGAATTCCTCGACAAGGTCCTCAGTCACGAGGGAGACGGGGCGTAGGCCCGACCCTGCCCGACGGACTCCCCGAACCACGACAGCGCGCGGTAGCCCGTGGCGAGGTCCCCCTCCAGCACGCACATCTGGGTGTTCGTCAGGTAACGGCTGGTGACGAGCTCGATCGTCAGACCCGCCGCCCTGGCACCGGCCCACAGCCCGATGACTCCCCCGTGGCTGACTATCGCGACGCTGCGGGCCCCGGTCCGCTCGATGTCCTTGATGGCGCTGTCGTACCTCGCGAGGACTTCGGCCCCCGACACGCCGCCGCCCATGGGTTCGTCGAGCGAGCCGCGAAGCCAGCGCTCGACGGTCGAGAAGTATTCGCGGTAGGAGGCCTCGTCCGTCCCTCCCTCCAACGAACCGGCCTCGATCTCGCGCAGACCCGCGTGTTCGACCGGCTCGAGGCCACGGGCCCTGGCCAGCGGGCTCGCGGTCTCACGAGTCCGCACGAGTGTGGAGACGTGGATGCCCTCGATGTCGATCCCGTCGAACCGTTCGACGAGTTCGGCGGCTTGGCGCCTGCCGAGCTCCGTCAGCGAGGCTCCGGGACGGTACGAGTCGATTCTGTGGATCGCGTTCATCTCGGTCTGCCCGTGCCGTATGAGGTAGATGCGCATGATGGTGTCCTATCGCCTGGTGTCCTTGCCGTAGAAGATCCTCTCGACCGCCCCCCGCGAGCGCCGGGCCGCCCGCAGGTACTCCTCCTCGATGTCGTGCCTGTCCGAATCGTCCCGTCCCATGAGGAAGGACAGGACCGCCAGATCCCTGAGATCGTGGGCCAGTACGTCGATCTTCGAGGCGGACGTCCTGCCCGTGCCGAGCACGTTGAGGTCGCGCAGACGGGATGCCAGATCCCATGCGCACGACAGCCGGTCGGCTTGGTCTGCCGTGACGAGGCCGACGTCGGCGGCGGCCGTCAGGGCGTCGAGGGTCGAGGTGGTGCGCAGCCGCGGATGGTCCCCGGCGTGCTGGAGTTGGAGGAGTTGGACCGTCCATTCGACGTCCGCCAGTCCTCCCCGGCCGAGTTTGAGGTGACGCTGGGGGTCGATGCCGCGCGGGATCCGTTCGGTTTCCACGCGCGCCTTCATCCTTCGCACCTCGCGGACGGCGTCGGCGTCCAAGCCGCCGCGCGGATAGCGGAAGCCGTCGACGAGGGCCGTGAACCGGGCGCCGAGCTCGGCGTCGCCGGCGCAGGGGCGGGCGCGCAGGAGGGCCTGGCGCTCCCAGGTGTGGGCCCATCGGTCGATGTACTCCGCATAGGAGTCCAGGCTGCGGCACAGCGGCCCGGCGCGGCCCTCGGGGCGCAGGTCGGCGTCCGCCGGGAGGGGCGGCTCGGCGCCGGTCTCACCCAGGAGTCTGATGACCTGGGCGGCCACCTCGTTCGCCATCCGCGCGGCGGCGTCCGGTTCGACTCCGTCGTGGGGCTCGTGGAGGAAGACGACGTCGGCGTCGGAGGCGTAGCCCATCTCCCGGCCGCCCATGCGCCCCATGGCGACGACGAGGTACCGGCTGAGGGACCCGTCTGCGCCGAGGCGCGCGCAGGCCGCGGGCACCGCGCCGCGCAGGGCGGCTTCCAGGGCGATGTCCGCGGCCTGGGAGACGGCGGCCCGGGAGGCGACCGGGTCGACGACGCGCAGGGATTGGCCCATCGCCGTGCGCAGAAGCTCCCGGCGTCGCAGGTAGCGCCCGGCGCCGGCCACGCCGGAAGGATCGCTGCGGCGGGAGATCATCGAATCCAGCTCGCCTTCAAGGTCGTCCCGGGCGCGGGGCATGAGCTCGCGCGTGTCGGCCAGCCACGAGATCGACTCGGGGAGCCTGGTGAGCTGCTCGGCGATGTAGCGCGAGGAGGACAGGAGCAGGCAGAGCCTCTCGGCGGCGGCTCCGCCGTCGCGCAGGGTCTTCATGTACCAGTGGGTGCCGCCCATCTTTTCCGACAGGAGCCGGAAGGCGAGCAGGCCCGCGTCCGGTTCCGGCCCCTGGGCGAACCATCCGAGCATGACGGGAAGCAGTTGGCGCTGGATGGCCGCGGTCCGCGACACGCCGGCGGTCAGCGTCTTGATGTGCTCAAGGGCGCCGGAAGCGTTCCGGTAGCCGATGGCCTCCAGGCGGGCCTTGGCCGACGACTCCTTCAAAGCGATGTCGTCGGCCGACAGCCGGGCGGCCTCGGGCAGGAGCGGGCGGTAGTAGATCTCGCGGTGGAGGGCGCGGACCTGGCGCCGAGTGTCCTGCCACAGCCTCTCCAGGTCCTCTCCGCTCGCGCAGCCCGGCACGCCCATGGCCCTGGCCAGGCGCCGCATGTCGTCCTCGCCTGTGGGCACGAGATGGCTGCGGCGGAGGCGCCGCAGCTGGATGCGGTGCTCGAGCACCCGCAGGATCCGGTAGTCGCGGTCGAGGAGGTCGGCGTCTCCGCGGGCGACGTACCCCGCGTCGCGCAGGCAGGCGAGGGCCTGGAGGGTCGGGCGCACGCGCAGGGAGACGTCGGTGCGCCCGTGGACGAGCTGGAGGAGCTGGACGGTGAATTCGACGTCCCGCAGGCCGCCCTTGCCGAGCTTGAGCTGGCGTCTCTCCTCTTTGGAGGGGACGTGGTCTTCGACGCGTTTGCGCATCGCGCGGGAGTCCTCGACGAAGTTCTCGTGCCCGGCGGCGTCCCACACCATGGGCCAAAGGGCGTCGAGGTAGGCCCGCCCCAGTTCGAGGTCGCCGGCGATGGGCCTGGCCTTCAGGAGCGCCTGGAACTCCCACCCCTTCGCCCACCGTTTGTAGTACGTCACATGCGAGTCGAGCGTGCGCACGAGCGGGCCGTCCTTGCCCTCGGGGCGCAGGCCTGCGTCGAGCATCCACAGGGCCGGCTCGTAGGCGGGGGCGGAGACGGCGCGGCCGACCGCGGAGGCCAGCTTCGTCGCGACGGCCAGCATGGCCTCGTCGTCAGGGCCTTCGTCGGACAGCGACCGGGCGACGTAGACGACGTCGACGTCGGAGACGTAGTTGAGCTCGCACGCGCCCGTCTTGCCCATGGCCACGATCGTCAAACCGACGTTCTCGGCCCCGGGGACGCCGACTCGCGCGACCGCCAGCGCCGCCTCCAGGGCCCCGCCGACGGCGTGGGAGATCGCGGCGGACACGCACGGCATCGCCGCCAGGGAGTCGGGACCGGTCAGATCCGCGGCGGCGATCGAGAGGATCCGCTCGAAGTAGTGGGCGCGCATGGCGTTGATGGCGTCGTGCCCTCCGCTGGCGGCCACGGGGACGTCGTCGTCGGGGTCGGCCCCCACCGCCGTCAGAGCCGAGCGGCGTTCGCCCGCCAGCGTGACGTCCTCGAGGCGTTCGCGCCGTTCGAACACGTCCAGGGCCCCGGGGTGGGAGACGACGAAGTCCCCAAGGACGCTGGACATCCCGAGCACGGCGAGCAGGCCGCGCCGCCCGGGGCCCCTCAGGCAGGATTCCAGACCGGTCGAATCGGCGCAGGCTTCGGCGAGCCTGATGAGCGCCAGCAGGCACTGGTCGGGGTCGGCGACGGGGGCGAAGTCCTCCGGGTCGAGCCCGCCGAGCTGGGCGGAGGCGGGCTCGGCGAGCAGCCGGGACGCGCGCAGGGGATCGGAGAAGCCGGCCTTGCGCAGGCGGCTCGTCGGCGACTGTTCCCGCATCGCTCGTCCCTCAGTAAGTCGGCAGGAAGCGCATTCGCTCGGCCGGGGTGACCTGTTGGCGATACTGCTGCCATTCGTGGCGTTTGTCCCTGATGAAGTAGTCGAAGCAGTCCTCCCCCAGGGTTTCGGCGACCAGTTCCGAGGAACGCATGAGGGCGATGGCCTCGCCGAGGGACATGGGGAGATTGGCTATCCCGGAGATCTCCCGCTCCAGGTCGGACATCGCCGCGACGTCCGAGTCGGCGGCCTCGGGCAGCTCGTAGTCCCCTTCGACGCCCGCCAGCCCCGCGCGCAGGATGACGGCGAACGCCAGGTAGGGGTTGGCCGCGCAGTCCAGGCCGCGGTACTCCAGCCGGGCGCTCTGCGGCTTCTCCGCACTGTAGACGGGCACTCGGACGAGCGCGGACTGGTTGTTCGGCCCCCAGCACACGTAGGCCGGCGCCTCGCCCCCTCCCCACACGCGCTTGTAGGAATTGGCGAACTGGCAGGTGACGGCGGTGATCTCGGCGGCGTGGCGGAGCAGACCGGCCAGGAAACGGCGTCCCGTGCGGGACAGCCCGTACTGGCCGGTCGGGTCGTGGAAGGCGCTGCGCTCCCCCTCGAACAGGGAGATGTGCGTGTGCATGCCCGAGCCCGGGTGGGCGATCAGCGGCTTGGGCATGAAGGAGGCGTGGACCCTGCGCTGGATGGCGATGTTCCCCACGATGGTGCGCATCGTCATGACGTTGTCGGCCATCGTCAGGGCGTCCGTGTACCGCAGGTCTATCTCATTCTGCCCGGGGCCCGTCTCGTGATGGGAGAACTCGACGGATATCCCCATGTCCTCCAGGGCGAGCACGGCGGCCTGGCGGAAGTCCTGGGCGACGGACCGCGACACGTGGTCGAAGTAGGAGCCGGTGTCGATCGGCACGGGCTCCTTGTTCGGGTCGCTCTCGGGATGGAAGAGGTAGAACTCGACCTCGGGGTGGATGTAGCAGGTGAAGCCCATGTCGGCCGCCTTGTCGAGGGACCGCTTGAGGATCGAGCGAGGATCCGAGCGCACGGACTCCCGGTCGCGGGTCTGGATGTCGCATATCATCCTCGCCGAGGGGAACTCCTCGACCCGTTGGGGAAGGAGGGCGAACGTGGCGGCGTCGGGGACCATGAGCATGTCGTCCTCGTACACGCGGGTCAGGCCCTGGATGGACGATCCGT
The DNA here is from genome assembly GCF_000466165.1 of Actinobaculum sp. oral taxon 183 str. F0552. GTDB lineage: Bacteria > Actinomycetota > Actinomycetes > Actinomycetales > Actinomycetaceae > Peptidiphaga. The sequence goes on from NZ_KE951424.1 coordinate 7,939, forward strand.
CGAATCCGATGCCGTCGTCGAACGCCTGCTCGAGTTCGGCAGGTGCGATGGCGACCGACTTGAGCTGCCCGACCACGTCGGTGAACCACAGGCGCACGAAGCGCACGCCCTTTTCCTCGATCGTTCGCAGAACGTATTCCTGCTGACGGTCCATGCGGCACTCCTTCACGACGCTCCCATTGTGCCATCGCGGCCACCCGGGCACCTCCCGGCTCGGCGAATCGGCTCGTCCGGGCCGGCGCGCACGGTCCGGACGCCCGGCGGCACGGGGATCGCCGTCGCGGCCCGCGGTCCGTCGCAGCGCTGCGACCCGCGGATCCGCGCCCGCGGTTCCGGCGGGCGCGTCACCAGAACGATTCTACCCCCTCCCATCCGTCCGACATCCGCGGCAGCGGGGTCTTCGAGTCCTTGGAGACTCCTTCGGCGTGGATCCGTGCCTGCATGAATTCGATGACGTCGGCCACGTCCCGCCAGGTGTTGATCCGCCCCCTGGTCGAGACGAGCCACGGGACTGCCTCGTCGACGCTGACGTCCGAGCCGAGCCGCTCCAGGCTCTTCGCCCATTCGTCCACGCAGCCCAGGGCTATCGCCCACCCGGCGAACCGGGCCAGCTCCTCCGCGTCGCCCGGGGGCTGCGGCGCCTCGACGAGGAAGCGCCGGAAGCCGCAGGCCTGGTCCCTGGCGACGGTGCCCTCGGCGGTCCGCCCCTCGGTCCCGACGAAGGTCACCGCTCCGACGGCGGAGACGAGCCCGAACAGCAGACACCAGTATCCGCTGAGCGCACCGAGGAGCCACAGGAGGAGGGAGACCAGCCACACGAGGCCCCCGCCGAGGAGCATGAGGGCCCCGACGCTGCCGAGGAGGTCGCGCCACCGGTCGTACCACTTCCGCTCGTCGACCGCCGCCTTGGCGACGTCGCGCCCGAAGAGCTCGGCGACCGATCTGCGCACGCCCGCGACCCGGGCGCTCGGCGAGCCGAGCCTGGAGACCCCGGCCATCCGGAGCTGGGCTCGGAAATGCACGGGGTTGAAGGGCCGCGCGCGGATGAAGTCGGGGGCCTCGGCGGCGCCCGGCACGGCCAGCAGGTCCAGCAATGCCTTCTCCTGGCGGGTGCACGTCTCGTCGGCCGTCCGCCTGGTGACGATGATGACGGTCGGGCGCGGGATCGCCAACTCCTGGTACTCGATGATGTCGAGGAAGCGCCGCGCCGCGAGGTCGACGATCGTCGACAGGACCATCTCCACCCCGTCGCAGTCCCGGTAGACGTATCCGGCCTCGGCCGGGCTCATGTCGGGCTTCTCGAAGCGCACAGGAGGCTCTCCGCCAGCGGCCCGCGTCGTCTTGAGCGCCGCTCCCGGCTCGGGACGCCTCCCCCGTTCCACCCCCAGGTACTGGCGGTTGGGCCGGAACGCGGCGATCAGCACAGCAAGCGTGCCGACGAGCACGAGAACGGCCACCGCAAAGCCGAGCCCGCCCAAACCGAGTGCACTGGCGATCGAGTCCACGTCCCCTCCTTTCTCGCCACATATTACGCGGCACGCGCCTTTCCAGTCACACATCCCGCCAGGGCGCCGGGGCGAGGCGCCCGCGGACCGTCCCCGGGCCCCGGGTCGGTTTCCGGCGCCCGCGGCGAGGAGGGCGCGAACCGCCGTCCCGGCATAGGATGGTGCGAAAGACGTAAGGAGCGACATGTCCAAGACGACCCCCGCGCCCAAGCGGTTCCGCATCCACCACTTCGCGGACAAGAAGGCCCGGCGCGAACCGATCACGATGCTCACGTGCTACGACGCCGTGACCGCCAGGCTCTTCGACGAATCGGGCGTCGACTCGCTGCTCGTGGGCGACTCATACGGGAACACGCTGCTGGGCTATTCCTCGACGACCCCCGTCCGCCTCGAGGAGATCCTCGTGGCCACGGGGGCCGTCGCCCGAGGGGCCGCGCGCGCCTTCGTCGTGGCCGACCTGCCCTTCGGCAGCTACGAGGAGTCCCCCGCCCAGGCGGTGCGCTCGGCCGTCCGCCTGATGAAGGCGGGCGCCAACGCCGTCAAGCTGGAAGGCGGCACGCGCCAGGCTCCGGCGATCGAGGCGATCGTCAAGGCGGGCATCCCGGTCGTCGGCCACGTCGGATTCACCCCGCAGTCGGAGAACGCGTTGGGCGGCCCCCGAGTCCAGGGCCGCACGGACGAGGGCCGCGCCGCCGTCATCGACGACGCCGTCGCCGTTCAGGACGCCGGCGCCTTCGCGGTCGTGCTCGAGATGGTCCCGGCCGACCTCGCCTCCAAGGTGACGAAGATCGTCCGGATCCCCACGATCGGGGTCGGGGCGGGGGCGGGCACCGACGGACAGGTCCTCGTGTGGACGGACATGGCCGGCATGACGGGGTGGACGCCGAGGTTCTCCCGGTCCTTCGGCCACGTCGGAGACGCCCTCAGGGCCGCCGCCGCGGACTTCTGCACGGCGGTGCGAGCGCGCGAGTTCCCCGGTCCCGAGCACAGCTTCTGACGCGCCACTATGCTTGGACCCATGCTTGCCCAACGCGCGCCCCTCGGCACCCTGACCCCCGGAACCGTCTCGGCGCGGAGGCCGGTCCCCGCCTCGATCCAACGCCCCGAGTACATGTTTCACGACGGCCCGGAGCGCGTGACCGCCGACGACGTCAAGGACGCCGAGACGGTCGAACGCATCCGCCGGGCGGGGCGCATCGCCGCCGACGCCCTGTACGAAGCGGGCAAGGCGGTCCGCCCCGGCGTCACGACGGACGAGCTCGACCGCATCGCCCACGAGTACATGTGCGACCACGGCGCCTATCCGTCGACGCTGGGGTACATGGGATTCCCCAAGTCGTGCTGCACGTCGGTCAACGAAGTCATCTGCCACGGCATCCCGGACTCGACGGTCCTCGCCGAGGGCGACATCGTCAACATCGACGTCACCGCCTACAAGGACGGCGTCCACGGCGACACGAACGCCACCTTCACCGTCGGCGAGGTCGACGAGGAGTCGCGGCTGCTCGTCAAGCGGACCGGGACGGCGACCCTGCGGGGGATCAAGGCGGTCAAGCCCGGACGCGAGATCAACGTCATCGGACGGGTGATCGAATCCTATGCCAAGCGCTTCCGCTACGGGGTCGTCGAGGATTTCACCGGCCACGGCGTCGGCGAGGCCTTCCACTCGGGGCTGATCGTCCCCCACTACGACGCCGCGCCCTCCTACAGCACCGTCATCCAGGCCGGGATGGTCTTCACGATCGAGCCCATGCTCACCCTGGGAGGCATCGCGTGGGAGCAGTGGGAGGACGGTTGGACCGTCGTGACGAAGGACCGCGGACGCACCGCCCAGTGGGAGCACACACTCGTCGTGACCGAGGACGGGGCGGAGATCCTCACCCTGCCCTCGAATCCCGCCTTGGGCCTGCGCCCGTAGCGGAGTCGCCGCGCCGAGCGCAGGCGGGCACGACGCGGGCCTGGCGCACGTGGACGAGGATCCGCGGCGCCGCGCCCGGCGGATGGATGCGCAACCGCCGACCGGTCAACGTCAGGCGACGCGTCGCTCCAGGCGGATGAGCCGGCCGGTACGCCGGGTTCTGTTCCGCCTCCGGCACGCGGCTCGAAGGCGGCGGCGACCATCCATCTAGGCCTCGCGTTGCCGAGAGGCTCGAGCGGCCCACCCGCGCGCTAGACGGGACGCCTCACCGCGCGCTGTCTGGCCTTGCTCCCGGTGGGGCTTGCCCTGCCGTCCCGGTCGCCCGGAACGCGGTGGTCTCTTACACCGCCGTTTCACCCTTGCCGCTCGCGCGGCGGTCTGTTCTCTGTGGCGCTTTCCCGCGGGTCACCCCGGGTGGGCGTTACCCACCACCGTTCCCTGTGGAGCCCGGACGTTCCTCGTGGGCGACGCCCACGCGGCCGCCTGGCCGACTCATCCGCTGAGTCCATGGTAACCAGCCGGCGCGGGTCGGAGGAAAACGGGGCCCGACAGCCTGCGGCGCCTCAGCCTTCGAGCCGGACGACGATGCAGTCGTAGTCCTCGGAGACATAGAGGGCGTCGTCGGGCAGAGCCCGGATGCGTGCGACTTCGAGGGGCGAGAACCTGACGCCCGCGCCGGTGCTCCCGTCCGGCCGCATTCCCATGACGGCGTACCCGCCGTGGGATCGCGCGCGTTCGTACGCCTCCTTGAGGTCGTCGGCGAGCGGGGCGAACAGGGCGTCGCGCTCGGCCTGGATCTCCCTGCGCTGGGCGATGATCCGCGCCACGTCGTCTTCGAGACGGGCGCGCCCCTGGAGCACCCGTTCCTTGAGCGCGGCGATCTCGCGGTCGATGCGCGCGACTTCGGCCTCGGCCTCCTCCTCCGCCTCGAGCGCGGCGAACTCGGCGTCCGCCGCCTGTTCGAGCAGGGAGCGCAGGCCGGCGATCTCCTCCTGGAGCGCCATGAGGTCGCGGCTGGTCAGGCCCTCCCCGGAGTTGAGCTGCGCCTCCTTCCTCTCGATCTGCCCGCGCAGCGAGGCGCTCGTCTCCTCGGCCGAGGCGAGCCGGCCCTCGGCGGCGGCGACGGCTTCGGCCGCGGCGTCCCTGTCGCGCGCCCGCGCAGCCGCCGCGTTGATGAGCGCGCCGAGTTCGGCGCGCAGCGGATGCTTGGCGTCCTCGCGGCCGAGACGGGCGATCTGCCGATCGAGCTCGGCGACGTCGAGGAGGGTGATCTGGTCGTGTGCCGGTGCCGTTGCCATGTCAGTGCCTTGTCCGAGGAGTCGGGATGCAAGATGGCTGCGGCCGGATGATGCGCGGTCCCTGCCGGCGCGTCGACCGTCAGCCCCATGCGCCCACCCTACAGGCAGAGGGCCGCCGCCACACCGAGGCCGCGCGCAAACCGCTCCTGCCGGCCCTTCGCGCACTCCGGCCTCGGCAAGCGGTCTTACGCCCCGCCCGAAAGCCGCAGAGCGCGGCCGGAGGCGGATCGGCCGGTCGACTCGCCGGCGGTCATGGATAGGACTGCCCGCGAGGTCGTCGCTCATTTCGGACCCAGAGTATGATGCTCCAGTGCGCGTTTTACGAGGATTGCCACGACATGCCTCGACTCCACAGCTGACCAGCCGCGCACCGAACAAACGAGAGACCAGGAGTTCTCCCATGGCAGAGGCCAAACCCATAGTCGCCGTCGAAGATTTGGTCAAAACTTACGAAGGCGTCAACGTCGTCGACGGTATTTCGTTCACCGTGAACCGAGGCGAGATATTCGGCATTCTAGGGCCGAACGGAGCGGGGAAGACGACCACGCTCGAGATGCTCGAGGCTCTGCGCACTATCGACGCCGGCACCGCGTCCATCGACGGGATCGACGTGGGCCGCAACCCCAAGAAGATCAAGCAGATCATCGGCATCCAGCTGCAGTCCACGGATTTCTACAACATGCTGACGCTGCGCGAACAGCTGAAGATGTTCGCCAGCCTGTACGGGACCAAGGCGGACGTCGGCGCCCTGCTCGCCAAAGTCCAGCTGACCGAGAAGTCCAAGACCTTCGTCGAGAAACTCTCGGGCGGTCAGAAGCAGCGCTTCGCCATCGCCTCGACGCTTGTGAACAACCCGCGGGTCCTCTTCCTGGACGAGCCTACCACGGGCCTGGATCCGCAGGCGCGCCGCAACCTGTGGGAGCTCATCCAGCAGATCCGGGACGACGGCATCACGATCGTGCTGACGACCCATTACATGGACGAGGCCGAGCTGCTGTGCGATCGCCTGGCGATCATGGACGGCGGGAAGATCATCACCATCGACAGCCCCCACCACCTCATCGAGCAGCTGCTGGCGCGGGGCTTCAAGAAAGAACAACACGTCGAGCAGGCAAACCTCGAGGATGTCTTCATCGACCTTACAGGGAAGGCCATCAGGGACTGACGATGAAAAGATATTGGACCGGAATCCTCGGCCAGGTGCAGGCCTTCCAGAGGCGTTTCCTGCGCGACAAGGTGTCGCTGTTCTTCACCTTCCTCTTCCCGCTGATCTTCCTCTTCGTCTTCGGCTCGATCTTCAAGAACCAGACGGTGAACTTCAAGGTCGGGATCATCAACCACTCCCACAGCCAGTTCGCCCAGCAGTTCGTCGACAACGCCACCAAGGGCAAGGACAGCGTCCTGAAGGTCAAGGACGTCAAGGGCCTGGACGACGCCAAGGAGAAGATGAAGCGCTCCCAGATCGACGGGATCATCGAGCTGCCGAAGGACTTCGGCGAGCAGGGCCCCGACGGCAAGCCCAGGGGGACGATCAAGGTCTTGTACTCGAAGGGGTCGGATCAGGCGGGCAGCACCCTGACCGCCGTCATGAACCAGACGACGAACGGCGTCAACAAGGCGCTGGGGCAGCCGGACGCGCCGATCAAAGTCTCCTCGAACGCCGTCGGGGACGAGGCGCTGTCGAGCTTCGACTACACGTTCACCGGGCTCCTGACCTTCAGCCTGATGTCGATGGGGATCTTCGGCCTGGCCAACACCATGCCCGCCGAGAAGAAGCGCGGCTCCTATCGGAGACTGCGGGCCGCGCCGTTCTCGCCCGCCCAGCTGATCATCGCCTCGGGCATCCACTACCTCGTCGTCGCGCTCCTCAGCGTGGCCACGATGTTCCTCGTGGGGACCTTCGTCTTCCACTTCAAGATGCGCGGCGACTGGCTCGTCTTCTTTCCCTTCCTCCTGCTGTCCGCGGTGGCGATGATCGGCCTGGGCCTGACGATAGGCGGTTGGGCGAAGAACGAGAATCAGTCCTCTGTGCTGACCAACGTCGTCGCCATGCCCCTCATGTTCCTGTCGGGTGTCTTCTTCCCGGTCTACCTCTTCCCGGACTGGCTGCAGGGAGTCACCAAGTTCGTGCCGGTCACCCCGATGGTGGAGGGCTTCCGGCTCGTCATGACCGAGCACGCGGGCTTCGGCGACATCGCGTTGCAGTTCGGCCTGGTGGGGCTCTGGGTCGTCGTCGTGTACGGCGCGGCCATCAAGCTGTTCCGCTGGGAGTAGCGAGCCGACGAGCGGCGGATTCGCCGCGTGCGGTGAGAATGGGAGCCGGCCCCGCGGGGCCGGCTCCCGCGCGTATCGGCGGCGCCCGAGCCCCGTAGCGGGGCGGGCTAGCGCACCGCCAGCGTCCAGGGGTCGGTCGGTATCCGCGAGACGTAGGCCTCGGGCGCCCGATCGCCGAGCTCGCTGCGCAGGCGTTCGTCCATGAGCGCCAGCACCGGCCATTCGCTGGCCCAGTGGGTGGCGCACACGAGGGCGCAGCCGCCGTCCCACAAGTGATCGGTGGCCGGATGGTGGCGCAGATCGGCGGTCAGATAGACGTCCGCCCCCGCGGCGTTCGCCTCGGCGAGGAAGGAGTCGCCCGAGCCGGAGCAGATGGCCACCCGCCGTACCTGGCGTGCGAGGTCGCCTCCGACGAGGACGCCCGCGGGCACGGGCGGGAGGCTCCGGGCGACGAGGTCGGCGAAGGCCCGCAGGCTCGTGGGCCGGGAGAGCCGGCCCACTCCCCCCAGTCCGCTCGCCTCGTCCAGGGGCCGTTCGAGTTCGACGCCCAGGAGTGCGGCCAGGGCGAGGGTGCTGGCGGCCACGTCCGCGTTGGTGTGGGCGGAGAACAGCGCCGTGTCCGAGCGTATGAGGGCGGCCGTCCACCTGCCCTTCGCCGTCCGGCTCGTGACCGCGTGGGTGCCCCGCAGGTACAGCGGATGGTGGGTGATGAGCATGTCGGCGCCGCGTTCGATGGCCTCTTCGACGCTCGCCTCGCAGGGGTCGACGGCGAAGCCGATCCTGCGCACGGGCGCGTGCACGTCGCCGACCGCCAGGCCGACACGGTCCCAGGCCTGCGCCGTCGCGGGAGGGAAGATCCGGTCCATCGCCGCCGCGACGTCGCCCACGGTGATCGTCATGCGACCAGCCTACCGCGGGCGGCTCCGACGCGTCTCACGCGCGGCCGTCTCGGCGACCGCCGTCCTCGGAGTGCTCCTCGGAGAACCGGCGGACCCGCGTGCCGAGTTCGGCCAGGACGCCGTTCAGGCGCTCGAGGTATGGCGCCAGGAAGGCCTCGCCTTCCTTGGGGCTGACGGACAGGAAGCGGTCTCTGGGCTCTCCGATCATGTCGTAGGCGGGTTCGGGTATCAGCCCCACCTTGCGGCCGTTGAGGAGGATCTTGATCGACCCCAGGGGGGTGGTCTCCGCCGTGAAGGCGGCACGCTCCCAGGGGATCGGCGTGATGACGGTCTTGCGAAAGGGCTTCTTCTCGCGGTCGTAGACCCAGGCGTCCGTCAGCAGGGCGCGGCACCTCACGCTCGTGCTCAGCCGCGCGAACTGGACTCCTTCGTAGGGGCCCTTGCTGTCCTTGGACCATTCGATCCAGAACATCCGACCGGCCTGCGGGGAGGGGACGGGCATCGGCAGGAGCACGCCGAGGTCCTCTCGATCCCATCCCGTCAGCATCCAGTCGACTCCCGCCTGGCGGGCGGGCCCCCACAGGGCGTATTCGGCGAGCGCGGCCGCGCGCGGATAGACCGTGCGCCCGAGGGACGCCCGCTCGCCGAGGAGCTCGGCGGCCGGCTGCGGGTATTCGTGGGCCGGCGGGCCCGCGGACTGCGAGGCGGGGAGGGCGGCGGGAGCCACGGCGCCGACCGTACTCGGCGGTAGGAGGGCGGAGACGAGGCGGCCGACCTCCCGCAAGTCGGCCTTCGGCCAGTACGAGGCGCGGTCGAAGGCCTGGGCGAGGGGGAAGCAGCATTCGAGGATCGCCGTCAGGAAGTCCTCCCTGCGCCCCACGAGCCAGCCCGCCGTCCCCGCGTGGACCATTTCGCCCAGTGCGCAGGAGGCATGGTATTGCTCCCACCCCGAGTAGGAGGCCGCGATCCGCTCGCCCTGGCCGGACAGGGCCTGGACGAAGGCCGCCTCGTCGAGGAGGCCGCCGGCGTAGGCCCTCGCCAGCAGATCGACGATCCGACAGTCGTCGAACCCCTGCGGCCCGCGGTCCCCGGCGATCCGGGCGATGTCGCCGGCGGCTTCGCTCTGCTCGACTATCGCGGACAAGACGGTCTGAAAGCTCTGGGGATTGACCCGATAGCGGCCCGCGGCCAGGTCGTCGACGGCGGACCGGGTCGAGTCGGCGTCGACGACGTTGAAGTTCTCCTTGAGGCACCGGCGCACGGCCGAGGGGTCGGGCGGAGCCGGGACGACCGAGAGGAGGCCGTCTCCCGCCCGGGCCTGCGCCGGCGAAAGCGCTGCGTCATCGACGCCCAGAACGCGGCGGCCGCGAGTGAGCCCCGGATAGGACGACGCGAAACGATAGGGAGCACATAGGAGCATGTATTCGGATTTCACGCGATCTCTTTTCTCTAAGCTGCGTCAACTCTATTGTCCAACGCTCGGCCCTCGAATAGAAGGCATGTCTTCGTTTCTTCGATACCGATAGGTTACGCGATACACCGTCCGCATGTCGTGCAACGGCTAGAATCGGAGGGCGGCAATCGTCCCGAGCGAAAGGACGGCCTGTGTCCCGCCCCCGCGAATTCAAGCAGGTCGACGTCTTCGCATCGGCCCCCTTCCTGGGCAATCCCCTCGCAGCGGTCGTCGACGGAACGGATCTGCCGGCCGAGCTCATGCAGCGCTTCGCCCGGTGGACGAACCTGTCGGAGACCGTCTTCCTCCTCCCGCCATCCTCCCCCGACGCCGACTACGCCGTCCGCATCTTCACGCCCTTCCAGGAGCTTCCCTTCGCCGGGCATCCCACGCTCGGCGCGGCGCGGGCCTGGCTCGACAGTGGAGGAACGCCCCGTGCGCGGGGGCGCATCGTCCAGGAATGCGGCGCCGGGCTCGTGCCGATCGTCTGCGACGGCGCGGACCTCGCCTTCCAAGCGCCCGCGACGCGCCGCAGCGGTCCGATCGAGGAGGATCGGCTCGCCGAGATCGCCGCGGCGCTGGGGGTGGACGCCGGACGGATCCTCGACCACCAGTGGGTGGACGACGGGCCCGGATGGGCCGCCGTCGAGGTCTCCAGCGCCGAAGAGGTCCTCGCACTGGAACCCGACTTCTCCGGGCTTCCGGAAGCGATGGTCGGCGTCGTCGGCGCGCGCGGCCGGAGGGGCCCCGGCGAGGCGGCCTACGAGGTCCGCGCCTTCGCCCCGGGGCCGGCGTGGCCGAGGACCCGGTGACGGGCAGTCTCAACGCCTCGATCGGCCAGTGGTTCCTCGCCCGAGGGGACGTCCCCCTCCCCTACACGGTATCCCAGGGAGCCCGTGTCGGGCGCGCGGGCCTTCTGACGGTCTCGCACGTCGAGGGCGCCGTCTGGGTGGGCGGCGCCGCCATTACGCGCATCGTCGGGGAGGTCGCGATGTGACCGCGGACGAGCCGGGGAAAGCTTCCTCCCTTGCGGGGACGCCGCCGTCGAGGGTGCGCCGCCGGTGCGCATCGCCGCCTTCGCGCGGCCTCCGACCGCACGGCCGTCAGTCACTTCCCTCCGTGCGCGGCAGTCGCCCGCCGCCAGTAGCCCGAGAAGAGCACCTCGGTTCTGGCCACACCCCACTCCCTGACCACGAGCCGGCGGGCCGCCTTTGCCAGACCGGCTTCGCCGCACAGCCAGGCGTACCCGACGTCGAGCGGCCCGGCGTCACGGAGGTTCTCCACTACGGCGGCCGCGCTCTCCTCGACGGGAGCGTAGAGCACGTCCATCGAGGCTAGGCCCGGCTCGAGGGACGTCAGGCCGGGTTCGAAGTACTCCGGGCCCGGGCCGACGACGCGCACGTGCATCCGCCTTCGGAACACCGGAGAGCACGCCTCGACGATGGCGCGAAGCGCCGGCGCCGAAGAGGGGTCGGCCACGAGGAGCTGCGGCGCTTCGGTGCGCCGCCAGGCGGAGGTCAGAGTCCGCAGGCCCACCGCGTCGCCCGGGCCGGTCCTCAGGGCCCACGCGGATCCCGGGCCGTTGTCGCCGTGGGTGACGACGTCGATGAGGAGACGGCCGGCGGCGGGGTCGTGCGAGCGCACGGTGTACCAGCGCAGGTCGGGCCGGGACTCCTCGGGGATGGCCCCCAGCTCCGCGCGGATGTTCAGCCCCTTCGGCTCGGGCAGAACGAGGTCCTTCCCGGCCGGGGGGATGACGAGGCCGAAGTACTCGTCGGGGCCGGTGGGGCGATAGTCGCGGAGTTCGGGGGCTTGAACCGTGATCCGGCGAAGGTGCGCCGCGACGTCGGCGACCTCGCTCACGGTGACGGCGAAGCACCTGTGGGTCCGCGGCTTGGGCGGGACGTCCCTGAAACGGGAGGCGACCGCCCGGAAGCCGTGCATCAAACCTCCGACGGCTGCGTCCTTGACACCCATGGGCTCCTCGTTCCACGACTCGACGTGCTAGGCGTAAGGCAATCCTAATGGGGACGGCCATGGGAGGGAAGGGGCGCCTCCGCGATAGCGGACGCGACGATCGCGAAGGCGCCCCTTGCCATCTCCTGGGTCCTCCGATGCGATCGTCGCAGTGGAGAGCGAGCAAAAGGCGGTTGCCGACGCCCGAGGCCACAGCGCATCGTATGAGAACGCAGTACACGCGCCCCGAGTGAACGTCGGCGTACATGCCGAAACCTTCCGCCGCTACCTCCACACCGCCAGCGTCCCCGTCCGTTCCAGCCGAGGTGGCGCATGAGCGACAACCCCGCAGGCGCGGACGCCAAGCAGAGAACCGTCGGCAGACGGCGCACTCATCACTGTCAAAGAAGCCGTTCAGCCAGCCGCAATTCACTCATCTCTCGTCGTCGCCATACCGTCCCAACACCCTCATCAGCCGCCGAGCACTCTCCATAGTGACGTAACGTAAAAAACAACAGAATAACAAAATTATTCCGCCGTTTTTTAGGTTAAAAGCATTTCGATAAAACTGGATTTTGTCACTTTGCTTCTCCAAAATGAAAATATGATAAAACACCTATCGGCAGAAAATAAACACACCAAAAAACCAATGCAATGACTCCGCCACTACTTGATTCTCCAATTGATGCATTGCTGAAGACACCCGTCATCGGCATAAAAAAGCAACTGATAAAAAATATACCATGAATTATCATTAAACATTTCAGCCACTTGTCACTCGTGCGGTCTGCCTTGATGGATAGTCCAGTGAAGAATGTGGAAAGAGCCATTATACCATACCCTAATAAGTCGTAATTAAATATTAGGCCGCCTCGTTTAAAATCCAAAATAGCCGAGGACTGTTCATTTAACTCATCCAGGCGAACACTTGTGGTCTGTGCGAAATATACTAAAAGTATTAATACCGCATAAATAGAAGCTAGAACCATTCCTATATTCGCAGCTACTCGACGATCATCAGCACATTCGTATTTAAATCCTGCAACCATCATAATATATCCTATCGATAAAAACATACATACAAAATAGGAGCCAAATGAAAAATCAATAATTAAAAAGATTACAAAAAGAAAAATTGTGATTGTAACGATTGCTGCTCCGATTCTGGGCAATATCTTGTTCATGTTCATTTTCTACACCTCATAAATATATACTCGTTAAATGATATACCACAGAAATACGAATATTCCCACCTTTGACGCCACTTCCAAAAACAGGCTGTACGCTAATGCGCGACGGGGAGACATAGACATTCAGCGTCCTTTACAGCCCCGAAAATCTCATGAATGATGACGATACCCTCAGCGAGAAGTTCCCGTTCCGGCGATCTCGGAGATTCGCTCGTGCACATCCACAACTTATCAGCCTTCTCCAGCAACGACATATGATAATCACGGAGCCTGTGGTGGGCCCGGCCGGACTCGAACCGACGACACCTGCGGTGTAAGCGCAGTGCTCTGACCGACTGAGCTACAGGCCCACACGGGTGGGCCGCCATGGCGCCCCGCCCGCTGCACTGAGCGGCATCCGAACGGCGTTGCGGATGCCGCGAGCAGTCATTCTAGCGTCTAGGGCCCTTCGCCGTCAGCTTGACGCCCATCCACGCGGCGCCGACGGCCACGCTCGTCGTCGCCATGAGACCAGCCGTCTCGGCGGCGTCCTTGATGACGTCGGCGGTGACGTAGCCGGGGCTGCGCGTTCCCGGAACCAGGACCCAGCACGGAGACACGTCCGACTCGAGGTTGGCCTTCATATCGAGAAAGAGGTCGGCGAGGTCGTCGACGTCGCCGTCTTCGTCGCGCCACCACGCGACCGCGCCGTCGACGATGTCGCGGTAGTCCTCGTCGACCAGCTCCTGACCGGTCTCTTCCTCGATCTGTGCGCGAACGGCCTCGTCGACATCGTCGTCGTAGCCAAACTCCTGAATTACGCTTCCCGATGCGAAACCCAACGAACTCATGGTCATAGCCCACCGCATTTGAAGCGAATTCGCAAATGGCGAAGCACCTCACACCCGCGTAAAACCACCGCGGCGTGAGCCCGAGGCCGAAAGACGGTTAGACTGGGGCATACATTATGGGACTTTCGTCCGCCTCGGCCGCAGCCGAGGCGACGGCCGGTCCCGTCGAAGCCACTGTGGATTCGAGTCGCCAGGCTCTCCGCGACGATGCCCGGATCCCACGACGACACAGGAGAATTCGTGAGCTCACAGACAGGGATGTCGCCGCTTGTCAACGGCCAGCTTAACCAGGTGCCCGATATCGACGCCGAGGAGACCCGTGAGTGGATCGAATCGGTCGACGACCTCATCTCGACGGGAGGACCCCAGCGGGCGCGCTACGTCCTCATGAGATTGGAGGAGCGGGCGCGCCACCGGGGCGTGAGCGTGCCCCGCAACCTCGTCACGCCCTACGTCAACACGATCCCCGTCGAGGACGAGCCCTTCTATCCGGGGGACGAAGCCCTGGAGCGCCAGTTCCGACGCTGGGTCCGCTGGAACGCCGCCGTCATGGTCACCCGCCAGCAGCGCCCGGGCCTGGCCGTCGGCGGCCACATCTCGTCCTTCGCGGCCCAGGCCACCCTCTACGAGGTCGGACTCAACCATTTCTTCCGCGGCAAGGACCATCCCGGCGGGGGCGACCAGGTCTTCTTCCAGGGCCACTCCTCTCCGGGGAACTACGCGCGCGCCTTCCTCGAGGGCCGCTTGAGCGAGGCGGACCTCGACTCCTTCCGCCAACAGGTTTCGCGCCGCTCGGGCGGCCGCGGCCTGCCCTCCTACCCCCACCCCCGCCAGCTGCGGGACTTCTGGGAGTTCCCCACCGTGTCGCTGGGGATCGGCCCGGCAGCCGCGATCTACCAGGCGTGGTTCAACAGATACCTGGACGGCCGGGGCATCAAGGGCACCGACGGCCAGCGGGTCTGGTGCTTCCTGGGCGACGGGGAAATGGACGAGCCCGAGTCTCGCGGGCTTCTGCAGCTGGCCGCCACCCAGGGCCTCGACAACCTGACCTTCGTCGTCAACTGCAACCTGCAGCGCCTGGACGGCCCGGTCCGCGGCAACGGCAAGATCATCCAGGAGCTCGAAGCCTTCTTCAAGGGAGCCGGCTGGAACGTCGTCAAAGTCATCTGGGGCCGCGAATGGGATGTGCTCCTCCAAGCGGACAAAGACCATGCCCTCGTCAATCTCATGAACGAGACGCTCGACGGAGACTACCAGGGGTACCGCGCCAACGACGGAGCATACGTGCGCGACTCCTTCTTCGGACGCGACCCGCGCACGAAGGCCATGGTCTCCGACTGGACGGACGAGCAGATCTGGGCGCTCAAGCGCGGCGGGCACGACTACCACAAGGTGTACGCCGCCTACCGGGCCGCGACCGAGTACAGGGGCCAGCCGACCGTCATCCTCGCGCACACCGTCAAAGGCTACGCGCTGGGCACGAACTTCGCGGGCCGCAACTCCACCCACCAGATGAAGAAGCTCAACGCGGCGGACCTCAAGCTGCTGCGCGACACCCTGCACCTGGACATCCCCGACGCGCAGCTCGAGGACCCCTACGAGGCGCCGTACGTCAAGCCAGGGCCCGACGAGCCGGCCATGAAGTACATGCTCGACAGACGGGCATCCCTAGGCGGATTCCTCCCCGAACGGCGGGTCTTGGCCGGCGGAGTGGACATGCCGGCCGACAGGCACTTCTCCGCCATCAAGGCCGGGTCCGGCAAGCAGAGAGTCGCCTCGACCATGGCGCTCGTCCGCCTCATAAAAGATCTGGCCAGGGACGGAGGCTTCGGGCACCGGATCGTGCCCATCGTCCCCGACGAGGCCCGAACCTTCGGCCTCGACGCCATGTTCCCCAACGGCAAGATATTCAACACGCAGGGACAGCGGTACACGTCGGTGGACCACGACCTCCTGCTGTCCTATAAGGAGTCGGAGAAAGGCATCCTCCTGCACACGGGAATCTCGGAATCGGGCTCGGTTGCCGCCTTCCAGGCCGTCGGAACCTCCTACGCCACCCACGGCACGCCCATGGTGCCCTTCTACATCTTCTACTCGATGTTCGGCTTCCAGCGGACTGGAGACCAGTTCTGGGCCGCCGGCGACCAGATGGCGCGCGGATTCATCGTCGGGGCCACGGCGGGCCGGACGACCCTCGCGGGCGAGGGCCTGCAGCACATGGACGGGCACTCCCCCGTCCTGGCCTCGACCAACCCGGCGATCGTCCAATACGATCCGGCCTACGCCTACGAGATCGCGCACATCGTCCACGACGGCATCGTGCGCATGTACGGAGACGGCTCCGACGGCCGGGACCAGAACGTCATGTACTACCTCACGGTCTACAACGAGCCGATCCACCAGCCGGCCGAACCGGAGGGGGTCGATCGCGAGGGAATCCTCAAGGGCATCCATCTGGTGCGCTCCGCCGAGGGGGACGGGCACAGAGTCCAACTCCTCGCCTCGGGGGTCGCGGTGCCGTGGGCCGTCCGCGCGCGGCGCCTCCTGGCCCGCTGGGGCGTTCAGGCCGCCGTGTGGTCAGTCACCTCGTGGTACGAGCTGCGGCGCGACGCCCTGGAGGCGGACAGGCACAACTTCCTCCACCCCGAAGACGAGCCTCGAGTGCCGTATGTGACCGGCAAGCTGCAGGGCGCCGAAGGCCCGTTCGTGGCGACGTCGGACTTCGAGCACCAGGTGCAGGACTCCATCGCGAAGTGGATCCCGGGCGACTACTACACGCTGGGCGCGGACGGCTTCGGGTTCTCCGACACCAGGCCGGCTGCCCGCCGGTTCCTCACGATCGACGCCGCTTCCATGGCGGTGCGCGCCCTCCAGGGCCTGGCCGACCAGGGGAAGATCGACCGAGGCGTGGTCAAGCGGGCGATCGACCAGTACGATCTGTTCAACCCCAACGCGGCCGAACCCGTGCTGGACGATCCGGCCTGACGACCAGATGACAATCCGACTAGGAGCACCCCGATGATTATCACCACCACCAACAGCATCGAAGGTTTCACGATCGACCGGTACCTCGGCTTGGTCACCGGAGAGGTCATCGCGGGCGTCAACCTGGTCAAGGACATCGGCGCGGGCTTGCGCAACCTCTTCGGCGGCCGCTCGCAGGGATACGAGGAAGAGCTTCTAACGGCGCGCGAGAGCGCCCAGAGGGAGCTCGTCGAGAGCGCGCAGAGGCTGGGGGCCGACGCCGTCGTGGGCGTCGACCTCGACTACGAAGTCCTCGGGCAGGGCGACATGCTCATGGTCTCCATGACCGGCACGGCGGTGGCGCTCTCTTACAGAGGCTAGGGGGCCGCGCCGATCAACAGCTCAGCCAGTTGGTCGACGGTGCGGACCGTCCGCCAGGCCAGCGCGTACTCCTCGGCGGGGGCGGCCCCCCACTCGACGAGGACCGTCGGCAGCCCGTGGACGGCGGCGCCATCGACGTCGTACTTCCTGTCGCCGACCATCACCGCGGACGCCGGATCGATCCCCCGCTCGGCCAGCACGGCCAGCGCGTCCTCGACCATCTCGTGCTTGGCGACTCTGCCGCCCACTTCGTCAGCGCCGCAGACGGCCAGGAAATGGCGGGAGACGTCCAGGTGCTCGACGATGGCGCGAGCGGCCTCCTCCTTCTTCGAGGTGGCGACGACCATGGGCACGCCGGCGGCGTCAAGCCGCTCCAGCAGTTCCCGGACGCCGGGGAACAGCGGGGTGTCGAGCATCGTCTCGGCGTAGCGCCGGCGGTACTCGGCGACGAAGCGCGCGGGGTCGGCCACTCCGAGCTCGGCGAAGGAGTCGTGCAGCGGCGGCCCGATGAAGCGCCGGTAGAAGGCGGGTTCGTGGACGACGCCCGCCTCCTCGCGCATGGTGCGATCGAAGCAGGCCGTGATGATGGCGAGGGAGTCCGTGAGCGTGCCGTCCATGTCGAAGAGGACCGGACGGGCAGGCGTCACAGCCTGATCCCCTCGACGCTTCCGGCGCCGTGGCGGGCGATCTTGGCCTTGACGAAGTCCACCACCGTCGTCGGGCCGTCCGTGCCGCACGGGCCTTCGACGACGACGTCCACGAGGTGGCCCAGGGTGTCGTTGACTTCCCAGCCATCGGTCATGGGGTCCTCCTCGCCGGGCAGGATGAGCGAGGAGGAGAGCATGGCCTCGCCCACCGCCGCGAGGATGGCCTGCGTGATCCGATGGTCGGGGATGCGCACGCCGACCGTGTGCTTCTTGGGATTGAGGGTCATGCGCGGCACGTCCTTCGTGCCCTTCAAGATGAACGTGTACGGCCCCGGCGTGAGGGACTTGATGAGCCTGAACTCCGAGTTCCCGACGATGACGAGCTGGCCCAGTTGCGCGAAGTCGTGGCACAGGAGGGTGAAGTGGTGGCGGTCTCCGACCTGCCGAATCGCCCGGATCCGGTCCAGGCCCTCCTTGTTGGCCAGGGAGCAGCCGATCGCGTATCCCGAATCGGTGGGGAAGGCGATCACCTCGCCGTTCCTGACGTGCTCGGCAACTTTGTCGACGAGCCGCTGCTGCGGATCGACGGGGTGGATTTCAACGTAACGCGCCATCTCAACTCCTTCATGTCGGGCGCCGCCAACTATGCTGACATACAACGAGCTTACCCGAGGAGGGACGATGGATCGGGACTCACTCTACGACGCGGCACGCCAGGCGCTCAGCCGCGAAGGCCACGAGGACGGAGGGCCGGGCTTCCGCCTGGACTGCGTCGACGCGGTCACGCGGTGGGTCGTGGCCGTGGCCGTGGAGAAGGCCGCTGCGACGACGCTGCTCGACGCCGACATTCAGGGAGCCTCCACCGTCGAGGACCTCGTGGACTTGGCCGACGTCCAGACGCAGGCCGCGGACCGCCGCGCAGGCGCATGAAGAAGGGGGCGCGGGCCGGGGCGAGGCGATGGGCACGGGCGCCGAAAGCCCGCTCGAAGGCGGGAGCCGTCTCGGGAGCGAAGGCGGCTCCGGCTCTCTGGGCCGCCCGGGGGAGGCCCGCTCTGAGTGCGAATCTCCAGAATGCGTAGAGGCGCCGGGCCCGGCGCCTACCCGACGCGGTGGAGCCAGCGGACGGGCGCCCCCGCTCCGGCGTATCGAAAGGGTTCGAGCTCGTCGTCCCAGGCCTGGCCGAGCGCGAGGTCGATCAGGCGCCGGAGTTCGTCGGGGTCGCCTCCGGCCAGTTCGACCGCGGCGCGGATCCTGTTCTCCGGGATGACCACATTGCCCATGATGTCGGTTTGGGCGTAGAAGATCCCCAGCCCGGGGGTCGCCGACCAGCGGCCCCCCTCGGTGACCGCAGTGCAGTCCTCGGTGATCTCGAAGCGCAGATGCTCCCAGCCGCCGAGCGCCGAGGCGAGCATGGCCCCCGTGCCGACCTCGCCGACCCATGAGATCTCAGCCCTGTTCATGGACGGCTGTGCCGGCTGGGTCGTCCACTCGAAGTGGACTTCATAGCCGAGTACACTGGATACCGCCCATTCAACATGCGGTTGAACAGTCGGTGACACCGAGTGAATGAATATGACGCCCCGTGTGGCGTGTTTCGTCATCGCGTTCCTCCTGCTGGTGGGTGGCTTTCCCCTTGTCACCCGAACGCAGGACGCGATTCCACTTTGCCATACTTCGCGGTAGAGCGCCAGTTCCGCCGTCCATCCGGCACGGTCGCGGCTATAGGTCGCGGATCGCGCGCATGGCCTGTTTGCGGACGTCCCGTTCCAGCCGGTCGACGTACAGGTGCCCGTCGAGGTGGTCGACTTCGTGCTGGATGCAGCGTCCCATGAGCTCCTCCCCCTCGACGACCTTCGCCTTGCCGTCGACGTCGATGCCTTCGGCGCGTGCGTACCAGGAGCGCTTGGTCGGGAAGAACAGTCCGGGGATGGACAGGCAGCCCTCGTCGCCGTCCTGGTAGCGGTCGTCGGACAGCGCGGTGATGACCGGGTTGAGGATGTAGCCGATCTCGCCCTCGATGTTCCAGGAGAAGGCGCGCAGGGAGACTCCGATCTGGTTGGCGGCCAGGCCCGCGCGCCCGTCCTCGTCGACGTTCTCCAGCAGGTCCTCGACAAGGGTGCGCACACCGGGGGTGATCTGCGTGATGGGCGCGCACGGCGTGCGCAGAACCGGGTCGCCGACAATACGAATCTCACGGAAGGCCATGCCAGAATTCTATGCCATCCCGCACGGGCGCGCCCATGTCGGGGAGAGTGCGACGAAAAAACCAGGCTGAGCGCCTGGCCTTTTCGGATCTGCTCCCGCAGCTGGATTCGAACCAGCAACCGTCCGATTAACAGTCGGATGCTCTGCCATTGAGCTATGCGGGAATGCGAACATGAAAACTGTAGCAGCACTCCCGAAGGCGGCCTAATCCTGGGGAAGCGACCTGTATCACAGGCCGTCGCGGTCGGCCGGCGGCATCCCCACGACGTCCCGGATGGACGCATCCAGCCGGTCGAGATCGGCTTCGTCCCGAGCGTCCGGCTGCCCGTCGATCACGATCTGGGTGAAGAGGGAGCCGTCGGCGTCGCGGCGCACGAGGCCGCGCGCGGAGAGCCCCGACGGCAGGTCAGCGTGCTCCTGGAAGACGATGGAGTGCTCGATCCGCTCGCGCACGACGAGGGCGATCCTCTCGTCCTCCCCTTCGGCGACGACCAGGCGCAGCGGCGCGACGCGGTCGTCGACGAAGGACGCGGACAGGGTCCGCGTCGCGTCCGTCCACGCGGCGGCCTCGAACTCGTGCCATCGCCTGTCCTCCACCTGGCCGTCCATGACGACGGCGAGGCGCTCGGCGAAGACCGCCAGCCAGGAGCCCTTCGGCCCCTCCAGTCGGGCGGCGGCGATCGGCCTGCCCGCGACCCCCGGGACGGCGCGGACCCGCCGCGCGCCGGGCATCAGGCCGCTCACCGCATCCCGGC
>NZ_KE951425.1 GCF_000466165.1 Actinobaculum sp. oral taxon 183 str. F0552
GCTGGCGGCGAACAATCTCAACCTGGTCACGTTCGCCACACAGCAGTATTCGGCCGACGCCCGCTACATCTTCGCCGACGGCGCCGGCAATCCGGTGGTTCCCGACACGTTCATCCGGGTCTACATGGTCTATTCGAAGCTGGACGCCCCGGTCAGCGTCCCCGAGCAGAAGCTCGGGCCCCCGCCGGAGCGCAAGGGCCTGGTCGCCGTCGAATGGGGAGGATCCGAGCAGTGAGACCGTGCGGCTGAGGGGAACGGAGCGAGAGCGCAGGAGTCGAGTGCGAAGGCCGGGAGGCCGTGGAGTGTTGAGACGCGGGCGAGCGGAAGCGTGGGCGAGCCGGCAACAGGTGCGTGCGCGGTGTGAGAGGCGGAAGGGCGGATGTGAGAGATGGACGATGGTCGGATGACGGACGAGGGCCGAGGCTGTGATATGGCGTAGAGGCGGAGGAGTGCGGTGGGCACCGATCGACGGTGCCCACCGCTGCGTCGTCGGGTCTAGCGGGACTCGCCCTCCAGGCTCGCCCTGACCCGGCGCGCGGCCTCGACGAGATTGCGCAGCGCGGCCGTCGTCTCGGGGTAGGCCCTCGTCTTCAAGCCGCAGTCGGGGTTGACCCACAGCCGGGAGGCCGGAATCGACCGGACCGCCGCCTCGATGAGGTCCTCGAGCTCTCCGACCGACGGGACTCGCGGCGAATGGATGTCCCACACCCCCGGCCCGACTCCGCGGGTGTAACCGTGCACGGCCAGCTCGGGCAGGATCTCCATGCGCGAGCGCGCCGCCTCGATCGAGGTCACGTCGGCGTCCAACGCGTCGATCGCGTCGATGATTTGGCCGAACTCCGAGTAGCACAGGTGCGTGTGGATCTGCGTCGCGTCGTCGGCGCCCGACGTGGCCAGCCGGAAGGAGCCGACCGCCCAGGAGAGGTATCCTCCGTGCTCGGCCCCGTCCAGGGGAAGGCGCTCGCGCAGGGCGGGTTCGTCCACCTGGACGATCGGCGTGCCCTGCGCCTGCAGGTCGGCGACCTCGTCCCGCAGGGCCAGGGCCACCTGGTCGGCCACCTGGTCGATCGGCACGTCGTCGCGCACGAAGGACCACGCGAGGATCGTCACGGGGCCGGTGAGCATCCCTTTGACGGGCCTGTCCGTCAGCGACTGGGCGTAGGCCGTCCACTCCGTCGTCAGGGGGGCCGGCCGGGACACGTCGCCCCACAGGATCGAGGGACGGGTGCACCGGGTGCCGTACGACTGGACCCACCCGTGGCGCGTCACCGCGAAGCCGTCGAGCCGCTCCGCGAAATACTGGACCATGTCGTTTCGCTCGGGCTCGCCGTGGACGAGCACGTCGACGCCCAGATCCTCTTGCAGGCGGACGACCTCCCCGATCTCGGCGCGGATCGCCTCCCTGTACCCGGCCTCGTCGATGTCGCCGCGGGTGAAGGCTGCGCGCGTGGCGCGGATGGACGGAGTCTGAGGGAAGGAGCCGATCGTCGTCGTCGGCAGGAGGGGGAGGGCCAGGCGGGCGCGCTGCCGTTCCTCCCGCACGGCGTAGTCGGACCGGCGCCTCCAGGATTCGTCGACTGAGGCGGCGCGTTCGCGAACGTCGTTGCGCACGACGCCCGCGCTGCGGGAGCGCGAGGCCAGGACCTCCGCCGAGCGCTGGACCTCCGCCCGGATGGAGCCCCACCCCCGGGTCAGGCCCGAGGCCAGGGTGACGACCTCCCGGACCTTCTGGTCGGCGAAGGCCAGCCACTCGTGGAGGTTGCGGTCGAGTTCGGGGTCGTCCCAGGTCTCCACCGAGGCGTCGTAGGGGACGTGCAGGAGGGACGTCGTCGTGGCGACGCCCACTCCCGCCGCCCCCAGGTCGGCGAGGGCCCGGAGCGAGGCCGCGGCCGCCTCCAGATCCGCGATCCAGACGTTGCGTCCGTCGACGACTCCGCCCACCAGGGTCACGTCCGAGAAGTCGACCCCGGCCCCCACGTCGGGGTCGGCGAAGCCGGCGAGCTGGTCGGCGGGGGCGTGGATGGCCTCGACGCCCGTCTGGGTCAGGGAGGGGATGGCCTGCCGGGCGTCCCCGTAGGGCGTCGTGACGAGCAGTCGGGGGCGGCCGTCCACGGCTGCGAGCTGCTGCCACGCGCGGAATGCGGCCTCGACGAGGTCGCTGCGGTCGGCGGGCAGATTGTCGGAGGTGAGGGCGGGCTCGTCGAACTGGACCCAGGTGGCCCCCGCCGCGCCGAGTCCGGCGAGGAGGTCGGCGTAGGCGTCGACCACGTCCTCGAGCCGGTCGAGGGGCGTGTAGCCTTCGGGGGCCCCTTCGGCGGCCTTGGCCAGGGCGAGCCACGTCACCGGGCCGACGAGGACCGGCCTGACGTTCACGCCCGCCTCCCGGGCCTCCTCGTAGCGGTCGAGCACCGCGCGGTCCGTCAGGGCGATGGGCGTGTCCGGGCCGATTTCCGGCACCAGGTAGTGGTAGTTCGTGTCGAACCACTTCGTCATCTCCAAGGGCGCCGTCTCGTCGTCGCCCCGGGCGAGCGAGAAGTACAGATCGTAACCCGTGCGGCCCGCGAAGCGCGGAGGGACGGCCCCCAGGAGCACTGTTGCGTCGAGAACCTGGTCGTAGAGTGAGAACGACTCGGGGATGGAGGCGTCCTCGGTCAGCCCGAGCTCGGCCAGGCGCGCGTAGGAGGCCAACCGGAGGTTCCGTTCGACGGTCCTCAGCTGGTCGGCGGAGGTCTTCCCCGCCCAGTACGATTCGACGGCGCGCTTGAGTTCCCGTGAGGGGCCGATTCGCGGGTAGCCGAGGATCGTAGCCGAGGGGAAGGATGTCGATGTCATGTGGATTCTCCAGGGTGTCGGTTGTGTCGGTGAAGGGCCCGCGCCCACCGGAGCCGGCCTGCGGTCGGGCAGTCACGCCGCGGGGTCGAACAGTCCGATGCGCGCGAGCAGGCCCAGGGACGGCCTGGCCTTGTTGTAGGTGTACAGGTGCAGTCCCGGGGCCCCCGAGCCGAGCACGGCCCGGGCGACCCGCGCAGTCGCCAGGATTCCGGCCTGCACGGCCGCCTCGGCGCCTTCGGCGTCGCGCAGCGTCTGCGAGAGAGCCTGGGGAGGATCGATGCCCGTCAACTCCGCCGTGCGCGAGAGCCGTTCGATGTCGGTGGGGACGAGCAGCCCGGCCAGGATCGGAATGGTCACGCCCGCCCGTTTGGCGTCGTCGACGAAGGAGATGTAGACCTCGGGGTCCCAGAACAGCTGGGTGATGGCGAAATTCGCGCCTGCGGCCTGCTTGAGCAGCAGGCGTTCGACCTCTTGGGCGGGACTGGTCCCAGCTGCCGGATTCCCGGAGGGGAAAGCGGCCACGGCGATCGTCAGGGGGTTGACTGCGGCCCTCAGCGCCGCCGAGGCGTGGCGGGCGCATCGCCTGGTTTCCACGCTGCGTATGAGCGCCACGAGTTCCGTGGCGGAGGACACGCCGCCGGGGGGAGGGGACCAGTCGGGGTCGTCGATCGGGGGGTCCCCGCGAAGCGCGAGGAACGTCCGCACGTCGGCGTCGAGGTAGTCCTCGATGACGGCCTCCACCGTGCTGACCGACGTGTTGACGCAAGTCAGGTGGGCGATGGGGCTGACGGGGGTGTCACGACACAGCCGCGTGACGATGTCGCGCGCGCTGAAGCGGTCTTTGCCCGCCGCTCCGTACGTGACGGAGATGAAGTCGGGACGGGCGGGACGCAGCTCGTCGATCGTCCGCCAGAATCCGGCCACCCTCTCAGGGCGCCGTGGAGGCATGACTTCGAAGGAGACGGTCTGGGTTCGCCGGGCGGGAGGGGAATCGGCGCTTCGTGGAGGCTGCGAGTCCGCGGAGGGGGAGGGAGATCCGAGTTGAGACGAAAAGGGCACCATTGCGAGTCCTAGAGTGAGGGCTGCGGATCGCGCAGCGTCAATGACCTGGGGAGCTCATCTAGGCATTCGCGCGCGTGCGCCCTCACGCTTGGACGGATTCATTGCGCGCTTGATCGTCATGGCTCCAGTATGCACGACGGCCCGGCGATGGACGGACTCGCCCGGATAGTGAGATGGGCGCCGGGCGGAAAGACGCCGGGGCGGCGCATCGGCCGCCCCGGCGTGAGATCGATCGCGATCAGAGGCCGGACGTCAGCAGCCTCTGGAGGGTCGGCCAGATCGAATCGCCGCCGCTGCCTTGCAGGGGCTGGACGGCGTCTCTGTGGAAGTACCACCAGAAGTATCCGCCGGTGTAGCGTCCGCCGACCTTCTGCGCCAGATCCGAGTGCATGCCGTAGTAGTAGTTGGCGATCCTCTCCTTCTCCGACTTGTTCGGCGTGTCGCTCAAACCGTCGCTCGTGTCCTGGGCGCCGACCTCGCCGATGCCGAGCTGAGCTTTGGGGAAGATCTCGCCGAGCTTGCCGAGGGTCTGGGACAGGTCGCTCGAACTGGGGCGCTGGTGGGGGTCGCATGCGGTCTCGTAGACCGAGAGGAAGAGGTAGTCGACGTTCTTGAGCTTGGCGGGCATGGCCTGGGCGTAGGGGAGGGTCGCCTCCCACGAGTTCTGGTAGCAGTCCGAGCCCGACCAGTAGTTGAGGGTGATCGCCGTGCGCCCGCCCTTCGAGCTGATCGCATCGTAGGCGGCCTGCGCCTTGGCGTTGATCTCCCCGGGGGAGGAGCCGGCCCAGTCGCCGTTCAATTCGTTGCCGACCTCCCACAGGTCCACTTTGTCCCCGAACTTCGCCATGGCCTGCGCAGCGCGACTGCGGACGTCGGCGACGCTCTTCTGCGCCATCTCCTGGGAGTCGACGACCTGGACCATGACGTAGGCGTGGGGATGCAGGGCCTCGACGGCCTTGCCGTAGTTGTCGAGGCTCTCGTCCGAGTCCATGACGACTCGGACGGTGAGCTTCTGCGAGCTGGATTTGATGAGGTTGAGGGACTGGTTGAGGTTCTCGATCGAGTCGAGGGTAATCCCCCGAAGCGGTTTCGGCAGGTCGGGCGACGAGTTGGCCATCGCGCCTCCCTTCTTCTCGTTGGGGCGAGTGGCGACGAGGGTGGTGGGTGAGCTCATCGTCGCGGCCGAAGCTGATTTCGACCTCGAGGCCCCTGAAGTTGTGGACTTAGACGATTCGACGCCTTGCCGGCCCTCTCGGGCCGCACTCTTGGAGGGGCCTGACCTATGACCCCAGAAAACGAAAGCGCACGCTATAGCGGTCATGAAGGACATAAAGCATGCGATTAGTGGGATTATCTTTCTCTTGCCGTCCATACTCGACATTATTCCATGCCTCCGATGTCGTGTCGATCGAAAAATGGCATCATTTTACAGAACCTACGCCCTATGCGAAATCGGTTGCCCCGTGGGGGAGAACGATGTTATGGAAGCAGCCGTGCTATGCAGTGGAGCGGTCAGAGGAGGCGCGTCGAGACGCGGAAAAAGGGGGCCCGAAGGCCCCCTCGTCGATTTAAGCCGCAAGCTCGGTGGCGTGCAGCGCGTCCCAGGCTTCCTGGGCGGCTTGCAAACGGTAAGCCGCCCGCTCGGCGCGCGAGGCCGAAGCGGATCCATCGAGCGAAGCGAACTCGGCGCGAGCTGATTCGAGCTCGGCGGCAGCGCGGCTGAGGAGCCGCGCGTCCTTCTCCTCATTCATGTCTTCTCCTCGTGACTACAGAGCCGTGCTCCTTTTCTTCTCTACACATCCGGACCGCCGCCCAGGTGGCGCGGGACCCTTCCCACGCTCGCCGACGGGGTCTTTCGCGGGTTCGGCTGCATATGCCAATACGAAATATGTAGGGAAGCTATGGTATGCCCGATCGCATTTCGATTCATAGAGGAACTCGAGAATTCATGTGTGGTTCCCGTCATGTTCGCGGATCGCGCCGGCGCGCCGGGAGCCGACCGAGGGCGCAGGCGCCGTTGAGCGCAAAGCGAACGCTCGGGGGGACGGCCGGATCGGACGCGGGCGAGGCGGGTAGTAGTATTGCCGGGTCGAACCACCGGAGGCCTTCGCAGGGAATTCCGGACACTTTCGCAGGAGACTAGGCATGGCGGGCAGGCCATGCGGGATGGAGCACATGCACATCATCAGGTTTCTGGGCAAGCGCGAGTACGGCCTGGGCGCGACCGCCCTGGCCTTCATCGTGCTTCAGGTCTACCTCGACCTCAAGCTCCCCGACTACATGCAGACCATAACGACCCTCATCGTGACCCCGGGCACTGCGATGGGCAGGGTCCTCGGCGAGGGCGCCCTCATGCTCGGATGCGCTCTGGGCTCCATGCTGGCCACGGTGGTCACCGGATACTGCATGGCGGTCATCGGAACGTCCATGGCGCAGCGGATGCGCGCGGGCGTCTTCGACGCCACCCTCGATTTCTCCATGGCGGAGATCGGCGAGTTCTCCACGCCGAGCCTCATCACCCGCTCGACCAACGACGTCACCCAGATCCAGATGTTCGTCGTCATGGCCGTCCAACTGCTCGTCAGGTCACCGATCGTCGCCGTGTGGGCGATCCTCAAGATCTCGGACGCCAATATGACCTGGACCCTCGCGACGGGAGCGGCCGTCGCCGTCCTCTTGACCGTCCTCGGCGTGATCGCCGTCCTCGTCACGCCGAGGATGATGCGGATGCAGCGCATCACCGACGACCTCAACCGCGTCACCCGCGAGCACCTGTCGGGCCTGCGCGTCATCCGGGCCTACAACTCCCAGGGATTCCACGGGCGGCGGTTCGAAGCCGCCAACGCCGAGCTGACGGGCGCGAACACGTTCGTCAACAACGCCTTCGCCTTCCTCATGCCCTCCCTGACGGCGATCATGTCCGGCCTGTCCCTGGCGATCTACGTTCTGGGCGCCGTCATGATCGACGCCGCCACCGGGGCCGAGCGCCTGACGCTCTTCTCGCAGATGATCGTCTTCTCCGCGTACGCCCTGCAGATCGTCGGCGCGTTCATGATGCTGGCCTTCGTCTTCATCTTCATGCCCAGGGCGCGCGTGGCCTGGCGGCGCATCCGGGAGGTCCTGTCGACCGAGCCCGGCATCGCCGACGGCGCCGCCAGGGTGGGGCGCTCCAGGGCGTCGGGCGAAGTCGAGTTCCGGAATGTCTCCTTCCGGTATCCCGACGCCGAGGACGACGCCCTGAAGGACGTCTCCTTCACCGCCCGTCCGGGCCAGACCGTGGCCATCATCGGTTCGACGGGCTCGGGCAAGTCCTCGATCGTCAACCTCGTCCCGCGCTTCTACGACGTGCGCGAAGGCCAGGTCCTCGTCGACGGACGGGACGTGCGCGAATGGGAGCAGAAGGCGCTGCGCGACCGGATCTCCTTCGTCCCCCAGAGGGCTACCCTCTTCTCGGGGACGATCGCCTCGAACATCGACTTCGGCCGCGGCGCGCGGGAGGTGACCCCCCGGGACGTCGTCGAGGCGGCGGAGGCCGCCAGCGCCGTCGAGTTCATCGCCGCCAGGGAGGGCCGCTACGCCTCGGCGGTCGCGCAGGGGGGATCGAATTTCTCCGGGGGGCAGAAGCAGAGGCTGGCCATAGCGCGGGCGGTGGCGCGCGGCGGGGGCGTCATGATCTTCGACGATTCCTTCTCCGCCCTGGACTACAAGACCGATCGGGACGTCCGCGCCGCCCTGCGCCGGACGGCCGCCGACGCGACGGTCATCATCGTCGCCCAGAGGATCGGGACCGTGCGCGGGGCCGACCGCATCCTCGTGGTCGACCGGGGGAGGATCGTCGGAGCGGGAACCCACTCCGAGCTCCTCGAGACGTGTTCCGTGTACAGGGAGATCGCCCTGTCGCAGTTGAGCGAGGAGGAGCTGGCATGAGCGGGCAGGAGAGGGGCGTCCGCGCCCGGGAGGCCGCGGGGGGAGCCGGCGGGGACGGCGGCGCGCAGGACGCGCGGCGCCGGGATCTGGAATCCGTCGAGCGCGGACTGGCCGCCGCGGTCTCCAGCCGCGAGGAGGGGCTCGCCTCCGCCGGCAACGTCCACCGCGGCCGCAACGACCCGGGCGGCGGCGGCGGGGGCGCCGTCAACCGCCGGACGGTCGGCGCGATGGTGCCGACCGTCCGCAGGCTCCTGGCCTTCGCCCGGCCGGTGCGCTCCCTCATCCTCCTGGCCGTTCTCCTCGCCGCAGCGGGTTCCGTGATGACGGTCATCGCCCCCCGCTTCCTGTCGGACATCACCGACCAGATCCAGGCGGGCCTCTCGGGCTCCGTCGACATGGCCGAAGTGCGCCGGCTGATGGCCGTCTCCATCGCGATCCTCCTCGGCTCGCTGGCCTTAAGCGCCCTGGAGGGCGTGATCATGGTGCGGGCGACGCAGCGCACGGCCCAGGGGATGCGCTCGCAGATCGACCGGAAGATCGACAGGATGCCGCTGGCCTACTTCGACCGGCACCCCCTGGGCGACACGCTCTCGCGCGTGTCCAACGACGTCGACACGCTCTCCCAGACGCTCAACAACTCGGTGGCCTCGATCATCACCGGGCTGGTGACGATCGTCGGATCGGCCGTCATGATGTTCGTGACCGAATGGCGCATGGCGCTGGCGGGCATAGGCGCGGCGCTCGTCGGCGTCGTCCTCTCCGGCGCGCTCATGGGCAGGAGCCAGAGGTTCTTCGTCGCCCAGCAGCGTCAGCTCGGCGCGCTCAACGGCCACATCGAGGAATCCTTCTCCGGCCACGCCGTCATCCGCGCCTTCAACGCCGAGGCGTCCGCGCGCGAGGAATTCCACCGGCGCAACGACGCCCTCTTCGCCAGCGCCTGGAAGGCGCAGTTCCTGTCGGGGCTCATGTGGCCGTTCATGGTCTTCATCGGCAACTTCGGCTACGTGGTCGTCTGCGTGGTCGGAGCGGTCCTCGTGCTCGACGGCGCCGTCTCGGTGGGTGTGATCGTGGCCTTCATGGTCTACATCCGCATCTTCACCAACCCCCTCGGGCAGATCGCCGAGGCCGCCACGAGCTTCCAGAGCGCCGCGGCGGCCGGGCACAGGGTCTTCGAACTGCTCGACGAGGAGGAGATGGACGACGAGTCGGCCAAGGCCGCCGGCGTGCCGGCCGTCGCGGGGAAAGTGGAGTTCGACCACGTGCGATTCGGGTACGAGGACGGCGAGGAGGTCATCCACGACTTCTCCGCCACGGTCCGTCCGGGGCAGAAGGTCGCCATCGTCGGGCCCACGGGGGCCGGAAAGACGACCATGGTCAACCTCCTCATGCGCTTCTACGAGCTCTGGGGAGGCCAGATCCGCATCGACGGCGTCCCGACGACCGACCTCCGCCGCGAGGACCTCGACTCGCTGTTCTCGATGGTGCTCCAGGACACCTGGCTCTTCGAGGGGAGCCTGCGCGAGAACCTCGTCTACCAGAAGGAGGGCGTGACCCCCGAGCGCCTCGCCGAGGTCGTCGAAGACGTCGGCCTGACGGAGCTGGCCGCCCAGCTGCCGAAGGGATACGACACGGTCCTCTCCGAGCAGACGGCGCTCTCCGCCGGGCAGAGGCAGCTCGTCACGATCGCCCGCGCGATGATCGCTGACAACCCCCTGCTCATCCTCGACGAGGCCACGTCCTCGATCGACACCCGCACCGAGCAGCTCATCCAGGACGCACTGGACGCGCTCACGCGGGGCCGGACGTCCTTCGTCATCGCCCACCGGCTCTCGACGATCCGCAACGCCGACGTCATCTTCGTCATGCGCGACGGCGACATCGTCGAGACCGGCAGCCACGAGGAGCTCCTCGCCCAGGGCGGCTTCTACGCCGAGCTCTACAACTCGCAGTTCGACCAGGCGACCTGAGGGCCGCCCGGACGGCGGTTCGCCGGCCGGTCTACTCCCGGGCGAGGAGCCCGCGGGGGTTTCCCCGGTTCGCCCGCAGCGCCGCCGAGACGTTGACGGCCGCCGCTGCGGCGAAACCGCCTGCGACGACGGCCGCGAGCGGGGGCCAGACCAGGGAGCCCTCAGCGGGCAGTCCCGTGGCCGACAGGGCGCGGGCCGTCATCGTCGAGACGAGGAGGGTGAAGCCCGTCGAGAGCAGGAACACGGTGGCGGAGGTGAGCGCCGCCTCTCCCACCGCGGCGCCCAGCACGGTCCTCCGGCTCGCCCCGGCCACGCGCAGCGAGGCGAAGTCCGCGATCCGCTGGCGGCGCGACAGCAGCATCTGGCACGCCGTTCCGACGAGCCCGATCGCCACCGGCGGAGTCAGGCAGATCACCGTGTCGACGGTGTTGAGCCGCTCGGCCTGACCGCTGGCGTCGATCGCTCGCTGCCACGTGCCGATCATCCCGGTGAACAGGCCGGCCACACCCGCACCCGCGAAGAAGGGGAGGGCGGCGCGCGTCGTGCGCTTCGGATACGCCGAGCTCTGGCGGCAGGCCGCGAACCACGCGGGACTGGCCGTCGCGGGCACGGCACGGCCGAGGAGAGCGTTGACGCGGGGGAAGACCCAGGGGGCTCCGGCGGCCACGGCGCCGACGGCCAGGACCCCGGACCCCAGGATGGCGTTGAAGGCGGAGTCGATCGCGGCGCCCGGTTTCGCGGCGAACGCGGAGGAGCCCGTGGAGACCGCGCCCGCGGCCAGCGCGAGCGCCAGCGCTGCGCGCGTCCTGCTATGGCCGCCTGGCTCCGGAACGGCCTCGCGCAGGGTCGGCCCGGGGAGCACGCGCGAGGCAGCGACGGCGGGACGCACGGCTCCAAGGGCGCCCGTAAGGAAGACGGCGCCTAAGGTCGCGCCCATGGCCGCGGGGTCGACCGGGACGTCGATCCCGCTGAGCCCGGCCGCCTCGAGGATCATGCCGACCGTCGCAGGCAGCAGGGGGATCGAGGCCGCGGTACCCAGGGCGCCCGCCGCCAGAGCGGAGGCGGAGAGCATCCCGATCACCACGCCCCCGCTCTGGCGCGGGCTCGCCCCCGCCAGGCGCCACTGGACGATGCGTCCCGCCATGTTCCCGACGGTGCCGGCGCCCAGGCCGCCCAGGACCACGATCGCCGGGACGACGGTGAAGGACATGACCATGCAGGCGAACACGACGTCGTCGGCCACGGCGTAGTCGGGGTGCGCGGCGCGCCAGGCCTCGCCCTGCGATCCGATCGTCATGGAGAGGAACGTCATGCAGGGATGGAGGAAGGCGGCCGTGGTCGCGACGACGATTCCCGGGCCGAGCATGGACCACGGATCGCTTCTCAGCTCGCGACGGCTCAGGGAGAGGAGGCTGCGCATTCTACGCATTCCGGCCGGCCTCCTCGGCGGCGGCCAGAACGTCGCCGGGAGCCGGACTGGTGAGCCGCCGCCTGATGAGGCCGTCCCGCATCACCAGCACGACGTCGGCCATGCAGGCCGCCGCGATGTCGTGCGTGACCATGACCACGCTCCGATCCGCCCCCGGGTATCCGCGGAGGACCTCGAGCACGGCCCGGGAGGAACGGGAGTCCAGGGCGCCGGTCGGTTCGTCGGCGAAGACGACCTCGGGCCGCTGATAGAGGACCCGGGCGAGGGCGACGCGCAGCCGCTGGCCGGCGGAGAGCTTGGCGGGCAGCGCGCCGGCGCGCTCGCGGACGCCGAGTCCGGCCAGGATGGAAGCCGCCCGCGATGCGTCGACGCGCCTTCCGCGGAGCCTGTCCGGCAGCAGCACGTTCTCCTCGGCCGTCAGCGATTCGACGAGGTTGGAGCTCTGGAAGACGAAGCCGATCCTCGTGCGGTAGAGCTCGGCCAGCTTGGAGGACGGCATCGAGGCCATGTCCGCGCCGAAGCCCCGGAGTCTGCCGCCGTCGGGCCTGTCGAGGCCCGACAGGCAGTACAGGAGGCTGGTCTTCCCGCATCCCGAGGGCCCGACGACGGCCAGCATCGTGCCCCGTGGAATCGTCACGTCGATGCCGCGCAGCACCTCGACCCGGTCGCCCGTCCGCGGCGATCCGAAGGATCTGGTCAGCCCTTCCGCCGCGATGAGCGGCTGATGCGATGGTGTCATGGCCGCCAGTCTCCCCGGTCGCCGACGCGGTGCGCATCCGGGTTCGCCCTCGCGGATCTGAGGGATAACCCTCGTCTTCCGGCGCCTGTGAGACGGCAGGCGGCGCCGCCTGGGATGATGGATTCGTGGAAGAGGAACGCGTCGGGCCCTTCGCCCCGCTGCGCAGGCCGCCGCAGCGCCTTCTGGCCAGCGCCCTGCCGTGGCTCGCCGTCCTCTACCTTGTCACGAGTCTGCTCCTGGCGGCGGCGTCCTTCGCGTGCCTCATCGCCTTCCCCCTGATCCCGCTGTGGGGGCGCGTCCTCGGCTGGGTCGAGGAGTGGAGGGCGCGTGCCCTCCTGCCGGAGGGCCGCGACGAGCCGCCGCCGGGCTGGCGCGACGCGAAGCGGTGGATGTGGCGCGTGCTCACCTGGAGGCAGACCGCCCTCGTCCTCGTGAACGCCTCGGCGGGTTTCCTCGTGTTCTTCCTGATCACGGCGGCGTTGACCGCGTTCGTCTGCTCCCTTCGGCTGGCCGCCGGCCTGGGCGTGCGGATCGGCGGCGAGAGGATCGTCCTGGCCGGACCGCATCCGGCGTGGGCGACGATCGCTTTGTCCCTTCTGGCCGTCGCCTGCAACGTCCTCCTCGTCTACGCGCTCGTCGCCTGCGCCCTGGCCCAGGCGTGGGTCTCCCGGGGTCTCTTCCGGGCCGACACCGAGGCCATGGAACGGCAGATCACCCTGCTGTCCCAGCGGAACCTCGGGCTGGTCGAGGCCTTCGAGGCCGAACGCCAGCGGATCGAACGCGAATTGCACGACGGGGCCCAGCAGCACCTGGCCAGCGCGGCCATACAGCTCGGTCTGGCCCAGGCCGGCCTGGCCGGCCGATCGGCCGCCGACGGGCATCTGGAGGCCGCGCACGGCGAGGTGGAGGCGGCCTCGGCCGCCATGCGTCGCGCCCTGGCCGGGCTGCGCCCGCGCACGCTCCTGGAGAGGGGACTGGGCGCCGACATCTCGGAGATGGCGGCGGGCGCGCCGATCTCCGTGAGCGTGCGCTACGACGTCCCCGGCCGCCTCGATCCCGCCGTCGAGGCGAGCCTCCACTTCGTCGTCAGCGAGTTCCTGGCGAACGCGTACCGGCACGCCGGGGCCTCCTCGGCCCGAGTGTCCTTCGACTACGCCGGAGGCCTCCTCTCCGTCGACATGAGCGACGACGGCGTGGGCGGCGCGGACCCGCGCGGCGGGACCGGGATCGTGGGGATGGCGAACCGCATCAGGCTCATGGGCGGGCAGATGAGCCTGGACAGCCCTCCGGGAGGGCCCACGCGGCTGCGCGCGTCGTGCCCCGCGCCGCTCGCAGCGGAAGAGGACCGTGCCTCCGGCCGTGGGCACCCGCCGCTCGCAGCCGCCCGGCCGGAGAGGGGAGGGGAGTAGCCGTGCGCATCGCCGTGGCCGAGGACGTCGTCCTCATGAGGCAGGGGATCGTCGCCGTGCTGGCCGGCGGCGGCCACGAGGTGGTCTGGCAGACCGGGACGGCCTCGGACGTCCTGTCGAGGTTCCGCCAGGCCGAGCCCGACGTCCTCGTCACGGACGTGAGGATGCCGCCCGGGCACTCCGACGACGGCCTGCGCGCCGCGCTCGGCGTGCGCGAGGAGTTCCCGGACGCCGGCATACTCGTGCTCTCCCAGTACGTCGGCAACGAGTACGCGCGCCGGCTGCTCGCCGGCGCCCACGGCAACTCCGGCGGAACCGGCTATCTCCTCAAGGAGAGCGTCGGGCGGATCTCGCAGTTCCTCTGCGCGGTCGAGGAGGTCGGGGCCGGGGGAGTGAGCATCGACCCCCGGGTGGTCACCGAGCTCTTCGCTCGCCCCGCGGCCTCGCCCCTGGACGAGCTGAGCCCCCGGCACCGCGAAGTCCTCGAGCTCGTCGCCCAGGGGAGGACCAACGCCCAGATCGCCCGGGAGCTCTACGTGTCCCGCGCGACCCTCGAGCGGCTCGTCTCGCAGATCTTCGTCTCCCTCGGGCTCTCCGAGCAGGACGGCAACAGGCGAGTGCTGGCCGTCCTCGAATACCTCAGGAGTCCGGCTCGCTGACCGGCCGCGAAGCCTGCGTCACAGGCGGCTCTCGATTCCGGTGGCGGGCGCGCCGACGCGCTCGTAGGCGCCGATGCGGTATCGCAGGCCCGACGCGGAGACGCACCAGCCGGCGGGCGGACGGAGCGACGCGCACCGCCACCGGTCGTCGATCGCGGGGGCGAAGGCGTCGGGCCGCGCGACCTGGACGTCCACCTCTGTGACGACGAGGACCCCGGCCAGGGGCATGGCCGCCTCGTAGACGCCGGCGCCTCCGATGATCCACGCCTCGCCGTCGCCCGCGCACGCCGCCACGGCCTCCTCGACGGAGGGATGCGTCTCGGCTCCGGCGCCCACGTCGCCGGAGCGGCTCACGACGACGTTCCGGCGCCCCGGCAGGGGCCGGAAGCGGGCTGGAAGCGACTGCCAGGTTCGGCGTCCCATGATGACGGGTCGGCCGGTCGTCACCCGCCTGAAGTGGGAGAGGTCCTCGGGAAGGTCCCAGGGAAGGGCGCCGTCCGCGCCGATGGCCCGAGCGTGCCCCTGAGCCCATATCATCCCCACGAGCGGCGCCCCGAGCGCCGACGGGCCGCGCGGCGTCACACCGCCACCGGGGCCTGGATCGCGGGGTGGTGCCGGTACCCCTCGGAGGCGTCGATGTCCTCCATGGAGTACTCGAAGAGGGAGGGGGCCTTCCTCAAGCGAAGCCTCGGGAAGGGATAGGGCTCGCGGGCGAGCTGCTCGCGGACCTGGTCCACGTGGTTCGCGTAGATGTGGCAGTCTCCGCCGGTCCAGACGAACTCGCCTGGACGCAGGTCCGTCTGCTGGGCGAGCATGTGCGTCAGCAGCGCGTAGGAGGCGATGTTGAAGGGAACCCCCAGGAAGAGGTCGGCGCTGCGCTGGTAGAGCTGACATGACAGCTTCCCGTCCGCCACGTAGAACTGGAAGAGCGCGTGGCAGGGGGCCAGCGCCATGGCGTCGATGTCGGCTGGATTCCAGGCGGAGACGACGATCCGCCTGGAATCCGGTTCTTCGCGCAGTTGACGCAGCACCGCGGCGATCTGGTCGATGTGGCCTCCGTCGGGCCTGGGCCAGCTGCGCCATTGGTAGCCGTAGACCGGGCCGAGATCGCCCGAGCCGTCCGCCCACTCGTCCCAGATGGAGATGCCGCGCTCCTGGAGCCACCGCACGTTGGTGTCACCCGAGAGGAACCACAGAAGCTCGCCTTTGACGGGCTTCATCGCGACGAACTTCGTGGTGATCCTCGGGAAGCCTTCGGCCAAGTCGAAGCGGATCTGGCGGCCGAACGCCGAGATCGTCCCCGTCCCGGTGCGGTCGGCCTTCCGCGTCCCGTGCTCCAGGACGTCGGCGAGCAGATCCTCGTAGGCCCGGTTGATCATGCGGTCATTCGCCGGCGACGACGGCGTTGACGAGGGAGGCGTCCTTGGCCAGGAGCCGGTCGACCCTGCCCGCCGCCTTCTTCTCGACCGTGCCGCCGATGAGCGGGATCTTCACATTGAGGTCCGCCTCCAGCGTGGCGGTGGTCGTCTCGCCGGCACCCTCGAGCGTCAGGCGCGCGGAGACGTCGACGGGCACGCCGTGGGGATCGACCGTGTAGGTGACGGTCTCGCCCGCCGCCTTCGTGGTGATCGTCGCCTTGGCTCCGTTGCGCGCGAACTTCCTGGCCTTCGAGGGGAGCCTGTCCGCCGGGACGGTCACCGTCGTGACCGCCGTCGAGCCGTCGACCTCGTGCGTGTAGTCGTCGACCTTGGCCAGAGCCGCGCGCTTGGCGGCCAGCTCCGGGGAGAGGAGGGCGGCGATGACCTGGTCGGGAGTTGCGTCGAACGTAAGGGTGCTAGTGATTTTCATGCCCCTATTGTGCACGATCGGCCCCGGGCGCGCATCGCCGCCCGCTGTGCGCCCGGCCCCGCTGTGCGTGGAGGACGGCGCAGGACGTATCCTTGGCCTGTGCCCTCCCTGACGAACATCCTCGGCCGAGCCTCCGTGCTCAGCGCGCCGGACAAAGAATGGCTTCACCAGCTCGTGGGCGACTGGCAGACGGTCTCGGACGTCTCCTTCTCCGACCTCCTCCTGGCGGTGCCCAACGACGACGGCCGGGTCACCTTCGCCGCCCATTGCCGCCCCGCCACGGCCACCACGCTCTTCGACGAGGACGTCGTCGGCTGCGAATCCACCCCCGACTTCCAGAAGGCCGCCTGGGCCACCCTGACCGACGGCGTCGAGCGCACGGTCAGCCAGTCGGCCTTCAGCCTCGTCCTCAACCCGGTCCGCCGGGGCGAGGCGATCATCGCCGTCGTCGCCGTCGCCAAGGCGCACGCGCGCAACGTCGTCCCCTCGCAGATCCAGTCGGACTACTCGGAGATCTCCCGGGCGCTCGTCCACATGATGGCCACCGGGGAGTTCCCCTTCGACGGTCGTCCGACCGGCTACCGTCACGGGACTCCCCGCCTGACCGACGGCTTCGTGCAGATCGACCCCGACGGCGTCGTCCTGTACGCCAGTCCGAACGCGATCTCCAACTACCACCGCCTGGGCATCCCCGGAAGGCTCGTGGGCAAGGTCCTGGCCGAGGAGATCACCGAGACGATCGAAGACTACTCCGTGGTGGACGAAACCCTGCCGGTCGTCGTCATGGCCAAGGCGCCGTGGCTGACGGAGCTGGAGTCCCACGGGGCGATCCTGTCCCTGAAGGCCGTGCCGTTGCGGGATCGGGGGAGGCATCTGGGAGGGATCGTCATGTGCCGGGACGTCACGGAGCTGCGCAGGCGCGAACAGGAGCTCGTCAGCAAGGACGCGACGATCCGCGAAGTCAACCACCGGGTCAAGAACAACCTCCAGACGGTCTCGGCCCTGCTGAGGATGCAGTCCAGGCGCGCCGCCAACGACGAGACGCGCGCCGCCCTGGAGAACGCCCAGAGGCGCGTGGCGACGATCGCACTGGTCCACCAGACCCTCTCGGAGACGATCGACGAACACGTCGACTTCAACGAGGTCTTCGGCCCGCTGCTCGGCCTGACGCGCGAGATCACCGCGACGGGGGTGACGGTCACGTCCCACCTGTCCGGCGACTTCGGGCGGATAGGCGCGAACAAGTCGACCTCTTTGGCCATAGTGCTCAACGAGCTCGTGTCCAACGCGGTCGAGCACGGGCTGGCCGACGGAGGGCACATCGAGGTGACGGCCAGTCGGGACGGAGACTTGCTCAGCGTGGACATCGAGGACGACGGCCGGGGCCTGGGAGCCCAGGGACCCGGTAGAGGGCTGGGCACGAAGATCGTGCGGACGCTCGTCGAAAGCGAACTGCGAGGCTCCATCCGCTGGAGCGGACGGGACCAGGGCGGCACCCGGGTCCGCCTCACCGTCGATGTGGGGGACTAGACGCGGCCGGCCCGGCATCCTGCCCAGAGCCCGCCTGCGGTCCCCGCGCCGGCTCACGCCATGCTCGAACGGCGTGCGCGCGCCGTCCTCCGCTTGAGCGAGCGGCGTTCCTCTTCGGACAGACCACCCCATACGCCCGCGTCCTGGCCGGTGTCGAGCGCCCATTTGAGGCAGATGTCGGACACCTCGCAGCGGTTGCAGACGCGTTTGGCCTGCTCGACCTGTGCGAGCGCGGGACCGGAGTTCCCGATGGGGAAGAAGAGTTCCGGGTCCTCAGTCAGGCAGGCCGCCCTGTGACGCCAATCCATAGTGTGTTTCTCCTTTGTATGCGTGCGCGCCCGTCGGTTGCGTGATACGTGCAGTATTAAAGGTTCGCAGGTTTGGCGCCCCCCGTAAAGACCCCCCAGCATGATTTTCACTTGGCGTGCGTCACAGTCTCAGGAAGTTACCGTCGCGAAAGGACGTCGAACGTCGTTCCATCCAGGACTTCGCCGGCACCGCCGTCAATCCGACGGTCACCAGGAACTCCAGTCCGATGACGATGGAGATCGAGAGCCACGGCACGGAAATGAAAATTCCGGTGTCCACGCCCGAGAACAGAGCCCTGGTCGTCAGCACGGAGCCGACCACCCCGAAGACGAGCCCCAGCGCCATCCCGACCGAGCCCAAGGCGGCCTGCTCGATCGTCAGGGCGTTGCGCAGGCTGTGCCGCGTCTGGCCGAGGGACCTCAAGACGGCGGTCTCCCGCCGGCGTTCGACGAGGGCCAGGGCGATCGGGCTCGTCACGCCCGCGGCGGCGATGAGCGTCGCTACGACGAGGTGGGCGCTGAAGACCCCCGTGACCCTGGCGACCGCCGTCCGATAGGCGCGGTGCTGTCTGAGCATCCACGAGGTGACCACGGGCGGGTGTGCGCCGCTGACGGCGTTGACCCCGGTGGCGACGCCGGTCGCGATCTGAGTGCTCGAACCCGCTGAGTCCGCGACCGAAGCCCACAGGGTGGTCGGCGGGCCGGTGCTCGAGATGCGCTTGAGATCCGCCAGCGCCATGGTGGGCTTGGCGACCTTCCCGTAGCGCACCTCGAGCCGGATGCTGCGGCCGTTGTTGCCCACCGCGGAGGCCGAGCCGACTGTGCGCCCGCCGTTCTCGGGCAGTAGCAGCCTGCCCTCGCGCAGCTTCGCGGGGCCCGAGCGCGCGGACACGACGGTGCGGGCGACGGAGGGGTCGAAGGCCTCGACGGTCGTCGACTCGTATCCGGCCACGCTCGTCTTGACCTTCGTCTCGTAGATGGGGAGCACCCCCGAGACGCCGCGGGCGGCGGCGACGGAGGCCTGCTGCTCGGGGGAGATTCCCATGCCCAGGCCTTCGGAGTCGAAGGCCTGGTAGACGTTGATGTCGTGGGAGTGGCCCGCGTCGAGGTTGGCCAGGAGGGTCTCGCGGGCGCTGGACGCGCCCGCCGCGGCCCCGGTCAGCAGCCATGTCGTGATGAACAGCGCCGATATCGCCGCCCCGGAGCGGCGGGGGGACCGCTTGATGTTCTCCGCCGCGAATTCGGCGTCGACGCGCCTGTCCTGCGGCGCCAAGGCGCGGACCGCCCTGGCCACGGGCGCGGCCGTCGCCCCGGAGAGGAACGGGCTGAGCAGGACGGAGCTCGCGATGAGCAGGGTGCCCCCCACGCCGATGCCCCAGATCCCCGGCTCCGTGCCGAGTCTCAGAGCGGAGACGGACTGCCCGAGGACGACCACGCACACGCCCAGGCCCATCACGACCGCTCCCGGGAGGAGCCGCCGGCGCAGCCCGGGGGCTCGTGGGTCGCCCGCAGGCTCCCCCTCGTCCAACGCGGCCAGCGGAGCGGTGTGCGTTGCGCGGTATCCGGGCCAGATCGCGCAGCCGAGTGTGATGAGGACGCCAGTCGCCAGCGCGAGCAGGGCGAAGGGAGGGTGGAGGGTGATGGACGAGGGGATCTCCCAGGCCTCTTCGGGGCCGCGGACGACCTTCGGGATGAACTCCGCCAGCGCCATCCCGATTCCCAGGCCGAGCGTGGCGGAGACCGTGCCCAGCAGCAGCGCCTCGCCGAGCACCATGGCCCAGATCTGGCGGACGGAGGCGCCCAGGCACCGCAGGGTGGCCAGGGAGCGCCGGCGCGTCAGCGCGAGGACTTGGAAGGTGTTCCAGATGACGACGCAGGTCAATGCGACCGCGAACAGCCCGAGCGCGAGCGTGGTCGTCTCCATGATGCTCGCCGAGTCGAGGAGGCGCTTGGCCCGGTCCTGGGCCATCGACGAGCGCGACTGGACGACGACGCCGGGCAGCGTGGAGACCTCGGAGAGCATCTGGGCGTCCGAGGCTCCGGCTGCGGCGGTGACGTACACCTTGTCGACGGCTTCGTTGGGGTTCTTGCCTTCGCGCACCAGCCACTGCCTGGACGTGGCGTCGGCGACGTATCCGGTCAGGCTCGTCCCCGTGGCGAGGGTCGAGCCTGAGCTCTCGTAGATCCCCGACACCACCATGGGAGGGGCGGAGAAACTCTGCTCCTCGGGTTGGTCCTTGCTTCGGTACTTGATCCCGACGGTCACCGTGTCGCCGATCTTCAGGCCGAGCGAGGAGGCGAGGGCCTGGGTGACGGCGATCTCGTTGGTCTGCAGGGGCATCCTGCCGTCGAGGAGCTTGTAGAACCCGAAGGCGGGGTCGGGGACGTTGAACGCCCGGAAGTCGACGGCCTTCGCCTCGTAGCGGATCCGGGCCTCGTGGCTCGACTGCCCGTAGGCCTCGCCCACGGTGGGCACCCGGGCGACTTCCGCCGCCAGGTTGCGGTTCGCGCTGGGTGCCTTCGGCGTGACGACGGCCGTGGCCTGCCCGTAGCCGCTTCCCGAGCTGGCGGTCGCGGCGTCGCGCCCGTAGCGCCCCAGCTCGAGGCTGACGACCGTGAAGGCCGTGGAGAGGACGATCGCCAGGAACGTCAGGATGTAGCGGGAGCGGTGCAGCCGGGCCGCCCGGACGAAGAGCTCGATCATTCGATCCCCACGCGGACGTCGAGCGCTTCCAGAGCGGTGAGGATGGACCGGGTGGTTGGATTCGAGACCTTGCCCGCCACGCGCCCGTCGGAGAGGAGGACGGTCTGCTCGGCGAAGGCCGCCGCGGCGACGTCGTGGCTGGCCATCACGACGGTCTGCCCGAACTCCCGAACGCAGATGCGCAGCAGTTCGAGCACCTCGGTGGACGTGGCCGAATCGAGGGAGCCCGTCGGCTCGTCGGCCAGAATGACCTCCGGGCGCCCCAGCAGCGCCCTGGCGATGGCGGCGCGCTGCTGCTGGCCCCCCGACAGCTGTTCGGGGGTCTTGGCCAGGAGGCCGCCCAGGCCCAGCGTCTCGACGATCCGCTCGAACCAGGGCCCCTCGGGCCGTCGGCGCCCGAGCCTGAGGGGCAGGAGGACGTTCTGCCTGACCGAGTAGTTCGGCAGCAGATTGAAGGACGGGAAGATGAACCCGACGTGGTCGCGGCGCATACGGGTGAGCGCGTCGTCGCCGGCCGAGCTGAGGTCGAGATCGCCGATGACCACGGTGCCCGACGTCGCCCTCTCGAGCCCGGCGACGACGTGCATGAACGTCGACTTGCCCGAGCCCGAGGAGCCCATGATCGAGGTGAAGCGCCCCGAGGGCAGGGAGAGGGTCACGTCGTCGAGAGCGCGCACCGCCAGATCCCCGGCGCCGTACACCTTGGTCAGGTGGGAGGTCCTCAGGGCGTCGCTCACGAGACGTCGCCCGGCCGGACGAGCCCCGCCTCGTAGGCCAGGACGACGGCCTGGACCCTGTCGCGGGCGCCCAGCTTGTAGAAGATATGGCCGATGTGGGTCTTGATGGTCGCCTCGGCCACCGTCAGCGTCCCGGCGATCTCGCTGTTGGTCAGCCCCTGGGCGACGAGCCGCAGGACTTCGACCTCCCGCTCGGTCAGTCCGTCGAGGAGGTGCGGGTCGATCGCGCGTTGCGCCGTCGCCTCCCGAGCCAGCTTCTC
The DNA here is from genome assembly GCF_000466165.1 of Actinobaculum sp. oral taxon 183 str. F0552. Classification (GTDB taxonomy): domain Bacteria; phylum Actinomycetota; class Actinomycetes; order Actinomycetales; family Actinomycetaceae; genus Peptidiphaga. Next base: position 21,412 of record NZ_KE951425.1, read on the forward strand.
CACGAGTTTCTTCGTCGAGGACGGCCCGATGACGGCGTCGCCGCGGTGGATCGTCCGGATCGCCTCGAGCATCTGGTCGGGCGGGGCGTCCTTGACGAGGAATCCCGAGGCCCCCGCCTGGACGGCGCCCATGATGTACTCCTCCTCTTCGAAGGTCGTCAGGATGAGGACTTTCGGGCTCACGCCGGTGGGCAGGGGATTGGAGGTGATCGCCGCCGTCGCCTCCAGCCCGTCCATGACGGGCATGCGGATGTCCATGAGGATCACGTCGACGGGGACCACGCCGAGCCTGTCGATCGCGATCCTCCCGTTGCTCGCCTCCATCACCACCTTCATGTCGTCCTGAGAGTCGATGACCATGGCGAAACCGGTCCGGACGAGGGCCTGGTCGTCCACGAGGCCGACCCGGATCTGGTCTGTGTCACTCATATGGGCTCCTTAAACTGTTGTCGGGATGGGGAATGGGAATGGAGGCGATGACCCGGAAGCCGCCGCTGGGACGCGGACCGGAGATGACGGTCCCGCCGAAGGCGGCGGCGCGCTCGGCCATGCCGACCAGGCCGTGCCCCTTTCCGTCGAAGGGGGCCGCGGCGCCGCGGCCGTCGTCGTCGACCTGGAGGATCAGCGCGGCGTCCGTGGTCTGGAGCAGTATCGTGATCTCCGCGTGGGGGCCGGCGTGCTTGAGCGAGTTGGTGAGGGCCTCCTGGCAGATGCGGTAGATGGCGTTTCCGACGCCGACCGGCAGCGGGCGCGTCTCGCCCGTTCGCACGAAGGAGACCGTGATCCCCGACTCGTGGACGGTGCGCACGAGCTCCTCCAGGTCGTGCTCGACGGGTTGGGGGAGCGTCGGCTGCTCGTTCCCCTCCGCGTCGCGCAGGACGCCGATGATCGATCGAATGTCCTTCAGGGCGTCGCGCGCCATGTCGGAGATGGTCGCCAGGGCGACGAGAGGGGCCTGCGGGTCCTTCTTCGCCGCGTAGCGCCCGCCGTCGGCCTGCGCGATGACGACCGAGAGCGTGTGCGCGACGATGTCGTGCATCTCCCTGGCGATGCGGGACCGTTCTTCCAGAACGGCCAGCTCGGCCTCGGTGTCGGCGCGGTGCTCGGCGTCGCGCGCCTGGACGATCAGCGAGTTCATCTCCTGGAATTGGGACCGCCGCGCCAGGGCGAGGCCGTAGACGGCCGCGAGAACCGCGCCTATGTAGGTGAAGCTGTTGGAGAAGGTGCTCCACGAAGTGGCGCCGTTCGGCACGGTCGCCTGGCTGGTGAGCGTGGGGATCGTCAGGAGGAAGTCGCCCAGCACGCTCGCGGCGGCGACGGTCCGGTGCGCCCAGACGGGGCCGTAGACGGTGACGGCGTACAGCGAGGCGAGCACCGCCACGTCGGCGGAAATGATATTCGACGGCTCGAGAAAATGCCTCCACCCGCTCGCCGTGAAAATGAGCACCGCCGACGGCACGGAGTGCGTCCGCCGGAACGCCATGGGGACGGAGTAGAGCAGGCCGATCACCACGTCGCTGAAGGACTCCAACGCCGGCGAAGCGGCTGAGTTCTCCGGATACAGGAGCGCTATCGGACCCCGATTGAGGAAATACAGCATGGCCACGAGAAAAGCGGCACCGACGTCAATGGGGCTTATTCCCCAAAGCGTTATATAGCTGCGCTGCCCCTGTGCCATAGGTACAAGGATACGGTCCCGCCGGTTCATATGCCTTCGTCAATTGTCCTTGGCGTGCGCCACAGGATACCGTTGAGAATTTCGTCTATCCAACAAGGGTGAGCTTGCTGTCGTCATGCGACCATTATTCCCCGGACTCCCGCGTTTCACAACGCACACACTCGGGCGCGGGCCGGTTCCGCTTCCCGGCGGATTTCCCCGACCTCCGACCTGTCACAATAGGGGGGTGACAAGTCAGACGCCGCCGAGCCCGGATGCGGCCCGCGAACGCAGGGACGAGATCGCGCCGCTCTTGGAGCGGGCGCAGAGGGCCTATCATTCGGGATCCGAGCCGATCCTCACCGACGAGCACTACGACCGGCTCGTCCACGAGCTGCGGGACATCGAATCCGCCTTCCCCCATCTGGCGGCCGGCGATTCGCCGGCCCAGCGCGTGGGAGCCCCGGCGGCGGCGGGCTTCGCGCCGGTGGACCATCTGGAGCGCCTCTACTCCCTTCAGGACGTCTTCTCCATCGACGACCTGCGCTCCTGGTATGAGGGCAACGCGGAGGGCCGGACGTGCACGGCCGAGACCAAGATCGACGGCCTCGCCCTCAACCTCCGCTACGAACGGGGCCGGCTGACGGTCGCCGCCACCCGCGGCGACGGGGTCACCGGAGAGGACGTCACGGACAACGCCCGAACGATCGACTCCATCCCCGAGCGGCTCGGCGGAGAGGGCGTCCCCGAGCTCGTGGAGGTGCGCGGCGAGGTCTTCTTCCCCCTCGATTCCTTCGCCGCCTTCAACGCCGCCCAGCGCGAGGCCGGCGCCAAGGAGTTCGCCAATCCGCGCAACGCCGCCGCCGGCTCGCTGCGGCAGAAGGACCCGCGGGTGACGGCCGCCAGGCCGCTGGACTTCGTCGCCCACGGCCTCGGCGCGCTCTCGGGGGCGCCCGAGCCGACCGGAGAGCGCCTGGCCACCCAGCGGGGGACGTACGAGGCCTTCCGGGAGTGGGGCCTGCCCGTCTCGCCCTACACGCGACTCGTCGAGACGTGGGAGGAGGTCGAAGCCTTCGTCGCGCGCTACGCCGACGCGCGCTACACGCTGGTCCACGGGGTCGACGGCGCGGTCTTCAAAATCGACTCGCGCGCCGAACAGGCCCGCCTGGGCAGCACCTCGCGGGTCCCTCGGTGGGCGGTCGCCTACAAGTACCCTCCCGAGGAGGTGGAGACCCGCCTGCTCGACATCGGCGTGCAGGTCGGCCGCACCGGCCGGGTCACTCCCTTCGCTGTCATGAAGCCCGTTCTCGTCGCCGGCTCGACGGTCGCCCAGGCCACCCTGCACAACCCCTCCGAGGTGGCGCGCAAGGGAGTGAAGATCGGGGACACGGTCGTCGTCCGGAAGGCCGGGGACATCATCCCCGAGGTCCTCGGCCCCGTCGATGCGCTGCGCGACGGGACCGAGCGGGACTGGCGCATGCCCGAGCGGTGCCCGTCGTGCGGTGCGCCGCTCGCCCCCGCCAAGGAGGGCGACGTCGACGTCCGCTGCCCCAACACCGCCTCGTGCCCGGCGCAGCTTGCTCAGCGCATCGCCTACATCGGCGGGCGCGGGGCTCTGGACGTCGAGGCGCTCGGCGACGAGACCGCTCTGTGGCTGACCGATCCCGACAGGCGCCGCCCCGACGCGCTCAGGGCCCTGCTCGAAGGCGGCACGCTCCTGGTCGAGGCGGAGGACGGGCGGACCAGGCGCATCGCGGCCGACCGCGCGTTCTTCGTCGAACGCGGCGTGACCGACTGGGACGGCGCCGTCATCGATTCGCGGGCGCTCATCCCCGCAGACGTTCAACGCGAACTCGGCGTCCCCGCCCCCCAGACGCCCGTCCTGTCGGGGGAGGCGGGCCTGTTCGACCTCACGGCGGACAAGGCGCGCGACGTGTGGATCTGGCAGGAAGTGCGCGCCGGCGGCGAACCGACGGGCGACTTCCGCTGCGTGCGCGCCGCCTGGACCAAGCCGAAGTGGAAGAAGGGGCCGGACGGGACGATGCGGATCGCCCGCCCCTCGGAGCCGGGCAAGACGCTCGTCAAGATGATCGGCGAGCTGGAGGCGGCCAAGTCCAAGGAACTGTGGCGCAAAATCGTCGCCCTGTCGATCAGGCACGTCGGCCCGGCCGCGGCGAAGGCCATCGCCGCGGCCTACGGCTCACTGGAGGGCGCGGCGATGGCCAGCCCCGAGGATCTGTCGGAGCTCGAGGGCGTCGGCCCGGTCATCGCCGACTCCTTCCTCACGTGGTTCGACGTGCCCTGGCACAGGCAGATCGTCGAGACGTGGGCCGCCGCGGGCGTGGACTTCGCCGAGGAACGCGAGGCCGCCGCGGTCCCCCAGACTCTCGCGGGCATGACCGTCGTGGCCACCGGCACGCTGTCGGGATACACCCGCCAGTCCGTCAAAGAGGCGATCGAGGCCCACGGAGGCAGCGCGACCGGGTCGGTGTCGAAGAGGACGAGCCTCGTCCTCGCGGGGGACAAGGCGGGCTCCAAAGCCGCCAAGGCCAGGGAGCTGGGCATCCCGGTCATCGACGAGGAGCAGTTCGCGGCGCTCCTCGACACGGGCGAGCTGCCCTGACGGGCAGGCATCGGCTTCCCCCGGTGACCGCACCCGCCGTCACAGGAGGGGCCCCAGGGGCCGCAGGATCCTCTCGATGACGCGGTTGGAACGCCCGCGGGCGTCCCACGCCGCGCGCGTGAGCTCGTGGGAGTTGTCCAGGTCCACCTGGAAGATCCGCTCCATGGCACGGGCGAAGTCGTCGTCGTACACCTCGATGTTGATCTCGAAGTTGCCGCGCAGCGACAACCGGTCGATGTTCGCGGTCCCGACGGTCGACCACTTCCCGTCCACGACCATCGTCTTGGCGTGGACCATGGCGTCCTCGAACAGGAAGATGCGCACCCCGGCGCTTAGGAGCTGATCGTAGTGCGGGCGACCCACCCAGTCGCCGACGATGTGGTTGGAGTATTCGGGGATGAGCACCCGCACGTCCACCCCCCGCCGGGCGGCGTGTCGCAGCGCCGTGAGCATGTGCTCGTCGGGGATGAAATACCCCATGGTGATCCAGGCGCGCCGGCTCGAGCGGTTGATCGCGTCGAGGTAGAGGGATCCGATGGGATAGTCGTTGAGCGCGGGGGTGTTGACCGTGGCTTTGACGGTTTTGTCCCACAGGTGCGTCCCGTTGTCGGGGAGGGTGGGGTGCTCCCTGCGGCGGAAGTCGTTCCACATGTCGGCGAAGGATCCCTCGAGCTCCCAAGCGGCCGGCCCCTCGATCCGCACATGGGTGTCCCGCCAGTGGTGGGCGTACAGGGTGCCGATGTTGTAGCCGCCGACGTACCCGACCTTCCCGTCGATCGCGAGGATCTTGCGATGGTCGCGTCCCTTGTCGCGCGCTCTGCCGGTGAAGATCCCCGTGCGCACCAGCGGGAACTGGAGGGTGTGGAGGTTGCGCATCTTCGGCAGGTGCCGGAACCTCGGATCCTGGTTGAAGTTGCCCCACGTGTCGAAGATCGCGTAGGTCTCGACTCCGCGGCGCGCGGCGTCGATGAGGGCGTCGCGGAACTCGAAGCCGGTCTCGTCGGCCTTGACGATGAAGCACTCGAAGTAGATGTGGTCGGTCGCCGAGCGTATGTCCTCGAGCATCGCGTCGTACAAGTCCCTCCCGTAGGTGTAGACCGTCATCTCGTTGGGTCCGACGACGGTCTCCTGCGGTGGCAGGTGCGGGAAGTTCCCCGACTGAGGGGAGCGGCGTTTGCGCATCGCGTCGATGGCGGTGACGGTTGCCACGGCCGCCGTCTGAACGGCGAGCGTCCCGAGCGCCCCCCACTTGACCGCGCTGACGATGTGCCTCCGACGAGGCCGGCGAAGTCGGGACATGCCACTACTGTAGCCAGTCCCGGCGCGGTGAAGGAAAATCGGCGATTCATCTCCCTGCCCCCGCGCCAACCGTAGTTTCATGTCCCCAGTGCCCTTCCCGCGCACCGGGCAGACCGCCCGCGCAGTCCGGACCCATCCCGAGGCGCGGCGTGTGGGAGACGTCGCGGGAGGCATCCCTCCGGCGACGTAGAATCGGGGCATGTCGTCTTTTTCTGTTGACGAGGTGGCGCGTCTCGCGGGCCTCGCCCGGATCTCGCTCACCCAGGACGAGATCCGGCGCCTGGCTGGAGAACTGGATGTGATCGCCTCCGCCGTGGCGAAGGTCTCCGAGGTCGCCACCCCGGATGTCCCCGCCACGAGCCACCCGATTCCCCTGACCAACGTCATGCGCGACGACGCGGTCGTTCCCACCCTCGACCGGGACGAGGTCCTGGCCTCGGCGCCCGCCCAGGAGGACGGGCGATTCCTCGTGCCGCAGATCCTCGGGGAGGAATGATGAAGGACTTCCTCACACTCCCGGCGCTCGAGCTCGCCGGCATGCTCGCCGCCGGCGAGCTGACCTCGCTCGAGCTCACCCAGGCCTGCCTGGACCGTATCCATGCCGTCGACCGCCGGGTCGGCGCCTTCCTCTTCGTCGACGACGACGGCGCCCTGGCCGCCGCCCGCCGGGTCGACGCCGAGCGCGCGGCCGGCCGGCCCCTCCACCGCCTCGCCGGCGTCCCCGTAGCCATCAAGGACAACATGGTCTCGCGCGGTCAGCCGACGACCTGCGCCTCGAAGATCCTCGAAGGCTGGCGCCCACCCTACGACGCGACCGTCGTGACGCGGCTGCGCGAAGCGGGCCTGCCCATCGTGGGGAAGACGAACATGGACGAGTTCGCGATGGGCTCCTCCACCGAGCACTCGGCTTTCAAGCCGACGCACAACCCGTGGAGCCTGGACCGCATCCCCGGCGGTTCGAGCGGCGGCTCGGCGGCGGCGGTCGGCGCGTTCATGGTCCCCTTGGCCCTCGGCTCGGATACCGGCGGCTCGA
>NZ_KE951426.1:0-1641 GCF_000466165.1 Actinobaculum sp. oral taxon 183 str. F0552
GCGGAGGAGGCGGGCGCCGGGCCCGCCGCCGGCGCCGCCCGACGGGTGCGGACCAGGCAGCGGCGCGCGATCGCCTGGATCGCCGTGGTCCTCCTCCTGGGGATGTGGGGGACGTGGGCCGGCCCGAGATGGAACCCGCAGCCCATGCGCACCCTCATCGTCCCCGAGACGTCGGACACCTCCATCAAGGGCGCGGCCCCCACCGCGCCCCGCGGCGCCTACCAGGTCCGCACGACGACGGTCAGCGTCCCCACCAGGGACGGCTCGGCGATCCCGGCGACCCTCAAGACTCCCCTCGGAGTCCAGGGCCTCGTCCCGGGGATGGTGTTCGTCCACGGCACCGGGACCAGTTCCCACCAGGCCTTCGCCGAGGAGACCGACGTCATCGCCTCCACGGGCATCGCCACGCTCGTCCCGCAGAAGCGGACGAACGACTACTCGACCACCCACCGCGACTACACGGCGCTGGCGAGGGACTACGAGGACTCCTTCGGCTACCTCCTCGGCTCCCAGGGCGTGGACCCCAGGAGGTCGGGGCTGTACGCGGTGTCCGAAGGCTGCTACATGGGCCCCATCATCGCCGCGTCGAACCCCCGGGTCTCCTACGTCGTCATGGTGTCCGCGCCGGTGCTGCCGATCCGAACCCAGGGCGCGCTCGCGGCCGACTCCTACATGCGCAACCTGGGGGCTCCCCGGCAGATCATCGACGTCATAGCCAAGATCGTCGGCCAGCAGTTCGAGGACTTCGCCTACATAGACTTCGACGTCTCCGAATACCAACGCAGGATGACCATGCCCGTCCTCATGGTCTACGGCACGAACGACATGTCGATGCCGATGGTCCAGGCGCCCCTGACCCTGCGAAAAGATCTGGAGAAGGCCGGCAACACCGCCCTGACGGTCCGGTACTACAAGGGCGCCAGCCACGGGTTGAAGGTCGGCAAAGTCCTCCTCATCCCTCCGATGCAGGACGTCTCCGACTGGGTCAACGGGCTGCCGTCGACGGCCCACGCCAAGCCGCGCGTCGCCGGGGCGAGGCCGGTCCAGGCCTACATGGGCGGCAAGGTCGCTCCGGCGCCGAAGCTCGCCTCGGGGATGTCGATCGTTCTCATCGTGGCCACGGGGCTGCTCCTCGTCTCGTCCGCAGGGCTCCTCTCCCTGGCGGGCATGCTCCGCCGACGCGGCAGGCGTCTGATCGACTTGAGGGGATGCGGCCGCTGGCTCCACTCGGCCTCCGCGGGGATCTGCCTGGCGTGCGTCGTCTTCGTCGCCTACATCGTCACGCTCGCCTACTACGCGACGTCCTACCAGCGCAACAGCGTCGTCGTCCAGGGAGGCTGGCTCCTCTGCCAGGCGACGGCGCTCTCGGCGGCGTGGCTCTTCGTCGGCGTGCCGTTCCGCTGGCGCGAGGCCCCCGGCCGGCTGTCCTGGCCGGCCCGCGCAACGATGGCGATCGGCCTGGCCGGGCAGGCCGTCCTCTTCCTATCCTTGGCGTACTGGGGACTTTACCCCTCGCTTGGCTAGGCTTCCGGGTTCCCGCCGAGGTCTGACGTAAGCTTGGGGCATGCAAATATCTGTGGCGGGGGTGACTGATCCGGGGCGGATCCGTTTCCGCAACGAGGATCGATACCTCCTTCACCC
>NZ_KE951426.1:1945-28006 GCF_000466165.1 Actinobaculum sp. oral taxon 183 str. F0552
GTGACTGATCCGGGGCGGATCCGTTTCCGCAACGAGGATCGATACCTCCTTCACCCGCCGATGGTCGCCGTCGCGGACGGCATGGGCGGTCATCTCGTCGGCGACCGCGCGGCGCAGGCCGCCGTCGACTCCCTGGCGAGGATCCCGTGGCGCACCGTGTCGACGGCGGACGCAGCGTCGCTGCTGCAAAGATGCGTCGCCGAGGCCAGGACCTACATCGTCTCCTACGTCAAGGACGGAGTCCTGGACACGACCGAAACCCGGGTCAACGCTCAGCCGGGGGCCGGGACGACGCTGGCGGGCGCCCTGTACTGCGTGGGCGAGGCGAACTGGACGGTCTTCCACATCGGGGACTCCCGCGTCTACCTGTGGAGGGGCGGCGAGCTCCGCAGGCTGACGCGGGACCATTCCCTCGTCCAGGAGCTCATCGACGAGGGCGAGATCTCCGAGGCGCAGGCCCGCTACCATCCCCGGCGTTCGGTCATCACGCGAGCCATCGGCAGCTACGGCCCGTGCCGCCTGGACGTCTCCGCCTTCCCGTCCCAGCCCGGGGACCTCGTCCTGGCGTGCTCGGACGGGCTCTCCGACCAACTGGACGACACCGCGATCGCGTCGGTTATTGTTGACGTTGAAGCTGAGGAGAGCCTCAACGGCCTGGCTTTCGCACTGCGCGACGTCGCACTCACGCAGGGCGGCCGCGACAACGTGACGGTCGCCCTGATGAAGATAGGGGAATAGCACATGAGCCTTTCACTCGAGTTCTGCGGAGAGTGGTTTCACATCGACCCGGGCGAGCCCTTCCTGATCGGCCGCGAGGGCCCGCTCGAACTGGACGACAACCAGTACCTCCACCGTCGTTTCCTCGTGATCTCCTTCGTGGAGGGGATGTGGTGGATCGAGAACATCGGTTCCCGCCTGTCGGCGACCCTGGCCGACTCCGCCGGAGTCACACAGGCGTATCTTCAGCCCGAAGCCCGGCTGCCCCTCGTGTACGCCGACACCACCCTCCTGTTCACGGCCGGCCGCACGACTTACGAGATGCGCCTGGTCAACGACCAGCCCGCCTACCTGCCCTCGGCCGTCGCGGACAAGACGGAGTCGGGGGAGACCACCATCGGCCCGATCGAACTCACCAATTCGCAGCTCCTCCTGGTCCTCGCCCTCTCCGAGCCGGTGCTCACCGGGCGCGGCACGACCTCGTCGATTCCGTCCTCCCAAGACGCGGCCAACCGCCTGGGCTGGCCGATCACCCGGTTCAACCGCAAGCTCGACCACATCTGCGAACGCCTGACCCGGTACGGGGTCAGGGGCCTGCACGGCGGTCCCGACAAACTGGCCGTCAACCGCCGGGCGCGGCTCGTCGAACACGCAGTGGCCACGCGGATCGTCACCCCCGACATGCTCTACCGGCTCCAGGATCCCGCATCCTACGACGACCCCAACAGTCGTGCGTGAGACGGCGGCCGACCTCGACAACGCCCGCGAATGGGCGGACTTCACGATTCGGTGGGGGAGCGCGGCCTCCGGGGACGACGCCGCGCTCAACGAAGGCCTCATCGCCGAGATGCCCGTCTTCGTGGCCACCGACCCGCGCCAGGACCTCCCGCTGGCCAGGGAGATCTCGTGGATGATGATCGACGCGTTCGCCGCTCTCCGGGCGGCCCACCCGGCGGGGCCCGGCGTCGGGCACGTGCACGACCTGTGGCGCGACGTCGTCAGGGGCATGTCGCGGCGCATAGCCGAGGCGACGATCCTCAACCGCACCGGCTCCTACACGGGGATCGACGACGTCCGGCTGGCGGGCCTGATCGCCACCCGGATCGAGGACGAGCCGACGTGGATCGCCCTGTCCTCGGGGGGCATGGAGATCCTGGAGGTCTCGTCGTCGGGCGGCGTCCGCGCCCTTCCCACGGCCGACGACGTCGGCTACGACCTCCCGGGCGAACTGTGGACGGTGCCCATGGAGGCGGGCCAGCGCTTCGTCATCGGCACTGGCGAGGTGTGCAGGGACCTCGCGGACTCGCGCACCGCCAGACTGGTCCATCAGCTCCGCCGGGCCGAACGCGCCTCCTCGACGATCGTCTCCCACGCGGGCCGGCGCTCCTCCTCCCAGGCGGCCATCGTGGTCGACGTCATGACGGAGGAGGAGGCGGCCGCCCTGGCCTCTCCGCCGACCCTCCTGGGCGAGCCCGAGCCCGATGCCGGGGTCCCCGAGGGGCAGGTCCCCGGCGACATGGGGCTCGAAGCCCTGGGCATCGGCTACGCGAACAAGGCGGCCCCCGCGCGGCGCTCCCACGGGGCCCCGCCCGCGCTCGACGACTTCCGGTTCATCTCCTACCTGGGATCGGGCGGGTTCTCCGACGTCTACCTGTACGAGGAGCAGCTGCCCAGGCGCCTCGTGGCCATCAAGGTCCTCTCCAAGAGGTCCCTGGGGGAGGGGACGTCCTCGCAGTTCCGCGACGAAGTCGACCTCATGGCGCAGCTCTCGGGGCATCCCTCGGTGGTCTCGATCTACGACGCGAACGTGGCCGAATCCGGCCACCCCTACGTCGTCATGCAGTACTGCCCGATGCCGTCTCTGGCCGAACGCCTGGCCTCCGGCCCGCTGCCGATGGACGAGGTCCTGAAGATGGGCGTCCAGGTGGCCGGAGCGGTCCACACCGCCCACGTCATGGGGATCCTCCACTACGACCTCAAGCCGGCCAACGTCCTCTACTCGGAATTCGGCCGGCCGCTCCTGGGGGACTTCGGCATCGCCACGCTCGTGGGCGCCTCCAACGACGACGTCCTGGGCGCCTCGCTTCCGTGGGCCGCGCCCGAGGTGCTCCTCAACCGGCCGTCCGGCACGCCGGCCGACGTCTACTCCCTGGCCGCCACGGTGTACACCGCCCTGGCGGGGCACGCCCCCTACAGCCTGGACGGGCAGGAGACGAAGCGCGAATACGTGGCCCGGGTCCTGGACAGCGACGTCCCGTCCGTCCCCGCCCCTCCCGGCGTCGGCGACGAGGCGACCGGCCGGCTCGACGCCATCCTCCGGCGGGCGATGTCCCACGACCCGGGGGAGCGGCCGGAGAGCGCGGCCGAATTCGGACGGGAGCTGCAGGAGGTCCAGGCCGCGGCCGGGCATCAGCCGAGCGACATGGAGATCCCCGGCTGACGGCCGCCCGGCCCGCAAGCCCGAGCCGCGCGGCGGACGAGTTGACCGGACGTTCGCGAAGCCGTCTACAATAGTCGCCGTGTCCGCGTTCTCGCTGCTTACGTGCCGCGTCGGGGTCGGCTAGACCGGCTGCCCCGCCGCGGAGTCGATTCCGCCGGTCGCCTCACCGTCGATTAGGAGAACGCCGAACGCCATGCGAACACAGGGAATTTCAAGCCGCCAACAGCCGTCCGGGATGCCGACCGCGAAATACCGGCACTTCCTCGACGTCAACCCCGTCCGTCTGCCCGACCGCCGATGGCCCGACCGCCGCATCGACAAGGCGCCGCGATGGCTCTCGACGGACCTGCGCGACGGCAACCAGGCCCTCATCGAGCCCATGGACCCGGCGCGCAAGCGGATGCTCTTCGACCTGCTCGTCCGGCTGGGCGTCAAGGAGATCGAGATCGGATTCCCGGCGGCCTCGGCCGCGGACCTGGAGTTCTGCCGGTCCCTCGCCGACGGGGGGCTCGTGCCCGAGGACGTGACCATCTCCGTGCTCACCCAGTCTCGCCCGGAGATCATCCACGCGACGGTCGACGCCCTCGACGGGCTGCCGCGCGCCACGGTACACCTGTACAACGCCACGGCGCCCGTGTTCCGGCGCGTCGTGTTCCACAACGACCGCGAGGCGACCAAGCAGCTGGCGGTCTCCGGCGCGCAGGAGCTCGTCGCCTACATGGAGAAGACGCTGGGGGACGACACGGTCGCCGGATTCGAGTACTCGCCGGAGATCTTCGTGGACACCGAACTCGACTTCGCGCTCGAGGTGTGCGAGGCCGTCATGGACGTCTGGCAGCCCGGCCCGGGCCGGGAAATCGTCGTCAACCTCCCCACCACGGTCGAGCGCTGCACCCCCAACGTGTACGCCGACCAGATCGAATACGTCAGCCGCAACCTCTCCCGGCGCGAGTTCGTCGCGCTCTCAGCCCACAACCACAACGACCGCGGAACCGGCATCGCCACGGCCGAGCTCGCCATGCTCGCGGGCATCGACCGCGTGGAGGGCTGCCTCTTCGGACAGGGCGAGCGCACCGGCAACGTGGACCTCGTCACCCTGGCGCTGAACCTCTTCAGCCAGGGGATCGACCCGGAGCTCGACCTGTCGGACATCGACGAGGTCCGCCGCGTGGTCGAGCACTGCACGCAGATGGAGGTCCCGGCGCGCACGCCCTACGGAGGCGACCTCGTCTACACGTCCTTCTCCGGCTCCCACCAGGACGCGATCAAGAAGGGCTTCGCCGACCGCCGGGACCGGGTCGCCGCCGCGGGCGGCGACGAGGACGCCGTCGTCTGGGAGGTCCCCTACCTTCCGATCGACCCGAAGGACGTCGGGCGGAGCTACGAGGCCGTCGTCCGCGTCAACTCGCAGTCCGGCAAGGGAGGGGTCTCCTACCTCCTGTCGAGCACGCGGCACCTCGACCTGCCGCGGCGCATGCAGATCGAGCTGTCGGGCATCGTGCAACGGCACGCCGACGCCTTCGGCGGCGAGGTCACGGCCGAGGACCTGTGGTCGATCTTCGCCGACGAGTACCTGCCGCACACCGTCGCCGACGGGCTCACGCCGTGGGGGCGCTACAGGCTCTCCTCGGCCACGCTCACCGCGGGCGACGGCCAGAGCACGGTGCTCAAGGCCATGATCGTCGAGTCCGCCGACTCCGGGCAGATCCGCCACGCGGTCGAGACCTCCGGCAACGGCCCCATCGACGCCTTCGTGCGGGCGCTCGGGCAGCTCGGCGTCGACGTGCACGTCCTGGACTACGTCGAACACGCCCTGTCCTCGGGAGGGGACGCGACCGCGGCTGCCTACGTGGAATGCGACGTCGACGGCCAGGTCCTGTGGGGCTGCGGCATCGACCCCTCCACGATGCGCGCGGGCTTCAACGCGATCGTCTCCGCGATCAACAGGGCGCTGCGCTGACGCGGCGCCCGGCCGGGCGTGCGATAATCTCCCAGTGAAGCTCTACCGCGACGAGGCCATCGTGCTGCGCACCCACGACCTGGGCGAAGCCGACCGCATCATCACGATGCTCACCCGCAACCACGGAAAGGTCCGGGGCGTGGCGAAGGGCGTGCGCCGCACGAAGTCACGGTTCGGGGCGCGCCTGGAGCCCTTCGCCATGGTCGACGTCCAGCTCTACGAGGGGCGCGGCCTGGACGTCGTCACCGAGGCGACGACCCTCGCCCCCTACGGGCGGTCGATCGCGGCCTCCTACGAGGCCTACACCGGCGCGAGCACCTTGGCCGAGGTCGCCGACGGCCTGGCCATGGGCGAAGGCGAGCCGGACCCCCAGCAGTACCTCCTCCTGCTCGGCGCGCTCCACGCCATGGCGACCCGCGCCCATCGCCCGCGGCTCATCGTCGACTCCTACGCGCTCCGGGCGGTCGCCCTGTCCGGCTGGGGCCTGTCACTCTACGAATGCGCGGTGTGCGGGCGCGGCGACGGCCTCGCGGCCTTCGCCATCCAGTCCGGCGGCATGGTGTGCGCATCGTGCGCGCCCCGCGGATCGGCCCATCCGGGCGCGGCGACGGTCGAGCTGCTCGGGGCCCTCGTCTCCGGGGACTGGGAGACGGCCGACGCCGCGCCGATCCACGCGCGACGCGAGGCGGCCGCCCTCGTGGGCGCCTACCTGCAGTGGCACGTCGAACGCCGCGTCCGCTCCCTCAGACTCGTGGAGACGGCGTGACGGCGACAGGCGCGAAGACGCCGAGAGACGGCTCGGGGCGCGAACCCGTCGCGCCGCCCCCGCACCCCTCGGGCGCCAGGCCTCCGAGGCTGGCGGTCGTGCCGAGGCACGTCGCGGTGGTCATGGACGGAAACGGGCGGTGGGCCAACGCGCGCGGCCTGCCCCGCGTCGAAGGCCACAGGGCGGGGGAGGCCACCCTCATGGACGTCATCGCCGGAGCGCTGGAGATAGGCGTGTCGGAGCTGTCCGCCTACGCCTTCTCCACCGAGAACTGGAAGCGCAGCCCCGCCGAGGTTCGCTTCATCATGGGATTCTCCCGCAAGGTGCTGCGGGCCCAGCGCGACGACCTCAACGCATGGGGGGTGCGGGTCCGCTGGGTCGGCCGGACCCCCCGTCTGTGGGCCTCCGTCCTCAAGGAGCTGAGAGCCGCCGAGGACCTGACGGCCGGCAACTCCGAGCTCGTCCTCAACATGTGCATCAACTACGGCGGGCGGGCCGAGATCGCCGACGCCGCCCGGAGGATCGCGCGCGACGCCGTCGACGGGCGCCTCAAGCCCGGGGCGGTCACCGAGAGGACCGTCCGCAGATACCTCTACTCGCCGGACATGGGCGACGTCGACCTGTTCATCCGCACGGGCGGGGAGCAGCGGACGTCGAACTTCCTCATGTGGGAGTCCGCCTACGCCGAACTGTACTTCTCCGACGTCGCCTGGCCGGACTTCGACCGTCGCGAGCTGTGGCGGGCCTGCCAGGCCTACGCCGAGCGCGACCGGCGATTCGGCGGAGCCGTCGACGCAGTCGCCTCCTCCGAGACCGCGACGCCCGACGGCTCGGGCCAGACCGGGCCGAAGCCCGGAGAGGAGCCGAACCCGGGCTCGGAGGACCGGGAGGATCCGACTCTCCGCGGGGACGCTTCCCGGTAGCGCCGAAGGGCCCCTCCCGGTCGAACGCCCCGGCCCCGCGGTAGCGCGCATCGACCGGACGGCGGGCGCGGACCTCACACCTCGGGCGGCGGCTACGCGGCCGGTGGCGGCACCCTAGACTAGAGGGCATGATTCGTCGCATCGACCTGCGTGCCCAGATCCTCTCCCCGCGGGAACTCAGCGAGCGCCTGCCCCGCGCCGCACTTGACGTCGAGGCGGCGACGGCCGCGGTCGCGCCCATCGTCGACGACGTGCGCGAACGCGGAGGGGCGGCCTTGCGCGACCTCGCCGAACGCTTCGACGGGGTGCGGCCCGAACGCCTCCGAGTGCCGGCCTCGGCCCTGGAGGAGGCGGCCGGATCCCTCGACTCCGAGCTGCGCGAGGCCTTCGAGCTCTCGATCGCCCACAACCGCGCCGGGCACAGGGCGCAGATGCCCGCCGGGCAGGAGACGCGGATCGTCCCCGGCGGGGTGGTGCGCCAGCGGTGGATCCCGGTCCGCAGGGTCGGACTGTACGTGCCGGGCGGCTTGGCCGCCTACCCCTCGTCGGTGATCATGAACGCCGTGGCCGCCCAGGTGGCCGGCGTGGAGGCGATCGCGCTGGCCAGCCCGCCGCGGAAGGACGCCGGCGGACTCGTGCACCCGACGGTCCTGGCCGTCTGCCGCATGCTGGGCATCGAGGAGGTGTACGCCGTCGGCGGCGCCCAGGCGGTGGCCATGTTCGCCTACGGGGCGGCGGGCGAGCCCGGAACCCCCGACCCGCTGCGGCTGTGCGAGCCGGTCGACGTGGTCACCGGGCCGGGCAACGTCTACGTGGCCGCCGCCAAGCGCGCCGTGCGCGGCGTGGTCGGCATCGACGCGGAGGCCGGGCCGACGGAGATCGCGATCATCGCCGACGCCGACGCCGACCCCGACTACATCGCCGCCGACATGGTCTCCCAGGCCGAGCACGACCCCGCCGCCGCCTCCGTGCTCATCACGGACTCGACCGCGCTGGCCGACGCGGTCGAGGGGAGGATGTCCGAGCGCGCCGCGCGGACCAAGCACTCCGAGCGGGTGCGCGAGGCGCTCGGCGGGCCGCAGTCGGGCATCGTGATCGTCGACACCGTCGGCGCGGCCATCGACGTCGCCAACGCCTACGGCCCGGAGCACCTGGAGATCCACACCCGCCACGTGAACCGCGACGCCAAGCGCATCCGCAACGCGGGGGCGATCTTCGTCGGGCCCTACACGCCGGTTCCGCTCGGCGACTACCTGGCCGGGTCCAACCACGTCCTGCCCACCGGCGGCACCGCCAGGTTCGCCTCGGGCCTGAACGTCCACTCCTTCCTCAAAGCCGTCCAGGAGATCGAGTACACCAAGGAGGCCGCGGCCGGCCTGTACGAGCCTCTGCGCCGGATGTCCGCGGACGAGGACCTGCCGGCCCACGCGGAGGCTCTCCAGGCGCGCATCGACTGACGTCCGCGCTCCGCCGGGCCCGGGCGGATCTGTGCAGTGCGCCATAATCCGACGCGCGCACTCGCGGGCCGGCGCGGAAAACGCCGTCGACACCCGTACCCTGAAGGGGTGAGCAGTCTTCCGTATCGCCCGGAGTTCGCCGGCGAACGCCCCTATGGCGCTCCCCAGATCGACGTTCCCGTGCGCCTGAACGTCAACGAGAACCCCTATCCGCCATCCCCCGAGCTCGTCGCGGAGATTGAGCGCCGGGTCGGGCAGGCGGCCCGGAGCCTGAACCGATACCCCGACCGCGACGCGACCGCCCTGCGCGAGGACCTCGCGACGTACCTGGCCGGCGAGTCCGGCGTCAGCCTTCCGCCGTCGAACGTGTGGGCCGCCAACGGGTCGAACGAAGTCATGCTCCAGATCCTCACGGCCTTCGCCGGGCCGGGCCGCGCTGTCGTCTCCTTCCTCCCCACCTACTCGATGTACCCGGAGTACGCGCGCGACACCAGCTCGCGGTGGGTGACCGGGCGCCGCCGCGAGGACTTCGCCCTGGACGCGTCCGCCGTCGAGGAGGTCATGCGGCGCGAGCGCCCCGCCGTCCTCCTGCTCGCCTCCCCGAACAACCCGACGGGCACCGCCCTGCCGCTCTCCCAGCTGCGGGAGATCCTGCGCGTCGCCCGCGACACCGGGCCCGAGGAGGGCATGGCCAGCCTCGTCGTCGTCGACGAGGCCTACGCCGAGTTCCGCAGGAGCGGGGTGCCCTCCGCGCTGGAGCTCCTGGCGGGCAACCCGCACCTGGTCGTGACGAGGACCATGTCGAAGGCCTTCGGGGCGGCAGGTCTACGGCTCGGGTACATGGCCGCCGGGCGGGACGTCGTCGACCAGGTCATGGTCGCCAGGCTCCCCTACCACCTGTCGGCCCTGACCCAGGCCGCCGCCAGGGCCGCCCTGGCGCACCGGGAGGCGCTAGCGCGCCAGGTCGCCGCGATCCGGGACGAACGGGACGGCCTCGTGTCCCGCCTGCGTGGCCTAGGATTGGACGTGACGGATTCGGATGCGAACTTCGTCCTCTTCGGCGCGTTCGCCGATAGGCACGCCGTGTGGCGGGCGCTGCTGGAGCGCGGCGTCCTCGTCCGCGAGATCGGGCCGGAGGGGCATCTGCGGGTCAGCGTCGGCACGCCCGGCGAAAACGCGGCATTCCTGGCCGCACTCCAGGAGGCGATGTGATGGAACAGAGGAAGGCGGCCGCGTGGAGGGTCGCCCGGGTCGAACGGGAGACCTCGGAGAGCCGCATCGCTCTGGAGATCAACCTGGACGGGACGGGGGAGGCCCGCGTCTCGACGGGCGTCCCCTTCTACGACCACATGCTCGCGGCGCTGTCGCGCCACTCCCTAATCGACCTGACGGTCGACGCGGACGGGGACACCGACGTGGACGTCCACCACACCGTCGAGGACACGGCCATCTGCTTCGGCCAGGCGCTGCGGGACGCCCTGGGGGACAAGCGCGGCATCCGCCGCTTCGGCGAGGCGACCGTCCCGCTCGACGAGGCCCTGGCCCGGGCCGTCGTCGACATATCGGGCAGGGCCTACCTCGTGCACGAAGGCGAACCCGAGGGCCAGCAGTACCACCTCATCGGAGGCCACTTCACCGGGTCGATGACCCGCCACGTCTTCGAGGCGATCGCCCACAACGCCGCCGTGTGCCTGCACGTGGACGTCCTGCGGGGACGCGACCCCCACCACATCGCCGAGGCCCAGTTCAAGGCCGTGGCGCGGGCGCTGCGCGCGGCGGTCGAGCCGGATCCGCGCGTGGCCGGGGTGCCCTCCACGAAGGGGGCGCTGTGAGCGGAACGACGATCAAGCGGTACGTCATCCTCACGCCCTTCGACAAGCCCGAGGTCGTGGCGGGGATCCTGGCGCTGCACGGGATCGACGCCCGGGTCGTCCAGACCGACAGCGGGGCGCTCGTCGTCAGGGACCTGCCCGAGCCGCAGTACGACGAATGGGACATCAGGAACATCACCGGCCCGGACGAGGCCGACGAGGACGACGACCTCGCCCCCTCCGACAACGCGCCGATGGTGGCCGCGGTCCTCTCCAAGCTGTCGCGGTACGGGGTCGTCCTCATCGACGTCGACCTGGGCTCGGACGTCGGCATCGAGGAGGGCGTGTCCGGGCTGACGCGCGCCCGGCGCTTCCTCGACGGCCGGGCCGGAGAGGAGATCTCGGCCGGCCTGCTGCTCAACACCGTCGACCCGCTCGTCGAGCGCGTCGTCCTGGGACAGGAGGACCCCGAAGGCGACGGGGGGATCCGCTCCGGCGAGGTGACCACGTCGATGATCGCGAACCTCGTCAAGGGGCGCAGAACCCGCGGCAGAGGCAAAGGCGTCACCGGCCCCCTCGACGACGGCGAACCCCCGCAGGACGGGCCTGCCGGAGATCGGGGGCCCGGCGAGGACCCCCGACCCGGCGAGGACCCCCGACCCGGCGGGGAGACGGCGTGAAGCGCCGAGTGGTCGTCCTCGACGCGGGGACGGGCAACGTCCGGTCCGCCGTCCGCGCCCTGGAGCGCGCGGGGGCGGACGTCCGCCTCACCGCCGAAGCCGAAGCGGTCATGGACGCCGACGGGCTCGTCGTCCCCGGCGTGGGGGCCTTCGGGACGGTCATGGACAAACTGCGCGCCGTGGGGGCGGACCGGCTCATCGAGAGGCGCCTGGCCGGCGGGCTGCCCGTCCTGGGCATCTGCGTGGGCCTGCAGGTCCTCTTCGAGTCCAGCCGGGAGCGCGGACATCACGAAGGCCTCGGCCAATGGCCCGGGACCGTCGAGCGCCTCGACGCCCCCGTCGTCCCTCACATGGGCTGGTCCCGAGTCGAAGCGGCGGAAGGCTCCCGGCTGTTCGCTGGAGTCGAGGGCGAGCGCTTCTACTTCGTCCACTCCTACGGCGTCCTCTCCGACCCGAGCGAACGCCTGGACGGGCGCGGCGACCCACCGCTGGTGACGTGGGCCCGGCACGGAACCCGATTCGTCGCCGCGGTCGAGGACGGCCCGCTCAGCGCCACCCAGTTCCACCCCGAGAAATCGTCGGACGCCGGGGCGAGGCTGCTCGGCAACTGGCTCTCCACCCTCCCGACGACCCACCGCCGACACCAGCATGACCGACACCCGTAGGAGAACGATGACCCGCCCCCTCCAGCTCCTGCCCGCCGTCGACGTCGTCGACGGCCGGGCCGTCCGACTCGTCCAAGGGGAGGCCGGAACCGAACAGGCCTACGGAGACCCCGCCGAGGCCGTCGCCTCCTTCGTCGCCGCCGGCGCGACCTGGATCCACCTCGTCGACTTGGACGCCGCCTTCGGGCGCGGGTCCAACAGGGATCTCCTGGCCCGCATCGTCGCCTCGACGGACGCGAAGGTCGAGCTGTCCGGCGGAATCCGCGACGACGCCGGCCTGCGTGCGGCCCTCGGCTCCGGTGCCGCACGCGTCAACCTGGGGACGGCCGCCCTGGAGGACCCCGACTGGACGTCCCGCGCGATCGAACGCTACGGCGAGCGCGTGGCGGTCGGCCTGGACGTGAGGGGGCAGACCCTGGCGGCCCGCGGCTGGACCCGCGAAGGCGGGAACCTGTGGGAGGTCCTGGCGCGCCTGGAGGAGGCCGGGTGCTCCCGGTACGTGGTCACCGACGTCGCCAGGGACGGCACGCTGCAGGGCCCCAACCTCGACCTCCTCGCCTCGGTGGCCGAGGCCTCCTCGGCCCCGGTCGTCGCCTCGGGCGGCGTCGCGCGGCTCGAAGACCTGCGCGCCCTGAGGGCTCTCGTCGAGGCGGGCGTGGACTCGACCATCGTCGGCAAGGCGCTGTACGCGGGGGCCTTCACCCTCGCCCAGGCCATCGAGGTCGCGGGGGAGCAGCGCTAGTGGACGTCGACCGCCTGCTGCGCCCCAATCCCTTCGCGGGCGACAGGGGGAGGATGAGCCCCGCCATGCGCGAGGCGCTGGACGAGCCCGATCCGGGACGGCGGCTGTCCGGCGTGGTCGCCGCCGTCGCCGCCGGGCGCCTGCTCGTGCCCGCGCTCCCCCACGAGCACCCGGGCAGGACCGCCGACGGAGGCGTCGCCGAGCACTCCGAGGAAGCCGACCCGACGGGCCAGGCCGTGGCGCAGGCCGCGACCCTTTCGGTGCGCATCCCCGGCGGGCGCTTCGCGACTCCGGTCTTCTCCTCGGCCGACCGCCTGCTCGCCTGCTACCCCGACGCGCGCCCCATCCCCGTCCTCGGCCGCAACGCCGCCGCGCAGGCCCTCGCCTCCACCGGGATCCTCGCCCTGGACCCGCAGGATCCCTCCGGTCGCGGCGCCGTGGCCCTGGGACGCGGCGCGGTGGCGGCCATCGCCGCCGGCGAGGAGTGGGTGCCTCCCTGGGACAACCCGAAGGTTCTCGACGGCTTCGCCGAGGCGCTCGCCGAGCGCGGCGCGGGCGACGCGGACCTCAGGCTGCAGCCGACGCCCGACGGCATCCTGCGCCTCGTCCTGGCCATCCCAGGCGACGCGGGGGCCGGGGAGGCCTACGCGATCGTGGAGGCCGTCGTCGGCGCCGCCGAGGCGAACCCGTATCTGCGGTCGCACCTGGATGTCGTCGAGATCGTCCCCGTGAGCGCGAATTCACAGTCGATTCCCTGAGCGATCCGCCCCCGGATCCGGCCGGACTGCTATAGTGTTACGCGACTCACCGGCAGATGGCCGGAACGCAAGCGGAGAAATCCCACCTGGTGCCCCGAAGGGAGCCGGGTCCGAACGGCTCGTCTGCTGTTCCTTCGGGAGGCTCCGTGCGCATGGCACGTCGAGGAAATGAAGGGATAGCCATCAACAGCGAACCACGAGTTAATGAGCGCATCCACGTGGACAAGGTACGCCTTGTCGGGCCTGGGGGCGAGCAGGTAGGCGTCGTCCGATTAGAGGACGCACTGCGACTAGCGCAGGAATCGGGGCTGGACCTCGTCGAGGTGGCGCCGAATTCCAATCCACCCGTCGCCAAGCTCATGGACTACGGGAAGTTCAAGTACGAATCCGCGCAGAAGGTGCGCGAGGCGCGACGCAACCAGTCGAACACGGTCATCAAGTCGATCCGCATCGGGCTGAAGATCGACGAGAACGACTACAGGACCAAGAAGGGCCAGGCCGAGCGGTTCCTCAGCGGCGGGGACAAGGTGAAATTCGACCTGCGCTTCAAAGGCCGCGAGCAGTCCCGCCCCGAGATGGGAGTGCGCCTGCTGCGAGGCCTGGCCGACGAGCTGTCGGAGCTGTCGACGATCGAGGCCGCGCCCCGCGCCGAAGGCCGCAACATGTCGATGGTCTTGGCGCCGCTGCGCAAGAAGTCCGAGGCGAAGTCCGACCAGCGCCGCCGCCGCGAGGCCGAACGCGAATCGCGCAAGGCGCGCGAGGCGCAGCGCGCATCGCGTTCCCAGGGGGCCCATGCCCCCGGCCCGGCCGGGCAGGCGGACTGAGACCGCGAAGAAGAACGCCGCGCCCGACGGGCGCGGCCCTTACCGAGGGGAGAAAACATGCCGAAGAACAAGACGCACTCCGGTGCCAAGAAGCGCTTCCGCGTCACGGGCAGCGGCAGACTCATGCGCGAGCAGGCCAACAAGCGCCATCTGCTCGAGCACAAGTCGAGCCGCCGCACGCGCCGCCTCGCCATGGACCAGCCGGTGGACCGCGCGAACCTCAAGTCCGTCAAGTCCCTGCTGGGCCGCTGAAGGCAGGAAGAAGGAGAAGAAGACCATGGCACGAGTCAAGCGCGCAGTCAACGCAGCGAAGAAGCGCCGCACCACCCTCGAACGGGCCTCGGGCTACAGGGGCCAGCGCTCCAGGCTCTACCGCAAGGCCAAGGAGCAGGTCACCCATTCGTTCGTCTACAACTACCGCGACCGCAAGGCCCGCAAGAGCGAGTTCCGCAAGCTGTGGATCGCCCGCATCAACGCGGCCGTGCGCGCCGAGGGGATGACCTACAACCGCTTCATCCAGGGACTCAACTTGGCGGGCATCGAAGTCGACCGCCGCCAGCTGGCCGAAATGGCGGTCAACGACCCCGCCGCCTTCGTCGCGGTGGTCGACGCCGCGAGGAAGGCCCTGCCGGAGGACGTCAACGCCCCCAAGAGCGCCTGACACCCGTGAAGAGAGAGGCCTCGGAGTCCCGGCTCCGAGGCCTCCGCTGTGAAGGAGATCCCCGTGGCCGCTTTGCGCCTGAAAGACGCCTCCCGCACCCAGCTTCAGCGCGCGCAGAGGCTCCACCGCCGCGAACAGCGGGCCAGGCGCGGGCAGACGCTCGTCGAAGGCCCCCAGGCGGTGCTCGAGGCGCTCGTCCACGCCCCCGGGAGCGTCCGCGACCTCTACGCGACCCGCCGGGCGATGGAACGCCGCCAGGACGTCGCCGCCGCGGCGGCGGAGGCCGCGGTCTGGACGCATGTCCTCGACGAGGAGACAATGCGCGACCTGTCGGGCGACGGGCAGGGACTCGTCGCCGTCGCCGAGGTCCCCGCGAACCCGGAGCCGCGCGAGGCCCTGACGGGCGCCCGCCTGGCCGTGGCCACCCTGGACGTCTCCGACCCGGGAAACCTGGGGACGATCGTCAGGACGGCGGACGCCGCCGGGGCCGGAGCGGTCCTCGTCGGCAGGGGAAGCGTCGAACTGTACGCCCCGAAGGTCATCCGCGCCGCGGCCGGAAGCCACTTCCACCTGCCGTGCGCGCGGGGAGTCGAGCCGGAGGAGATCGTCGCCGCGGCCCACGCCGCCGGGATGCAGGTGCTGGCGGCGGACGGCGCGGGGGAATGGGACCTCCCGGTCCTCGTCAACGCCGCCCACGAAGCGCGGATCCTCGGAGTCCCGCCCGAATGCCCCGACCTGCGCGACCCAGTGCTGTGGATCCTCGGAAACGAGGCCCGCGGATTCGCCGGCCGGAGGATCGAGGGAATCGACGCCCGCGTGGCCATTCCCATCTACGGCCGGGCGGAGTCCCTCAACGTCTCGATGGCCTGCGCGGTGACCGCCTACCTGACCGCCCTGTCGTGACGGCCCGACCGGCGCGCCCGCCCTTGCGGCGCCCCGGAGGGATTCGGCCTCCATGCCGCCCGGCCCACTCCGCGGGCCCTCGTCACGGCTTCGTCGCGGCCTGGCCGGCCCACCCCATCACCCCGGACGCGGCCACGGACGAACTGGCCGCCTCGGCCGCCGCGCGCAGGGCGGCGAGCGGCTCGGACCCCCGCGCGAGCCCGGCGAGGAAGGCCCCGTGGAGCACGTCGCCCGCCCCGAGCGTGTCGACCACGTCGACGCGCGGCACCTCGATCGAGTACGACCTCCCGTCGTAGATCGCCTCGATCGGCCTCTCCCCGTTGGACCGAGCCGCGAGTCGCATCCCCTTCCACGCGAGGGTCTCCAGGAGGAGGCCGTCGTCGACGTCGGGGAGGTGGAAGTCGGCGGAGAGGACGCCGTGGGTGACGTGCGGGAGGAGACCGGCGATCCCCCGCTTGAAGGATCCGCCGTCCAGGACCACGGGCAGCCCCAGCCCGAGAGCGGTGCGGGCCATGGCGATCTGCACGTCCAGAAGGTGGCCGTCGACGAGCAGGGCCGCGGCGCCGTCGAGCACGTCGGGCGGCGGGAACCCGTGCCTGCGGCCAGTGTTGTTCGAGGACACGACGCTGCGATTCCCGGCGGCGTCGAGGGTCACGGCCGAGATCGACGGGTCGCCGTCCTCGGCGAGGTCGACGACGGCCACCCCCGCATCCTCCAGCCATTCGCGCGCCAGGCGGCCGAACAGGCCCGGCCCGATCGGAGAGACGAGCACGGGCCGGACGCCCAGGGCCGCCGCGGCCCGAGCCGCATTGGCCGCCGGGCCGCCGACGTCGAGCACGGCGGAGGTGGAGGACGCCTTCTCGTTCGGCCCCGGCGCCCTTTCGACGGTCTGGATGAGGTCGACGGTGGTCAGGCCGCAGACTACTACGCGCATGAATCAAGCCTATAAGCTCGGTTCCGGGACCAGAAGGGTCGGCTCATCTCCGGAGCCGGCCGCGCCGAACGGTCCAGCGGGCGCCCGGCGCGGAGCCGCCGGAACCGGGGCCGCCGGTGCCTGCCGGTTCCCAGGCGGCCGGCACCGGGACGGCCGATTGCACTCTGATCGTCCCGGCCCGCCCGGGACGGCCGCCCGCGCAGCCGTGGAGCCGGACGCCCCGCCACGAAAGGATTCGACATGCCGATCAGCCTCAGCGGACGCCATTTCCTGACGCTCCTGGACTTCACGCCGGAGGAGATCCGCCACCTCCTGCGCCTCTCGAAGCGGTTCAAGAGCCTGAAGCGCGCCGGGACGCCCCATCGCCGCCTTCAGGGCAGGAACGTCGTGCTCCTGTTCGAGAAGACCTCCACCCGCACGCGCTGCGCCTTCGAAGTCGCGGCCATGGACCTCGGCATGGGGGTGACCTGCCTGGACCCGGGCAGCTGCCAGATGGGCGCGAAGGAGTCCATCGCCGACACCGCCCAGGTCCTCGGGCGGATGTACGACGGCATCGAATACCGCGGATTCGCCCAAGAGGCCGTTGAGGAGCTCGCCGCCAACGCCGGGGTCCCCGTGTGGAACGGGCTGACGGACGACTTCCACCCCACCCAGATGCTCGCCGACATGCTCACCGTCGAGGAGAGCTTCCCCCGGATCGAAGGCCTGAAACTGACCTTCATGGGCGACGCCCGCAACAACGTCGCGAACTCGCTCATGGTGGCCTGCTCCAAGCTCGGCCTGCACTTCACGGCCTGCGGCCCCGAGGGCCTCATGCCGGAGGGGGATCTGGTCGCCCGGTGCCGCGGGATCGCCCAGGAGACGGGCGCGACGATCACCCTTACCGACGACGTCGACGAAGCCGCCGCGGGGGCCCACGTCCTCTACACGGACATCTGGGTGTCCATGGGCGAGCCGGACGATCTCTGGGGGGAGCGCATCGATCTCCTCGAGCCCTACCGCGTGACGTCGCAGGCGATGGCGAAGGCCGAACCCGAAGCGATCTTCATGCACTGCCTCCCCTCCTTCCACGACGCGAACACGACGATCGGCGCCGAGGTCGCGGCGAGGTTCGGCGTGACCGAGATGGAGGTCTCCGACGAGGTCTTCACGTCCGCCGCCTCCAAGGTGATGGACGAGGCGGAGAACCGCATGCACACGATCAAGGCCGTCATGTACGCGACCCTCTCCCGCGACGACCGTCTGCCGGGCACCTGAGACGCGCTGCCCGCCGCGTCCGGTGCCGCCCCTCCGGCTTCTCGCCGACCGGCGCCCCGGCGCTCTCCGGCGGCGAACCGTTAGAATCGTATGCGGAAGACGGACGAAAGGCTGATATGACCACCACACCGCTCAGTCCCCTGGACGAGGCAGGCGTCGCCGCCGCCGTCGAGGCGGCGCGCCGGGCCTTCTCCTCGGCCGCGACGCCGGACGAGCTCAAGGCCGCGCGGCTGGCCCACGCCGGGGACGCGGCCCCCATCACGCAGGCCAACGCGCTCATCAGAGGGCTGGACAAGGCCGACAGACCCGTGGCCGGCCGCCTCATGGGGGCCGCCCGCAAGGCCGTCCAGGCGGCGCTGGCCGAAGCCGGCGAGCGGATCGAAGCGGCCGCCGCGGCCCAGGCCGCCGCCGACGAGAGCGTGGACGTCACCGTCCCCGTGCGGCGCTGGCCGCTGGGCGCCCGCCACCCGCTCGACGTCCTCGCGGAGGAGGTCGCCGACTTCTTCGTCGGGCTCGGCTGGGAGATCGCCGAGGGCCCGGAGGTCGAGCACGAGTGGTTCAACTTCGACGCCCTGAACTTCGGCCCCGACCACCCGGCGCGGCAGATGCAGGACACCTTCTACGTCGCCGGAGTCGAAGCCGTCGGCTCCCAGGGGGCGGACGGCGTCCAGGCCCAGCCCGGGCTCGTGCTGCGCACGCACACCTCGCCCGTCCAGGGGCGCGAGATGCTCCGGCGCGGCGCCCCGCTGTACATCGCCTGCCCCGGCAAGGTCTTCCGCACGGACGCCCTGGACGCCACGCACACGCCCGTCTTCCACCAGGTCGAGGGCCTGGCCGTCGACAGGCACCTGACGATGGCCCACCTGAAGGGCACGCTCGGCCTCTTCGCCCAGGCCATGTTCGGCCCCGAGGCCGGGATCCGCCTGCGGCCCTCCTTCTTCCCCTTCACCGAGCCCAGCGCGGAGATGGACCTGTGGTTCCCGCAGAAGAAAGGCGGAGCGGGATGGATCGAGTGGGGAGGCTGCGGCATGGTCAACCCCGAGGTGCTGCGCAACGCGGGGATAGACCCCGGCCGGTACACGGGCTTCGCCTTCGGCATGGGCCTGGAGCGCACCCTCATGCTCCGCCACGGCATCGCTGACGTCCGCGACATGGTGGAGGGGGACGTGCGCTTCTCCCTCCAGTTCGGAACCACAGGAAGGGGGCGCTGACATGCCGCTCGTACCCATCGAATGGCTCGGCTCCCACGTGGAGCTGCCCGCCGGCCTGACGCCCGAAGGCCTCGCGGCCGCCCTCGTCAGGGTCGGCCTGGAGGAGGAGACGATCCACGCCGCCGACGTCGCCGGGCCGGTCGTCGTGGGCAGGGTCCTCACCCGGC
This sequence comes from Actinobaculum sp. oral taxon 183 str. F0552, assembly GCF_000466165.1. Taxonomy (GTDB): domain Bacteria; phylum Actinomycetota; class Actinomycetes; order Actinomycetales; family Actinomycetaceae; genus Peptidiphaga. The sequence goes on from NZ_KE951426.1 coordinate 20,822, forward strand.
AGGCCGAGGAGCACAAGAACGGCAAGGTCGTCAACTACTGCCGGGTCGACGTCGGCCAGCACAACGACGCCCCCGGAACCGGCAAGGAGCCGAGCGACCTCCCCTCGCGCGGCATCGTCTGCGGCGCCCACAACTTCGACGTCGGCGACTACGTCGTGGTCTCCCTTCCGGGCGCCGTCCTGCCCGGGGGATTCGCCATCTCCGCGCGCAAGACGTACGGACACCTCTCCGACGGCATGATCTGCTCGATGCGCGAGCTCGGCCTGGGCGAGGACCACGACGGGATCATCGTCCTGGCCGCCGCGGGCGACGCCGAGGCCGCCTCTGGGCTCCCGGCCGTGGGGGAGGACGCGCTCGCCCACCTTGGGCTCGGCGAGCGGACCCTGGAGATCAACGTCACGCCGGATCGCGGCTACTGCTTCTCCATGCGCGGGATCGCCCGCGAATACCATCATTCGACCGGCGCGCCCTTCGCCGACCCCGGCCTGCCGGAGAGCCTCGACGCTCCGATCCCCTCGCCCACGCCCGACGGCTTCCCCGTCGAGGTGCGAGACGGCTCGCCGATCCACGGCAACGTCGGCTGCGACCGTTTCGTCACCCGCGTCGTCAGGGGGATCGACCCGACGGCCGAGAGCCCTAAGTGGCTGCGCGACCGCCTGACCGCCGCGGGGATGCGGCCGATCTCCCTGGCCGTGGACGCGACGAACTACGTCATGCTCGACCTCGGCCAGCCGCTGCACGCCTACGACCTCGGCAGGCTGCGCGGGCCGATCGTCGTCCGCCGCGCTAGGGCGGGGGAGAGGCACACGACCCTCGACGGCGTCGAACGCACCCTGGACGCCGAGGATCTGCTCATCACCGACAGCGGCGCCGAGCGCGTCCTGGGGATCGCCGGCGTCATGGGCGGCGCGGACACCGAGATCACCGAGGCGACGGTCGACGTGCTCGTCGAAGCCGCCCACTTCGACCCGGTCTCCATCGCCAGGTCCGCCCGCCGCCACAAGCTGCCCAGCGAGGCCTCGAAGCGCTTCGAGCGCGGCGTGGACCCCGAGCTGCCCCCCGTGGCAGCGCAGAGGGTGGTCGACCTGCTCGTCGAATACGGCGGAGGCAGCGCAGGGGAGGCCTCCGACCTGTCGGACGTCCGGCCCGTCCCGCCGATCGACTTCTCCGCCTCCGAGGTGGCCCGGCTGACGGGCCTGGATGTGGCGGACGAGCGGATCGCCGCGATCCTCGCCGACATCGGGTGCGCCGTGGAGGGCGCGGGCGACGCCTGGCGGGTCACCCCGCCGACGTGGCGCTTCGACCTGACCGGCCCGGCCCACCTGGTCGAGGAGGTCGCCCGACTGGTCGGCTACGACGAGATCCCCACCGCACTGCCGCAGGCCCCCGCCGGGCGGGGGCTGACCGCCGTGCAGCGCCAGCGCAGGGACCTCGCCCGGGCGCTGGCCGAACAGGGGTGGGTGCAGGTGCTCTCCTCCCCCTTCGTCGGCGCCGGATCCTTCGACGCGCAGGGAATACCCGGGGACGACCCCCGCCGGCTCGCCCTCAGGCTCAGCAACCCCCTCCAGGAGGAGGCCCCGTACATGCGGACCTGCCTCCTCGACTCCCTCTTGGAGACCGTCAGGCTCAACGTGGCCCGGGCAAACCCGGCCGTCGGCGTCTTCGAGACGGGACTCGTCACCCGCCCGGAGGGCATCCGCCCCGCACCGCCCGCCCGGGTCGGCAGGCGCCCCTCGGACGCCGAGCTCGACGGCCTGGCGGCGGCGCTGGCCGCCCAGCCCCTCCACGTGGCGGGCGTGGCCTGCGGGCCGATGGCCCCCGTGGACTACGGCTTCGCCCCGCCCGCCTGGGACTGGCGCGACGCCGTCGAGGCCGTGGAGACGGCGGCCCGCACGGTCGGCGCGCGGACCACCCGCCGGGCGGCCGAGCGCGCCCCCTGGCATCCGGGCCGGTGCGCGCAGATCTTCGCGGAAGGCGCGGCGATCGGCTGGGCGGGCGAACTCGCCCCCGCCGTGTGCGCGGCCTTCGACCTGCCCGCCCGCTCCGTCGCCTTCGAATTCGACGCCGACGCCCTGTGCGCCGCGGCGCGCCCCGGCGGCTTCGACGTCCGCCCCATCCTGACCCCTCCGGCGGCTAAAGAGGACATCGCGCTCGTCGTCGACGCCGACGTGACCGCCGGGGAGCTGGAGGACGTCGTGCGCGAGGCGGCGGGCCCCCTCCTGGAGGACCTGCGGCTCTTCGACGTCTACACGGGGGAGCAGGTGGCAGAGGGCAGGAAGTCCCTGGCCTTCGCGCTGCGCCTGCGCGGCGAGGCCACCCTCACGGCGGAGGAGACGGCCCGCGTCCGCAAGCGCGTGCTCAAAGCGGCACGCAAGGCCTTCGGGGCGGAGCTGCGGGCGTGAAGCCGAGCGAGCGCATCCTTCTCACTGGCGCCTCGCGGGGGATCGGCCGGCATCTGGCCGAGGGGCTGGCCGGCCCCGGCCGGCGCCTCGTGCTCGTGGCCCGGAAGGTCTCTTCGCTCGACGCCGTCGCCGACGCCTGCGAGGAGACGGGCGCCGGGGTGTGCTCCATGGGGGCCGAGCTGTCCAAAGCCCGCAACGTCGAGGCGATGCTCGACATCGCGCTCGCCGACGGCCCGGTCGACATGGTCGTCAACTGCGCGGGAGTCCTGGGGCAGGAGACGTCCCCGTGGCAGGCCGACCCCGAGGACTGGTGGCGTACCCTGGAGGTCAATCTTCGCGCGCCCTTCCTCATCCAGAGGAGGGTCGTCCCGGCGATGATCGCCAACGGGGGAGGGCGGATCCTCGACCTCTCCTCGGGCGCGGCCGTGAAGGACTCCGCCCGGGCGAGTGCGTACTACGCGTCCAAGACCGCGCTCATGCGGCTGGCCGGATGCCTCCACGAGGCGGCCTCCGGCCAGGGTGTCAAGATCCTCGAACTCGCCCCCGGCGTGGTCCGCACCGACATGACCCTCTCGATGCGGGCCTATGAGGGACGCACGGAGTGGACGGATCCGGCCCAGTCGGTCGCCATCGCCCGCGCCTTCGCCGACGGCCTGCTCGACGGCCTGTCGGGCTGCCAGGTGCGTGCGGGAAGCGACGACCTGGCCGACCTCGTCGCCCGCTCGCGGCGGGGAGTCGGCCCCGACGAGCGGCGTCTGCGGCGCACGGACTTCGACGCGGAACGGCGGCGGGATTGACGGGCTCCACCGCCCTGCCAGCCTCGGGGCCGGAGATGATCAGCGGGGCGCGGGCTTCGTCGATGAGGATCGAGTCGACTTCGCCGACGATCACGAAGTTGTGGCCCCGCTGGACGCAGTCGCTCGTCTGCCAGGCCATGTTGTCGCGCAGGTAGTCGAAGCCGAATTCGTTGTTCGTCCCGTAGGTGATGTCGGCCTCGTATTCTTTGCGGCGTTCGTCGGGGGTCTGGCCGGTGAGGATGCAGCCAGTGGTCAGACGTTCTTTCTTTAAAATTATCGTTTGCGCGCGGTTCTTCATCTGACGCTGTCCCAGCTAGTGCATCTGGGTGGAGTAGCTGTGCAACATGACGTCCTATAAAGGCAAGGTGGTATAAAAGTTAAAGATGAAATAGAGATCTATGGTAATTATAGATTTTAATGACATTTAATTTTCAATAGAATTAAATAATATATAATTATAGATAGTTTCATAAAAATGGATAGGGTTAAACGGATTGTATAACTTTGACTCATTTCGCTTGCATGCTATACTTAAGTCATGAATAGCTCAAACGATAAAATTATCCCTAACTCCTCAAGCGAAATTAGAATATTAATTAAAGCATTTAGGTATCTTTTGCTCTATTTGTCATTAATTTCCTTCACAGGGGGCATATTTACTACTTGGGTTACCTATTGGGATGATGGTAGATACGAAAAAGGCGAAAGAGTCATAGCTTCATCGAATTTATATCAATATCTTTTCAAATACACTGAATATTCTAACGAAAATTCACCATATAATCCCAATGAATTTACATTAGTGTCTGCATGGATTCCTTTTATCGGTTTTATTATACTTATGATGTCAAATATTTTATTCAAATCATATCCAAAGTATATACATAATATCAAAGCTATACTAAAACCTATATCAATATTTAGTTTTCTAGGTATATCTTTATGTTTTATTCAAACTATTAATATTGCTAAAGATAATAATTCATCTCATTATCAATCATCAGTAGGTCCAGGAGGGATATTTATGTTTATAGCGTTAACCTTAATTTGTGTCTATGTTTTTAGCGTGTCAGATCACGACTAATGAAATTTAATTTTAAGATTGTTCATCTGCCTCTCGTGATTCTTTTTCTGCATCGTTCGTATATGTATGAATGGCATCCATAATTTCAGCATAGGATCGTGCTTTATTACCTGCCATATCATTTTTCTTTTGTTGAAAATATTCACTTGATTGTATTTTTGTTGGATTTGATACATTCCTACCATTTTTGTCTAAAAAATTTTCATCATCACTTGAATTATACTTTACATATTCTTCTTTGGCTTTTTGTTCACTAATATTACTTAAATCTTTTGAATAATCTTCATTATTATATTTAGCAGCATTTAATTTTTGCGCTATAAGTAACTCTACTTTATTCTGCGCTTTAAATCCTTTAAAAGTAGGTGCGCTTTCTGATGGTGTATATAGATTTTTTAATTCTAATCCATGTTTTTTAATATTTTCAATTGTATTACTCGTTCCTTCTTTGGCAAATATTCCCTCCCACGCAATCTTACCAATTCCCCAGTCAATAACTTTACTTAAGGTCTTATATTTTTCTGCTCTATAAGTTTTAATGGCATTATCTTTTGCCTCGGGTGCCTCGTATATACTTGTAAATAGATAACTATATGCTTTGACGGATTTATTAAGCATTACATTATTTCCAGATCGTACTCCTTCTTTAAATTCTCGATCCATTTCAGCCATAGACGTTCCAGAAATAACATTAATTGCTGCTGGACGTTTATTGATTCCATTATCAAACATTAAATCACAAAACATACCTTTATTTCCCATAATATTATTTTTTAAATTTTCTCCGAAAACTAAATGATATTTTTTATCACCTCGATAATCGATGCGATCAATTACTGGATCAGGATCTGCCAATGAATGCGCAATATCGTTTGTGTATGGCGCAATTATTTGACCGGCCCATGAACGTAAATTGGCATTATGATAACCATAGACATCTTGACCGTCAATTTTATCGCTGTTTCCAAAATCTCCATTATCGTAATTTCTATTTAAACCATCTGTATATCCTTTAATAAAATTAAAAGCAATTTGAGCGCTTTCTTTTTTATTTGGCTCATTAGAAAGTTCGTGAACTAATTTTCCTAACGATTCTCCTTTATCGTCAGCCCAATACGTTGTATAAATACCTTCCTTTTCTCCTGCATTACGATGTCCGATTAAGTAACGAGTCATATTTGTCTGCTTATTCTCTGTACCATTTTTCCATTCTAAAGTAGAATTCATGAATGTTCGAGCAGGAGTCTTGTCTGGTGCGTTGTCCATCGCTTCGTACATATTCTGAAGGTAATCCCAAGACTGGCCGTCTGCAAGCATTCCAGCCTCTTTTCCTGCGCTTTTCCCGGTATTAGAAGTAACGATAGTATCGTTTAAATCAAAATTTTTGTGATGTTGTGCATCCCATTTAACCATAGCCTTCGCCATAGAATTCTTCCCATCGACGCCGTTAAGGAAATGATCCCCAACAGAAAGCTCAGGATGCGCCCTTGCCCCATAACCCAAATACTGTCCTAGAAGTTCATAACCATACAATTTTCTGGTGGGGCTATAAGTCAAATCAGCGCCTTTAGTACGAATAAACTCATAATCGTAACTTGTCTGTCCGTATTTGTTGAGTGCTGCTTGGAAGTCTGAGCGCCATTGGCGGATGGTTTTCTTGCCGTCCGTTGTCAGGGTGTTGTCCAGGGCTTTGAAGCCGTTGGTGGTGTCGGTGTCCGTTTTCGAGCTTCCGCCGGTGGCCAGGATCAGACCCGCCCCCATGTCACTTACATATTTTTTAAGCTGATTCCTATATGATTCAGACATGAGGCCATGGCTTGTCATTTTAGCCCCGGTAACATACAATTGCTCTGCTCCGATTTCCCTCATGAGCATGGTCGCGAAGTACGGGTCGCTGGCCAGGCGAGCCCCATACGTAGCGTTGAACTGGCGCAGCGCCGCCTGGCTAGGCAACTTCGTCTTACCATCGATCCGGTTGATCAGGGCCGCCGCAGCCGGAGCATCCGCCTCAGCAGCCGCCCACCGGCTCTGCGCCGCCAAAATCCCCTTCGTCCCCCCGAACAGAGCCAGACCCACAGCCGCCCGCGACGGAACACCACGCGCCCCATCAGGCCCCGTCACCCCCGGAACCACCGCATCCAACGCCGCCTTGAGCTTACCGGCCGTGGAGGCCGCCGCCGCATCCACCGCCTCCACCGTCTTATTATACGCCCGCGCCTCATCCGCCTGACGCTCATCCAACCGCGCCCTCAACGCCGCCTTAGCCACCTCAACCCCGTCCACTGCATCCAGCAACGGAAACTGCCCACCACTAGCCGCCCCAACCCGCGACTGAACCTCAGACACCTCCTTCTTATACCAGGCGATATTGCTATCCCAATTCTGCTGGTGGCTCCTGATCTGCTGTGTCAGACCGTTGCACACCGACTGATACTCATTCAACGCCGCGATCACATTCGCGATCGCCCCCTGCACCTTCCGCACAGCAGCCTGAATATGACGCGCCTCATGAGCAAACGCCCCCGCACTCTGACCGATCCACCCCACAATGCTCTCACCCACCGTCATCACCTGAGTATCACTCATCGCCCCAGCGATATGATGCAACGCCTCAGCAACACTCCCCACAGACGTCACCCTCTCCGGCTGAGGCAACGCCCGCACCCCCGACACCAAACTATCCACGATATCCACTCCTTATCCTTGAAATTCCCTTCGCCGAAAGGCGAACACTGCAATTGACAAACACACATCACCCGGCCGTGTAGTCGGGCGATGTGTGGGTTAGTGGCGGGGTTTGGCGGACATCATGAACTCGAAGTCGGCTGTCACCTTGCTCTCGGCGGCGTCCATGTCCTCCACCGCGCCCTGGGCTCCCGAGCCCAGCACCGCGCAGGCGTCC
>NZ_KE951427.1 GCF_000466165.1 Actinobaculum sp. oral taxon 183 str. F0552
CCACGGCCGCCGCCCGGCGAGCGGCGGCGCGCCACGCGGCCGGCGAGGCGCCCGGGGAGAAATCTGCCACGTAGGAATCCTATGCGCACCGAGTCGCGGTGACTGCCCGGGCCGTACGTGCGAACATAGTCCCATGCGCGCAATCACCACCGTCACCGGGCTCGATCACACCGGCATCATCGCCGCGGTCGCCACCGGCTTCGCCGAGCGGAACGTCAACATCGTCAACGTGTCGCAGACCCTCATGGGCGAGTACTTCACGATGATCCTCCACATCGACTTCGACGAGGAGGCCGTGCCCCTCCCCCGTCTGCAGGAGGCCATGTCCGCGGTGGGCGCGGGCGAAGGCCTGGAGATCCGCATCCAGTCCGAGGCGATCTTCGACGCCATGCACAGGCTGTGAGGCACGATGGACACGGCGAACATCCTGGAGACCATCCGCATGATCTCCGACGACCGACTCGACATCCGCACCGTGACGATGGGGATCTCGCTCCTGGACTGCGCCGACCCCGACGGGCGGCGGGCCAGGCGGCGCTGCTACGAGCGCATCGCCGCGCGGGCGTCCGGTCTCGTGTCCGTGTGCGGGAGGATCGAGGACGAGCTGGGCATACCGATCGTCAACAAGCGCGTCTCGGTCACGCCGATCGCCCTGGTGGCCGCGGCCTCGCGCGAATCCGACCTGACCGCCTGGGCCAGGATGCTCGACGAGGCGGCCCGCGCCGTCGGCGTCGACTTCATCGGAGGGTTCTCGGCGCTCGTGGAGAGGGGCGCCACGGCGAGCGACCGGGCGCTCATCGACTCCATCCCCCAAGCCCTCGCGGCCACCGAGGTGGTCTGCTCGTCGGTCAACGTGGCGTCTTCGCGCGCGGGCGTCAACATGGACGCCGTGCGGGCCATGGGCGAGGCGATCTCGGCCTCGGCGCACGCCACGGAGGCGGGCCTGGGAGCGGCGAAACTGGTGGTCTTCGCCAACTCCGTGGGCGACAACCCGTTCATGGCGGGCGCCTTCCACGGGGTCGAGATGCCCGACTGCGTCGTGTCCGTGGGGGTCTCCGGTCCCGGCGTCGTCAAGCGGGCGATCGACTCGGCGGCGGGCGAGCCGTTCGACGCCTTGGCGGAGGCGGTCAAGAAATCCGCGTTCAAGGTCACGCGCATGGGGGAGCTCGTCGGGCGCATGGCCGCCGAGAGGCTGGGCGTCGACTTCGGCATCGTCGATCTGTCCCTCGCGCCGACGGCGGAGGTCGGCGACTCGGTCGCCCGCGCGCTGGAGGCGATGGGTCTGGAAAGGGTGGGCGCCCACGGAACGACCGCGGCGCTGGCCCTCCTCAACGACGCCGTGAAGAAAGGCGGCCTCATGGCCTGCTCCCACGTCGGCGGGCTGTCGGGTTCGTTCATCCCGGTCTCCGAGGACGAGGGCATGATCGAGGCCGCGGAGACCGGCGCGATGTCGCTGGCCAAACTCGAGGCGATGACGGCGATCTGCTCCGTCGGGCTCGACATGGTCGCCGTCCCGGGGGACACCCCCGTCTCCGCCATCGCCGGGATGATCGCCGACGAGGCCGCGATCGGCGTCATGAACCACAAGACGACGGCGGTGCGGATCATTCCGGCGCCCGGCACGGTTCCGGGCGACGTCGTCGAATTCGGCGGCCTGCTCGGCAGGGCCCCCGTCATGCCGGTCAGCCCGTATTCGAGCGACGCCTTCATCGGCCGCGGAGGCCTCATACCGGCCCCCGTCCACGGCTTCAGGAACTGACGAAGCCCGCGGGAGGCGCGGACGGAAGGGGGAGGGCGCGTGCCCTCCCCCTCGGCTTTTCGGCGGGTCCCGTCGGATCCGGCCGTCTATCCGTCTACTCGGCCGATCCGACGCGTATGCGGGCGAAACCGGTGACCTTGCCCCCGGCCTGGTCGACGATCTTGCCGACGGAGACCTTGGGGTCGCGGGCGAAGCCCTGGTCGAGGAGGACGGTCGACTTGTAGAAGCCGTTCATGCGCCCCTGGACGATCTTCGGAATGGCCTTCTCCGGCTTGCCCTCGGCGATCGTCGTCTCGGTGGCGATGCGCGTCTCGGCCTCCACGACCTCTTCGGGGACCGAGGCCCGGTCGAGGTAGGCCGGGTTGAGGGCCGCGATGTGCACGGCGACGTCGTGGGCGACCGAGGCGCCCGCGGCGTCGGTGGCGACGAGGACCCCGACCTGAGGGGGCAGGTCCGGGTTGGTCCGGTGCATGTACGCTTCGACGTGCTCGCCTTCGACGACGGCCACGTGCGAGATCTCCATCTTCTCCCCGATGACGGCGATGAGCCCCTCGACGCGGTCCTTGACGGTCGCCTCGCCCAGCTGAGCGGCGAGGACCGAGTCGACGTCGCCGGCTCCCGCCTCGACGGCCGCCTGGAGGATCTCGTCGGCCATGTCGATGAACTTCTGGTTCTTGGCGACGAAGTCGGTCTCGGCGTTGACCTCGACGAGGATGCCGCGCTGGCCGCCATCGACGTCGGTCACCGCGGAGGCCACCAGGCCGTTGGCGGCCGTGCGGCCCTCGCGCTTGGCGACGGCTTTCAGTCCCTTGACCCGGATGGCCTCCTCTGCCTTGGCGATGTCGCCCCCGGCCTCTTCGAGGGCCTTCTTGACGTCCAGCATTCCCGCGCCCGTCTTCTGGCGCAGCGCCTTGATGTCGGCGACGGTGAATTTTGCCATGAGTATTCCTTTGCTTGCGAAGGGCTACGTGTGGGCTGTGCGCCTCAGGCCTGTGCGGACTCGGAGGCCTGCGGCGCCGGCGCCTCGGCGGCGGCTTCGGCCGCGGGCGCCCCGGAGGCGGCGGGAGTCTCGGACTCGGAGGCCTGCGGCGCTGCGGACGACGCCTCCGGCGTCCCCTCGGCGGAGGCCTCGGCTTCGGCGGCGCCGGCGAGGATCTCGCGCTCCCATTCGGGCATGGGTTCGGCGGCCTCGGCGGAGACGCCGGAGCCGCGCGAGACGAGCCCCTCGGCGACGGCGTCGGCGATGACGCGAGTCAGAAGGCCGACCGATCCGATGGCGTCGTCGTTGCCGGGGATGGGATAGGCGACTTCGTCGGGGTCGCAGTTGGTGTCGAGGATGGCGACCACGGGGATGCCCAGCTTCTTGGCCTCGGAGACGGCCAGATGCTCCTTCTTCGTGTCGACGATCCAGACGGCCGAGGGGACCCTCGACATGTCGCGGATGCCGCCGAGCGTGCGCTCGAGCTTCTCCTTCTCGCGGCGCATCATCAGCAGCTCCTTCTTCGTGCGGCCCGAGGAGGCGACGTCGTCGAAGTCGATCTGCTCGAGCTCGCGCAGACGCTGGAGACGCTTGGCGACGGTGGAGAAATTGGTGAGCATCCCGCCGAGCCACCGCTCGTTGACGTAGGGCATGCCGACGCGCTCGGCTTGCTCGCGCACGGCCTCCTGCGCCTGCTTCTTCGTCCCGACGAAGAGGATCGTCCCGCCGTGGGCGACCGTCTGCTTGACGAAGTCGTAAGTGCGGTCGATGTCCACGATCGTCTTGCGCAGGTCGATGATGTAGATGGAGTTGCGTTCGGTGAGGATGTATCGCTTCATCTTCGGGTTCCAGCGCCGGGTCTGGTGCCCGAAGTGGACGCCGGCTTCGAGCAGCTGGCGCATGGTTACGACGGCCATGGTCCGTCCTTTCTCGGTGCATCGTGCACGCAATCGGTTGACGCTCGCCGCGGGACCGCGGCTCGCCCTGGCGCCCGCCGAGACCGGGAGCCGTTCGGCACCGACCCGGCCGCGTTCGATGCGGGCGCGCGAATTCTCCCGGCTAGCGCCGGGCACCCCACCAGTGTAGCCGATCACCGCCGCACCGCGCCTCCCGGCCGCGGGGGTTTCCGCGGTGGCGCGGGGTGCGGTGGCCTCGACTGGAGGCACGCAGCGTGAACATCGGGGTTTCCGCGGTGGCGCGGGCCCGAAGGCGGCTCCGCCGTTCACAGCCGGCTGAGCCGCCGGGCCGGAGCGACCGTCGGCGGCTCGGCCGCCAGTGGCCGGACCGCGGCACGGCCGCGCGGATCCTCGAGCCTAGGCGGTCGGGCGGTGGGGCCTGGTCCACAGGCTCGGTCCGCGGGCGGGCCGTCCAGACCCGACGGCGGGGCCCGAGCGCCGCGTTCAGCCCGTGCGGACACTGGGGGCATGAAGCTATTCCACGGATTAGTCGCGACGGCGGTCCTGGCGCTGGGAACGGCGACGAGCGCCGCAGGCGGATCCGTCGGCCGGCAGAGTCCGCCGCCGGAAAGCGACGGACGCCGAGCACTCAGCCAGGAGATCCGGCCGCGGGATGTCCGTCGGGAACCTCTAGGGCCGGCGGCCACGCCGCGCCCGCCCACCGGACGGCATGCGCCGGCCGGCTCCTACGCTTGGCCGAGCGGCGGGGCCGTTCCCGTCCTGAGGGGCTTCGACCCGCCGAGCGTGAAATGGGGGCGAGGCCATCGCGGCGTCGACCTGGCCATGCAGGAGGGCCAGCCGGTCATGGCGGCGGGCGACGGGGTCGTCCTGTACGCGGGGAGGCTCGCGGACAGGCCGACGGTGTCGATCGAGCATGCGGGAGGCATCCGCACCACGTACGAGCCGGTCGAACCCGCGGTCGCCGCCGGGCAGAGCGTGGCCCGCGGGCAGATGATCGGCACGCTCGAAACCGGCCACTGCGGGGCGAACGCCTGCCTGCACTGGGGCGCCAAGAAAGGCCCCGACGACTACCTCAACCCTCTCCGACTCGTGCGCCCCCTGATCCGGCTTCTGGAGTGATCCGGCGCTTCGCCGGAGACGCACCGTCGGGGCACGCGTTCTTCGGCGCCGCGGGCCCGCCACCGTCTCCTTCGGGGGCGGCGGGCCGGAGGACGTCCGTGTCGGCGACCCCGGTGTCGAGACGCCGGTGTCGCCCGGGACCGCGGGCCGAGGCTCACGCTCGGGGATGCGCCTGGTCGAAGGCCTGGCGCAGCCGTTCGGAGCTGACGTGCGTGTAGCGCTGCGTCGTCGACAGGGAGGAGTGGCCGAGGATCTCCTGGACGGTCCGCAGGTCCGAGCCGCCGTCGAGGAGGTGGGTGGCGGCCGAATGGCGCAGATCGTGCGGCGAGACGTCGGGGACTCCCGCGCCGGCGGCCAGTCTGTGGACGACGTCCCGCATGGTTCGCGGATCCAGCCGGCCGCCCCTGGCCCCCAGGAAGAGGGCGCGCGTCGGCGCGCGCAGAAGCGCGCCCCTCACGGCGAGATAGGACGCCAGGGCGCGCCGCGCGGGCACCCCGAAGGGGACGATGCGCTCCTTGTCCCCCTTGCCGATCACGCGCACGGTGGAGTCCGCCCCCAGGGAGTCGACGTCCAGTTCGCACAGTTCGGAGATCCTCAGTCCCGAGGCGTACAGGAGTTCGACGGCGGCGCTGTCGCGCACGGCCAGGGGCTCGCCCGTCTCGGCGAGCCCGGCCGCGTGGGAGAGGAGCAGCCGGGCCTGTTCCTGATTGAGCACGTGCGGCAGCGCGTTGTCGGCCGCGGGCGCTTTGAGCCGGGCGGCGGCGTCGGCGTCGGCGTAGCCCTCCCTGCACAGCCACGTGCAGAACGTGCGGATCGACGACGAATGCCTGGCTATCGACGCCCGAGCGTGGCCGGCTCGCTGCCGCGCGGCCAACCAGGCTCGAACGTCGGCGAGCTCGAGGTGAGCCACGTCGATCGGCTCGGAGGCGTCCTGGCCCGCCAGGTCGGCGAGGAAGGCGAGCAGCGAGCGGGCCTCGGCGGCGTACGCCGCGACGGTGCGGGCGGACAGCCCCCGCCGCACGGCGAGCTCGCGCCGGTATGCGTCCACGACGTCGTCGATCCTCACAGCCACGCATCCAGACTACGCGACGGCCGGGCCGGCGCCGCGCAGTCACGCCAGACGCCACATGCCCCGCTCGTTCCTGGCCACACCCATGCGCTCCAGCCTGCCCAGCCCGGTCAGGCTTTCGGGAACCGACAGCCCGGCCGCGGCTGCGATCCCCTCGACGGTGACCGCGCGGACGACGGGGAGGGCGTCGCGGACGCGTGCCGCCAGCGGGTCGAGGTCGAGCGCGAGCTGCTGGCCCCGCGTGTCCACCGCGCCTTGGGACCGCGCCTGCCCTCCACGACGGGCCGACGGCGAGGCGGCGTCGGACGTCGATGTCGGGGTGCCGGACGCCGACGCCCCGGGCGACCATCCCTGCCAGCCCAGCAGTTCCGCGACCTCGGCCGTAGAGGTGACGCACACGGCCGATTCGCGCAGGAGCCTGTGGCATCCCACCGATCGGGCGGAGGTCACGGGCCCGGGGACGGCTCCGACCTGGCGGCCGACGGCCATGGCGTGGTGGGCCGTGGACAGGGCGCCCGATCGGTGGGGAGCCTCGACGACCACGATCGCCTCCGCGAGCGCGGCGATGATCCGGTTGCGGGAGAGGAACCGGTGCCTGTGCGGCGCGGCTCCGGGCGGGCTCTCCGAGCACAGCGCTCCCCCGCGCCGAAGGATGTCGAGGTAGAGATCGGCGTGGCTGGCCGGATAGAAGCGGTCGGCGCCGCCCGCCGCCACCGCGACGGTGTAGCCGTCCGCGGCCAGCGCTCCCCTGTGGGCGGCCGCGTCTATCCCCAAGGCCCCGCCCGAGACGATGCTCAGGCCGGCCGAGGCCAGCTCGAAGGCGAGATCGGTGGCGATGCGCCTCCCGTACGCCGACGCGTCCCTCGATCCGACGATCCCCAGGCCCATGCGCGCCAAGACGCGCGGATCGCCCTGATACCACAGGCCGAGAGGCCGTGATTCCCCCAGGTCGTCGAGCCGGCGCGGCCACAGTTCGTCGCCCGGCATGAGGAAACCGAGAGAATCCCCTCCGACGCTCCGGGCGGAGACGGCCGATTCGCAGCGCTGCCTCCACCGCTGGACGGCCCGGTTCAGGCCTCGGTCCCCGACCGTCGCCGGATCGACGCCGGCCACCCACTTCAGGCCGCCCGCGTACCCGCGCTCGGCGACCAGGCGCGTGGCGTACACGTCCTCGCCCTCGGCGATCCCGGTCCAGACCTTGGCAGCAGCGCGCTCATCGGCGTCCGCCGCCCCGGCCTCCCCCTCGCCCGCCCCGGCGTCCGTCTGCCCGGGCAGACGGCGGGCTCGGCCGGAAACGTCACGTCGCTCCATGGAATCCCTCTCTGGCCCGCAGTGTCAGAGCGCAGTCCACATCGTCTCGATCCGGCGCCTCGCGGCCGGCCAGATCGGCGAGCGTCCAAGCGACGCGGAGCACTTTGTCGACCGCCCGCATCGAGATGCGTCCGGCCGCCATCCCCGCATCCAACCCGCGAACGGTCGCATCGTCCAGATGCGTATGGCGACGAAGCCACGTCCCGTCCACCTGGGCGTTGACGGCCCACGGGGTCCGGGAGAGCCTCGCCCTCTGCCGTTCGCGCGCCTCGGCCACCCGCCGACGCACCGCCGCGCTCGGCTCCCCCGCCGCGGACATGGCCAGTTCGGCGCGGGACAGGCGGCGGGTGACGACGTTGATGTCGAAGCGGTCGAGGATCGGCCCTCCGATCCTCCTGAAATAGTCGCGTCTGTCGCGCACCGAGCAGGTGCAGGCGGACGGGGCGTCGATGTAGTTCCCGCATCTGCACGGGTTGGCCGCCCCGACGAGCTGGAAGCGCGCCGGGTAGGTCACCGCCGCGCGGGCGCGGTGGATCTCGATGCGGCCGGTCTCCATGGGCCCGCGAAGGGCTTGGAGGCTGGAGGTGGGGAATTCGGGCATCTCGTCGAGGAAGAGCACGCCGCGGTGCGCCCGCGAAGCGGCCCCGGGCTTGGGCATGGACCCTCCGCCGACGAGGGCGGCGGCGCTCGCCGTGTGATGGGGGCTGGCGAAGGGCGGCACCGTGCTCGGCCTTCCGGCGAACTCCCCCGCCGCCGAGGCGATGGCGGCCACTTCGACCGCCTGCTCGACGTCCAGCGGCGGCAGTATGCCGGGGATGCGGACGGCGAGCATGGACTTTCCCACGCCCGGCGCTCCCGTCATGAGGAGGTGGTGCCCTCCGGCCGCCGCGACTTCGATGGCGTGGCGGGCTTCGAACTGCCCCCTCACGTCGGACATGTCGGGAGGCGTCTCCGGGCCGTCGCCATCCGCCTCTGCGCAGTCCGGGGCGTCGGGAGCCGGGTCGCAGGGAACGCCCATGGCGTCGGCGACCTGGGCGAGATGCCACACCTCCGCGACCTCGACGCCCGCCAGGCCGGCCTCCTCGCCGCATCCCAGCGGGACGACCATTCCGCCCCCGTCGCCTTTCGCCGCGGCGAGCGCCGCGGGAAGGACGCCCCGCACTCGGCGCACCGAGCCGTCCAGGCCGAGCTCGCCCATGACGACCGAGCCCGCGTATCTGTCCGCCCCTCCCATCGCGCCGAGGATGGCGACCGCGATGCCCAGGTCGAACGCCGTCCCGGCCTTCGGCGTGCCGGCGGGCGACAGATTGATCGTCAGCCGGCAGGACGGGAAGGCCACGCCCGCCGAGGCGAAGGCCGCTCGCAGCCTCTCCCGGGATTCGGAGATGGCGGCGTCGGGCAGGCCGACGATGGTCACGGCGGGGAGCCCGCGCAACAGGACGGCCTCGATGCGCACGGGCCGGCCCTCGATCCCCACGACGGCCATCGCCGTGGCCGTCCCGAGCCTCATGAGAGGCCCTCGACGTGTTCGACGAGGCATTCGCCTGCGTCGTCGACGGTGATCGCCAGAAGGTCGACGCGCAACCGGTCGCAGCGCGCGTCGTGTTCGTCGGCCCATGCTGCGAGCAGGCGCCGCAGCCGCGCCGCCTTCTCGGGCGAGACGGCTTCGATGGCGCCGACTCGGCCTCCTTTCCGCCTGGTCTTGACCTCGACGCCGACCACCGTCGAGGCCGCGGGCGCCGAGGCGACGATGTCCAGCTCGCCGTGGCGGCATCTCCAATTCCTCGCCAGGACGGCGTATCCGTGGGCCGTCAGGAGCCGGGCGGCGACTTCTTCGCCCCATTCACCGAGCTCGCGGGCGCCGGCGTCGACAGAGAGTGCGGGAACGGTGAAACTCATGCACCCCAGTGTCGGCCATGGAGGGCGAGACGCTCCCGACCGGCGAACAGACTGTGGATAGGCGTGCCATGCCGGGACGCTGTTGACCGCCATTCCCCGGTCAAGGCCGCCTCTCCGGGCCGCCTCCGGTCAAGGCCCCCAGTCAGCCTAGTCAAGCCCCGGCCGACCGCCGGCCCCTCGTCGTCCCCACCGGGCTCTCAGTCGCGCAGGTCGAGTTCGCGCGTGAAGTCGGCCTTGTTGAGCTCTTCGACGTTGACGTCCTTGAAGGTCACGATGCGCACGGAGCGCACGAATCGGGTCGAACGGTAGATGTCCCACACCCAGGCGTCGGCCAGGTTGACCTCGAAGAAGACCTCTCCGCCGGAGGAGGCGCGGACTTTCACGTCGACGTCGTTGGCCAGGTAGAAGCGGCGCTCGGTCTCCACGACATAGCGGAAGATGTTGATGACGTCGCGGTACTCCCGGTACAGCGAGAGCTCGGCGTCGGCCTCGTAGCCCTCGATTTCGCTCATGTAGCCTCTCCTTGCGTCACCCCCGGCAGGTGCCAGGATGTCCTGTGGTGAGCCGACGGCCCCAGCCTGGCCAGCCCCCGGATATGCGCCGGCGAGGCATAGCCTTTGTTCCTGGCCCAATCGTAACCGGGATGCCGTTCGTCCAGGGCGACCATCATGGCGTCGCGTTCCACCTTCGCCACCACCGACGCCGCGGCGACCGCCGAACAGCTCGCGTCGGCCCTGACGCGCATGTGCACCGGGATGTGCGGAAGCGCCGAGTCGAGGTCGAAGAGGGAGCCGTCGGCCCACCAGTTGTGGCGTCCGTCCAGGAGCACGGCGTCGGGCAGCGGGCCGCGGAGCCTGTCGAGGGCGTCGCGCGCCGCCCAGCGCAGCGCGGCGATCACTCCGCGGCCGTCGACGACGTCCGGCCCGGCGTGCCCGACCGCGACGTCGAGGGCCCAGGAGCGCACCTTCGGGGCCATCCGCTCCCTGGCCGCCGGGGTCATCCGCTTGGAGTCGCGCAGGCCGTCGGGTGCCTGGCCCACGTCGGCGTCCACGAGCGCTATCCCCACGCTCACGGGTCCCGCCAGGGATCCGCGTCCGACTTCGTCGACTCCGGCGAGGACCCCGCCCGGCCCCAGCCCCGAGAGGATGTCGAGCTCGAGCGCCCTGTCCGGGATGACACCGCCCGTCGTCACGGGACCGACGAGAACACGCTGGAGGCGCTGGGGATGCCGCCGAACCTGGAGAACGGGTAGAAGATCGCCCAGGCGCGGCCGACCACGTTGTCGACGGGCACGAACCCGTTGCCCTCGCTGGAGGCGTGATACCGCGAATCGCGGGAGTTCGAGCGGTTGTCGCCCATCACCCACAGCTTCCCCTTGGGGACGACGACGTCGAAGGCGACCTCGGACGGCCGGACCCCCCGGTCGAGATAGGTCTCCTTGAGCTCCACGCCGTTGACCGTCAGATTGCCGGCGGCCGTGCAGCATTTGACCCGGTCGCCTCCGACTCCGATCACCCGCTTGACCAAGTGTTTGCCGGAATCGGCGGGGAGGAGGCCGACCGTCTGAAGCGCATTGCTGATACCCCGCCTCCAGGCCGGGCGGTTGTCGGGGACGTCGCCCAGCCAGTTGCCCGGATCGACGAAGACCACGACGTCGCCGCGGTTGATGTCGCCTGCGCTGTCGACCATGCGGTTGACGGCGATGCGGTCGCCCGGCTTCAGTGTGGACTCCATCGAGCCCGACGGCACGTAGAAGGCCTGCACGAAGAAGGTCTTGATGACGACCGAGACGAGCAGCGCGACGGCGACGATCGCGAGGGTCTCCAGAGAGGACCGCAGGAAGGACGCGCGCTTCTCGTCCTCCGCCAGTCGCTTGTCGTCGGCGAGGTCTTCGTCGGGCTCGGAGTCCTCCGAGCCCGCGGCGGCTCCCGACTCAGCGGGCCCGGCCTGGTCGCCCGGGGAGGGCGACGCCTGCGTAGAGGCCTCTTCGAGCCGCTCCGGAGGGAACGACGGCGGCATCTCCCCCTCCGGCGTTCCGACCTCGGGGCTTTCCTTCATCTGCGGCTCCTCGATACCCACACTTCGGTTTTCTTGTCTTCTCGCACTGTCGCGGGCAGTCCTCAAGGCTGTCGGAACGGCGCGTTTCCTAGCCTGCCATCCTACCGGCACCACCCCGGCGCACACGCCCGGCAGCACGCGCGGGTGTCCAATCTCGCCTTCCCTCCCGCCCGCCCCCGGGGCGGCGCACATGCCGTTAACCGAGTGTTGACCGCTAATCTCAACTCTGGCCTCAGCTGTCACGCAACCGGAGAGCCCCCTGCGAACTACCTCACATCGCGAGAGGCCGCCGGGTCGCGGAAGGCCCGGACCGATCTGCCGTTCCCCTCGCGCGGACGCACGCACCGGCCTCCGGGCGCGAGCACCGGTTCGCGCGGACGCACGCGGCAGACCCAGCCTGTCAAGGGCAGCCCCGTCCGCCGCGCGGAGCGATGTCGGATGCAGGATTTTACGTCGCGGGGGTGCAGTCCGCCGCGCGGGCGCGCGTCTCGGCGGACCGGAAGGGCGACCGGACGCACGCGACGGTGCCCGCCGTGGCCGTGCTGGCGGCGGGCACCGAAGGACGCGGCGGAAGCGCGCTACCGGCGCTGGTCCTCGCGGCGTTCTTTGATCTTGGCCGCCTTGCCGTGCAGGCCGCGCAGGTAGTAGAGCTTGGCGCGGCGCACGTCGCCGCGGGTGACGACTTCGATCGACTCGATGGAGGGCGAGTGAAGGGGGAAAGTGCGCTCCACGCCCACGCCGAAGGAGATCTTGCGGACGATGAACGCTTCGCGGATGCCCGATCCGGTGCGTCCCAAGACCACCCCCTGGAACGCCTGGGTCCGGGTGCGGCTCCCTTCGACGACTCGGACGTTGACCTTGACGGTGTCGCCCGGGCGGAACTCGGGGATGTCGTCGCGAAGCTGGGGCTTCTCGACGAAGTCGAGGATCTGCATGGTACTTCTCTTTCCGCCCGTGCGCGCAGGCCACGGGCGCGGTCGGGGCGGCCTGGCCGCCTGTCGTCAGAGCTCGCCGGTGCGCGATCCCCTGCGGCAGATCCAGCGCACTGTCGGGGCGAGACAGCTTGTCAATTATGCCATGCGAATCGGGCGGGCGAAAACGGCGTCACGGTTGTCCTGGTCACCGACCCGGAAGGTCCTCTGCCCCTGGAAGCGGAAGCCGAGCCGCCGGTAGGCCCGCTGGGCGCGTTCGTTGGCGGCGTTGGTCCCCAGCCACACGTAGGCTTCGGGCCAGGGGGCCGCCCATTCCTCCAGCCGGGACCGCGTCGCCTCCCACAGAAGCGCGGCGGCGCCGGTTCCCCGCAGTCGTCGGTCGAGGTAGAACTTCGACAGCTCGACGAGGGGGCCGGACCGGGGTCGGCCGTCGACGACGGCCTGGACCGGGGCTCCCCGTTCGGCCCCCGCCACTGCGCCGTCCGGCGGCAGGCAGGCGAGCGCGTAGCCGAGGATCCGCCCGCCGACGGCGAGCGCCATCGTCAGGCATCCGGGGTCGTCGACGTATCGCGAGAAGTCCTCGCGGGACAGATGGGACTCGACGAAGGCCCGCATGTCCTCCTCGCGCATGCCGGGAGGGCATGCGTCCGGGAAGGTGCGCGCCGCCAGGTCCGCCAGTCCGGGGACGTCCGAGGCGGCGGCCTCCCGCGCCGACGCGGGGAGAGGGTGGGCCGCGCCGGCCGGCACGAGGTATCCGAGCCCGGCGAGCGCGCGCCTGTCCCCCCGGTCGAGACCTTCCGCCGGCAGCGCCTCGATCATGTCGGGGCGCCGGCCGGCCGTGACCTCCAGGGCCCGGTCGCGGCGCCACCTGGCGACCTTCCCGTGGTCGCCGGAGGTCAGGACGGCGGGGACGTCCAGTCCGCGCCAGCGCGCGGGCCGGGTGTAGACGGGGTATTCGAGGAGCCCGGCCGCGCCGTGGGATTCCTCGACGAGGGACTCCGGGTTGCCGACCAGGCCCGGCACGAGCCGCCCCACGGCTTCGACGAGGGCGACGGCCGCGACCTCCCCGCCGTTCAGCACGTAGTCCCCGAGCGAATACCGGACGACGCGCACCCCCGACTCCTCGTAGTGGTCGGCGACGCGGGCGTCGATGCCCTCGTAGCGTCCGCAGGCCAGGACGATGTGGCCGGCCGCCGCCAGGTCCTCGCACATCCGCTGGGTCAGCGGGGTCCCGGAGGGCGTGGGGACGGCCAGGACGCCGTCGTCGCCCAGGGTGTCGTCGAGTGCGGCGCCCCAAACGTCGGGGCGCATGACCATGCCCGCTCCTCCGCCGAACGGCGTGTCGTCGACGCTCCTGTGCGGGTCGTCGGTCCAGTCGCGCAGGTCGTGGACGGCGATGTCGAGGATCCCGCGCTCGCGGGCCTTCCCGATGAGGGAGAGGTCGAGCACGGCGAAGAACTCGGGGAACACCGAGACGATGTCGAAGCGCACGGCTATCCCCTTCCGGCGCCTTCCCCTCGCACGGCGCGGGGATCGCCGGTCGAATCCGAGTCGGCCCCGTCCGGTCCGGCGGCCTGCGCGTCGGCGGGATCGGGCCCGTCGGCGGCGTGCGGAGCCTCGGAGAACAGGCCTCCCGGCGCGTCGATGACCACGCGGCCGCCTTCGAGGTCGACCTCCGTGACGATTTCGCGGACGAGGGGGACGCGGACGAGCCCCCCGTCCTGCTCGCGGACGAGGAGGAGGTCCTGGGCCGCGCCCGTCTCCAGCCCGCCGACCCGACCGAGGGTGCGACCCTCGGGGTCGAGGGCCTCCAGCCCGACGAGTTCGTGTTCGTACCACGCGTCGTCCTCGACGTACTCGTCCTCGTCGGTTTCGACGGTGAGCCTGATCCCGCGCAGCCGTTCGGCCATCGTGCGGTCGGAGCACTCGGCGAACACCGCATACGTACCGCCTTTGTACTGGCGCGCGCGGACGAGGGTGAGCGGTCCGACCTCGGCGGGGTCGGTCTCCAGCATCGTCCCCGGGGCGAGGCGGCGCTCGGGCTGGTCGGTGCGCACGTCGAGGCGCACCTCGCCCTTGAGTCCGCGGGGCGACCCGATGACCGCCACTGTCAACTGCATGGCGTCTCTCTTCCCTTCCTCCGATGGCCCGGCCCGGCCAATCCCGCAGTCTCCCAGCCGATCGTGCGAAGGCGCGAACGGAGCCGAGGCCGAATCGACGACAAACGAAATAGAGCCGATGAAGATGGGCCGGCCCGCGACTACGGACCGGCCCATCGCCTCGGCTTCTATCAGCGCTGGTCCGTCTCGATGACGTCCACGCGCACGGCGCCCTTGCTCGACAGAGCGCCGACGACGGCCCGCAAGGCCTTGGCCGTGCGGCCGTTGCGTCCGATGACGCGCCCTAGATCGTCGGGGTTGACGCGGACCTCAAGCAGGTCTCCACGACGTGTCGTACGCGCCTTGACCCTGACGTCGTCAGGGCTGTCGACGATCCCGCGTACGAGGTGTTCAAGAGCCTGCGCCAACATCAGGCGTCCTCAGCCGAAG
Organism: Actinobaculum sp. oral taxon 183 str. F0552; assembly: GCF_000466165.1. Lineage (GTDB taxonomy): Bacteria > Actinomycetota > Actinomycetes > Actinomycetales > Actinomycetaceae > Peptidiphaga. The sequence goes on from NZ_KE951427.1 coordinate 14,593, forward strand.
AGGCCGAATCGGACGAATCCGGGGAGTCGGGCGAATCCGGGGAGTCGGGCGAGTCGCCGGAATCCGCCGACCGAGCCGCCGCTGCCTCGGCGCGGCGCCTCTCGGCTTCGTTCTGCGCCGACTCGACGGCTGCCTTGCGCCGCGTCTCGACGTCGCCGGAGTCCTTGACCTTGAGCCGGCCCTCGGCCCCGGGCAGACCCTTGAACTTCTGCCAGTCCCCCGTGATCTTCAACTGGGTGAGCACCGGCGGTGTGGGCTGGGCGCCAACGGAGAGCCAGTACTGAGCGCGCTCGGAGTCGATCTCGATGAGAGAGGGATCCTCCGTGGGATGGTACTTGCCGATCTCCTCGATGACCCGGCCGTCGCGGCGTTTGCGGGCGTCGACGACGACGACGCGGTAGTAGGGTGCACGGATCTTGCCCATGCGCTTGAGACGGATCTTGACTGCCACTTGTGTGGTCACTCCTGGTTCTTGCTCGATTCGGGCCGTGCCCGACGCGGTGGGAGGCGCATCCGGCGGGTCCGAGACTGAGGCAGCCAGAGGTTGAGAGGGCCCTCTTTCGCCCGAGTACAGAGCTCAAGTTTGCCAGACGGAAGCTGCCGTAGGCAATCGGGACGAACAGCCGGCCCGGTGCGATCGGGCACAGCCCGCGCGGGCGGCCCGGGCGCGGCGCCGATTCCTCGCAGGTGGTGGCCGTGCGGCTGACCTCCCAGGAGCTCGCCGCGCTCGATGCGTGCGCTGAACGGCAGGGCGAGAGCCGGTCGGCCGTCATTCGGGAGGCTCTGACCGGCATCGCCGCGTGAGGTCCCCACGCGAGTCCACCCGTCTGCGGGTTCACCCGTCCGAGCGGTTTTCGACGCGGCGAACATCGTGGAGCCCGCCGCATCTGCGCGTGCGGGGCTTCACACCGGCCTCCCCCGCCGCGAGAATTGCCGGGTGACCAATGATGAATCCGCCGTCAGCCTCAGCCGTTATGCGTGGCTGTCGGTGGCGGCCGCCGTCGTGACGATCCTGTTGAAGACCGTCGCCTACTTCGTGACGGGATCCGTGGGGCTGCTTTCGGACGCGGCGGAGTCCGTCGTCAACCTCGTGGCGGCCGTCGTCGCCGTCGTCGCGCTGAGGCAGGCGGCCAAGCCCGCCGACGCGAAGTACTCCTTCGGGCGCTCCAAGGCCGAGTACTTCTCCTCCACGGTCGAGGGGGCCATGATCTTCATCGCCGCGGGGTTCATCGTCGTCTCCGCGGTCAGCCGCATCATCCGGCCCGCCGAAGTCGACAACCTCGGCCCCGGCCTCGTCGTCTCCGCGGCGGCGTCCGCGATCAACGGGGTGGTCGCCGTCGTCCTCATGCGCGCCGGCCGCAGGCACGGCTCCCCCGCCCTCGTCTCGGACGCCAGGCACCTGTGGACCGACGTCGTCACGTCGGCCGGGGTCGTCGTCGGAGTCGGCCTCGTGGCGATCACGCATCAGAACGTGCTCGATCCCGTCGTCGCCCTCCTCGTGGGGCTCCACATCCTGGTGACGGGTTGGCGCCTGCTGCACGGCTCGCTCGAGGGGCTCATGGACGTCACGCTCTCCGAGGAGCAGAACGCGGCGCTCATCGCCGCCCTCGAAGCCCATTCCTGCGCGCAGGTCCGATTCCACGGCCTGCAGACCCGTGCGGCTGGCCAGGCGTCCTTCGCCAACGTCCACATGCTCATCCCCGGCTCGTGGAGCGTCCGGCACGGCCACGAGTTCGCCCATGAGATCGCCGAGGCGATGGAGGCCGCCGTCCCCGGCCTCCAGGCCGACGTGCACCTCGAACCGTTGGAGGATCCGCGCTCCTACGAGGACATCCCCGCCGGTTCGCTCTCGGTCGGCGACGGCGACACGTACGCCACGTGACCGGCCCCGCGCACCGCCCCGGATCCCTTCCGCGATCCGCCCCGAGTCTTCCCCTTCCGCTATCCGAACCCAAGGAGGCCCCATGAGCAACCGCCGTCCATACGTCGCCGGCGTCGACTCGTCGACACAGTCGTGCAAGGTAGTCGTCTACGACCCGTCCCGGAAACGCGTCGTGCGCGAGGGCAGAGCCCCGCATCCGGAGGGGACCGAGGTCGACCCCGAGGCGTGGTGGGCCGCTTTCTTGCAGGCCGTCGAACTCGCCGGAGGCCTCGACGACGTCGCCGCGCTCTCCGTGGGGGGCCAGCAGCACGGCATGGTCTGCCTCGACGCGCACGGGGATGTCGTCCGGCCCGCACTGCTGTGGAACGACACCCGTTCGGCGGGCGCCGCCCGCGACCTCATCCGCGAACGCGGCGCCGACTCCCGCGACGACGCGGGGTCCGAAGGGGCCGCGTGGTGGGCCGAGGCCACCGGCTCCGTGCCCGTCGCCTCCCTGACCGTGACAAAGCTGCGCTGGCTGGCCGACAACGAGCCCGAGAACGCGGCCCGCATCGCCGCGATCTGCCTGCCCCACGACTACCTGACGTGGCGCATCATGGGCTCGCCTTCGCTCCAAGCCCTGGTCACGGACCGGTCCGACGCGTCGGGCACCGGGTACATGGCCCGCGAGGACCCCGTCTACAGGCGCGACATCCTGGCCAGCGCCCTGCGCGTCGACGAGGCGTCCGCGTCCAGCCTCGTCCTGCCCGTCATCGCCGGCCCGTGGGACGAGGCCGGACGGGGCGACCCCGGGAAGGGATGGGGCGAGATCGTCCTCGGCCCGGGATGCGGCGACAACGCCGGCTCCGCCCTGGGCGTGGGGCTCGAACCCGGCTCGGCGCTGCTCTCGCTGGGCACCTCCGGCGTGGTCGCGGCCGTCTCCGCGGCCCCGGTCGCCGATCCGTCCGGCCTGGTCACCGGATTCTCGGACGCCACGGGCAACTGGCTGCCGCTGGCCTGCACCCTCAACGCCTCCCGGATCATCGACGCGATGGCGAGGGTCACGGGATTGGACTACGGGGAATTCGACGAGGCCGCTCTGTCCGTCCCCGACGCCGGCGGTCTGGAGCTCGTCCCCTACTTCGAGGGAGAACGCACCCCGAACCTTCCGGATGCGACGGCCGAACTGCGCGGCATGACGCTCGCGAACTCGGATCGCGCCCATATCGCCCGAGCCGCCGTCGAGGGGCTGCTCGGCCTCATGCGATACGCGCTCGACGCGGTGCGATCGCTGGGCGTCCCGCTGGACCGCGTCGTCCTCGTCGGCGGCGGGGCGAAGTCGGCCGCCGTCCGGGCGTTGGCTCCGCAGATGCTCGACGCAGCCGTGGAGCTGCCCGAACCGGGCGAGTACGTCGCCCTGGGGGCCGCCAAGCAGGCGGCGAGGGTCCTCGGCGCGTAGGGCCGCCTGCGGTGCCTCCGCCGGCGCTTCGCCCGGTGGAGGCACCGCGAAGCGTCGCCGCCCCGGTCACGTCGAACTGCGGCCCCCGAGCGTCCCGGGAGCCCCGTCGGCGTTCCCGGACACGGGCACCCCGTCGACGAACACGCGGCTCGGCCGGGCGACCTCGGCGATCTCCTCCTCGGGGTCGGCCGCGTAGACGACGACGTCGCCCGGAGCCCCCTCCTGCCAGGCGGGCAGCCCCAGGCGCCTCCGCCCGGCGTAGGAGGCGGCGGCCATCGCGACGCCGGCGGGCATGCCGGCCGCGACTGCGGCGCTGATCTCCACCGGGAGGGTCCTCGTCGGATCGCCGCCGTCGGTGTCGGTTCCCATGAGGAAGAGCGTGCCCGCCTCGACCATGAGGGCGAGGCGCTCTACGCGCCGCGCGTGCATGTCGAGCATCCGCCTCCGGTAGACGGGGTATCTCCCGGCCCGGGAGGCGATGTCGGCGAACGTCGCGACCTGGCAGACGGTCGGGTCGACGAGCACCCCGCGGGCGGCAGCCTCGACCATCTGGTCGCGCGTCATGCCGGACCCGTGCTCGATGCAGTCCACCCCGGCCTCCAGGGCGTCGTCGACCGTTTCGACGGCGAAGGCGTGCAGGGCGACGCGGGCGCCCGCGTCGTGGGCGGCGGCGACGGCCTCCGCGAGGGCTTCGCGCGGCCACAGGGGCCGCAGGTCGGAGTCGGCTCCTTCGGAGCGGTCGATCCAGTCTCCGACGACCTTGACCCAGCCGTCGCCTCGCGCGGCCTGTCGCAGGGCTTCGCCGGCCAGATCGGCCGGCTCGACGTCGACCGCCAGGTGCCGGATGTACCGCTTGTACCGGGCGATGTGCCGGCCCGCGCGCAGGACTTTGGGCCTTCCGGGTGCGGCGAGGCCTGCGACGTCGCGCTGGGCCCCCATCTCCCGGATGGCCGTCACGCCCGCCGCGCGGGCCGTCTCCAGGCGGCGCAGGACCTCGGCGTCGCCCGCGGGCGCGGCCGTGTGGGACAGTCCGGGATGCGCGTGGGCGTCGACCAGGCCCGGGTAGGCGACGCCGGGGACGTCCTCGACGGGTCCGGGAGGCCGCGTGCGGGTGATGACGCCGTCCGCGATCCACACGTCGCCGGATTCGCATCCGCGCAGGGCGCCCGTCAGCCTGTAGGCGGCCATCTATCGGAGGAACTTGGAGAACTGTTCGAAGTCGGCGGCGCTCGGCGGCTCGGCCGCGGCCCCGAAGGAGCTGCCCTTGGCGGCCTGCTGTTGCTTGCCCGCGGCGGCCTCGGCCTCCTGCCTGGCGCGCTTGGCCGGGTTGCCCGACCTGCCCTTCTTGTTCGCTCTGCCGCCGGCCGTCTTCTTCTGGGCGCGTTTGGCCTTGCGCCCGCCGCCGGTGCCCGGGATCCCGGGCATTCCGGGCACCGAGCCGCCGCGGGAGACCTGTTGCATCATCTTGCGGGCCTGCTCGAAGCGGTCCATGAGCGAGTTGACCTCCTGGACGGACGTCCCCGAGCCCTTGGCGATCCTCATGCGGCGCGATCCGTTGAGGATCTTGGGGTCGTTGCGCTCGCCGGGGGTCATCGAACGGACGATCGCCTCGATCCGGGTGATGGATCCCTCGTCGAACTGCTCGAGGGCCTCGCGGTACTGGCCCATGCCGGGCAGCATCCCCATGATCTTCTTCATCGACCCCATGCGCTTGATCTGCTGGAGCTGCTCGATGAAGTCGTCGAGCGTGAAGGACCCTTCGCTCATCTTCGCGGCGAGCTCGGCCTGCTGCTGCTCGCTCCACGTGCGCTCGGCCTGTTCGATGAGCGTGAGGATGTCGCCCATGTCCAGGATGCGGGAGGCCATGCGGTCGGCGTGGAACTGTTCGAAGTCCGCCAGCTTCTCGCCGGTGGAGGCGAAGAGGATGGGGACGCCCGTCACTCCCCGCACGGACAGCGCCGCGCCGCCGCGGGTGTCGCCGTCGAGTTTGGAGACCACCACGCCGGTGAAGCCGACGCCCTCCTGGAAGGCGTTGGCGGTGGCCACGGCGTCCTGGCCGATCATCGCGTCGATGACGAAGAGCACCTCGTTGGGGTCGACGGCGGCGCGGATGTCGGCGGCCTGGCGCATCATCTCCTCGTCGATGCCCAGGCGCCCGGCGGTGTCCACGACGACGACGTCGTACCCGTACTCCTCGGCCCTGGCCAGCCCCGACCGGGCCACCGCGACGGGGTCGCCGACGCCGTTGCCGGGCTCTGGCGCCCACACGTCCACCCCGGCCTGGGATCCGACGACCTGCAGCTGGGTGACGGCGTTGGGGCGCTGGAGGTCGGAGGCGACCAGGAGCACCTTTCGGTTGCGCTCGTCCTTCAGCCACCGTCCGAGCTTGCCCGCCAGGGTGGTCTTGCCCGCGCCCTGCAGGCCCGCGAGCATGATGACCGCGGGCCGGCCGGACAGGTCGAGCTCGCGGGTCTGCCCGCCCAGGATCTCGACGAGTTCGTCGTTGACGATCTTGACGACCTGCTGGCTCGGGTTGAGCGCCTGGGAGGCGATGGCGCCGGTCGCCTTCTCCCGCACCGCCGCGGTGAAGGACCGGACGACGGGCAGGGCGACGTCGGCGTCCAGGAGCGCGCGCCGGATCTGCGAGACGGTCTCCTCGACGTCCGAGGCGGACAGGCGCCCCTTGGAGCGGAGGTTCTTGAAGGATTTGGTGATTCGATCGGAAAGCGTGTTGAACACGAGCCTACCTCTGGTTTGCGAACAGCATCTGCGGCAATTCTATGCTATGGCGGCCTGGGCCCGGTGCACGAGGACGTCCACGAGCCCGGCCTTCCACGCGTCCCAGGCCTCTTCCTTGCAGGCGGAGGCGTCCGCCTGCACGAGCAGGTGGAGGCAGGCGAGGAGTTCGCCGTCTCCCCCGACGGCCTCGGCGATGGCCCGGGCCGTCGCCGGGTCGGCCGGGTCGGCGCATGCGATCATCCGCGGCAGGAGCAGGTGGTGGCGCACGAGGAGGGCCACGTCGCGCCTGACGCCGGCCGGATAGCCCATGGGCGCCAGGATGCCCTCGATCATCGCCGCTCCCCGCTCGCTGTGGCCGGGCGTCCCGGGGCGCTTGCCGATGTCGTGGAACAGGGTGGACAGCAGCAGGGCGCGTCGCCTGTCGGGGCTGAGGCGTTCGAGCCTCTCGCCCGAGGACGCCTCGAATCGGGGAAGCAGCGAGACGGCCTCCAGCTGGTGTCTGTCGACCGTGTGGCGGTGCAAGGCCGAGCGCTGCGGGAGGTTGCGGACCGACTGCCAGGCCGGGATGAGCTCGGTCAGCAGGCCCGCCAGATCCAAGTGCTCCCAGACCGGCAGCTGCGAGGGGCCCGAGGCCAGTATGCTCTCCAGGTCTCGCCGCGCCCAGCCCGGCCAGGGCCGGCCCGTCCGGCCGAGTTCCCGTCCGGCGCCCATCTCCCGCATGAGGACCAGGGTCTTCTGCCGGATCGGCATGCCGGTTCGGGCGCTCTCCCGGGCCAGTGCGAAGAGTGTTCCCGGGTCTTCCGCCGAGGCGCCCCTGCCCAGGACGAGCTCGCCGCTGCGCGCCCCGACCCTGGGGGCGACGTCGTCGAAGAGCGGCGGGCGGCGCCGTCCCCGGACGATGCGGGGCCGGACGATGCTGGGCGTGAGATTGCGCCGCGCCCTGGCGGCCGTGTCCTCGTAGGCTCCGCGTATGATGCGCGCGGCCCCGCTCACCCGCGCCAGGAGTTCGTCCGCGCCCGCCGGGCCCTCGAATCCGAGGATGGCCGCCACGTCGTCGTGCGACTGGATCCTCAGGGCGTGCTGATGGCGGCGCGTGACGGTGGCGAGGGCGTCGCGCACGTCCAGGAGGAACCGGTAGGAGGGCTCGTAGTCGATGACCGGGCGTTCGGCCAGCCACGAGGCGACGAGCGCGCGGACGAACGTGGCGTCGCGCATGCCTCCGGCAGCCTCCTTGACGTCGCCTTCGATCTCGTAGGCGAGTTCGCCGGCGCGGGCGACGCGGGCGCGCTGGAGCGCCTCGATCTCGGGGAAGCGCAGACGCGCGGTCGCCCGCCAGTCCGCGTGGACGCTGCGGGCCGCCCGCTCAACGAGGTCCGCGTCCCCCGCGATCCAGCGAAGGTCGAGCAGCGATATCGAGGCTTTCAGGTCGCCGGCCGCGATCCCCCGGCACTCGTCCAGGGAGCGGACCGAGTGGTCGAGTTCGATCCCCGAGTCCCACAGGGGATACCACAGGGCGTCGGCCAGCGAGTCGATGTCCCCGGCGCGGTGCGATCGGTGGAGCAGCACGAGGTCGAGATCGGACTCCGGCCCGCAGTCGCCGCGGCCCAGCGAGCCGACCGCCGCCAGGGCCGTGCCCGGCAGTCCGCGCCCGCCGGCGACCGCGTCCCACAGCTGTCGGAGCGCCTCCTCGGCCAGCCGGGTCCACTCCGCGCGCGAGGGCTCTCCCAGGGGAGGCACGGATCGCCGGGCCTCCGCGAGGCCCTCTAGCAGCGGAACCCCGTCCGCGGCGGGGGGAGTCAGAGAACTCCCTCACCGGTTTCGCCGGTGCGCACGCGGATGACCTCCTCGATCGGGCTGATCCAGATCTTCCCGTCTCCGATCCTGCCCGAACGGGCGGCGTCGGCGATGGTCTGGGCGGTCGCCTGCGCCTCGCCGTCGGGCGTGAGGATCTCGATCCTCACCTTCGGCAGGAGGTCGACCGTGTACTCCGCCCCGCGATACACCTCGGTGTGGCCGCGCTGGCGTCCGTGTCCGTTGACCTGGGAAACGGTCATCCCCCTGATTCCGAGCGCGAGGATCGCCTTCTTCACCTCGTCGAGGCGATGGGGCTGGATCACGGCGGTCACGAGCTTCATGCGGGCTTCTCCTGGAGGAGGGCGTCGACGAAGCCTTCGGGGTCGAAGGGGGCGAGGTCGTCGGCGCCTTCGCCCAACCCGACGAGCTTGACGGGGACTTCGAGCTCGCGCTGCACGGACACGACGATCCCTCCCTTGGCCGTGCCGTCGAGCTTGGTCAGCACGATGCCGGTGATGCCGGTGACCTCGCCGAAGACCTGCGCCTGGCGCATGCCGTTCTGGCCGGTGGTCGCGTCCAGGACGAGGAGGACCTCGCCGACGGGCGCGTTGCGCTCCATCACCCGTTTGATCTTGCCGAGTTCGTCCATCAGCCCCGACTTGTTCTGGAGGCGCCCGGCGGTGTCGACCACGACCACGTCCGCTCCGTCCCGGCGCCCGGCGTCCACGGCGTCGAAGGCGACCGAGGCCGGATCGGCCCCCTCACGGTCGGAGCGCACGACGTCGACGCCGACCCGCTCGCCCCAGGTCGTGAGCTGGTCGGCCGCCGCGGCCCGGAAGGTGTCGGCGGCGCCCAGGACGACCCGTTTGCCTTCGGCCACGAGGACGCGCGCCAGCTTGCCGACCGTGGTCGTTTTGCCCGTGCCGTTGACCCCCACCACGAGGATCGTCGCGGGGTTGGATTCGTCGTGGTCCAGCGACAGCGAGCGGTCCATGCCCGGGTCGACGAGGGCGAGCAGCTCCTCCCTGAGGATCGCGCGGACCCTCTCGGGGTCGCGCGTGCCCTCGACCTTCGTCTTCGTCTTGAGGCTCTCCATGATCTCGGAGGTCGCCTCCAGCCCGACGTCCGCCATGAGCAGGGTGTCCTCTAACTCCTCCCAGTCGGCGGCGGAGAGGTCGCCGCGGGAGAGGATGGACAGGAGCCTTCCTCCCAAGCCGCCGGAACGCGCGAGCCTGGCGCGCAGGCGCTGCATGCGCGAGGGCACGGACTCGGGGGTCTCGATCGCCGTGGCCGTCAGCTCCGGCGTCTCGGGGAGCTCGGCGGGGGCCTCGGGCGCTTCGACGGCCTGTTCCCCGGTCTGCTCCTCCGCCTCTTCCTCCGTCAGTTCGAGGCCGTGCCGTCCCTCGGGGGGTTTGTCGCGTCGGGTGAGCATCGACCGGCGCCTGTAAGCCACCAGGGCGCTGGCGAGCAGGCCCACGACCACGATGATGCCGCCGATGAGATAGAGAATCGGGTTAACGTCGTTCACGGTGCCAGTCTTCCAGAAACTCACGCGGAGCGCACGGGCCGGTTCGCGTGGCGGCGTTCTCCTCCCGCGCGCCCGCGCATCCGGCCGGGCCGACGGTCGCAGCAGACTCTCCGGCGCGCGGCCGGCTCAGATTCGGCATGGCCCTGTCGACGCGGAGGACTCGGGCACGCAGAGGACCCCGCGGGCATGAAAAAAGGGCCCGCGTAGGCGGACCCCGATCGGGGCGGGATCGGTGACGGCGAGGGCGCCGTCAGGCGGACCGCGCGGAGGGCTCGGTGCGCGACGCGGATTTCTGGATCGGCTGGTCCGGCGCAGGCGGGCCGCCCTGGGGCGCCCGGACGTCTCGCGGCTGGTCGCCCGGCGACTGGCGGGAGC
>NZ_KE951428.1 GCF_000466165.1 Actinobaculum sp. oral taxon 183 str. F0552
CGGTGGGCGGCCGTCGCGGCGTCGGGCGCGCCGGCGCTTCGGGTGGCTTCGTCGTCTGTCATGCGTCCTCCGTGAACAAGTCTGACCCCGCGGCGGCCGCCGCGCCCGCGACGTCCATGGGATAGTCACCCGTGAAGCAGGCGGTGCACAGGGTCGAACGGGGCTGGGCGGTGGCGCGCACCATCCCGTCCAAGGAAATGTAGCCGAGGGAGTCGGCTCCGATGGCACGGCGGATCTCCTCGACGTCCATGCCGTTGGCGACGAGCTCGCCCCGGGTCGGGAAGTCGATGCCGAAGAAACACGGCCACGTCACAGGCGGCGAGGAGATGCGGACGTGGACTTCGGCCGCCCCCGCCTCGCGCAGCATAGCGATCAGTGCGCGCTGCGTGTTCCCCCGGACGATCGAATCGTCGACGACGACGAGCCGCTTGCCGTCGACTACCTCGCGCATCGGGTTGAGCTTGAGGCGGATCCCGCGCTGGCGCGACAGCTGGGTCGGCTGGATGAAAGTGCGCCCGACGTAGGCGTTCTTGACCAGTCCCTGCCCGTAGGGTATGCCCGAGGCTTGGGCGTAGCCGATGGCCGCGGGAGTGCCCGAGTCGGGGGTCGCGATGACCAGGTCGGCGTCCACCGGATGCTCCGCGGCGAGGATGCGCCCCATCTCCAGGCGGGCCGAGTTGACCGAGCGCCCGCGGATCGCCGTGTCGGGCCGGGCGAGGTAGACGTACTCGAAGACGCATCCCGAGGGGCTGGGCTCGGCCCATCTCAAGGAGCGCACGCCGCCGGCGTCGACGACCAGGAGCTCGCCGGGGGCGACTTCGCGCACGAAGTCCGCACCGACGATGTCCAGGGCCGCCGTCTCCGAGGCGACGGCCCATCCCCCCTCCAATCGGCCGAGGACGAGAGGGCGGAAGCCGTGGCGGTCGCGGGCGGCGTAGAGCGTCGTCTCGTCCATGAAGGCCAGAGAGAACGCCCCTTTCAAGCGCGGCAGGAACGAGAGGGCGGCGTCTTGGAGACTGGGGGCGTCCACGGCGCCCAAGAGCGCCGTCATGACGGCAGTGTCGGTCGACGAGCCGCGGCCGAGCTCCCCGCGCAGGTCGTTCCCCGAGGAGGCGAGGATCTCGGCCATGAGCTCGGTCGTGTTGGTGAGGTTTCCGTTGTGGGCGATGGCGACGGTGCCGGCGCCGTCGCGGCCCCCCACGGCGCCGGAGGCGGGCCGGCCATCCCCCGGCGCGGGGAACCGAGTGGGGCCGAGCGTGGGCTGGGCGTTCTCCCAGGCCGACCGTCCCGTGGTCGCGTAGCGTACGTGCCCCACCCCCAGGTGGCCGTCGAGGATCGACAGGGATTTGTCGTCGAACACCTGGGAGACCAGGCCCATATCCTTGTAAACGAGGATCGCGCTCCCGTTGGAGACGGCGATTCCGGCGGACTCCTGGCCGCGATGCTGGAGCGCGTAAAGCCCGTAGTAGGCGAGCTGGGCGATCGGCTGGCCCGGCGCGAATACGCCGAACACGCCGCATTCGTCCTGCGGCTTCTCCCCGGGGAAGAGATCGCCTGTCAGCCGCCCGCCAGCCTTCACCCGCCAATGGTCTCACAATACGGGCCGCGGCGCGCATTCGCCGTCCGCGATCCGGACAGCGGCTGCGCCCGGCCGGACCGGCCGCTCAGGCGGGCTGGTCTACGCGAACGGGCTCGAACTCGACCGTCGACGTGGAGAGGTCGACTCGCCGGAGGACGGCCGTGATCTCCCGGCCGCGCTCCAGGCCGTCTCCCACGACGGGAGCCAGGACGGCCGGCTCGCCGAGCATGACGGTGCCGGATCCGCGAAGCGGAACCACGGTCTGCTCCGACGAGCCTCCCGGGGCTTCTCCCGCCCCGCCCCTCCCGTCGCGCCGACTTTTCCGGCCTTCGCGCCGGCGCCGGTGGAACACGTCGACGACGACGCCCTCGAACTCCTCCCCCTCCCGTCCGGCCAGGACGAGGGCCTCGACGGCGTCCAGGGCTCCGTTCTCGTACTGGCAGACCACGCGCGCTCCGGCCGTCATGAGCGTGGGAAGCCGGTACAGCCCCTCGTACACCCACTGCGGGATGCCCTCGCCCGCGCAGACGCAGCGGCAGATCTCCAGCCCGTACCGATCGACGAGCCTGCGAAGCGGCGCCGTGACGTGGGCGTAGCGCGACGCCAAGGCGGCATGCTCGGGAGCAGGGACGCCGCGGTGGCGCCCTTGCTCCTGCGACCATCCGAACAGAGGGAGGGTATGGTAGCCGGCGCCGCGGAACAGACTGGCAGCCTCGGTGAGGAACGCGGCCCCGGCGGGGGTGTCCCCGCCGACGGAGCGCACGAAGTCCCTGTAGTCCACGTCGTCCGGCCAGTCGAGGCGGAGGGCGCGGGCGACGGAGCGCAGGCGGTCGACGTCGCGCGGCATGGCGGGCGGCATCGTGCGGAGGACGCCGACCGCGGCCCGGCTCATGATGTCGGCGGCGGCCATGCCGGTGACCAAGGAGATCTGGGCGTTCCACTTCTCGACGTCCGTCAGGGCCCGGAAAGCGAGTCTGTAGCCGCCATCGCCTTTTTCGACGACCTGTTCGGGAAGCGCCAGGGACACGCCTCCGCGCGCGATCTCGCGTTCGACGCGCAGTGAGCCCACGCGCCGGAGGAGCTCGGGGAAGTCCCCCGGGACGCCGGAGTCGAGGGCGGTGCGTCCATCCACAGCGTCCTGGACCTGCTCGTAGCTGAGCTTGGCGACGGAGCGGACGAGCGCCAGCTCGACCCACTTGTGGCGGAGTTCCCCGTCGGGGTTGAGGTGGAGGTACCACAGGTAAGCGGGACGGTCCTCGTTGGGGAGCAGCGAGGCCGCGCCGTGGGACAGCGCGTGCGGGTGCAGGGGAATGGAGCCGTCCGGGCCGTAGACGGTCTGGGTGCGCCGATGCGTCTCCCTCTCGAGCGCTCCCCCGGGCCGGATGAAGAGCCCGACGGCCGAGATCGCGTAGCGGACGAGGTAGCCCTCCCCCTCTCGCTCGATGTGCACGGCCTGGTCGAGGTCCATCGAATCGGGCGGGTCGATCGTCACGAAGGGGTATTCGCGGCGGTCCGCCAGCGCCATGTCGGCCAGGCCCGCCTCGGCGCTGGCCGCCGCCTCGTCGAGGACGTCGTCGGGGAAGTCCTCCGCGATCTCCAGGCGCTCGCGAAGCGCACGCAGAACCGCGCTCACCGTCTCGGAGCCGGCTGTGTTCGTCGTCATCGGGCGCTTGGGCACGTCACCCAGACTATCGGCTTGATATCGCCAAACGCCACCGTAGGTGACCTCTCCCGCCGCGCCCCGGTCAGGCGCCGATCATCGCCATCTCGCCAGGATCGCGTCGCCGTAGAGGGGGACCAGTCCGGAAAGGCTCGCGCGCACGCCCGACGCGCTGACCTCCCCCGCGGCCACGGCCTCGTCCCATGTGGATCTCCCCACACACAGGTCGACGAAGACGCCGATCGCCATCTCGACGACGTTGGGGGGAGTCCCCCGGCGATGGCTCGGACCGGGAAGGATCTGCACGGCGCCGGCGAAGGGGACGCGCACTTCGACGCTGCGTCCGGGGTGGCGCTGCGCGAGCTCCCGGAGGGCGAAGCGAGCGGCGGTGCGGGCCTGGTCCGCTTCCAGGGTCTCTCCAGCCGCCGCCCTGGCCAGGAGCGGCATGGCCTGATGCGATTCGATCGTTCCCGGCATGCTCCCCAGGCTATACCCGCGCGAGGCGGCTGGGCTGCGGGCCGCGGGATTCGACGCCCAAGAGGCGAGCGGCGTCCAAGGCGCATGCAGGCCGGCCATGCCCGGGACTGTCCGGTCGGTTAGGCGGCGGCCACCACGGCCCCGGCCACGCCCGAGGTTCCGACCCGCGGGCCGTCGAGCCGGCCCCGGGCACTCAAGTGCCATGTATTCAAGACATCAAAGGCAACGCGAACAGGCGTAAACTGACAGGCGGACGAGCGTTCAAGTCGACATCATCGATTCGAGCGGGCATACGAGTGAGCGTGCCCCGGCGAGGAGGCGACGACGCACGCCAAGGGACGCCAGCAGGCCATCGTCCAAAACGTTGGCCTCGCCATCATCGGCACCGATGGCATCGGCACGCGCTACAGCTTGCCCGCCTCACTTGCCACACATGTTCTCCGAAGTTGAACAAAGGTTCTGATTATATGATCGTCACCCTCACCCCAAACCCGTCTCTCGATCGCACCGTCACGCTGCCGGGTCCGCTGCTGCGCGGGGCCGTCAACCGTCTGGACTCCGTCACGGTGGAGCCCGGCGGGAAGGGCGTCAACGTCGCCCGCGTGCTGGCGGCCTCCGGCCAGCAGGCCACCGCCCTGGTGCCCGCCGCCCCGGGCGACCCGCTTCTCAAGGCGATCGAGTCCCTCGGCCTGGCGGGCCTGACCTGTCGGGCCGTTCCCGTAGACGGGGCGGCCCGAGTCAACACCGCCGTCACCGAGCCCGACGGGACGACGACGAAGCTCAACGAGTCCGGCGCCGGCCTGAGCGAGGCCGAGATCGCCGCCATAGAGGGCGCGCTGTCCGAGGAGCTGCGACTCGCCTCCGACGGGCGCAGCTGGGCCGTGCTCTCCGGGTCGCTGCCGCCGGGTGCCCCCGTCGACTGGTACGTCCGCCTCGTCGGCCTGCTGCGCCCGCTGGGCGTGCGCATCGCCGTCGACACCTCGGACGCCCCGCTCGTGGCCCTCGCGGCCGGGCTTCCGGACTGTGCACCGGACCTAGTCAAGCCCAACGGGGAGGAGCTCGCCCAGCTGGCCGGCCGGGGCGCGACGGACTTGGAGGACGCCGCCGTCGCCGGCGACTTCGGCCCGGTGGCCGAGGCCGCGCAGGTCCTCGTCGGGCTCGGGATCGGCACCGTCCTGGCGACCCTGGGGCCCGCGGGGGGCGTTCTGGTCACCGGCGAGGGCGCCTGGCACGCCACGGCTCCTTCGGTTCCGGTGGTCTCCACGGTCGGCGCGGGGGATTCCTCCATCGCGGGCTACATCCTGGCCGACGTCCACGGCGGCGGGCAGGCCGAGTGCCTGCGCACCGCCATGGCGTACGGTTCGGCCGCCGCGAACCTGCCCGGCACCACTCTGCCCACGCCGCGCGATCTGCCCGCGCAGGCCGCTGCGATCACCCCGCTCGCCTGAACGCGCCGATCGCACATCGACGAGATCCCGCTGCGCTCCGCCTGGACACCGCCGAGCATACGCCTCAATCCGTAAGCAAGAAAAGGAAGTAGCAAAGGAAACACTGTGACCGAACAACCACCCAGCGAGCAGACGCCGCTCATCATTCCCGAACTCGTCGCCCTGGACGCGGCGGTGGGACCCCACAAGAGGGACGTCATCAAGTTCCTCGCGCGCAAGATCGGAGACTCCGGGCGAGCCGACGACGCCAACGGCCTGGCCGGAGACGCCCTCGCACGCGAGGCGACCGCCCCCACCGGCATTCCCGGAGGCATCGCGATCCCGCACTGCCGCAGTTCCCACGTGCTCACCGCGAGCCTCGGCTTCGCCCGACTGGCCGAGCCGGTGGACTTCGGAGCGGACGACGATCAGGCGGCCGACATAGTCTTCATGATCGCGGCCCCCGACGGCGCCGACGACGTCCATCTTCAACTCCTGGCCAAGCTGGCGCGCGGACTGATGAACGACGCGTTCACCGACGCGCTGCGCGCGGCCGCGAGCGCCGAGGAGGTCACCCGCATCGTCACCGGGCAAGTCCAGCCCGAGCTGCTCGAGGCGGCGACGGAGCAGGTCGCAGGCTCGCCAGCTGCAGGCTCACCAGCCGAAGAGGGGAAGGCGTCGGCCTCGCAGGAGGCCTCGGCTCGGCAGGCCGCCGCGCCGGAGGCGGAGGCGCCGGCCCATACGCCCGCCGGGGAGGAGCCCGCCGGGGGCGGGGGATCCGCTCCGTCCGGCAAGAAGGTGATCGTGGGCGTCACCTCCTGCCCTACCGGTATCGCGCACACGTTCATGGCAGCCGAGGCGTTGGAGCGGGCGGGCCACGAGCGCGGCATCACCGTCGCGGTCGAAGGCCAGGGGTCGGGGAAGATCGACATTCTCGACCCCGAGCTCGTCAAACGGGCCAGCGCCGTGATCTTCGCCCATTCCCTTCCTGTCAAGGGAATCGAACGCTTCGCGGGCAAGCCCGTGGTCGACGTGGACGTCAAGGCCGCCGTCGACGACGCCGGAACGCTGGTCGACCAGGCCCTGGCCGCCGCCGGAGACCCGCACGCCAAGCGAGTCCAGGCCGACGCGGGCGACGCGCAGGAGGCGGACGAGGAGGAGAACGTCCACTGGGCTCGCAGGCTCCAGCAGGCCGTGATGACGGGCGTGTCCTACATGATCCCCTTCGTCGCCGCGGGCGGTCTGCTCATCGCCCTGGGCTATCTCTTCGGCGGCTACGACATAAGCGGCTTCGAGCACAACGGCGCCAAGGTCGAGGTGGCCAAGAACATCGTCTCCCATTCGTCCCTGTGGAACCTGCCCGACATCGCCGAGACCGTGAACGGGAAGGCCAACACGATGTGGGCGCCCCACGCCCTGTTCGGCTCTCCCTTCTTCGCCTATCTGGGAGCGGTCTTCTACATGATCGGCACGGCCGCGATGGGCTTCCTGGTGCCCGCCCTGGCCGGCTACATCTCCTTCGGGCTGGCCGGACGCCCGGGTATCGCCCCCGGATTCGCCATGGGCGCGGTGGCCGTCGCCGTCGACTCGGGATTCATCGGCGGCCTCATCGGCGGAATACTCGCCGGGTACGTCGCCGCCTGGTTCGCCAGGCTGCACACCGCGCGCTGGCTGCGCGGGCTCATGCCGGTGGTCGTCATTCCGCTCGTAACGACGCTGCTGGTCGGCTCGATCATGTACATGCTGCTCGGCCGGCCCCTGGAAGCGCTCATGCACAACCTCGACCACGGCTTGAAGTCGATGAGCGAGGGCGGCGGCTCCGTCTTCCTGGGGATCATCCTGGGCCTCATGATGTGCTTCGATCTGGGCGGCCCGATCAACAAGTCCGCCTATCTCTTCGCCACTGCCGGCCTGGCGGCGGAGTCCACCGCATCCTACGAGATCATGGCGGCGGTCATGGCCGCGGGCATGGTGCCTCCGCTGGCCCTCGCCCTGGCCACGGCGGTGCGCCCGCGCCTCTTCACGAGCGGCGAGCAGGAGAACGGCAGGGCCGCCTGGCTGCTGGGGGCCTCGTTCATCTCCGAGGGGGCGATTCCCTTCGCCGCGGCCGCCCCGTTGCGGATCATCCCGGCGACCATGGTCGGCGGCGCCGTCACCGGCGCGTTGACGATGCTGCTGCACGTGGGGTCCCGCGCCCCGCACGGCGGTATCTTCGTCGCTTTCGCGATCGACGGATTCGCCAAATTCGCCCTGGCGATCCTGGCCGGCATGGCCGTCACGGCGGCCCTCGTCATCCTCTTGAAGAGCCTGAACAGGGAAAAGAGCCCCGGCAAGGTTCAGGCAGCCGCCTGAACCCGACGGGCGGCTTCAACAGTTTGCGGGCGGCCGCTTCCCCCGGCCGCCCGCAAACAAATTGGGCTCTTCGACAAGGCCTTGCCGCAAGATCAGGCCGAGCCCGAGAGCTTGTTCGACACGCTCCAAACCCTTGGTCGGGTGCTGGTGATCGTTGATGGGATGCTCGCGGGAGTGGAAAGCTCAGCGGGCACGCAGCGACTGGTTGCGTGACGTGCTGCCCGGTGTACCGAGTCAAGGCT
Source organism: Actinobaculum sp. oral taxon 183 str. F0552 (assembly GCF_000466165.1). Classification (GTDB taxonomy): domain Bacteria; phylum Actinomycetota; class Actinomycetes; order Actinomycetales; family Actinomycetaceae; genus Peptidiphaga. The sequence continues at coordinate 7,738 of NZ_KE951428.1, forward strand.
CCGAAGAGGCTTAGAATCTGACGGCAACGACGAGAGGGGACGACGTCGATGGAAGTTTCCTCCCAACAGGTGCTCGCATGGCGGCTGCACAGGCAGTGCCTGGAACCGTTGACGGACGCAGGCCCTGTTGAGATCGTCGGACGGCTCTGCGGTGTGCAGGCGCAGGTGGCTTCCGCCGCTGAGACCGCTATCGCCTTACGGCAACGCAATCCGCGACCTGAAGGCGTCAAGCGCGCGTACGCCGACCGTTCGCTTGTCAAGACTTGGGCGATGCGCGGAACGCTGCACGCGATGCGGTCTGCGGACGCAGCGGAGTACCTGTCGCTGCTGGCCGGCGCTCGTACGTGGACCAAGCCCGCCTGGTCACGGCACTTCGGCGCTACGCCAGAGGAGGTCGATCAACTGACGGAATTTGTCGCCGACCTCCTCGACGGTCAGGCGCTGTCTCGCGATGAGCTGGTGAGCGAACTGGTTCAGGACAAACGGTTCAAGGGGATGGAAGAACAACTGCGCTCCGGGTGGGGTGCTCTGCTTAAGCCGCTCGCATGGCAGGGTGCCTTGTGCTACGGCCCGAGCCGTTCTTCGAAGGTGACATTTACCAACCCTGCCGGCTTTCTAGAGAACTGGAACGGGCTGCCTGATCCCGCGGAGGCAGCACCGGCGGTCATCAAGCGATACCTCTCCGCTTACGGCCCAGCGACCCCTGAGACCTTTGACGCATGGCTTTCGCGCAACAGCAACAAAAAGTCAACGCTCAAGGACTGGTTCGCCAGCCTTGGCGAGCAAGTCGTCGAAGTGCGGGTGGAGGGCGAGGCACGATATCTGCTCGCCGAGCATGAGGACGAGCTCGCGGCCACCCAGCCCAGCCGCGCCACCTGCCTCCTAGGAGCGTTCGACCAGTTCGTCCTTGGCCCTGGGACTAAGGACACTCACATGCTGGCGAATGAGCATCGCTCGCGGGTGAGCAAGGCTGCGGGTTGGATCGCTCCCGTCCTGACCCAGGGAGGGCGGATCACCGGCGTCTGGGAAATGGATGACGGGGATCTTGTCGTCACCCCGTTTCCAGGCGAGCAGGCGCCGTCGTCCAAAGCGCTGGAGGATGCAGCTGCGCGGCTTGCAGCGGTGCATGGTTTGGTGAAGGTGACACCGCGGGTGGGATGAGCCCCCGCAGTGTCACCGCACCATTCCGCCTAGTTGGGACAAGCGCTTCCCCGGTGATTCTGCCGCCCGGTACAAGCCCATCAAGCCGACAAAACGTGGTCAAAGCAAGCGAAGGTAACGTCAGGCACGTCAAGGCCTCCCGGATGGACAGCGTCAGAACTTCCATCCTGGGAGACCTCGACCCCTACACCGGGAACGACGCGCCAGCCTCGACTACACCCCCAATTGCGAAGAGCCGCACATTGAATCAGACAATCAGATGATCCCGTGAGCGATCATGACGTCGGCCACGCGGGTGAAGCCCGTGACGTTCGCACCGAGCACGTAATTGCCCGGCTGGCCGTAGCGCTCGGCGGTCTCGACGCACGAGTCGTGGATGTCGGCCATGATGTCAGTCAGCTTGGCATTGGCGGTTTCGAAATCCCACCGGGTGCGTGAAGCGTTTTGCTCCATCTCCAGGGCGGAGGTCGCCACGCCTCCTGCGTTCGCGGCCTTGCCCGGGGCGTAGAGGATCCCAGCCTTCTGGAAGACCTCGATGGCCTCGGGAGTGGAGGGCATGTTGGCGCCCTCGGCCACGACGCCGCACCCGTTCTTCACGAGGGTGGCCGCCGCGTCGCCATCGAGCTCGTTCTGAGTTGCGCACGGCAGTGCGACGTCGCACGGCACCTGCCACACGCTGCCGCCGGTGGCCACGCGGGCGCCGGGGCGGCGCGCGGCGTAGTCGGCCACGCGTCCGCGCTCGACTTCCTTGACCTGCTTGAGCAGGTCGAGGTCGATGCCGGCCTCGTCGACCACATAACCCGAGGAATCCGAGATCGTCACGGCCTTGCCCCCGAGGGCCTGGAGCTTCTCGACGGCGTAGATCGCGACGTTGCCCGAGCCGGAGACGGCGACCGTCTTGCCCTCGAGCGAGTCGCCCTTCGTGCCGAGCATCGACTGGGCGAAAAGGACCGTCCCGTAGCCGGTGGCCTCGGTGCGCGCGAGCGAGCCGCCGAATCCGAGGCCCTTGCCGGTGAGGACGCCGGCGTCGTAGCGGTTGCGAAGCCGCTTGTACTGGCCGAAGAGGTAGCCGATCTCGCGGCCGCCGACGCCGATGTCGCCGGCGGGGACGTCGGTGTTCGGGCCGATGTGCCGGGAAAGCTCGGTCATGAAGGACTGGCAGAACCGCATGACCTCGGCGTCGGACTTGCCGTGCGGATCGAAGTCCGATCCGCCCTTGCCGCCGCCGATCCCCTGACCGGTCAGGGCGTTCTTGAAGATCTGCTCGAAGCCGAGGAACTTGATGATTCCGATGTTGACCGACGGATGGAAGCGCAGGCCGCCCTTGTAGGGGCCGAGCGCCGAGTTGAACTCGATGCGGAAGCCGCGGTTGACCTGGACGTTTCCGGCGTCGTCGACCCACGGCACGCGGAAGACGATCTGCCGCTCGGGCTCAACCAGGCGCTCGAGAAGTCCGTTCTCCGTGTACTCGGGATGTCCCTCGAGGGCCGGCGTGAGGGAGTCGAGGACCTCGCGAACGGCTTGGTGGAACTCGACCTCTCCGCGATTGCGGGCCACGACCTGTTCGTAGACCTTGTCCACCTGTGCGTTCATATCAGCTCCTTACTGTTTCGAGAAGAGAACACAAACCGAGTATAAGTGTGGGGCATGTTTCACCCGAAGGGAAGGGACTTCCGGAATGTGACACAGGCCGAACTCCCTCTCGTTTGCGTATGATTTTCACCAAAACACTCTAAAAGGCGCCGGCTTTCCGTCCGGGCGTCCGCTCGGCCCGGACGGAAAGCCGGCCCCGTTCCGGCGTCTCAGTCTACGCCCCGTCCGCGGCGACGATTCGAACCGTCCTCACCGGCGACGCCTCAGGGCCATCAACACGCCCGAGAGGGTGAGGGCGCACCATACGCCGAGAAGCGCCCAGGAGCGGCCCGGAACGGTGAAGTCGCCCGACTCTAGACCCGCTCGGAGCACCTGCGCCATGGGCTCGAAGGGGAGCCACTCGTGTGCGCTCTGCACCCACTGGGGCAGGCGTTCGACGGGGAAGGCGATCGGCGCGAAAAGCATGACGATGAAGACGCAGATCTGGCCGACGAGCATGGACAGCTGGGCCGCGAGCAGCACAGCCGCCGCATACCCCACCGAGGCGGCGATGAGCGAGACGAGCAGCGCGCCCGGAACCAGCCACCACGTGGGCGACAGGCCGATGTCGAACCGGAGTGCGCCCACGATCGCGCCGACGACGAGGCCCGGCAGGGCGAGCAGCGCCCACACGACGAGGTCTCCCAGGAGGAACATCAGCCGCCCGATGGGCAGGGTGAGCATCCACCCGTAGCTCCCCTCGGTGCGGGAGGCCGCAACGAACTGCGAGGTCAGCGCGAATCCGAGAACGAGAACGGAGATGGAGGGCCCGGCCGTCACCAGGTACAGGCTCTCCTGGCGGTCGACGTCGCCCATGATGTAGCTGTACCCGTACACGACGGCGACGGCCATGAGAAGCTGTAGAGCGATGAAGACGGGCGCCGCGATGGCCTGGCGGCGGAGTTGCCACTGCACCATCAGGCCGAGCTGCCTGAGCGGCCCCACGGAGGCCTGCGCCGCGCGCGCTCCGCCCGCACCGCGGACCAGTGCCCCGGTCCCGCGCGGTTCCTCTCCGGCCTGCGGCGCACCCCCGGCCGGTGTGGCGTCTTCCGCCGGCGCCTCGTCCGCCGCGGGCGTTCCCATCGTCGCATTCATGCCAGTCCCTCTCCGCTCGTCGTTCGCGTGGCTCGTGTTCTTTCCGCCTGTCATGCCGTTCATGCCGCCCTCGTCTCGTCCGCCTCGGTGGTCAGGGCCACGTAGACCTCTTCGAGAGAGACGGGCCCGAGTTCGTAGCGCACAATCTGCCCGGCGGCGCGGGCGTGGGTGGCCCACTCCGCCGCCTCCACACCGCCGCCCTCCGGCACGCTGACGGACCAGTGCGCGGCGTCGTGTCTGTGCACGCCCCATCCGTCGGGGAATGCGGGGACGGCCCCTCGGGCGACGTCGACGTCCAGGCGGAACCCTCCCCCGAACTCGGAGACGACGGAGGCGGTCGTGCCCTTGGTGAGGATCTTCCCGTGATCGAGGAGCACGAGGCTGTCGACGGCCCGTTCGGCTTCGCGCACGTTGTGGGTGACCAACAGGACGGCTGCGCCGTCGTCGGCGACCCTGCGGACCTCGTCCCACAGCAGCTGTCTGCGCACGGGGTCGACGTCGTTGGTCGGCTCGTCCAGGACCACCAGGGCTCCCGGACGGGCGACCGCCATCGCGAAGGCCGACAGGCGGGCCACCCCGCCCGACACCTTCTCGGCGGGCCTGTCGGCCCACTCCCCCATGTCGAGCGCGTCGATCAGACCCTTCGCGCGCTGGCGCATCGCCGAGCGCCTGCCGCCGCGGATTCTGCCGACGAGCTCGACGGCCTTTCGCGGGCTGATGCCCGTGATGGGCACGTTCTCCTGGGCCTGGACGCTCACGAGCCGTCTCGCGGCAGCGGGGTCGGCGACGACGTCCACGCCGTCGACCGCGATCCTGCCCGAGTACGGCCGGTACAGGCCGACGATCTGGTTGACGAGGGTGGTCTTGCCCGCCCCGTTGTGGCCGAGGAGTCCGACCACCTCCCCTGCGTTCACGGACATGGTGATCCCGTCATTGGCCCAGACGAGGCGCCGCCCCGATCCGAAGCGTTTGTGCAGGTCCTCGACGAGGAGTGTCTGTGACATCGCGTCTCCTTTCAACGTTCCGTTCATACTGCATGGTACATACCATACGGTACAGTATTCAAAATCGACGCGGCCTCCTTCCCCCGAATTCGCGTGTGATGAAGGCCCCCGTCCGGCTGCGGGGCGCACAGCTGGAGCGGCCGGACTCGCTAGAACGGCCGGGAGTCCACCCTTGCTCCGGTCGCGGCGGCCCGCAGGGGATCGCCGGTCCGGCTCGCCTCACACCCCCCTGCGCGACAGGAGCGCCGAGACCGCCTCCGTGCGCTCGGCGGAACGGGCCGCCTCGTAGCGCCCCAGTGTGACGTCCTCAACGACCCGACCGTCGACGAGCAGCACCACGCGATCCGCCCGGACGGCCACCGCCGGGTCGTGGGTCACGAGGACCACCGTCGTCCCCCGGGAGCGGACCCGGTCGAGGATGTCGAGTATCTGGGCCGCGGCGGCCGAGTTGAGGGCGCCCGTGGGTTCGTCGCCGATCAGGATCTCCGGTTCGTTGATGAGCGCGCGGCATATGCCGGCTCGCTGGAGCTGGCCTCCCGAGACCTGAGTGACGTCGCTCTTCGCCAGGTCCGCTATCCCCATGTCGTCCATGAGCGCCCGGCCCCGCGCGACGATCTCGGCCCGGGGTTCGTCGCCGGCGAGGAAACCGGGTAGGACGACGTTGTCGAGCAGGCTGAGGGTTCGCATGAGGTGAGGGCTCTGGAAGACGAAACCGAGCCGCCGCAGACGCAGGGCTGCGAGATCCTTCTCCGTCATCGCCGAGATGTCGTGGCCGGATACGCTCACGCTTCCGCTGGTGGGCCTGTCCATGCCGGAGAGGATGTTGAGAAGGGTGGTCTTGCCGGAGCCCGAAGGCCCCATGACCGCGACGAACTGCCCGGCCTCCACGGCCAGGTCGACGCCGCGCAACACCCGGTTCCCGACTCCGGTCCGGCCGGAGTAGTCCTTGGTCACGGCTGTGGCTTGCAGTATTGACATTGCTGTCTCCTCGCTGAGTTGTCGATGCTTGTCGCCGGCGTGCCGGCGTTCGGAACGGGGCGCGGAGCCGGCCGGTTCCTCTCCCGCGCCCCGATTTCCGAGGTTGACGGGGTCTCGGCCCGGTGCGTCGGCGCTCATTCGCGGTCCAGAACCGTCGTCATGCGTACGCGGCGCATGGCCAGCAGCACGGCGGCGACCACGGCCAGGGCCAGAGCCCCCGGCAGGACGAGCCGGACGAGCCACGGGTTCGTCATGAAAGCTATGTCCGGCGCACCCATGTATCCGAGCACTCCGCCCACGGCGGCCTCGCCGAGGGTCTCGACGACCGTCGTGCCCAGAACCACTCCGGCCAGCAGCACGGCGCAGAAGCGGACGAGGTACTGGACGCGCAGGCGCCGGGTGCTCATGCCGATTCCCCGCTGGATGCCGATCTGCGAAGATTCCCGGGCCACGACCAGCACGGCGAAGAGCGCGGCGACGAGGAAGGCCAGGGCGATCGCCACCGCCGCGGAGAAGACCGCCACCGACCGCATCTGCGACAGCGTCGCGCCGAGCGTCTGGGAGATGTACTCGCTGACCTGGGCCACGGAGGCCCCGGGAAGCCGCTGCCTGAGGGACTGCGCAGTCGCCTTCGCGTCGGCTCCGCCGGCGACGTCGGCGTAGACGACTCGCCTGAGCGGCGTCGAGGCGTCGCCGGCGACGGCGGCCTCCGTGGTCTTGGCGGTCTTCCCTCCGTTGGTGATGTCCTGATAGAGGCCCACCACTCGCAGGCTCACGGTCCTCTCCGCCGCGGCGGGCCGCCCAGGCCCGCCGGGAGAGGCGGGCAGTCGCACGTCGACGACGTCGCCGAGTCCGACCTTCGCTTCGTCGGCCTGGTTGCTCGACAGCGCGATCTCCTTCGCAGTCGCGGGAGCGCGGCCGCGCAGGTACCTCCCCGAAAAGGCGCTCTGATCGCCGCTCTCCACCAGGGCGGAGCCCCATGCGCCTCCCGGTTTCCTCATGTCGTAGCGATGGTCGGTCATCTGCACGGCGCGGCCGACGCCTGCCTCCGCCGCGACCTTGGAGTAGGCCGTGTCCAAGTCGGCCGAACCCGCCGGCACGTCGATGCGCAGGTCGGCCCGGCCTATGCCCATGTAGGAGGCGAATCCGGGGTCGCCCATCGTCGTGACGACGTTGGCGGGGAGGATGAGCACGATCGTGCACACCGTCAGGACGGCCAGGAGAAGGGCGTTCGCGGGCCGAAACGCCTCTCTCAGCCCCAACCAGACGTCGACGGGAAGCCGTCTGCTCGACGCCAGCGACAGGCGGTGGCGCCGCCGGCGGACTCTCCCGCTGACGCCGGTGCGCAAGGCCTGGACGGCCGAAAGCCTGTCGATGCGCCTGAGCAGGATCCAGCAGAAGCCGACCATCGAGGCCGCGAGCGCCACGGCGGCCGCGATGGAGCACAGAATCGGCCACGCGCCGGCGCTGGACTTGCCGAGGTAGAGGAGGACGGCGTCGCTCAATTGCGCCGCCATGGGGATGGACAGGAGGTAGCCGACGAGGGCCCCTCCGGCCGTCAAAGCGGAGTATTTGGCGAGGTAGAGCCGTTTGACGCCCCGGGGCGGCGCCCCTATCGCTTTGAGGACGCTGATCTGCGCCAGATCCTCCTCCATCGCCGCCAGGAAGGCGTAGCGCAGGACGAGCGCGGCGACGACGGCCAGTAGGATCGCCACGAGCAGGGCCACAGCGGCCACGGGGACGGTCGTCAGGCCGTTCATCAGCTTGAATATCGACGTGTCGACGGTGATCCCTTGGCTCGACAGCCCGCTGGACTCGAAGGCCTTGACGAACGCCGAGGCCTCGACGCCGTCGGCGAGCCGGAATTCCACGATGTACTCGGGCTTCAGCCGCTTGTCGAATTCGGCGAAGTCGCTGGGGTGGACGACGAGGCGCTTGGATGTGACCATCGAGGGGTTCATCTGCGGGTCGCGGACGAAGTCGACCACCTTGAGCTCGCGAACCCACGAGCCGCTCCTGACCCGCACCGTGTCTCCGACGGCGGCGGCGCCCTGCGCCTTGTAGTGAACTGGGAGGGCGATCTCGCCGGGGCCGGGGTTCGCGGGCTTCCCGTCTTGGCCCAGCAGGAGGTCGAAGCGCTTGGGCGCGGTGACGAATGCGGGTTCGAGGACGGAGTCCGCCTGGCTCTTGCCGGCTATCGTCAGTTGCTGCACGGGTACCGGCAGCGTCCGCATGAGGTGGTAGTCGGCGACGTCGGACCGGCGGTCGACCCACGCCCTCAGGGCGTTCGCGTCGGGCGTCCCGGTGTGCATGTGCGCGACATCGGGGGGCACGGCGCGTTTCCACAGCGCGTTGACGGCCGAGCCGGCGCGGATGCCGAGGGTGGTGCTCATGGCGGCCAGCGCCACCGCCAAGGCGATGAGGACCGTCAGGGCTGCGGACTGGGCGACGCCGCGGCGCAGGTCTGCGCGGAGCATGCGTATCAGCACGATGCGGCCTCCTTGCCGTCCGTCGCGTCGGCCTTCTCCGGCATTCGCCTCGCTCCACTCCCCGCGGTCGAGGCTCCCGCGCCCGTGGTCGGCGCCGCCTCCGGCCGGGCCGGCGGTCTGCCCGGACGAGCGGTCGATGCGAGCGCTCTCCTGCCGGAGATCGTCACGCAGGCCAGGACGAAGGCCAGTGCGCCGACGCATGCCACGAGCAGGGCGGTCCCCCGGCCCGGCCCGGTGCCGAGAGCTTTCCCGACGGTCGCCGCGAGTCCGCCGCCGGGCCGCAGGAGCGGCTCGAAGACGCGATCGGCCAGGGGGCCGGCGACGATGTAGGCGGCGATGTAGCCGAACTGGGAGACCATGCCGATCGCCCCCCACGCGCGCGCCTGGCGCTCGTTCGGGATGGCCATGCGCACGATCACCTCGGCTCCTGCGTTGCACAGCGCCAGCGCGGCGAAGAAGGCGAATCCGGTGGCGGCGGCCCACCACGCCGCGGGCCGCAGGGGCAGGAGGATCATGGAGACGGCCGCGGTCAGCAGCCCGGCGCACAGCAGAGTCGTCGGACGGGCGCCGGACATGAGGCCGACGAGGCCCGCCCCCGCCAGCATTCCGACGGCCATGACCGTCTCCACCGTCCCCATCGTCGACGTGGGCACGTGCGGGAGGAGGATCGGCTTGACGAGGGTCTGCACGAATCCGATCGCGAAGGTCAGGCAGGTCATGAGGGCCACGAGGCGGCGGACCGCGGAACGCGAGGCCACTGCGCGCCAGCCCGCGGCCAGCTGGGCGAGGAAGCCGCTCTCCTCCGCCAGGCCGCGCTGATGCCCGACGGCCTTGTGGACGGCCGCGGAGCAGGCGACCGTGACCACGCACGTGCTCGCGTCCAGGAGGAGGATGGCCCGCAGCCCGACGGCCGGCAGGAGCATCCCCGCCAGGAACGGCGAGAGCAGGTACCTCGCGGAGGAGGCGATCTGAAGCATGCTGGAGGCGCGGACGTACTCGTCGGGGCCGACGAGGTCGCTGACGCTGGCGCGCAGTGCGGGCTCGGTCAGGGCCGCGAAGCAGGAGGAGGCCGCGATCCCGCCGCAGACGAGCCCGATGCCGGGTCGCTCGGACGAAACGGCCGCCATGACGATGAGGAGCCCTCCGATCGATCCGCCGTCGCCGATCGCCATCATGACTCGCCGATCGAAGCGGTCGGCCAGGACCCCGGCGACCGGGGCGAGCAGCACGATCGGGGCGAAGGCGGACAGCTGCACGAGCACGACGGAGGACGCGGTGCCGTATGCGTCGAACATGAAGATCGCCAAGGCGAAAGCGCTCAGCCCCGTTCCCACCGAGTTGACGAGGGCGCCGCAGAAGAGAATCGAAAACCGCTTCATGCCCACCGCCCCGCGATCGACCCCAGCGTTCCCTCGGGGCAGCCCAGGAGCCTCTCCGCCGCTCGAACTACGCCGAGCGTGCGCCGCTGCATGTCGGCTGCGTCGCCGGGGATGATGCCCTCGTCGAGCAGCAGCCCGCCGGACGTGAGGAGGATTTCGACCGTCTCGCGCGGCTGGTCGGTGGTGAAGGCCCCCTCCTCGACGCCTTCGGCGACGATCTCCGCGAGAATCGGCGTGAGGCGCCGAACCGTCTCGACGATGGACATGAGATGGAATTCCGCGTTGCCGGGGGCGTGGAACTCGCCGACCAGCTCGGCGTCCTGCCCGTCGACTCGCGTGGCGGCGAGGACCGCGAAGAACTTCTCCACTGCCGGGCCGTCGCCTTCGGCGATGGCCTTCGCCTGGTCGGCCATCCGGTTGACCGTGCGCAGGATGAGGCCCCGGAGAACTTCGTCCTTGCCCGCGAAATGGTAGTACAGGGTCCCTTTGGCGATGCCGACGGCCGCGAGGACGTCCTCCACCGTCGTCGCCTGGAATCCCTTGGTTGTGAACAGGTGCTGGGCCGCGTCGAGGATCTCGTCCTTGCGCCGCTCGGCGGGTTTGCTCGTGCGTGGCATCCGCTTCTCCCTTCCGGCTGGATCTGCATTCCCGGTCGTCCGGCACTCAGTCGCCCTACACTTACCGACCGACCGTCGGTTCAATATTAGGCCGTTCCCGGTCCGCCCTGTCAACCCGCTGCGTCGATCCGCTCGCAGGCTCGCCGCCCGGCCGGCATTCTCGCCCCTCGCCGGCCGGAGGCTGCGGTACTGTGAGCACATGAGCAGCGACGGGAAGGACGCCCCCCGAGAAGCCGAGGACGGCGGGGAGAGCCTGGCATCGGCGACCCGCGCCCTCACAGAGGCGCTGGGGCAGCTCTCGCGCGCCGTCAAGCGGGAAGCGGGGAGAAGAACTCAAGAGACGGCGAAGAAGGCGCAGGAGACGGGGAAAAAGGCGCTGTCGTCCTCGCTCCGCAAGACCTCCGAGGAGCTCGCCGCAGTCGCGTCGTCGATCGCCGATGCGCCGGAAGACGCCCGCAACGGTCGGCGCCGCGGCCGCGGCAAGGCCGAACGCACCCGCCAGGACATCCTGGAGGCAGCCCATCACATCTTCGCGGCGAAGGGCTATGAGGGGGCGTCCGTCGCCGACATCGCCGCCGCAGCCGGATACACGAAGGGTGCGCTCTACGCGAACTTCCCATCCAAGGAGGCCCTGTTCCTGGAGATGGCCCGCGAACTGCACCGCAACCAGAAGGACCTGCTCGACCAACACCGGAAAGCCGGAACCGAGCCGCCGCTGCTCTGCGACTCTCCGGCGGAGTATTCGGATAAGGAACTCGAATCCATCCTGATCGGCCTGGAATGGTGGACCTACGCGGTCCGTCACGAGGAAGCCCGCGAGGAAGTGGGAACGATGTGGCGCGAAACCCTCCACCTGACGGCCGGCATCGTCGCGCAGGGCAACGGCAGGCCAGAGCCTTCGCCCGACGACATCAGCGCCGCCTTCGGCCTGGTGGCCGTCCACACGCTGGCGAACATCGCGGCCGCCATCATCGGCCCCGAGGAAGTGCGAGCTATGGCGGAAAGCCTGATAGAGCGGAAAGCCTGATAGAGCGGGCCGCGGAATCCCCAGGCGCCGTGAGCTCCTCGTCTCATTCACCTTTTCGGGCAACGTGTGGGCCTGACGACAACATGCACGTTGCCGCGCGACTTGTTTTCCGGTTTTATGCGAGAATTTGAGGAACAAGGCATCGAACTATGGAGGCACAAGTGGCAGAAATCGCACCGGTCCGGAGAGAGCCCGAGATTATTCCAGCCGCCGAGGCGAAGACGTATTTGGCGTCGATGGGCATCCCGCTTGAGGCGGTCTATCATGCTCTTAAAACTGGCGAAATTGAAGCTAGTAACACTTCAAAATACGCGCCATTGACTGCCGCGGGAACAAAGAGGTGGATAGCTGTAGTTGAGGTTGCACGCCGAATGCTAGACGAAAAAGAAAATTGGGTGCGAAGTGACGCACAAAACCGACCTATTGCGGTATCTTCCTCGAAGGAATACACACTCGCTTTCGTCGGTGGAAATGCTGAGACAGGAGACCCTCGGCCAGAAGCGAATCCCAAAGCAGCACGACGTAAAGGGCCAGCCACAGAAAGAGCCCACAAAATAGAACAATTATCAATTGTGCTACCAGAATCAATCACTGGAGAAATTGAACGTGCAGAGAATGTCGAGCACGAAAGGCCTCGCATAGGAAATTGGGTATTACTTTACTATCGCGATAAGGAAGAAATCCGCTGCGAGATATCGTTTCCTTCTGGAGTCGAAGACGGGCAGTTCACTGGGTGGTTTGTTCGCGTTCTTCTCGAATCTTTGCCTTACAAAGATGCTTCATTGGAAAACACCCCAGAAGACATCGGCGGAGAAGACATTGACTTCTATATCGCTTGACGATCGGCTCAACCCTGGACGCATCAAGCTCGCCCGCATGCGTCGCGGCTGGAATCAGGCAAAACTCGCCAGCCGGCTGGGACTGACTGATCGGACGGTACGCGCATACGAAACGATGGGCGCTCCACCGAATGCCCTTTCCGAGCTCGCGGATGCACTCGGCTTCCCCGAGGGATACTTCACCCTGCCATCGGAGCCGACCGTCGAGACCGAAAGCATCCGATTCCGCGCAGGCAGGGCTACTACCCGTCGTCAACGAGACGCGGCCGTCGCCGCCGGAGCTTCAGGCATCGAGGTGGATCGTTGGATCGCCGAGCGTTTCACCCTCCCGAAGGTCGACCTTCCGACGTTGGAGGGCGAAACCCCTCGGTTCGCAGCGACGATGTTGCGCAGTCTGTGGGGGCTCGGTTCCCGGCCCTTGCCGAATCTCATCCAGTTGGCGGAATTCCGAGGCATCCGCGTCAACGGGCTACCCGAAGTCGCAGCGTCAGTCGATGCGTATTCGACGTGGTATGAGGGTTTTCCCCACGTCTTCCTCGCACGAAGCAAGACGCCGGAACGGGCGCGATTCGACCTCGCCCATGAGATCGGACACCTCGTGCTGCACCGACATCGCGGCCCCGGTTCCCGTGCCGAAGAAGAGCGGGAGGCGGACGCATTCGCTTCGGAATTCCTCATGCCTGCGGAGAGCGTCGTCGAGTATCTGCCGCCCAATCCCACGATCGATGAGATTCTGCGAGTCAAGCGCGCTTTCGCCGTATCGGCCATGGCTCTGACCTATACGGTCCACAAGCTCGGGCGCATGACCGACTGGATCTACCGGACGACGTGCACGGCCCTGTCGCAGCGAGGGTTTCGGGGCGGCGAACCGGACGGCATGGTCTCCTACGAGCGATCGCGAGTGTTTCCGCAAATCCTCGCCTCGTCGAAACTCGGCGTCGTCACGGGGAAGCGCATCGCCCTGGAGCTTCGGATCCCGGTCGAGGACGTCCGGGCGGCAATGCTCGACGCCGAACTCCATGCGGTTCCCGACGGACCCGGGCAACGCCTCGTGGATCGCGTGCGGCAGAGCGCCCCCGACCGCACCGGTCGTCGACCCGCACGGTCGGGGGCGCGCGCCGAAGGCCTGCGCCCCGTCTGAGACCCGCCTACTGTGCGCCGTCCGGCGATTGCCCTCCGCGATCGGACGCCGGCGCACCCTTCTCGCCTGAGGCCTTCGACGGGTCGGTGCCGTTCACCGGCGTCTTCGACGGCTCCGGCTTTGATGTCCGCGGCGATGAACCGACGTCCGCGAGGCCGCGGGGATCCGCCTCGGCGCTGACGAAACCCGACCTTCCGGCCCCCGCCCCCGCTCGCTTCGCAGCGGTCTGCGGCGCTGCGGACGCCACACCATCCGCGCCATCCCGCGGCTCCGCGCCCGCGCCATCCCGCGAAGATTCCGCGGGCAGCTTCGCCTTCAGCTGGGAGATGGACAGGGAGAGGAAAATCGTGGCGAACAGCACCGACGCCATGTTCAGCAAGGCCTGCCTGTCCTCGCGAACCAGCCGGCAGCCCTCCTTCCAGTCCTCGACCACCGAATCCGCTTCCTTCTTGAGGTCGTCGTCGCGATCGACGTCGGAACTGCCAGAGGAGCCGTAATACTTTCTATACCGGCGTTCGACGAGGTCGGAATCCGGCTTGTCGCCCTTGCCGTGGCCTGAATGGTCGAATGCCAAAGGGGCGCAGGAGAGTTCTTTGTCATACCCCAACGGTTCGTATGATGGTGGAACGAAATACAGCCATCCGAGAACTATGATCGCCAACACAACGCAAATTGAACGTGATTTCACCACGAATACCCTTTCTCGAATTTTATTCGATTTTCTTCACGTTAAGTTAAATTATTTCAAAACGTCTTCACTTTCCTCAACGTCTTCTCCGCAAGATATCCAACCTCCGCTCTCACTTTAATCAATGACTCCGACTCCCAAAAGTCCCCCACAGGGTAGGACGCCCCGAATCGTCCATTCCCAAGCGAGATGCAAGTATCCCAGCGCCCCGTTCGCCGACGCTCCCCCATGCGGGAGCGTCGGCGCAGGCCTCGGCATCATCGGCAATCTCCTGCGGTCAGCTCCCCATGTGGAGGGAAATCGGGCGCATCCTCAACGTGACGTCGCAAGCGGCCGTCGGCTCCCCCATGGAGGGATCCGCCGAGCATGTGCGGGCCGCCGTCCACGGCGTCGGCTCCCCTATGCGGGGAGGCGTCGCACGTCGGCATGCTGAAGAGCGGGCGGTCGCGCGTTTCCCCGCACGGCTCGAAACGGCCTGCAGCCGGACTCGGCGCACGGCGGGCGGTGTTCGTCGACGATCCGGTCTTTCACGCCCGCGCGGACGCCAGGGAGTGGACGACGTCTGCGCGGGAGGCGAGGGCGTCGTCGTGCGTGGCGATGACGACGCACGCCCCGGCTTTCGCCGCGCGTTCCAGCAGGCCGGTGACGATGCGCCGGTTGTCCGGGTCGAGGGAGGCCGTGGGCTCGTCGGCGAAGACATAGGAGGCTTCCTTGTACAGAGCGCGGGCCACTCCCGCCCGCTGTTTCTCGCCGCCCGACAAGACGGACGCCGTCTCGGCCTGTCGCCCGGCGAGGCCCACAGTCTCCAGGATCCCGTCCAGGCGGGCGTCGGGGCGCGGGCGGCGCAGGAGCCCAGGAGCTCTGAGCGTGACGTTGTAGGCCAGGGTCTCCTCCTCGATCAGCCCGTAGTCCTGATAGATGAAAGCCGCTTCCCTGCGCCAGAAGCGCCGGCGCGCCCGATCCGAGGCCGCGTCGTGCCCGTCCACCAAAACAGTGCCGGCGCTGAGGCGTTGAAGCAGACCCAGGCAGTTGAGCAGAGTGGTCTTGCCGCAGCCCGACGGGCCGACGAGAGCGATCACCTGGCCGGGTCGACACGTCAGGGTGACGCCGTCCAGGATCCTGCGGCCGGCGATCGTCACGCCGAGATCGGATGCTTCGATGCTCATGTCAGTTGCTCCTTTGTCGGAACGTACGGAGAAGTCAGCGGCGTTCGCCGCCGGCGCCGGCGTGGCGGGCGGCCTTTGTCGGGGCGTACGGGGAAGTGAGGCGCGGGCTTGGCCATAGGGCAGGTCCTGCCCGCCTTCGTCGGGGCGTATGGGGAAGTGAGGGACGCATTGGTCTACGCCTTTCTGCGCAGCGCGCGGCAGAAGGCCCGCCTGGCCGCCGAGCGGTAGGCCAGAACCGCGCCCGCAGCGTAGACGGGGGCGACCGCGCAGCTCACGGCAAGGGCCCAGCCGAACGGCAGTTTGAACCTGGCGACGGCGAAGGCCGCCGCCAGCGTTCCCGCGACGGCGATGAAGGCCGCCTCCCCCAGGAGCGGGCCGGCCGCGACCCTCCGATACGAGTGCCCGGCGCTGCGACGGGCGAAAATGCGCCGCTGGTTGCGGCCCGCCCAGGTGTGGGCGGCTTGGACCGCGGCCACTGCGACGGACAATCCCGCGAGGATCGTCGCCAATGCGGCCATCCAGGCCTGCTGGGCGTATGTCTGCGCGGAGTCCAGCAGAGTTCCCACCGCGCTGTCGACCGAGGTGACCGCCGAGTCCAGCCCATACGCGTGGACGAGCCGGCGCAAGCGCTCGGCGTCGGTGAAGATCAGGTGCCCGTTGGTGATGAACGTGTCGACGGCGCTCGGATTGAAGGAGCTCAGGGGCCGGTCCACCAAGACTATGAGCGGATGGCTGACCTTCGCCGGGTCGGCGTCGGACAGCGTGGTGCCGATCGTCGGCAGGCGCTCGCCTCCCGTGTACGTGTAGTAGGCGACTTTCTGGGGGCGGTTCGAATTGGGCCACATTCGGAAGCTGTCGTGATCCCCGAACAGGTAGTTCCGAGCCGCCGCCGGAATGGCCGCGGCCGGCACGGGCGTGAGCGCTCCGTGCGGTCCGGGCCTGTTCACGCCTATGCCCATGATCGACAGGAACTTCTCGTCGGTCATGACGATGCGGTCGAAGGGGGCGATTCGCTCGGGTGGAACCTCGACCGCGCTCACCGTGGTCGACAGCGCCGCGAGCCCCTCGCCCTGCACCGCGTCGGCGAACTGCCCCAGCCGCCTCAGGTATTCCTGCCGGTAGGCGGGCTCGCAGGTCGCTTCTAGCTGCGCACTTCCCCGCTTCAGCTCGCCTTCTCGCTGCGGCGCGTCTCCTCGCCGCCGGCCGTCCTTCCGCCGCGCCGGCGGCCGGTGAACCCGTCCATCGTCGAGGAGACGCCGAAGGCTTCGGTGACGGCGTCGAGCAGGGGGACCGGGAGCGCTTTGAGGGTGAGGACGGCGTTGGCGAAGCGCGGCAGCACCCGCCGTTGATCGCCGCGTTCGACGGAGTCGAGCACCGCGTCGGCGACCTTCGCGGGTTTGAGGATCGGCAGGAGCAGCGGCACCCTGGTCCGCACGCCGTCGAACATGCCGGTGTCGATGTAGTAGGGCGCCACCACCAGCGTATGGACGTGCGAGCCGGAATGCCGCAGCTCGCTGCGCAGCGACTCGGTGAAGCCGACGGCCGCGAACTTCGAGGCGGAGTAGTCCGCCTGGCGCGCCACTCCCACGAGCCCGGCGGCCGAGGCGATCGTGACGATCGAGCCCCGGTCCCTCTCAACCATTCCGGGCAGGAAGCGGCGCACGGTGCGGTAGAGCGAGAAGACGTTCACCTGGAAGGTGCGTTCGACGTCGTCCTCGGTCATCTCCGCGAAGCGCTTCCCGGTGACGATCCCCGCGTTGTTGACGAGGATGTCGACTCGCCCGAAGGCCGCGAGGACCGAGGCAGCGGCGGCGTCCACGCAGTGCCCGTCGGCCACGTCCACCCGCCAGGCCCGGGCGGCGCCGCCGCGTCTTTCGATCTCGTGGGCTACGCGCGAGGCGGCGGCTGCGTCGACGTCCCACACGCACACGGCCTTCGCCCCCCGTTGGGCAGCGCCGACGGCCATGAGCTCGCCGATTCCCGAGCCGGCGCCCGTCACGAGGACGACGGCGCCGCGGACCGGTGCCTTCGCCGGACGGAAGAGGGCCATGTCCGCCGCTTACCGGTCGAATCCCGGGAGGCGCCTGAGGACCTCGAGGTAGGAGACGAGGGCCCGCGCCCACGTCTCCTGCCCCATCCCGCGCGGGGCCTGGAGGTTGACCAGACGCTGCACGGCGATCGTCTGGGCCTCCGTGTACTTCAGGATGCCCTCCGCCCCGTGCCGGCGTCCGAGCCCGGAGGCCTTCATCCCGCCCATGGGCGCGTCCAACGACGCCCATGCGGCGGCGTATCCTTCGTTGACGTTGACGGTCCCCGCGTGGATCCTCTTGGCGATTCGCACGCCTCGCCGCGCGTCGCGGGTCCAGACGGACGCGTTGAGCCCGTAGGCGGTGGCGTTCGCCAGGCGCACGGCCTCGTCCTCGCCGGAGACCGGATAGACGGCGACGACGGGGCCGAACGTCTCCTCGGCGAACACGTCCATGTCCTCGGTGACCCCGGCCAGGATCGTGGGGGCGTAGCCCGCCGGGCAGGCTTGGGCGACCGCGTGGCCGCCCGCGAGGAGGCGGGCGCCCTTGCCGAGGGCGTCGCAGACGTGGGCGTCGACCTTGGCCAGGTGCCCGGGGTCGATGAGCGGCCCCATGTCCGCCTCCCAGTCCATCGTGCGGGCCACGCGCAGTTTTCCGGCCGCCCGCGCGAAGGCGGGGACGAAGCGGTCCCACACCCTTTCGTGGACGTAGACGCGTTCGACGGACACGCACAGCTGGCCCGAATTCGAGAAGCACGCCTTGAGCGCGCCCGGCACCGCCCGGCCGAGGTCGGCGTCCTGGCAGACGATGAGAGGATTCTTTCCGCCGAGTTCGGCGGAGGCGGCCACGAGCCGGGCGCCGGCCTGGCTCGCCACCTGGGCTCCGGTGGCCGATGATCCAGTGAACATCAGGCAGTCGCAGGCTTCGACGAGGGGCGGTCCGAGCTCGGCTCCCTTGCCCGTGACCACTTGGAAGAGCCGGTGGTCCAGGCCTGCGCGGACCAGCAGGCTGCGCACGGCGAGGGCGGTGTGGGGCGTCTGGCTGTCCGGTTTGAGGATGACGGCGTTGCCCGCGGCGAGCGCCGCCAGTGCGTCCGAGGCTGCCAGGGTGAGGGGATAGTTCCAGGGCGCGATGACGCCCACGACGCCTTTGGGCTGGCGGTGTTCGACCGTGCGGGTCAGGGCGGGGACCAGGCCGCGGCGGCGGCGGTCGGCCAGGTGGCGCGCGGCCGTGTTCGCGTAGTAGCGGGCCGTCATGGCGACGTCGGCCACTTCCTCGAAGGCGTCGGCGCGCGCCTTGCCGCTCTCCCACTGCACGAGGTCGAGGAGCGCCCTGCGCTCGGCCAGGACGAGGTCGTGGAATGCCTTGAGGATGCGCGAACGGCGGGGCATCGGGGTGGCAGCCCATTCCCGCTGGGCCGTTCGCGCCCGGGCGGCGGCCGCGGCGACGTCCGCGGCCGTCTGGCGCGGGAGGGAGCCGATGAGGCTTCCCGTCAGACTGGAGCGGACGTCGAAGGCGGTCGGCGCTTCGGGCGACGGACCGGAGACGGCGAGGCTCTCCAGGGCCCGCCGTCCGCGCTCGTCAAGTGCGGCGAGGCCGGGGGCGTCGGCGTCGGAACGGTCGTCCATGGCCGGAGTCTATCAATCGAACAGGCCGCGCAACACGCCGTCAGAAACGGCGGCGAGTTCGGCGACGTCGAAGGCGAGCACCTCGTCGGAGCTTCCCGTCGGGCCTCCAGGATCCGACCCGGCGGCAAGTTGGATCGTGAGCAGCTCCCCGCCCGTCGTGCCGATTCGCACGGCCGGGACGCCCTCGGCCTCGGCCGCGCGCAGCACCAGGTCGAGATAGCCTTCGGACACGGCGAGCACCGCGCGGGCCTGCGACTCCGAGAAAAGCGCGGTGAAATCGTCGATCCCCGCCTCGTCGCACAGGGCCGTCAGATCGATCGATGCGCCGACCCCCGCCCGCACGGCCATGTCCGCGAGCGCCTGGACGAGGCCCCCGTTGGAGACGTCGTGCGCCGCGGCCAGGACGGGCCCGAGATCGCCGGTGTCGGCGTCGTGCAATGCCAAAAGCACGCGCCCCAACGCCATTTCCGCCTGAAGGTCCGCCTTCGGCGGCCTCCCGCCGAGATGCCCGTGGATCGCGCGCGCCCAGGCGGAGCCGTCGAGCTCGTCGCGGGTGCGGCCGAGCAGCACGACGGCGAGGCCGTCCTCCCTCCAGCCGGACGGCACAGCGGTGCGCACGTCGTCCATGACTCCGAGGACGCCGACGACGGGCGTCGGGTTGATCGACGAATCGACGCGGCCTTTCTCCTTGCCGTGCGAGTTGTAGAGCGAGACGTTTCCGCCGGTCACGGGCACGCCCATCTCCTTGCAGGCGTCCGCGAGCCCGGTTATCGCCTGGACGAGCTGCCACATGGCGTCCGGGTCCTCCGGCGATCCGAAGTTCAGGCAGTCGGTGACGGCCAGGGGCTTCGCGCCCACGGTGCAGACGTTGCGGTACGCCTCGGCCAGCGCCTGGCGGGCGCCCTCGTACGGGTCGAGCTTCGTGTAGCGCCCGTTGGCGTCGGCGGACATCGCGATGCCCCGCCCGGTCTCCTCGTCGACGCGGATCACCCCGGCGTCGTCGGGCTGGGAAAGGGCCGTGTTCCCGCGGACGAACCTGTCATACTGGTCGGTCACCCAGCCCGCGCCCGCCTGATTCGGATCGGTGAGCACGCGCAGGGCATGCTCGCGCAGCTCGGCCGGCGAACCGGGGCGGGAGAGCCGGTTCGCGCCGTCGGCGTTGAGCGCGTCCTGCCACTGCGGGCGGGCGTACGGCCGCTCGTACGCGGGGCCTTCGTGGGCGACGGACCTCGGGTCGACGTCGACGATCCTGTGCCCGTGGTGGTCGATCGTCAGCCGCCCCGAGGAGTTGACGGTCCCGATGACGGCGGCCTCGACCTCCCACTTGCCGACGACGTCCATGAACGCGTCGAGCCTGTCAGGGGCGACGACGGCCATCATCCGCTCCTGCGATTCGCTCATGAGGATTTCCCCGGCGGTGAGCGTGGGGTCGCGCAGAAGAACGTTCTCCAGGTCCACGTGCATGCCGCCGTCGCCGTTGGAGGCGAGCTCGCTCGTGGCGCAGGAGATCCCGGCCGCCCCGAGGTCTTGGATTCCCAGAACGAGGCCCCCGGCGAAGAGCTCGAGGCAGCATTCGATGAGGACCTTCTCCATGAACGGGTCGCCCACCTGCACGGAGGGCCGTTTGGCGGGCATGCCGTCCTCGAAGGCCTCGGAGGCGAGGATCGACGCCCCGCCGATGCCGTCGCCGCCGGTGCGCGCCCCGAAGAGCACCACCTTGTTGCCCTCGCCGGAGGCGTTGGCGAGGTGGACATCGCCGTGGCGCAGCACGCCTGCGCACAGGGCGTTGACGAGCGGATTCTCCTGGTAGGACGCGTCGAATTCGGTTTCCCCGCCGATGTTCGGCAGCCCGAGGCAGTTGCCGTATCCTCCGACGCCGGCGACGACGCCGTGCACAACGCGCGCCGTGTCCGCGTGGCCGACGTCGCCGAAGCGCAGCTGGTCCATGACCGCCACGGGGCGGGCCCCCATGGAGACGATGTCGCGCACGATGCCGCCCACGCCGGTGGCCGCTCCCTGATACGGCTCGACGTAGCTCGGGTGGTTGTGCGACTCCACCTTGAAGGTGACGGCCCAGCCGTCGCCGATGTCCACGACGCCGGCGTTCTCGCCCATGCCCACGAGCAGGCGCTCGCGCATCGCCTCCGTGGTCTTCTCGCCGAACTGGCGCAGGTGGACCTTCGAGGACTTGTACGAGCAGTGCTCGGACCACATCACCGAGTACATGGCGAGCTCGGCGGCCGTTGGGCGCCTGCCGAGGATGCCTTTGATGCTCGCGTATTCGTCCTCTTTGAGCCCGAGCTCGGCCCAGGGCATGGGCTGGTCGGGGCTCGCCGCGGCTTCCTCGACGGTGTCGTAGCTTTCGTTGCGGTGCTCGGCCGAAGCCATGGATTCTCCTGTTCCGAGGGAGCGTCCGGCCCTAGGCGGGGCGGCGTCCCGAAGTGTGGGCGCTGGATTCTGTGAAACTGGATTCTGTGAAATGACGGCTGCGGGCGACGGCGTTCTCGATCGTGGGCGGCTGAGCCTCGGTTGAGTCTCGTGCACCGCGCGATCGAGATCCTCGTGCGCCGCTAGGCGAGAACCGATTCGAGGACGGACGTGAAGAAGGTCAGCCCGTCGGTTCCCGAACGGAGCCCGCCGGCCCCGACCGGCCCGAAACCCGGTTCGACGGCGTGCTCGGGGTGCGGCATGAGCCCGACGACGTTCCCAGAATCGGAGGCGACCCCGGCGATGTCGTTGATCGAGCCGTTGGGGTTGACTCCGACGTATCGGAAGGCCACGCGCCCCTCGCCCTCCAGGCGGGCAACGGTTTCGGCGTCGGCCTGGAAGCACCCTTCGCCGTTCTTCAACGGAATCGTGATGACCTGCCCGCGCGTGAAACCGGAGGTCCACGGCGTGTCCGCGTTCTCGACCGCAAGCTTTTGCTCGCGGCAGACGAAGCGCTGCCCCTCGTTGCGGACCAGCGCCCCGGGCAGCAGGTGCGCCTCGCACAGGATCTGGAATCCGTTGCAGATCCCCAGCACGGGCACGCCCTTGTCCGCCGCCTCGACGACGGCGGACATGACGGGGGCCAGCGCGGCTATGGCCCCGCATCTGAGGTAGTCGCCGTAGGAAAAGCCGCCGGGCAGCACGACCGCGTCGACTCCCCCGACGTCGTCCGAGGCGTGCCACAGTGCGACGGGCGTGCCTCCGGCCAAGCGGACGGCGCGCGCGGCGTCGCCGTCGTCCAACGTTCCGGGAAACGTCACCACGCCGATCCTCACCGCTCGCCCTCCGCAGCATAGACGGCGACGACGTCCTCGATGATCGGATTAGAAAGGCTCGTCGCGGCGAGTTCGCGGGCAGACTCCAGATGCGCCTCGGTCACCGGCCCCTCCACGGAAAGCTGGAAACGCTTGCCCTGCCGCACGTCCGTGAAGACGTCCACTCCGTGCCGAAGGAAGGCACCGCGCACGGCCTTGCCCTGCGGGTCGAGGATTTCAGGCTTCGGCATGACTTCGACGATGATCAGCCCCAAGGGCTTCCTCCTGTCTCATAATTCAGGCATCACGTGATGCCTCGTGTCCATGATACGAGCGCAGGGTGGGAGCCGTCCGGCGGTCTTAGACTCCCCCGCCCCGGTTTTCACTGCCAGGCGCGGCCGGTGAGCCGCTCGTACACCTCGCAGTACCGTTCCCGCGTCTTCTCGACGACGTCGTCGGGCAACTCCGGCGGACGGGCGCCCGAATTCGGGTCCCAGCCGGAACTCGGCGAGAGCAGCCAATCGCGCACGAACTGTTTGTCGAGTGACGGCTGAGGCTTGCCCGGTGCGTAGGAGCCGGCGATCCAGAACCGGGAGGAGTCGGGAGTGAGCGCTTCGTCGCCGAGGATGATCGCGCTCTCCCCCGAGTCGGTCGACACGCCGAATTCGAATTTCGTGTCGGCGATGATGATGCCTTTCTCAGCGGCGATTTCCCGGGCACGGGCGTAGGTCGCCACCGACTTCGCCCGCAGCTCGCGGGCGACTCCTTCTCCGACGCATTCGGTCACTTCGGCGAAAGTCATATTTTCGTCGTGCTGTCCGATCTGCGCTTTCGACGTCGGCGTGAAAATGGGATACTCGAGGCGGGCGCATTCGAGGATCCCCGGCCGGAGTGCCAGCCCGCACACCGTCCCGGTTTTGCGGTATTCCTCCATTCCCGAGCCGGCGAGGTATCCGCGCACGATGCATTCGATGGGAAGCATGACCAGGCGTCGGGCGATCATGGCCCGTCCGACCACTTCCGGCGGGACGTCGGTCGACAGGACGTGATTGGGGGTGATGTCGGCCAACTGTTCAAACCACCACAGGGACAATTGGGTGAGTATCTTGCCTTTGTCCGGGATCTCGGTCGGCAGCACGAAATCGTATGCGCTGATGCGGTCGGAAGCGACGATGAGGTAGGTGTCGGCTCCGCTATGAGCGCTCACCCCCGAAGGAACGTATACGTCGCGTACTTTTCCTGAATATACGTGGGTCCAGCCGCTCAGTTTCGCGATGCCGAGTCCGCTCATACTTCACACTCACTTCCTAGTGGGTCCCCAGCACAGCATAATCGCTGCGCACGCGAATAGCACGAGTCGCCGATTTCCGTCCGCCAGGTGGACTCGCCCCGAGATGCCTCTCAACACGAGGAGTGGACGTCGGCGGCGATGTCGCCGCGGAAATGAGCTCCTTCGAGGTTGATTTTGCGCAGCGCTGCGTATGCTGCGTCGCGCGCCTCGGGGACGGACGGCCCGATTCCGACGGTGGCCAGCACGCGTCCGCCGGCGCTGACGATGCTCCCGTCCGGGCGCTCCTCGGTTCCTGCGTGGACGACGTAGGCGCCGTCCGTGGCCTCCGCCTCGCGCAGTCCCCGGACCGGATCTCCCGTCCGAGGAGCGCCGGGGTATCCCGCCGCGGCGAGCACCACCGTCACGGCGGAGGACTCCGACCAAGCGAGCACGGCCCCGCCGAGATCGCCGCAGGCCGCGTCGCGGAGAAGCCCCGCCAGCGGCGTGACGAGCCGGGCCAGGACGCACTGCGTCTCCGGATCGCCGAACCGGACGTTGAACTCCACGACCCTCAGTCCGCGCGAGGTGAGCGCGAGCCCGCAGTAGAGCAGTCCGACGAACGGAGTGCCGCGTCGGGCCATCTCGTCCACGACGGGCTGGGCCACCCTGGCGAGGACGTCCTCGGCCAAGTCGTCCGGAGCCCACGGCAGCGGCGAATACGCACCCATGCCGCCGGTGTTCGGCCCCTGGCCGCCGTCGTAGGCGCGCTTGAAATCCTGAGCGGGCTGCAGGGGAACCGCCACATGCCCGTCGCACAGGCAGAACAGGGACACCTCCGGCCCGTCGAGGAACTCCTCGATCACGACCGCCCCTCCCGGTTTGCCCAGACAGGCCCGTGCATGGGCGAGAGCCTCCTCCCGGGAGTCGGTGACCACGACTCCCTTCCCCGCGGCGAGGCCGTCGTCCTTGACGACGTGCGGCGGACCGAACTCAGCCAGCGCCGCCTCCGCCTCGGCCTCGGTGGAGCACACGCGCGCCGCTGCGGTGGGCACATGCGCGGCAGCCATGACGTCTTTGGCGAACGCCTTCGACCCCTCCAGTCTGGCCGCCGCGGCGGAAGGTCCGAAGACGGCGATCCCCCTGCTGCGCACGGCGTCGGCGACTCCGGCGACGAGAGGCGCCTCGGGCCCCACGACGACGAGGTCGATTCCCCGAGACGCAGCCAGATCGGCGACGGCTCGCCCGTCGAGGACGTCGACGGCGACGAGGTCGCCGAGCGCCGCCATACCGGGATTGCCGGGAGCGATGACGAGTGTGGAGACGGAGGGATCGCCGCTGAGCGCGCGGGCGATCGCGTGCTCACGTCCCCCGGACCCGAGGAGAAGGATGTTCACGCCTTTAGGATACGTGAGACGGCGCACGCCCAGCCCGGCGCGTCCAGAAATAATCCAGAAAGGCGGAAAAGGCCGGTGTCCCCGCTTCCGTACGGAAGCGGGGACACCGCATTGCCTCCACTCGCGAGGGCCCGGGCCGACGCGTAACCGGTTAGGGCGGGCCGGCCTCAGTCAGCCAAGGACCTGCGCTGCGAAGGCCCAGCTCAGGCCTTCTTGGCCGCGGCGATCCGCTCGCGGAACTTGGCCAGCTGGTCCTTGACGGCCTCGGGTAGCTTGTCGCCGAACTGCTTGAAGTACTCCTCGGTGCCGTCCATCTCGGCGGCCCAGGCGTCGGGGTCGATCTCGAAGAGCGCGGCCCATTTGGCCTCGTCGACGTCGAGCCCGTCGAGATTGAAGTCCTCGAACTTCGGATAACGGCCGGTCACGCCGTCGATCGCATCGACCTGGCCGGAGGCGCGCTTGACGATCCAGTCCAGGACGCGCGAATTCTCGCCGTACCCGGGCCACATGAACTTGCCGTCGGGGCCCTTGCGGAACCAATTGACCTGGTAGACCTTGGGGAACTCGTCGCCGAGCTTCTCCTGCATCTGGAGCCAGTGGCTCCAGTAGTCGGCCATGTGGTAGCCGCAGAAGGGAAGCATGGCGAAGGGGTCGTGGCGCAGCGATCCGGCCTTGACGTCGGTGGCGGCGGCCGTGACCTCGGAGGCCACCGACGCTCCGATGAACACGCCGTGGGCGGGCTCGTACTGCTCGGCCACGAGCGGCACATTGGTGGCGCGGCGGCCGCCGAACAGGACGGCGTCGACCGGCACGCCCTGCGGAGCCTCCCAGTCTTCGCAGATGATCGGGCACTGCGACGCAGGAACGGTGAACCGGCTGTTGGGGTGGGCGGCCTTCTTGCCCTCGGCTGCGTCGGCCGGGGTGAAGTCGTTGCCCTGCCAGTCGATGACGTGGTCGGGGAGCGGGGCGTCGATGCCCTCCCACCACACGTCGCCGTCGTCGGTCAGGGCGACGTTGGTGAAGATGGAGTTGGCCTTCATGGTCTCCATCGCCATCGGGTTGGTGTCGTAGGACGTGCCGGGCGCGACGCCGAAGAAGCCGGCCTCGGGGTTGATTGCGTACAGGCGGCCGTCCGGGCCGGGGCGCATCCAGGCGATGTCGTCGCCGACGGTCTCGACCTTGTAGCCGGGGATGGTGGGCTGGAGCATGGCGAGGTTGGTCTTGCCGCAGGCGGAGGGGAAGGCGGCCGTCACGTGGTACTGCTTGCCGGTCTTCTCGTCGGTCAGTCGCAGGATGAGCATGTGCTCGGCCATCCATCCCTGGCGGCGGGCCATCGTCGAGGCGATGCGCAGCGCGTAGCACTTCTTGCCGAGCAGAGCGTTGCCGCCGTACCCGGAACCGTAGGACCAGATCTCATTGGTCTCGGGGAAGTGCGTGATGTACTTCTCGTCGTTACAGGGCCAGGCGACGTCCTCGCGGGTCTTGTCGTCGGCGTCGCGCAGGGGGTAGCCGACGGAGTGGACGGCCGGCACCCACTCGCTGCCCTCGCCGATCAGCTTGAGGGCTTCACTGCCCATTCGGGTCATGATGCGCATGTTGGCTACCACGTAGGGAGAGTCGGTCAGCTCGATGCCGAGCTTGGAGATCGGTCCGCCGAGCGGGCCCATCGAGAAGGGAATGACGTACATCGTGCGGCCGCGCATGGCGCCGTCGAACTTCTCCTTGAGGATCGCCTTCATCTCGGTCGGGTCGTACCAGTGATTGGTCGGGCCGGCGTCCTCTTCCTTCTCCGAGCAGATGAAGGTGCGGGACTCGACGCGCGCCACGTCCGACGGAAGCGAGCGGGCGAGGAAGGAGTTGGGGCGCTTCTCGGGGTTGAGGCGGGTGAACATCCCGGCATCAACCATCTCGGAAGTAAGGCGATCCCACTCCTCCTCGGAACCGTCGGCCCAGTGGATGGAATCCGGCTTGGCCAGATTGGCCGTCTCGGTCACGAATGTGATGAGATCCTCGGGAGCCTCTGCTGGTGCCCCGGCCCGGACCTCGTCAACGGTGTAGGTCTTGTCCGTCATCGCTGTTCCTTCCTTAGTGCGATGTGTTGCCTCGGCTGTGAGGCCTCGGCGCGATCAGCACATATTCTTCCAAAGGAGCCGATTCTTTCCCGTGCTTTTCGTCCCGGACGTGCGGCGTTTCACGTCGCGCGAAATGAGCGGAACGGCACCGATCCGAGGCCGTCGCTCCGAGGAGCCGCACACCCTCGGTCCGCCCGGGAAGGCCGCTGTGTCCTTCCCCATGGCCTCCCCGAGGAGCAGGCTGTCTAGTCCCTTCTTCGGCTTGGTAGTCTCAGGCCATGAAAACGAAAGTACCGCGGGCACGCATGCTCGCGCTTTTCCTCCCCTTCCTCGTCGTCCTCGGCGGGTGCAGGTCGGAGGCCACTCTGGACGTGACCGATGGCGACCAGCAGACTTTGACCTTCGACATCGACTCGGAGATCGGATCCAACGACGGGACGATGTGCGAGAAGGCCAAGATGCAGCTCGAGGCGCAGAAAAGCGTGCTGGGAGAATCGACAACCGCTCCCGTTCCGGGCGCCAAGGGAGCCAGTTGCCGCATCACGTTGAAGCTCTCCAGCTCCTTGAAGCAACTGCTCTATTCGAAGAGCGGGGACAAAGTGACCGCAGAGATCCCCGGCCAGTTCTGGAGCAGCTTCAACTCGGCCTTCGCCGGAAAATCCGGCATAAGCCAGAGCGACCTGGAGTCCGCGAATTTCTCGATAACGTTCAAACTGCCCGGCAAGGTGACCAAGGCCTCCGACGGCGGGAGAATCGACGGGAACAAGGTAACCTGGACCGATTACAAGATCGTCAGCAGAGGCATCAAGGCCGAGTCCGACTCCTCCGCGTCCGACGATTCCGCGACGGGTGACGACGACTCCACGTCGAGCGACCCCGGCGACGACGACTCTACGGCCCCCTCGAAGTCGAGCAAGACCGATTCGCCTGCTGCCGACGCGAAGGACGAATCCGACGACGGCGGCTTCCCCATGTGGGGGTGGATCGCGATCGGCGCCGGTGCGATCGTGGTGGTCGGTCTCATCGCATTCCTTCTGACGCGCAGGAAGGGCGACGACACCGGGTTCCCCGGTCCGGGATATCCGGGGGGAGTGCCTCCGGTGGGTCCGCAGTACGGGCAGCCCGACGGATCCTTCGGCCAGCCCGCGCCTTACGACCAGCAAGCTCAGGGCTTCCAGGGATACGGGCAGCCCCCAGCCGGATACGGCCAGCAGAACGCAATGCCCGGCCAGCAGTTCCAAAACCCCGGCCAGCAATTCCAAAACCCCGGGAACAATCCTCAGAACCCCATGTACCCGTAGAATCGACCTTTCCCGGCCTCAGCGAGGAAAGATCGAGGCCGCGTTACGAGCCGTAGGCGCATCCAAGCGCATTCGCCGCTGCGCCTACGGCTTTCGTTGACTTCACTCCGTTTTCACTCGGCTTCGATTCGATTTCTCCATGGCCTTTCGGCGCCCTCATGCGTCAATGCACCGACAGGCGGCAGATGAGCCAGACTGCTGCAGACGGTGCGAACCTCCATCCACCTTGCTAGGCTCAAAGCATGAATTCGACAGCCCCCCGAAATACAACAGACACTAGACGGCGAGCACTGCCGCTGATCCTCCTATTTCCCGTTGCGATCGCTCTGAGCGCGTGCCGATCGACGTTCGCCTTCAACGCTTCCGACCCGAACAACGCCACCCTCGTCATCGAATTCGATACGGAGATCCGTGGCTCGACGGCCAAATGCAGCAGCTTGCAGCCTATACTGGACAGGCAGCGGAATTACATAGGCGAAGGAACCGTCGAGGAAGTCCCCGGATCGGTCGGAGCGGGCTGTCGCGTGACCTACAGCAAGTTCACAGCATTCGGCAGGGTCATGTTCATGAGGCAACGCGGCGACGAGATCACCGTGGAAATACCCAAGCCGTTCTGGGATGCCATCGTGACCCAGCTGAAGCAGGCCAACGTGCCGGAAAGCAGGTTCGCCTCCTTCAATTTCAACGTCACCTTCGAGCTTCCCTCGGACGTCCTCTCGGCTTCCGCCGGCGGGCAGATCAATGGGAAGAAGGTTTCGTGGAGCGGTTTCACCACCGTGCTCAACGGTATCCGGGCGGTTTCCAAGAATCCCTACAGCACCGCCTATCCGTCGACTTCGCCTCACAGGACTCCCAGTCGCACACCTTCGAGGGCCCCTTCCAGCGTTTCCGCGGATTCATCCAAGGAAGAGGACGGCGAGTCCGGTGGCTTCCCTGTGTGGGGATGGGTCGCCATCGGCGTCGGCGCTGGAGCAGCGCTCGTGGTGGTCATCGCCCTCATAGCGCGCAGGAGGAAAAACGGGAACGGCGGTCACCCGGGCTCCCACGGCGGGTTCCCCGGAGGCCTCCCACCGGCGGGGTCGCCTTTCGGACAATCCTACGGCCCCCAGCAGGCGCCGCCCGGCCCCGGCCAAGAGGCCCCGAATCCGTTCGGCTCCCCTTACGGCCAGACCGGACCGGGGGATACTTCGGCCTACGGGCACGGGCAGCAGCCCGGCCAATGGGGACCGGGCCAGCCCTGACGGGGATCGGCCGCGTCGCGCATTCGAGAATGCACGGATCGACCGGGCGGGCCAGCCAGCGGAGGAACCTCCATCCGCGCGCCGGCATCGAGAATTCGGCCCAGCCGGTAGTCGGTCAGGGCGATGGGCCGGCGGGAAGAATGCGCTTTGCCTCAGTTCCTCAGTCCAGGAGACTGCGGCGCACGATCGTCTGCTCTCGGTCCGCACCGACCCCTATGAGGGAGATCGGGCACCGGGAGAGCTCTTCGAGGGCGAGCACGTAGTCGCGTGCGGCTCGCGGCAGGTCGCCGAAGGTCCGGCAGGATGAGATGTCCTCGTCCCATCCGGGGAAGCTCTCGAAGACGGGTTCGACGCGCCGGTAGTCCCGTTGGAAGGCGGGCACGTCGCCGACGCGCACCCCGTCGATCTCGTAGGCGACGCACACGGGGATCTCGTCCCGTCCGCCGAGAACGTCGAGCTTCGTCAGCACCAGGTCCGTCAATCCGTTGACGCGCACTGCGTACCGTGCGACGGGAACGTCATACCATCCGCACCGGCGAGGGCGTCCGGTGGTCGTCCCGTATTCCCCGCCCCGTTGGCGCAGGCAGTCGCCCTCGGCGCCGAGGAGCTCTGTGGGAAAGGGGCCCTCCCCCACCCGCGTGATGTACGCCTTGACGACGCCGACGACGCGGTCGATCCGGGCCGGCCCGACTCCCGTCCCCGTGCACGCTCCGCCGGCGGTCGCATTCGAGGAGGTGACGTACGGGTAGGTGCCGTGGTCGATGTCCAGCATGGTCGACTGACCGCCTTCGAAGACGACCGCCTTCCCCTCGTCGAGGGCGTCGTTGACGAGGCGGCTCGTATCGACGACCATGGGGCGGATACGTTCGGAGTGGGAGAGGAGCTCGGCGGTCACGGCGTCGGCGTCCATCGCATCCGCTCCATAGACCGCGAAGAGCTCGTTCTTCTGCTCCAGGGCGCGGGCGACCTTCGCCCGCAGGGAGGATTCGTCGAGGAGGTCTTGGACGCGGATTCCCGTGCGCGAGGCCTTCTCGGCGTATGTCGGCCCGATGCCGCATCCCGTCGTGCCGATCCTGTGGGAGCCGAGCGCTCGCTCGTGCAGGCTGTCAAGCAACTTCGCATAGGGAGTGATGACGTGCGCGTTCGCGGAGATCTTCAAGCGCGACGTATCGACGCCGCGGGAGGCGAGTTCGTCGATCTCTTGGAAGAGCACGCCCGGATCCACGACGACGCCGTTGCCGATCACCGGCGTACAGCCTTCCGTGAGGATCCCCGAGGGAAGGAGGTGGAGCGCGAACTTCCGCCCGCCGACGATGACGGTGTGGCCTGAATTGTTGCCGCCGTTGAATTTCACGACGTATTCAGAGCGGGTACCGAGCTGATCGGTGGCTTTTCCCTTGCCCTCGTCGCCCCATTGGGCTCCCAGGACGATGATCGCAGGCATGCTGTCCTCCTCTTCGCCGACGTGCGTAAAGGGGCGCGCCGGGGTGCCCGCTTTACGGCCCAAGCATAGGCGAAGGCCCGACTGCTCGCACTCGATCTCCGCATGTCCTCACTGCGTTCTCCGAGGCCGGCCTCTCCTCTCCTCTCCAAGGCGGATCCCATCGCGGCGCCGGCGTCGGCGAGTCGGGACCCGGCGCCATCCCCCCGCTGGGATGGATCGGATCGGCGGCGTACGTCCTCCAGCTCGATTTCCACCCGGAGGGCGACCGGAGCAGCACGCGTCGAATCCGACGGCAGGCGGTCCCGCCGGCGCATTCAATCCGTCCGACCGGATCTCTTTCCCCATTCTCGCTTGTTCTGCAAGGAAATGTGGCCATTCTCATTTCCAGCCTGTAAGCTGAGAAGCGACGTGCACGTCGCGATGAAGCCTGCCGGGCATCATCGCCGTCGGTCGGGATATATCGCGCCTTCGATTTCACAAGGAGAATTATGTCGACCGACCTGACGCAGCCTCTGGGAGCATTCGTGCGCTCGGTATCGGGGAAAACCACCCGGAACGCCACGCCGATGGAGTTCTGGCAGGGCCTGTCCAGCCTCGTCGTCGAGCGTATCGCCGACGCATGGCACGCCACCGAGCGGACCTATGAACTGGGGCGCCGCGCCGCCTACTTCTCGGCGGAATTCCTCATGGGTCGCGCCCTGCTCAACAACTTGACCAACCTCGGCCTACTCGACGACGCCCGCGAAGCCCTGACCTCCTACGGCCAGAACCTCACCGACGTCTTGGAACAGGAACCCGACGCCGCCCTGGGCAACGGCGGCCTCGGCCGCTTGGCGGCCTGCTTCCTCGACTCCTGCGCTACCCTCGAACTCCCGGTCACCGGCTACGGCATCCTCTATCGCTACGGCCTGTTCAAGCAGACGGTCGACGACGGCTTCCAGAACGAGCACCCCGACCCGTGGATGGAGGAGGGATACCCCTTCGCCATCCGTCACGAGGAGGAAGCGAAATACGTTCATTTCGCCGACATGGACGTCCGCGCGGTCCCCTACGACATGCCGATCACCGGCTACGGGACACGCAACGTCAACAACCTGCGGCTGTGGAAGTCGGAACCCATCGAGGAGTTCGACTACGCGGCCTTCAACTCCCAGCTCTTCACGGAGGCCATCGTCGAACGCGAGCGCGTGGCCGATCTGTGCCGGGTCCTCTACCCCAACGACACCACCTACGAGGGCAAAGTCCTGCGGGTGCGCCAGCAGTACTTCTTCGTGGCCGCCTCGCTCCAGTCGATGATCGAGACGTACGTGAGGGTCCACGGCGACGACCTGCGCGATTTCGGCAAGTACAACGTCATCCAGCTCAACGACACCCACCCGGTCCTCGCCATTCCCGAACTCATGCGCCTGCTCCTGGACGAATACGGCCTGGGCTGGGAGGACGCCTGGAAGGTCGTCCAGGAAACCTTCGCGTACACGAACCACACGGTCCTCGCCGAGGCCTTGGAGACGTGGGAGACGTCCATCTTCCAGCAGATCTTCCCCCGCATCTTCGAGATCGTCGCAGAGATCGACCGTCGTTTCCGCGCGGAGCTGGCGGCTCTGGGCTACGACGACGGGAAGATCGACTACATGGCTCCGCTCTCCGGCGGACGCATCCACATGGCGTGGATCGCCTCCTACGCGGCGTTCTCGATCAACGGCGTCGCCGCCATCCACACGGAGATCCTCAAACGCGACACCCTCCACGATTGGCACGACGTCTGGCCGGGGAAGTTCAACAACAAGACCAATGGCGTGACCCAGCGTCGCTGGCTGAACTCCTGCAATCCGCGCCTGGCCTCGCTTCTGACCCGTCTGCTCGGCTCAGACGCCTGGGTGCGCGACCTCTCCCTGCTCACGTCCCTCGAGCCTCTGGGCACGCCGCAGGTGCTCGACGAACTGGCAGAGATCAAGCACGGGAACAAGGAGAGATTCGCCCAGTGGCTCATTCGCCACCAGGGCGCTGCGATTCCGACCGACGCGATCTACGACGTTCAGATCAAGCGCCTGCACGAATACAAGCGCCAGCTGATGAACGCCCTGTACATCCTCGACCTGTACTACCGGGTCAAGGACGATCCCTCGCTCGACGTCACTCCGCGGGTCTTCATCTTCGGGGCGAAGGCAGCCCCCGGATACAAACGCGCGAAGGCGATCATCAAGCTCATCAACGAAATCGGCCGGGTGGTCAATTCGGATCCCGAGGTCGACGGCCTCCTGACGGTGGTGTTCGTCGAGAACTACAATGTGACCCCGGCGGAGTACATCATCCCGGCGGCCGACGTCTCCGAACAGATCTCCACCGCCGGCAAGGAGGCATCGGGGACCTCGAACATGAAGTTCATGATGAACGGAGCGCTGACGCTGGGCACGCTGGACGGGGCCAACGTCGAGATCGCGGACGCGGTCGGCGAGGGGAACGCCTACATTTTCGGCGCGAAGGAAGAGGAGCTCCCCGAGCTCCGCCAGACGTACGACCCCCGCGAGGCCTACGAGACCGTGCCCGGGCTCAAGCGCGTCCTCGACGCCTTCGTCGACGGAACCCTGGACGACGGCGGCACCGGCGACTTCCACGATCTGCGCAAATCCCTGCTGGAGGGCATGGCCTGGGAGTCCCCCGACCTCTATTACGTCCTGGGGGATTTCGACTCCTATCGTCGGACCCGCGACCGCATGTCGGTCGACTACCGTGACCGGCGGTCCTGGTCGCGCAAGTGCTGGGTGAACGTCTGCCGCTCGGGCATCTTCAGCTCGGACCGCACGATCAGCGACTACGCCGAGGACGTGTGGAGGATCGAACCGACGTCCATCTAACCGCTGCAATCCGCCGGAAGAGTATGCCAGGGGCAGGCTGCAGACGCCTGCCCCTCGCTCTTTGGCGCGCAAACACATGCCTTTACCCGACCTACCCGTCCGTTGGTGACTTTTGCCATCATGTTGCCGTTGCGCAAAGGATTTCATTCAGGCGGAGAACTGTGGTAGGAATGACAGTGCACAGAGTCCCCGACGGGGGTCACGTACATATCCTGGGGTGGCCGAAACCATCCCAGTTTGTCCAAAGGAGGGCACTTTCATGCGGCGCATGACAAAGTTTGCGGCGGTGGCAGCGGCGGCCGCACTATCGATAGGCGGGTTCACAGCCTGCTCGAATTCAGACGAGGGCGGTGGCAAGGGAACCGTCTACTATCTCAACTTCAAACCCGAATCCGAGGCGGCGTGGAAGGAGATAGCCAGCACTTACCAGAAGAAGACCGGCGTCAAGGTCAAGATCGTCACCGCCGCTTCGGGAAAGTACGAGGAGACTCTCAAGTCCGAGCTCGGGAAATCCGGCGGGCCGACTCTCTTCAACCTCAACGGCCCGGTCGGGTTGAAGATCTGGCAGAAGTACGCCGCGAACCTCACCGATACAGACTTCGCTAAGAAGCTCACCGACAAATCGCTCGCGCTGAAGGGCGACGACGGGAAGACATACGGCGTGCCCTTCGCCTTGGAAGGCTACGGCATCATCTACAACAAGGCCATCATGGACAAGTACTTCGCACTGCCCGACGCGAAGGTCAAGTCCATCGACGAGATCAAGAGCTTCGACAAGCTCAAGGAAGCGGCCGAGGACATCCAGGCCCACAAGTCCGATCTGGGCATCGACGGCGCCTTCGCGTCGACTTCGTTCTCGCCCGGTGAGGACTGGCGGTGGAACACCCACCTGGCCAACTACCCGGTCCACTACGAGCTCAAGGACAGGAAGGTCTCCGACGCCAAAGAGCTCAAGGGAACCTACTTCGAGAACTTCAAGAACATCTTCGACCTCTACCTGAAGAATTCGACGGTGAAGCCGTCGGAGACCTCCGCGAAGAACGTGACCGACTCGATGTCCGAATTCGCCCTCGGCAAGGCCGCCATGGTCCAGAACGGCAACTGGGCCTACAGCCAGATCTCCAAGGTCAACGGCAACACGGTCAAGCCCGACGACGTGCACTTCCTGCCGATCTACGTCGGCGCCAAGGGCGAGGACAAGGCCGGCATCGCCATCGGCACCGAGAACTTCCTGGCGGTCAACGCCAAGGCCTCCAAAGCGAGCCAGAAGGCGTCCATCGACTTCGCCAACTGGCTCTTCACGAGCTCCGAAGGCGCGAAGCTCGTCTCCGAGAAGCTCGCCTTCATCGCCCCCTTCGAGGCGTTCAAGTCGCTGGCACCCGCCGATCCGCTCGGCAAGGAGGTCGCCGAGACCATGAACAAGAAGGACGTCGACCCCGTGAAGTGGGACTTCACGGTCTTCCCGAGCAAGGAGTTCAAGGACGGACTCGGCCAGCACCTCGCCCAGTACGCCGCGGGCAAGGAGAAGTGGTCCGACGTGACCGACTACTTCAAGAACGAATGGAAGACCCAGAAGGAATCCTCTAAGTAGGTTTGCGTGTGGGCCGGGGCCTGCGCCCCGGCCCACACCGACCCACCGGACGCCCGGTCACTCTTGGAGACGAAACAATGGTCAGATCCCTCAAGCCCTATTTCGTGGTTTTCGCGGGCCCGACATTCGCCGCATTCGCAATCGCCTTCCTCGTGCCCTTCGGCATGGGCCTCTACCTCTCGTTCACCGAATTCACCACCCTCAACGACGCCGAATGGGTGGGCTTCGACAACTACGTCGCGGCCTTCTCCAGCCGGCAGCACTTCATCCAGGCTCTCCTGTTCACCGGACTCGTGGCGATCGTCTCGATCGTCACGGTCAACCTCGGCGCGTTCACACTCGCCTACTTCCTGACCCGCAAGCTTCGGGGCACGAACTTCTTCCGCACGGTCTTCTTCATGCCGAACCTCATCGGCGGACTGGTCCTGGGGTACACCTGGCAGGAAATCCTCAACGCGATCCTCAAGAACTGGGGCCAGACGGTCATCAGCGACTGGCGGTTCGGCTTCGCCGGGCTGGTCATGCTGATCAACTGGCAGCTGGCCGGCTACATGATGATCATCTACATCGCCGGCCTGCAGAACGTTCCGCCGGAGCTCAACGAGGCGGCCGAGATCGACGGCGCGGGCAGGTGGCGCAGGCTCCGTTCGGTCACGATCCCGATGATCATGCCCTCGATCACGATCTGCCTCTTCCTCACATTGGCCAACACATTCAAGATGTACGACCAGAACCTCGCCCTGACGAGCGGCAGACCGGGAAAGGAGACTGAGATGGCTGCTCTCGACATCGTCTCTACCATGTACAACAAAGTGGGCCAGGAAGGCATCGCGCAGGCCATGGCCGTCGTCTTCTTCCTCATCGTCTCGCTCATCGCCCTGGTGCAGCTGCGGGCGACCCGCTCGAAGGAGGTCGACCAGTGAGCGCCACCCCGAGCACCCTCCTCGGCGAGGCTCCGGGCCGGGCGAAGCCCGCCATGCCGCTCCTCGCGAAGAGGAAGCCGTCGCGTCCGGGCCACGTCGCGATCGTCAGCGTCCTCGGCGTCCTGACATTCGTCTTCCTCATCCCTTTGATCTTCATCCTCGTCAACTCTTTCAAAGGCAAGTTCTATATTTCCAACAGCCCCTTCTCCCTGCCCGGCGGCAAGACCTTCGCCGGCCTGGACAACTATGCGACGGGGCTGAGCCTCTCCGGCTTCGCGCGGGCGATCGGCTGGTCGTTCTTCATCACGGCGGCTTCGGTGGTCGTCATCGTGTTCTTCTGCGCGATGACCGCCTACTACATCACTCGCGTGAAGAACAAGTTCACGTCGATCCTGTACTACATGTTCGCCTTCTCGATGGTCGCCCCCTTCCAGATGGTCATGTTCCCAACCGTCAAGGTCGCCGACCTTCTGGGTCTGGCGACGCCGTGGGGCATGGTCGTCCTGTACTTGGGCTTCGGCGCAGGGCTGTCGGTGTTCCTCTTCTCCGGCTTCGTCAAGTCCATCCCCCTCGAGATCGAGGAAGCCGCCTACATCGACGGATGCTCGCCGCTGCAGAACTACTTCACGATCGTGATGCCTCTGCTCAAGCCCACGGCCATCACCGTGGCGATCCTCAACACGATGTGGGTGTGGAACGACTTCCTGCTGCCCAACCTGGTCATCGGTCAAAATGAGAAGTATCGGACGATCCCGATCGTCATCCAATCGCTGGTCGGCACGAACGGCAACCGGGACATGGGAGCCGAGATGGCGGTTCTGGTCATGGCGATCGTCCCGATCATCGTCTTCTACCTGACATGCCAGAAGTACATCATCGAAGGCGTCGCCGCGGGCGCCGTCAAGGGATGACCGCACGCGCGTGCGGCGGTCGGCGCTCCCGCCTTCCGCCGCACGCGTCGGCGTTCCCGGCGGCGCCGGAGCTTCGCGCACCCGCGATCCCGCCTGAGGGACGGGGAAGGGAGAGGCCATGGCCGGACTGCTCTCGCCGGACTCCTCGTTCTACCGAGCGCTGAATTCGGCGACGGATCTCGTGATCCTCAACGCGCTGACGATCCTCGGCTGCGTCCCCGTCGTGACGGCGGGAGCCTCCCTCACCGCATGCGCACGCGTGACCGCGGACATGGTGCGCGAAGAAGACGAGTACATCGTCCGCTCGTGGTGGGCTTCCTTCAAAGGGAATCTCCGCCAATCCTTCGGGTGGTGGCTGCCGGTGCTCGCCCTCCTCGTACTCGCGGTGGCGGAGAACTGGCTCATCGGCGGCATCAGGGGCGCCACGCTGGCCGGAGCGCTCACCGGGCTGATCGCCCTCGGCACGGCGATCGTCGTCGGAATCCTGTCGTGGCTGTGCCCGCTCGTCGCCCAGTTCGACAACACCGTGGCCGGGCACGTCTCCAGCGCCTGCATCCTGGCGGGAGCGCACCCCGTGCGCACCGCGGCGAACCTGGCGGTGGGAGTCGCCCCCCTCGCGTTCTTCCTCCTCGTTCCGGACGCACGAGGGGCGGTCGCCTGGTTCGCGGTGTTGATCGGCTTGAGCTTCACGGGCTACGTGCACGCGCTCATCGAGAAAGGGCCCTTCGACCGGCTGCGCTCCGCGCAGGATCCATCCGGCGCGTGAGGCGCGCATGCCCCGCGCAGTCGATGCGGATGGCGTTGGCGTGGGTTGGCCTGCCTCGCGCGGCCTGCTGGAAGCCCACACACCGCAAGAAGCACGCGAGCCGTCCTGAAGCGCATTCGCCTGCCGGACGCGCGGGTGCCCCGTCGCCCTCGGAGTTTTAGAATAGATTCTCTATAACTCTTGAGGAAGCGAGGAAGCAATGATTCGCAACGTCCATGAACGCGTCGTCGATGCGCCGATCGAGCGGCTGGGCGCTTTGCTCGACGGGCTGGGCCGGAAGGGCGACCGCCTGTGGCCTTCGCGAAACTGGCCGCCCATGGTGCTGGACCGGCCGGTCTCCGCGGGCGGCGAGGGAGGCCACGGGGCCATCCGCTATCACGTGACCGAGTATGAGCCCGGCGCGAGGGTCCGTTTCGCCTTCGACCCTGCCACGGGGATCGAGGGCGCCCACGAGCTGAACCTCGACGCGCTCTCAAACGGTCGCTGCCGCATGAGGCACGTGCTCGTCGGGCGCGCCCGCGGCCGCATGCGGCTGCTCTTCCCCCTGGCGATCGAGCCTCTTCACGACGCCGTCGTCGAGGACATGTTCGACAACGCCGAACGAGAGACGACGGGAACGCTCGCCCACCCCGCACAGTGGACTCTGCGGGTGCGCTTGCTCCGGTGGCTCTTCCGCGAAGGGAAGACGGCGACGGGAAGTGAATAGGCCTGGGGAATCCCGCCGCGGCTGGTGATGCGGCGGTAGATGGTCTCATCGGTGAGCAGCCCGTGATCTGCAGCTCCAGGCGCCTTTCCTTGGAGAACCCCGGCTCGCGGAAACCGTCGGCCTTGTCGGTCTCGAAGCGCGGAGTGGCGGGAAGTCGACGCTTCAGGGCCAGCGCCGGAATCCGCCCTCGGAGTCGATGACTTGGCCGACCACCCACCGCCCGGCGTCCGAGGCGAGCCATTCGATCAGCCGCGCCGGATCGTCGGGCTCGCCCCACCGCCCCTGGGGGAAGGCTCGCGGCAATGCAGCCGTGACTTCTCCGGGATCGCAGTAGCCGGTGTCCACGGGGCCCGGGTTGACCGCGTTGAGGATGATCCCCCGGTCGATGAGCTCGTCTGCGGCGGTGGCCACGAGCCCGGCCAAAGCGGCCTTGGACGCGGCGTAGGCGATTTCACCGGGCACGGGCCCTTTCCCTGCCCGGACGACATCCAGATCACGCAGCCTCCCTCGCGTCCGTCGTGCTGGGCGGCGAAGGCCTGTGTGGCGAGGATGCTCGCACGGGCGTCGACTCGCCAGTGTAGATCGAGGACCTCGGCGGTCACCTCGGCGAGCGCGCCGTCGGGACTGGACTGGGCCTGGTTGCACACGAGGACGTCGAGATGGCCGAGTGCCCCGGCCCGGTCGATGAGCGTCGCGGGGCCGGTGGACGTGGACAGGTCGATCGACGCATGGCCCATGCGCGCTCCGGGCGTCAAATGCCGGCGGACGCCGGCTACGACCTCGTCGACGTCGTCGGCGCCCCAGGGCTGGGCGGCGTCGTGGGGCGAATAGTGCTGAAGGAACACGCTCGCACCAGCGCAGGCCAGCCTGCACGCGATCGCGTAGCCTATCCCCCGCCTGCGGCTGACTCCGGTGACGACGGCGACGCGGCCGTCCAGCCCTCCGCTCATGCGCCATCTCCCTCCATCGGACCGGCTGGCATCCCAGCCTATCGGAGAGGCATCGCAAGCGCGGGCGTGTCAAGCGCCTGTCTCCATGCCCATGCCGTAGAGCCGCAGGGGCCTGCGAAGTCTCGGCGAAACGAGGAGGGGAGGCATTCGCCTCCCCTCCTCTGGCTGCTCACCTCAATTCAGCCTCATGTGGTTACGACCGGCGACGCCGTGCCGTGAGCGCGGCACCCGCGGCGAGCGCGCCCAGACCGAGGGCCGCCAAACCGATGATGCTCGCACCCGTTCGGGGCAGCGAACCGCCCTTCTCGGCTGTGGCCGACGGGGAGGACGCGCCCGGCTGCGACGGCTGAGTCGACGCCTTCGGAGTGGGCTCCCCAGCCTTGGGGGTAGGCTTGGCCACCAGCGTGTAGTCGTTGACGAAATCAGCTTCGACGATCTGGCCCTTCTCGCCGACGGTCACCTTCTGAGCCGCGGGGGCCTTGAGGGTGTAGCCGGCGAGTTCAGCGGATCCAGACCTCTCCATGACCGTGCACTGGGTGCCGACCGGAAGCCTATGGCCGGATTTGACGGCGACGCCGTCGCCTTTGGCGATCAGGCTCCCCTTGACACCGTTGGTGCACGCGTAGTCGAAGGCGAAGTCCCTGCCTTCCTGGCCTGACGCGCCCGAGACCTTCTTGGCGACGGCGAAGTCGCCGACGTGGCGCGTGTAGGCGTTCGTGAAGCTCAGGGCGACCACGGAATCCTTGGCTCCGATGGTCACGGTCTGAGTTTGCGGAGCGGCGAGGTCATAGCCCGCGACCTGGGCGGCAGCGGCGTTCTCCCTGACGGTGCACTTCGCTCCGGACGGCAGCCGATGTCCGGCCTTGACCGGGGAGCCGTCGGCGCGAGCCGTGAGGGATCCGGAGACCTTGCCTTCGTGCGATTCGCACACGTAGTCGAACGTGAAGGCCTTCGCCTTCAGGGTCGAATCCTCCAGGCCCTCGGCCTTCTTCACCACGGAGAAGGCGCCGCGGTCGAGCGTGTAGGTGTTGGTCGCGTTGACGGCGATCGCCGCCCCATCGGTCACGTTGAAGGTGACGGAACCGTCCTTGCCCGCCTTCCCGTTGGCGGAGATCGCCGTGGAGTGCTTGGCGTTCTTGGCGGCGGCGTTCTTCTCGGTCACCGTGCAGGAGCCGGTCGGAACGTCGGCGACGGACTGCGACTTGCCGGCCGCCACCGTCACGGTTCCCTCGATCGTCTTGGCGCCCGAGGAGTCGACGCAGGCGTAGGCGAAGTCGAACGCCTTGGGCGCCAGGCCGGCGCCGTCGCCGTCAACGGTCTTTCCGATCGTGAAGCCGCCGACCAAGCGGGTGTAGGTGTTCGTCACCGTCACCGGAGTCTTCGCCCCCTTGGCGATCGTCACCTTGGGGGTGTCGACGGCGGTGGCCAGCGAATAGCCGTCACGCTGAGCGGAGGCCTGCCTTTCGGAGATGTCGCATGACGTTCCCACGGGCACGGCCGGGCCCTGGACCAGGGTGCCGTTCCCGGGAACCTTGAGGCTGCCCTTCGTACCGTCCGTGCACGCGTAGTCGACGTCGAAGACGCCCTTGGCGAAGTCGGCGCCGTTGGAGACGACGGCTTTCCTCACGGTGAAGCTGCCCATGTCGCGAGCGTAGGTGTTCTTCGCGGTGACCGTGACGGTCGAGCCTTTGGCGATCGTCACCTTGCTCTGGGAAAGCTCGGCTTTCAGGGAATGGTCGGCGATCTGGGCGGAGGACTCCTCCTCGGCGATCGCGCACGTGGCGCCGGCGCGCAGCGAGGGGCTCCTGACGGCTTTTCCATCGCCGGGGACGCTCAGCCTGCCCTTGCCGTCCGGGCCGCAGTCATACGTGAAGGCGTAGGAGCGGGCCTTGCCGGCGTCGTTGCCCGCCACGGACTTGGCGATGGAGAAGTCGCCGACCTGCGGGGTGTAGGCGTTGACGAACGCCAGGGGAACGACGCCTCCGGCCTTGGAGATCGTGACCGTCTTGGCGGCTTCGGCCTTCAGATCGTAGCCGGGGACGCCGGCCGACGCCTGGTCCTCGGTCACCTTGCACGTCGTTCCGAGTTTGGCCTGGACTCCGGACTGGACGGCCCGGCCGTCGCCCTTGACCTTGATCTTGCCGGACTGCCCGTCGGAGCACTGGTAGGCGAAGGCGAACTCTTTGGAGGTCACGTTCGCGCCGGTGCCGGACTTGACCACGGAGAAGGTACCGAGCTGCTGGCTCACGGCGTTGGTCAGCTCGACGGCGGTCGACTTCCGGTCCTCGACGGCGAAGGAGTTCTTGACCTGGCCACCCACCTTGAACTCAGGAGTGCCCCATGCGATCCCGGGCACGGCCGGAGACGCCGAGGCCGGGTCCTCGCTCAGCTCGATCGTGGTTCCCTTGGGGAAGGTCGCGGCCGTGAAATTCGCTTTCTGCCCTGCAACCACGGTGAAGTCGACCGTGCCGCCCGTCCTGGAGGCGTTCACAGCCCCCGGAGCCTTCCATCCCTTGTAGGATTCCACGGTCGCTCCGCCGGGAAGCGTGTACTTGACCTTGACGGTGAACTTCGTTCCCTTGGCGACCTTGCCGGAGCCCTCGCCCTCCAGGAGCTTGGTCACGTTGAAGGTTCCGAAACCGGCTTCCATCTTGACGTCGACGGTGAAGGAGTCCGAGTAGTAGCGCTCGAACCTGGCTGCGCGTTCGGTTCCCGCGAGGGTCGCCTGATTGACGTACTTGAAGCCGGGCTGGATGAGGCCGTTGTGCGTCGTGGGCCTGGTCAGGTAGGAAATCCTGTAGTTCGTATTCGGCGCCCACGGTCCGGTGGCCGTAATCGTCGCGGTGTTCCCCCGCTTGGTCACGGTCAGGTCGAAGTCGCCGTACTTGGTGGTCCAGTCCTTGCCCGTGGCCGCGGTCAGGACGATGTCCCTGTCCTTGGGCTCGGAGGCGCTGGAGCGTATCGACAGCTGGTAGTGCTGGAGATCGTCGATGAAGGCCTGGCCCGGTCCGAGGACGTCCGTGAACGTGATGCTCGAGCGCGTCTTGCCGTCGAACTTCGTCGGCTTGCCCGCCTGGCTCAGCGCCTGGGCGGCGTAGTCCGAGCCGAAGTTGATCCCCCAGTAGATGAGGTTCGACTTCGAGTTGATGTCTCCACCCACCTTGTCGAGAGTGCCGGGCGTGTACGCGGATTTCGGCCTCTGCTTTATCCCGCCGCCCGGAATGTCGACGCTGACGGTGCTGCCGTCGACGGTGACGGCGGCCTTGCCGGAGCTCATCGCCTCGGTGACGCTCAGCAGAGCGGTGGCGCTGCCGTGGAATCCGGTGAAGCCCTGCCTGCGGAGCTCGTCGACTTTGCCGTTGAACGAGCAGACGATGTCCTTCTTGGTCAGGTCGCATTTGCCGACCACAACCTGCGTGCCGTTGTGGTCGACCTTGAGCTCCCTCGTGTGGGGGTGTTCGAGGTTCTCGAAGACCTTGGGGAGCTTGACTGTGAAGGAATCGCCCGAGGTGAGGGTGGTGTTGCGGGCATCCCAGTCGAATGTGAGCTTGGCGATGTCGCGAGTGTACAACGGGGGTTTCAGTTCGTTGCCGTTGGCGTCGGATTTGGTGAGCTTGAGATTGGCGATGGTCACCTTGCCGGCCGCGTGTGCGGGAGCGACGAAGCCGATCAGCGGAAAGAGCGTGGCGAGCAGGACGGCCATGACGGCCGGCGCTCGGCGACGCCCGGAAATGACGCTGGAGGTCACAGTATTCCTTTCATACGCGTGAAATATGGCGCAGGTACGCCATGAAGAAAGGTGCCGCCCCGCTGCGTGACGGCGAGGCGACGTTTTAGCGTGATGAGATTACCATCGGGATGTCGACGTGGCAAAACGCTGCGGCGCGACAACGCCGCGGGAGGATGCGCGTACCGCCTTCCATGACATGCCGTGCACTGCGCCGAGGCGGCGATCGCGAATGCCCGCGGCAATCTTCAGTTCCGGGTGGATGCGCCTGCGCGGGCTGCGCCCGCCTGCCTCCGGCACCGGACGATTCCGTCGCGGCCGGGCCGGTCTGCCGCTGCGGCAGATTCGTTGAGGCCGCCGGCTGCCCGCTCGCACATGCGTCCGCAGGCATGGCGATGGGGTGGCGATTCGCACGAATCGCCACCCCATTCGGCCGATGCAGGATTACTTCATCTTCGTGCCCACGGAACCGAGGCGCTGACAGGCCTCGAGGACGCGGGCGGCCATGCCCGCCTCGGCCTCCTTGCCCCACGAGCGCGGGTCGTACTTCTTCTTGTTGCCGACCTCGCCGTCGACCTTGAGCACGCCGTCGTAGTTGCGGAACATGTGATCGGCGACGGGCCGGGTGAACGCGTACTGGGTGTCGGTGTCGACGTTCATCTTGATGACGCCGTTGGCCACGGCGAGCGCGATCTCGTCCGCCGTGGAACCGGAGCCGCCGTGCATGACGAGGTCGAAGGGGCGGTTGTTCTTCCAGCCGACCTTCACGGCGACCTCTTCCTGGATGGTGCCGAGGATCTCCGGGCGGAGCTTGACGTGGCCGGGCTTGTAGACGCCGTGGACGTTGCCGAAGGTCAAGGCCGTCAGATAGCGGCCCTTCTCGCCCAGTCCGAGGGCCTCGACGGTCTTGAGGGCGTCTTCGGTGGTGGTGTAGAGCTTCTCGTTGATCTCGCCGACCACACCGTCCTCTTCGCCGCCGACGACGCCGATCTCGATCTCCAGGATCGTGTTCGCCTTCTGGGACAGGGCGAGCAGCTCCTGGGCGATCTCGAGGTTTTCGGCGAGGGGGACGGCCGAGCCGTCCCACATGTGGGACTGGAAGAAGGGAAGGCGGCCCGCCTTGTGCTCTTCGGCTTCGAGCTCCAGGAGCGGGCGGACCCATGAGTCGATGTTCTGCTTGGCGCAGTGGTCCGTGTGGAGAGCCACCGTCACGGGGTAGTTCTTGGCCACTTCGCGGGCGTACGCGGCTATGGCGAGGGAGCCGGCGACACGGTCCTTGACGGTGGGGCCGGAAGCGTATTCGGCACCGCCGACGGAAATCTGGATGATGCCGTCGGACTCGGCTTCGGTGAAGCCCCGAAGGGCGGCGTTCAGAGTCTGGGAGGATGTCACGTTGATGGCCGGGTAGGCGAACTTGCCTTCTTTGGCGCGGTTGAGCATCTCTGCGTATACTTCGGGAGTTGCGATACCCACGAAAAATCTCCTTAGCGATAGGTGCCTGGACCCTCTTATTCTCTCATTTCACCGGATAAATACAATAGCCTTAGGACCCGG
This sequence comes from Actinobaculum sp. oral taxon 183 str. F0552, assembly GCF_000466165.1. Taxonomy (GTDB): domain Bacteria; phylum Actinomycetota; class Actinomycetes; order Actinomycetales; family Actinomycetaceae; genus Peptidiphaga. The sequence continues at coordinate 52,556 of NZ_KE951428.1, forward strand.
CGCAATTGGCAGCCCATGAGGTTTGGATCACAAGGGCGTTCGAAGGGCGGGCCGGTTGCGGATCCAGGCCGGTGCGGGAGAGAGTCCGCCTCGCACACCGGCCCGAAAGAGCTGCGCACACCAGTCGGTCCCGGCTAGGTCGATTCCCCTTTCCGGCGGCGGACCGCAAAATACTTGATTCCGACGTCCGCGAGCTTCATGGTCAATCCCATGAAGAAAACGGCGATGTAGACGGAATCCACCTTGACGCTCTCTATCTCTTGCAGCGCAAGAACCCCGTACACTGCGAAGAACGCGATGAGACCCGAGATCGAGGTGAAGATGAGAATTTTCCCCTTGTCCTTCATCGGCATCACCTCCTTCGAAAGCCAATGCCTACTGCATTGTACCAATCGGAATGGCCCGATGGTTGCAACTCGTCGCAGTCATCGCACCGGAGGCCGTCGGTGCTGGACGATCCACCAGTGCATGGCGATGGCCGCGGCTGCGGCGACGTTCATGGAGCGGGTCGAACCGTACTGTTCGATGCGCACCGCCCTCTGGCAGGCCGCGAGAAGACCGGCGGATATGCCCGCCGATTCCTGGCCGAAGACGAGCACGCACCGTTCGGGCAGCCGCGTGGACTCCAGCGGCGCCGAGTCGGGCGGGTTGTCGACCGCGACCATCATGTAGCCGTGGCCCCGCGCCCACTCGGCGAGGTCGGAGACGCCGGGCCGGTGGTGGACGTCGATGTATCTGTCGGTGACGAGCGCTCCGCGCCGATTCCAGCGCCGTCGGCCGACGATGTGCACTCCTCCGACGTTGAAGGCGTTGGCGGTGCGCACGATCGAGCCGATGTTCAGGTCGTGCTCGAGGTTCTCGATGGCCACGTGAAGGGCCGAGCGGGTCGGGGCGAGGTCGTCGCGTATGGCCTCGACGCTCCAGTAGCGGTAGCGGTCGACGACGTTGCGCCGGTCGCCTTCGCGCAGGAGTTCGGGGTCCAGGCGCGGGTCGTCGGGCCAGGGCTGCGGGGCCGGGCCCACGCCGACGCCCATCCGAGCGGTCCCGAGCGAGGGGTCGCCGGGCGGGCCGGAACGCAGGCCGCCTTTCTCCGAGGGGACGGCCCGCCGCGGGGAGCCCCCTTCACCCGGGTCGTCGGCCGTCACCGGCCGGGAGCCTGCGGAGACGGGCCGGGCTGGCCGTACGGGGCCGGGCCGGGTTGCTGGCCGGGAGCCTGCGGGCTCTGCGGCGCCTGACCGTACTGGACGCCCGGAGCTGCCCCGTACGCGGCGGCCGGCTGGCCGGCCTGGCCGGGGGTCGGCCCACCGTACGGAGATCCCTGGCCCGGCTGGGGCTGCCCGCCGAAGCTCACCTGGGGGACGGCGCGGGAGGCTTCGTCGTGGACCTCGAAGTATTCGGCGTGCCGGAAGTGGAAGATCGAAGCGATGATCAAGGAGGGGAACTTCTCGCATTTCGTGTTCAGATCGCGCACATTCGAGTTGTAGAATCGGCGGCCGGCGGCGATGCGGTCCTCGGTGTTGGTCAGCTCCTGTTGGAGCTGGAGGAACGAGGAGTCGGCGCGGAGCGTCGGATAGTTCTCGGACAGGGCGATCAGACGGGAGAGGGCCCCGGAGAGCGCGTCTTCGTTCCGGGCGCGCTGGGCGAGGTTGGCGGCGGGCGCCTCTGCGAGCCTGCGGGCTTCGACGACGGCCTGCAGCGTGGACTGCTCATAGGACATGTATCCGCGGACCGTCTCCAAGAGATTGGGGATGAGGTCGTGACGGCGGTTGAGTTCGACGTCGATCTGGCGCCAGGCCTCCTGGACGAGGTTGCGCAGACGCACGAAGCCGTTGTGGGAGACGATCACCCAGAGGATGATGACGAGGAGGAGCAGGCCGGTGCAGAGCAAGGCGATGGTCAGGGGGGACATTCTTCTCGCTTCCCTTCACTTCTTCAGGTTCACTTCTTCAGGGCGTTTTCGCGTGAACATCCTGCGGCCCTCAGGGCGAACCGGCCGCGGAGGCCAGGCCCAGGTCCGTCAGGTCGAGTGCGGCGTGATAGGGGACGCCTTCCGCTTCGATGCGCTCCCGAGCGCCGGTGGCTCTGTCCACGACGACGGCGACCGCCAGCACGCGCGCCCCCGCCTCGCGTGCGGCGTGGAGAGCCCGGATCGGCGAACCGCCGGTGGTGGACGTGTCCTCGAGGACGACGACGCTGCGACCCTCGACGTCCGGACCCTCGATTCGACGCTTCATGCCGTGGTCCTTCGCCTCCTTGCGGACGACGAAGGCGTCGATGTCCAGGCCACGGGAGGCCGCGGCGTGCATGATCGCGGCGGCGACGGGATCCGCGCCCATCGTCAACCCGCCGACGGCGTCGACGACGCCCGCTCCGAGCCCGGCCTCTTCGAGCATGTCGAGCATGACGTGCCCGATGAGCGGACCCGCCTCGTGGTGGAGCGTGGCCCGGCGCATGTCGATGTAGTAATCCGATGTCCGGCCGGAGGCCAGCGTGAAAGCGCCCCGCTGGACGGCCAGGGTGTCGACGAGCTCGACGAGCCGCCTTCGCAGTGAATCGTTCACCCTCCCAGCCTAGCGGCACCGATGGGCGAGCTCGCCAGACGCGATGGGGAGAGTTGGCCTTTCCCTCCGCCGCGCCGATCCCTCCGCCGCGGCCAGCGCAGGCTCAAACCCTCCGCTGAAGCCCTGCGGATCCGATGGCGGATCCTGTTGAGGACCCTGCATCCGGTGCGGAGAGGCACCGCTAGGCGTGCTCATCCCCGCCCCGATATCCCCGGTCCGGCGATCCTTCGGATGAGCGAGCGCGGGGAGAGGCGAAGGACGCCCGCCAGCGCGCGGTAGCGTAAGCCGGGCGTGACGATCACCCGGCCGCGGCGCACGCCTTCGACGGCCTCTTCGGCGACGACGTTCGGGGGGATGAAGGCGGCCGCGGGCCACTGTCCGGCGTCGACGTCAACCCTTTCGTGGAATCGCGTGTGGACCAGCCCCGGGCACACGGCGGTGACGTTGACTCCCGTACCCCTGAGCTCGGCGGCCAGGCCCTCGGAGAAAGTGCGGACCCAGGCCTTGTGGGCGGAGTAGGTGCCCTGCGCGGTGAGCGCCGACATCGAGGCGACGTTGAGGATCCCCCCTCCCCCGCGCATGACCATGCCGGGGGCGGCCGCATGGCACGTCATGAGGACGGCCCTGACCATGACGTCGAGCGCCTCGAGTTCGCGTTCGACCGAGCCTCCCACGAAGTCCTGGCCCAGGCCGAAGCCCGCGTTGTTGACCAGCAGTCCGATGGGGCGCGTCTGGCTGCGAAGGCGCGTGCAGACGGCCTCGACGCCCTCCGTCGTGGACAGGTCGGCGGCCAGTGCCTCGGTCCGTACTCCGGCGACCTGCCGCATCCTTTCAGCTGTCTCCTCGAGCCGTGCGGCGTCGCGTGCGACGAGGACGAGGTCGTTGCGTTCGGCCGCCAGGTGCCAGGCGATCTCCAGGCCGATGCCCGAGCTCGCCCCCGTGATGAGTGCGCTTCCCATGCTTCAAGCCTAACCGCAGCCGCGTCTGCTGCCGGTTTCCGACCGGGTGTCGGACAGGCCGCGCATGCGGGGCCGACGGGACCGGAGGGCGCCGGGGCGATGGCAGTGAGTCACCGCAACCACTCCTGGGGCCGTGAGCGCTCCGGCTGCCGGCGGGCCCCTGCGGCGCGGGTAGGCCGCGGTAGGCTGGAATCATGCGTATCGCGACGTGGAACATCAATTCCGTCAGGGCGCGCACCGAGCGGGCCGTCGGCGTGCTGGGCCGCTGGAACCTGGACGTGCTGCTCCTCCAGGAGACGAAATGCAGGCCCGAGCAATTCCCCGTCGAAAGCTTCCGGGACGCCGGATACGAGGTCGCCGCGCACGGACTGGATCAGTGGAACGGCGTGGCGATCGTCTCCCGGGTGGGGATCGAGGACCTGGCCGTCGGATTCGACGGCCAGCCCGCCTTCGCCAAGGAGCACGACGACGGCGCCCTCCTGGCCGCTCCCCGGCTGGAGGCCCGGGCCATCGCGGCCACGTGCGCGGGCGTGCGAGTGTGGAGCCTGTACGTTCCCAACGGCCGGTCCGTGGACGACCCCCACTACCGGTACAAGCTCGACTTCCTGGCGCGCCTGAGGGAGGAAGCCGCCTCGGCGCTCGCCGCAGACCCGGGCACCCAACTGCTCCTAGCCGGAGACTGGAACGTGATCCCCGAGGACGGCGACGTATGGGACCCCGAGCTCTTCAGGGACGGGCTGTACGCGAGCGGCCCGGAGCGCCGAGCCTTCCAGGCCTTCGGCGAGGCGGGGTTCGTCGAGGTCACGCGTCAAGCGGAAGAGGCGCCCTACACGTTCTGGGACTACCAGCGGCTCCGCTTCCCGAAGAACCACGGCATGCGCATCGACTTCGCCTGGGCGGCTCCGAAGCTCGCCTCGCGGGTCACCGGCGCCCACATCGACCGCAACGAGCGCAAAGGAAAGGGCGCCTCGGACCACGTCCCCGTGATCATCGACATGGAGGATTGATCGAAAGCCGCAGCTTAGAGCCGTCCGCGCCTGTCGAGTGAGAATTCCAGCGATTCCTTGCCCTCAGTCACCAGAGGAAGTAGGCTCATCGCGTCATCCGATTTCTCGCATGCCACCAGACGGAATCCATAGAAGAGCGGCGGTGAAGAATGGGCTTGCTGCGATCGAATCCCACTTTCCGCACGCTTATGCTCGCCTTCACCATAAGCTCCGCCAGTGTCGGCTGCGCCAGTTTCTCACTTCCCGTGGCGTACATATACGCCACCCACAACTTGGTGCAGACGGCCTTCCTGACCACGACGAACACCATAGGGAACTTGTGCGGGACTCTAGTGGGCGGCGTCCTCGCCGACGCCTATTCGCGCCGCCTCATCCTTCTGATCTCCGGGGCCGCGTCGGGGGTGAGTTGGGCGGGAGTCTCGTTGACCGCGGCCAACGGCGTCTCCACCGTGTGGCTGTGGGCCGGGTCGGTGCTGATCGCCGGATTCGCCGGTTCCGCCGCGTCCGCGGTCGAAGGCGCCTCGATTCGCGCCATCGTGGACACGGACGACTTGGCGCAGGCGGGGCAGGACCGGCAAGCCCGCGCCTATTTGGTGACGATCCTGGGGCCGGCCATGGGCGGTGGTCTGCTCGGGGTGCACACCACGGCCCCCTTCGTCGCCGCCGCAGCGGGGGAATGCGCCTGCATCCTCCTGCTCGTCCGGCTGTGGCGCGACCCCCAGATGGGCCCCCGCGAACACGGGCACGTGAGCGCCCCGAGTTTCGCCTTCGGCGGGATCCTAGCGATATGCCGGGACCGAGTGCTTCTCGCTTATGCGGCCATCATGCTGTCCGTAGGCTTGGGCCCGGCCTTTCTGCTGGAGGCCGTGGTCTACTCCATGGCGCACGACGGCTCGCCCGCGTGGATCATCTCCGCGTTTCCCACCGCCTTCGGGATCGGCGGAATCCTCGGCTCCGTTCTGCTTCTGCCGGTGTTCCTCAAACGCGTCCACGCTCCAGTGGGTCGAATGACCATGGGGATACTGTGCGTCGAAACGGTAATCGTCGCAGGAATCGGACTGATGTCCGGATGGCAGCCGCGCACCGTTCTGGCCGTGGCCTTCACAGCCATCGCTCCGCTCATCAATCCCTTCGTCTCCTTCTTGATCGCCTACGTTCCCGACGACCTCCAGGGGCGCGTGCTGTCAACCATGACGGCCCTCAACACCACCCCGAACGTGCTGGCACCGGGCCTGGCCGCCGTCGCGGTGGGAGCCTGGGCAGGCAGGGGGAGCATGCTGGCCGCCTTGATGATGGCGATTCCCGCCCTGTTCATTCTGCTCATTCCGATCCTGCGGGACATCCCCGACAGCGCCCAATGGTCCGCTTACATGGACTCCATATCGCAGAAGCACGGAGCCGCGAGACGGGGACCCCGCACATCCGCCGGCGCATGACGCTCGGCATTCGACCGTCAGCCGGCACCCGGCCCCATTCGGCATCAGCCTCTCCCCGATGCTCGGCACCGGCGCCCCGTCAGCCCTCCCGGAAGTCGTCGACGAGGGCGAGGATCGCCTTCGAGCGCTCGGAGCCGTAGTCGCGCACCGCCTCGACGGCCTTGGGAGTCAGCCACGGCCCGAGGGTGCCGGCCACGAATTCCTTGGAGTAGGCGCCCAGACGCGCCACCGCTCTCTCCCGCAACTCGGGCGGCGTAGCGAGCACGTGCACCGTCATCCCGCCCTCCAAGGCGTCGCAGAGCTGGACGAGGTTCGTCTGGGGGCGGAGGTCGCCGTCGTCGATGCCCATCCGGATGAGTTTGCGGGTGCGGAGAACCGCCCGTCCCGCCGATTTGGCCCACACGTCGCCGACGGCTTCGGGGACCGTCTGGTTCTCGAGGTTGAGGCGGATGACGGCCAGCCCCACGGGCGTGAAATACGTGCTCATCCGCGATTCGACGATGTGGGATATGCGTTCGACGTAGGGGACGTCGCCGAGTTCGAGCTCCCGGCGCTGGAAGAAGGCGTCAGTGGCGTTGAAGGCGTCCAGGAGCATGGCTTCCTTCGTCGGCCATCGCAGATAGAGAGACGACTTGCCCATATGGGCCCAGCTCGCGACCTTGCCGATGGAGAAGCCCGCCCACCCGAGCCGAGAGTAAACCTCCAGCGCGGTTCGCAAGGCGCGCTCCTCGATCCCCGGATCGCGGGGACGGCCGACCGACGCATCGGCGCGCACCGGCGCTCTCTGGGCGGCCGGATCGACCAGGCCCGCGAACACCTCCGCTGCGAGCGAATTCTCCCCGCTTGCCTTCCCACTGGTCACTTTCGACTCCTGTACTCCTTGAAGCGCGATTCCGATTCTCCCACACCGCCTAACCCCCTCCCCGGACACCGGCGCCGTGTTCCGCACCCAGCCGACTCATCGGGGATTCCCGTGGACATCCCCGATGCGCTCGGTATCCTCGAGGAAAACGGCATGAGGACCGTCAGGACGACATCCTGGCATTCGTATAAGGAGCGTAATCAATGGACAACGGCAAGATCGCGCTGGGCGCGACCGGCGTGGAGATCGCGCGCCTGACGCTCGGCGGCAACACCTTCGGCTGGACGTCGGGCCCCGAGGAGTCCTTCGAAGTGCTCGACGCCTACGTCGCGGCCGGCGGGAACTCGGTGGACACCGCCGACGTGTACTCCGCATGGGCGCCGGGGAACTCCGGCGGGGAGTCGGAGAAGATCCTCGGGCGATGGCTCGCCGCGCGAGCCCGGACGTCCGGGCCGGGCCGCGACGAGGTCGTGATCGCCACCAAAGTCGGCGTGCACCCCGAATTCCGAGGGCTCTCCCCCGAGAACGTCGCCGCAGCCTGCGACGCCTCGCTGAAGCGCCTGGGCCTCGACCACGTGGACCTCTACTTCGCGCACTTCGACGACGACTCCCAACCGGTCTCCGCCATGGCCGAGGCCTTCTCCGCCCTCGTGGACGCGGGAAAGGCGCGGGCGGTCGGGCTGTCGAACCTGACGGCCGAGCGCATGCGCGAGTGGGCGGACTACGCCCGCGAGCATTCGCTGGCCGCGCCGGCGATCCTCCAGCAGCACTACAACCTGGTCGAGCGCAAGGCCTTCGAGGGCGAGTACATGCCGCTGGCGGCCCGGTTCGGCATGGTCACCGAGAGCTACTACGCCCTGGCGTCCGGCTTCCTGACCGGCAAGTACAGGTCGGCCGGGGACATCGCGGCCAATGCGGCGCGCGGCGAGGCTGCGCAGCGATATCTGACGCCTGAGGGCCTGGCCGTGGTCGACGCCCTCGCCGACGTGGCCGGCGCTGCCGGGGCGAGCCCGGCCAGCGTGGCGATCGCCTGGCAGCTGGCCAAGGGCGTGGGATCGCCCGTGGCCTCCGCGAGGGTGCCGTCCCAGCTGGTCGCCCTGTTCGCCGCGCTCGACCTGGAGCTCGGCGCCGAACAGGTGGCGGCCCTGGACGCGGCGTCCGCGCCGTTCGCATAGGCGCCGCCGGCCGCGGTGCTTGTAGAAGGTGGAAAAACTATGTGATCTTTCCACCTTCTACAAAAGTTTACATTTGACGCTATTTAAGAGCACGCGGGCAAATGCACCAGAAGAATCGCAGAAGGAATAGAGAAATACTTCATCCCTGATGTAGTCATGACTGCAAGCAAAGTTTTTCCAGCACGACACATGAGTACAGAAGGGAGTTTCGCTCTTGGAGTCCTGCTTTTACAACCCGGCTTTCTATGAAAAGGCGGTCTACAATGTCTGCCTTCGTTAATATTTTGATTATTCAAACTATTTTGAATAATTTTTAAAGGTCTTTCTTCATTCATCGATACATTATTTGATGCAAATACAGTATTAGGAAATATTAAAGAAAATATTGACAACACAATCGTAAATGAAAGTACACGTACTTTACGCATTTATATGCCTTTCTTTGAATTTATTTTAATTAAGTTATTCACATACCGCCATTGCTATGTATATAAATATCTATTCATTCATTATAAGACATATACATCAACACAATGACATAAGAAAACATGTAACAATAATACATTATCGTTATTCTTCTTATCTTACTCGCGAAAACAAGAAGAATAGTTCTCATTGTATTCCAAAATTGGGATCAAAATGAGGGTTCTCATGTTCGTATGTCGTGTCCCGGACCTTATACCGGATCCAATGCCCCATTTTCCTCCATCGTGCTTGCGCGGAAGCGAGAGGAGGCGCCTGGTCCCCCGCTTTCCCCTTGCGGGGAACCAGGCGCCTGCCTCCACTCTACGACCTGCGGCCGCCCCCGTGTGCGGCCGCCCGCTTCCATGTGACGATTGCGGCTCCGCCTCGGGGGAGGTGGACGTCGTCGCCGGCGGTTGCGGCGGCCTGCGGGGCCGCCGCGCCGGGCCGCTCTTCGGCCGCGGAGTCCACGATCCTCACCCGGAGGCCGTTGACCTCGGCGTCGGCGCGCAGCGGCAGGGTGAGATCCCCCGCGCTGTGGTTCGTGGCCACGAGGATCCCGCCCGCCTCGCCGGTGAGGATCCCCCGGGTCAGGAGCGAGGAATCCAGGTCGACGGCGGGGCGGACGCCCGCCGTGTCGCGGACCAGGCGGTAGATCGCCCACACGGGGTCGTCGTCGCCCAGACCGTCGGGGACTTCGGCGGCCAACAGCTCGATCGGATAGGCGCACACGATCACGGCGCCCTTCCCCCGGCGTGCCAGAGTCAGGGCGGGCGCACCCCGGGAGGTGACGGCGAGCACCTGCGCGTCCGTGGCGCGCAACTGGACGCCTCTCAGGTGCAGGTCCGCGGCGGCTCCCGCCCGAGCTGCCGCTTCCGCTCCCGCGACGGTCAGGGTCTGCCCCGGGTCCATCCCCCCGACCGCGCCCGTGAGCATGAGGCGCACATCCCCCTCGACCGGTGCCCGGTCCACGATCTCGACCCCCGCGAAGGAGGCGAGTTCGGGGATGGCGGTCTCCGCCGAGCACGAGAGGTAGATCACTCCGCCTCGCTCGGCGTAGTCGAGGGCGCCCTGCCAGAAGGACGTCCGCATGTGCAGCAGGGAGGACGTCGTGGAGGTCAGCGGCGCGGGCAGGAGGGCGACGGGCGTCGCCGGCCAGGCGTCGTCCAGGCCTTCGCGCGGGAACTGGGCGGGAAGCCCGGCCCGCGAGGCCAGGACGTAGGAGTTCAGCCAGCCCCGGACGAGCGGTTTGACGTCGCGTTCGGGCTCCCAGGCCGCCTCCGAGGGGACGTAGGGGCCCGCCGGTGCGTCGTCCAGGCCGTAGGAGGCCCGATCGTAGGGTCGCGAGTACTCGTAGGGAACGGGGATGGACGCGGGGCACCACGGCCCGTCGCCGGCCAACCCGTCCAGGTCCAGGTCCTGCATGGCGTGGGCGAGCCCGGTGAGGACGGCGGCTCGCGGGCGAGGCCGGCTGTCGGCGTCCACGAGCCCGAACTGGGTTTCGTGGGGCATCCGCACGTAGGGCGCCCGGCGGTAGGCGCCGGGTTCGGCGTCGATCCAGCACCAGGCGTAGAAGCCGACGGCTCCGGCCCCGAAGCTCGACCAGCACATGAGCCGGTCGTAGTCGGCGACCGCCTCGGGGGCGAATTGGGCGCTGGACGCCCCGAACTCGTGGACCATGACGGGCCGGCCCGTCCCCCTGGCCAGAGCCGTCTCGAAGGCCGCCGAGTGCGTCATCCTGCGCGAGAGGAGGCGGTCCGGGTACAGCTCGGGAGAGTAGATCGGGTAGGGGTGGACGCAGGCGAAGTCGAGCCTGTCGGCCACGACGTCGGCCCTGAAGGGACCGCCGTCCACCTCCTGCGAGGCCGTCCCGATGGTGACGAGGTGGCCCGGGTCGTTCTCGCGCAGTGCCGTCGTGACGGCGTCGGTCCATCGCCGAGCGTCGGCGTCGGTCGTGGTCGCGCAGTGGATCCAGAAGGGAGGCTCGTCGGTGAGGTCCCACGCGATGAGCTCCTCCCTGCCGCGCCATCGCCGGGCGAGGGCGGCCGCGTGGCGGGCCTGGGCTTCGATGAGGCCTGGGTCGGCGTGCGGGTTGACCCCGCTCGCCCACGGCAGATCCCAGTAGGCGTCGCCCACCTCGCCTCCGACGAAGAGCGTGGGGTGCAGGGAGACGCCGTGGGAGCGCGCCGCGTCGAATATCCGGTCGACGACGGCCAGATGGTCCTCGTCCATTCCGCCGCGTTCGGGTTCGACGGCCGCCCACAGCAGGTCGATGCGCGCCGAGGTCAGGCCGCTGGCGGCCATGCGGGCAAAGGCCGCGTCGAATTCGGCTTCGTCCACCCGCCACGGCCAGTCCGGGCCGGAGCGCGGAACGTAGTGCACTCCGACGGGCACGTACACGGCGCCCTTCCGGCGCATGAAGTGCCGCCCCATCGTGTAGGGCCCCTCGGCCGGGTTTGATTCGCCGGCGTCCGGGGCGGCGATCCGGCCGGATTCGGCGGGCGCGTGATATCCGCCGAGCTCCGGCCGGCCGCCTTTCTGCCGGGAGTTCATTCGCATGTCGTCACCTTGGCGCCGACATGGAAGACTCCCGGAGTCTCGCTGCGCCGGGAGGCCTCCGCCCACGCGGCCAGAAGCAGCGGCAGGGCCGCGCATCCGGCGTCGATGAGGGGCGCCGTCCCCGGCAGGGAGTAGTCGAGGGGAAGGCCGGGCGTCTCGGCGGCCTCGACGCCGATGGCCTTGACCGAAGCTCCCCGCGCGATGAGATCCTGGCGCAGGCGCGCGTCGAGGGAAGCTTGAACCGGCTCCAGGCACATGAGCACGGCGTTCAGACCCGGGCCCGCGAGTTCGAGCGGACCGTGCCGGAACTCGGCCGAGTCCATGCTCTGGGCGGGCACGTGCGCGGACTCCTTGAGGACCAGGCCGTTGAGCTCTGCGGGGGCGACGCTCACTCCGCGGCCCAGGACCATGAGGGCGTCGGCCGGCTCGATCCAATCGGCGAGGGCCTGCCCGAGGCCTTCGGCGTCCTTCAGCCACTCCCTCAGGGCGCCGGCCGCCTGCTCGGCGTGGCCGCGAGACTGTTCCACGACGGTGTCGATCGGCTTGTCGGTGCCGATCACCTCGGCCAGGACGTGCATGAGCAGCATGGTCGCCACGTAGGTCTTGCTGGAGGGGCCCTGCTCGTCCCCGGCGGCGATGTCGAGGGAGACGTCGGCGGCCTCCGCCAGGGGGCTGTCCGGGGCGTTGGTCACGGCCATCAGGGGGATGCCGCCCTTCTGCCGGAGTTTCGCCGTCATCTTCACGGCTTCGATGCTCAGACCCGACTGGCTGACGGCGACGACGGCGGCGCCGGGGCCCAGGGCGTCCATGCGGTAGTGGAGGAGCTCGGCGGTGTGGATGTTCGGGCAGTCCATTCCGCGGCGTCCGAGGATGCTGGCCAGGCCGGTGACGGCGTCGGCGGAGCTTCCCATCCCCGTGAGCGTCACTCGGCGGCCTTCCAGGGTGGAGCGGATCCCGGCCAGGGCGTCTGCCTGCGCTGCCAGGGCCTCGGCCGAATGGAGAAGGGTGTCGGGCGATTCGCATATCTCCCTCAGGAAGATGTCGCGTTCTGCGGAGTCGCCGGGATTGTCGCGTGAGACCATGAATTTATCCTTTCGTCGATCCGGCCGTGAGGCCTTCGATGAATTTGCGTTGGGCCACGAGGAAGACGAGCACCATGGGCAGGGCCGTGACGACGGCTCCGGCCATCGTCCCCGGCCAGTCGACCGTGTTCTTCCGGGCCAGCAGGGCCAGGCCCACCGGCAGCGTGCGGGTGGACTCCGAGCTGGAGACGAGCATGGGCCACAGGAAGTCGTTCCAGGCGCCGAGGAAGGTGAAGATCGTCAGCGTGGCGATCCCCGGCGCCGCCAGCGGCAGGACCACCTTCCGCAGGATCTGGAACTCGCTCGCCCCGTCCAGCCGGGCGGCTTCGAGCATGCTGTCGGGAATGGACGCGAAGAACTGGCGCATGAGGAAGATGCCGAAGACCTGTACCGCCCCGGGCGCGATGATCCCCGACAGCGTGTCCAACCCCAGGAAGGGGATGTGTTGGTGGAGCCATACCATGATCCGGTACTGCGGGATCAGGTTGACCTGCATGGGGATCATCATCGTCACCATGAGCGCCCCGAAGATCAGCGACCTGCCGGGGAAGCGCAGCTTGGCGAAGGCATAGGCCGCGCAGGAGTCCAAGACGACGTTGAGGATGACGATGCTCAGGGAGACGATGACGGAGTTGACGAAGTACCTGGCGAAGGGGGCTTCGGAGAAGATCCGGTTGTATGCCTGCAGCGTCGCCGGGTCGGGCAGCGCTTTGTCGGGGTCGAAGACGTCCTCGGGCCGCTTGAACGACGAGTTGAGCGTCCACAGCCACGGGATGGCCATGGCCAGGCTGAAGACCACCAGCGCCGTGTAGGTGAGCACCTGGTGCCGTCTCCTGCGGGCTCGTAGGGTGCTCCGCCTCCTCGCCGCACGCGGCCTCGCGGGCTTCGACCCGCCGATGGAGGCGGCCGGCTCGCCCCGCCCCTTCGCAGACGGCGAGCGGTGAGCGTCGACCGTGGCGGTCATGCGCCTCTCCTTTCAATCTTCATCTGGATCGCTGAGGCGACGGCCAGGAAGGCGGCCAGCAGGTAGGCGGCCGCCGATGCCTTCCCCAAGTCGAAGGAATGGAAGCGTTCGACGATGTAGTACACCAGGGTCGTCGTCGACGACGTCGGCCCGCCCTGGGTCATGACGTAGATCTGGTCGAAGACCTGGAAAGCCCCGATGGTCCCCATGACGTAGACGAAGAGGAGCGTGGGGCGCAGGGCCGGAAGCGTGACCGCCATGAAGGTGCGCAGCGGTCCGGCGCCGTCGACGGCCGCCGCCTCGTAGTGCTCGCGGGGGATGCTCTGGAGCGCGGCGAGGAAGATCACCGTCTCGAAGCCGAAGCCCTGCCAGATGCTCGCCATGGAGACCGACATGAGGGACGTCGAGGGGTCGGCGAGCCAGTCGTGGCCGGGGATCCCGAAGAACTCCAGGAACTTGTTGAGCAGGCCCGCGTCGTTGAGGATCATCTTCCACATCGACGCCACGACTACGAGCGACATGGTCACGGGCAGGAAGAAGGCCGACCGGAAGAACGCCTGGAAGGCACGGGCCCTGTTGAGCAGGAGGGCCGAGACGAGTCCGAGGAACGGCCCGATCGTCATGGTGACGATCGCGAAGACGGCGGTGTTGCTGGCCGCCGCCGTGAATGTCGGGTCGCTCATCAGGTCGGCGTAGTTCTTCAATCCGACGTACTGGGGCGGGCGGTTGCCGTTGTACTTCGTGAAGCTCCACCACAGGGAGAGGACCATCGGGATGAAGAAGAAGATGGTCGTCAGGATGAGGGCGGGCGCCACCAGGGCCAGCCCCGCACGATCCTGAGCCCGCCGCGAAACCGCGGGCCGGCGCCTCGGCTTCGCCCGGCGGTCGCCGCGCGCAGGCCTGCCGGGTCCGAGCTCTTCGCCGCCGGGTTCGGGGACCGCGCCATCGGGACTTGGGCTTTCCGGCCCCTGCCCGTCCCGGTACGGGTCGGCCGGCCCGCGGCGCGTCGTCTCCGGGCTGGCCGCGGTCTCCGGGCGGGGGGTGTTCTGTTTGGAGACCGCGGCCAGTTCCGCCTCATTATCAGAGGATTTCATCTCACGAGAGCCTTATTTCTTGAGCGCCTTGTCGGACGTCTTGGCGGCGTCCTTCAAGGCCTGTTCGGGCGTCTTCTTGCCGCGCAGCGCCGCCGTGACGGCGTCCGTCATCGCCTTGTCGATCTCCGGCCAGCCGGAGACGTAGGGGAAGGGGGTGGCCGTCTTCAGAGCCTCCTCGAATATCGAGAAGGGCGCCTGATTCTGGTAGAAGAAGGAGTCGGGGGCGGTCAGAGTCTTCGACTTGAGCGCGGCCGTCGTGGCGGGAGCCGCTCCGGCCTTCGTGTACACGAGCTCCTGCTGCTCGGGCTTGAGCAGGAACTGCATGAGGTCCCACGCCCCGTTCGTGTTCTTGGCGCCCGTGGGAATGGCGAGCGCGGTTCCGCCGAGGTAGCTGCCCTGTTTCTTGGCGAAGGGAGCCGGGGCCACGGCCCACTTGCCGGCCTGGTTCGGCACACCCGTCTTGAGGACTCCCATCAGGTAGGGGCCGTTGAGGAACATTCCGATGCGCTCGTCGGCTATGCCCGGGAGCCCGGTGGAATCACCCTGGGAGGGGTCCCACATGACTCCGCCGTTCTTCATGAGGTCCTGCATGTACTTTAGAGCCTCGACGCCGGCCGTGGAGGAGAACGCGGCCTTCTTACCCGACTTGTCGACGATCGAGCCGCCGTTCTGGAAGAGGAACTGCGAATACTGGAAGGTGTCGGGCCGGACCTGGAATCCGTACTTGTCGACCTTGCCGTCGCCGTTGGTGTCCTGGGCCATCGCCTTGGAGACCTTGAGCAGATCCTCCCACGTCTTGGGGACTTCCAGACCCTTCGCCTTGAGGATGTCGGCGCGGTAGTAGAGCGAGTAGACGTCGAAGTCGTAGCTGAGGACCACCTTGTGGCCCTCGTAGGTCATGGCCTTCAGGGCGCCTTTGGAGTACTGGCTGTCGATCGACTTGCCGTTGAGCTTGTTCTTCGAGATCTCGGAGATGTCGGAGAGCACGCCCTGAGACGCGTAGGTCGGAACCCACGCCATGTCGATGGTGGCCAGGTCCGGCCCCGAACCCGAGGATGCCGCGACGTTCAGCTTGTCCTGGAAGGTGTCGTAGTCGTACTCCTGGTAGTCCACCTTGATGTCCGGGTGGGCCTTCTTATACCGCTCCAGGGCCGGCTTGATCGGGGTGCTGGAACCGTAGTAGTCCCAGACGACGATCTTCTTCGACGCGCCGGAGTCCTTGCCGTCCGACGAGCAGGACGCCAGGCCGACTGAGCCCACGCAGCTGGCCGCGGCGAGGCCCAAGGTCGCGAATTTTCTGTATGTGCTGTGTTTCCTCATGGTCACTCCGATGTGCGAGGGGTTGTTTCGTGGGAGAAAAGGATTGTGTGGTGAGGATGTCCCGCCTACTCGGTTCTGGGACGGGAAACGTCGATGTGGTACTTGGCTCGGCTGCCTTTGACCACTGTTCTACAGTATTCGATCGGCCGGCCGTCGGCGCTGGACGAGACGAGCTTGAGCAGGAGGACCGGCTCACCGCGATCCTGCTTGAGGAGCCTGGCTTCGCGGTCGCTGGGTAGAGCGGGCTCAAGCGTCTCGTGACCGCCGACCAGATCGACCCCGTACCGCTCCGACAGGTGGGCGTAGAGCGACGTCGTGTTGAGATCGATGGACAGCAGTCCTGGGAAGAAGTGCTCGGGGATGAAGACGTGCTCCAGAAGGAGCGGCTCGTCCCCGACGATGCGAAGGCGCTCGATCGAGTAGACCGGGAGCCCGAGTTCGATGCCGAGACGTTCGGCGGTCGAAGGCGTCGATTCGACGATCTCGGTCGAGAGCGTCTCCGTCCGCGGCGTCAGCCCCTTCAGGGCCATCTCGGCGGTGAAGCTCGTCAGGTCGGCCAGCTCGCGCTCGATCGCCCGTTCGCGGACGAACGTGCCCCTGCCGCGGGTCCTGACGATACTCCCCTCGCGTACGAGTTCGTCCAGTGCGCGACGCACCGTCACGAGGCTGCACCCGAAGGACTCACCGAGCTCGCGCTCCGTGGGGAGCCTGTCACCCGGCCCCCAACGGCCCGAGTCGATTTCACGACGAAGGGCGTTGTAAGCCTGGTGGTACAGGGGAACCGGGCCGCGGACGAGCTGGATGCCCGGCCCGTCGCCCGAAGCTCCGTGCGCGGAACGCTCCGCGGACTCGCCGCTCGCGACGGCTCCGCCGGAGGAATCGACGGATTCATCCCCGCCGATCAGCGAATCCCGTGCTGCCGAGACGCCGGCCCGTGAGGGTCCGCCGGCCTCGCCATCGCGTTCGCCGCCCATTCCGCACACCTCCTTGTGTTCCCTCGGATTCATTATAATGTTATACTTAATTATGAACTCTTTCACCTCGGCTGTCAACACTCCAGCGAACACTGACAACGGCGCCGCAAACGCGGTCGTCGCCCCCGCCTCCTGCGACGACGAAACCGATAGACGGATCCCCGATTCGAACGCCGGAGCCGTCTTCGCCCTCGACATCGGAGGAACCTGGATCCGCGCCGCCCGCCTCTCCCCCCGGGGCGCGCTCGAAGCCCGGAGCCGGCGCCCCATGCCCAAAGGGCAGGAGGGACGCGGCATCATCGACGCCTGCCTGCAGGCGCTGGGCGAGGTCGGCGCCGTCGGCGGGTGGGACTCCAGCTCCCCCGACGGGGTCCGCCTCGACGGCGCCCGTCTCGGCGTGAGCGTCACGGGCCCCGTCGACCCGGCGACGGGCCGGCTCTTCACCCCTCCGAACACCGATTCCAACCTGGCGGGCCTGGACCTGGGGGCGGACCTGGCGCGCTCGACCGGCCTGGACGTGCGAGTCGATCGCGACACTAACGTCGCGGCGCTGGGAGAGCACGCCTTCGGCGCCGCGCGCGGGGTGGCCAACTTCGTCTACATGACGGTCTCGACCGGCGTCGGCGGCGCCGTCATGCTGGACGGGCGCCTGCTCCGCGGCGTCGACGGCGTCGCCGGGGAGATCGGGCACATCAGCGTCGACCGGGTCGGTCCCTCCTGCGGCTGCGGGCGGCGCGGATGCCTGGAGGCCATAGCCTCGGGCCCCGCGATCGCCCGGCGGGCGGGCGACCTGGCGGAAGAAGGCGGTCCGCTGCATGAGATCCTGGCGTCGGGGCGGGCCCTGACCGGCAAGGACGTCGACGAGTGCGCCGCAGCGGGCGACATCGCCGCCCGGCTGGTGCTCGAGTCGGCCGCACGGGCGGTGGCCTCGGCCTGCGTCGACATGGCCAATGCGTTCAATCCCGAGCTCATCGTGATCGGCGGCGGCGTAGCCATCGCACATCCGCAGTGGATATCCCGCGCCTGCGAATGCGTCGCCCGGGAGGCGCTCGTGCCCGCCAACCGCGCGGGGATCGTCGTCCCAGCGCAGCTCGGCGACGACGTGAGCCTCGTGGGCGCCGCATTCCTGTAACCGCGTAACCCACGTGCCCGGAGGCCTCCTGCAGCCGCAACCAACCCGCGCGACCCGAGATTTCGCTTGGAAAGAGCCCGATCCAGGCGCCCGAAGCCTGTTCACGGCACCCCTTCCTGGATGTCGTCTACGGGCCGCCCGATCCAGCCGCTCGAAGCCTGCGCTAACCCGAGGCCTCTCGACATGGGGTGCCGCCCCAAATGGACTCGGTCCCGCGCACCCCGACTCAGCTTCGTCAGTTCCGACTCCAAAGGCGCTGTGCGAAGAGGCATTGTGCGAGCCCTGCGTGCGTGCATGTCGGCCCAGCGTTCCAATGACGCCGGGCCGACAGCGCAAGGGGCCGTTAGGGCCAGACGCGCTTCCGGCAGAGGCGGCGGGCCCCGGGCCGGGAGCGCGGATTCGCTTCTGCTGTGTCGGCTATATGAGGTCGAGGAGCTCCCCGATCCCCTCGTGCACGTAGTCGGGGCGGAAGGCGAACTTCCCGATGTCGTCGCGAGTGGTCGATCCGGATAGGACGAGGTGGGTCTGCAGACCCGCCTCCATGCCGGCGAGCATGTCGGTGTCCATGCGGTCGCCGATCAAAGCGGTCTCTTCGGAATGCGCGTCGATCTTGTTGAGCCCGTTGCGCAGCATGATCGGGTTCGGCTTCCCGACGTAGTAGGGGACTTTGCCCGTGGCGGCGGTGATCATCGCCGCCACCGCGCCGGTGGCCGGGATCGGCCCTTCGGCGGAGGGGCCGGTCACGTCGGGGTTCGTGGCGATGAAGCGCGCGCCTTCGTCGATCAAGCGGATGGCCTGGGTGAGAGCGTCGATGCTGTAGGTCCTGGTCTCGCCCAGCACGACGAAGTCGGGTTTGATGTTGGTCATCACGAAACCCACTTCGTATAGCGCAGTGGTCAGTCCCGCTTCGCCGACAACGTAGGCGCGTCGGGAATCCGATTGCGTAGCGAGGAAGCTGGCCGTGGCCAGAGCCGAGGTCCAGATGTTGTATTCGGGCACGGAGACCCCGGAGGCCTCCAAGCGCGCGGCGAGATCACGCTGGGTGAAGATCGAATTGTTCGTCAGAACGAGGAAGGAGAGTTCGCGTTCGCGAAGCGTGTCGATGAATTCCGGGGCACCCGGCAGAGCCTTCTCCTCGTGGATGAGGACACCGTCCATGTCGGTCAGCCAATTCTTGATCGTGCGCATGGCCGTAGTCTACGGGGTGCCTCCCCTTCGAGTGGATAGCTGAACCCACCGTAGGCGACTTCTCACAGCGGGTCAGGACACGCGAGGGCACGGCCGCGCCGTGGCCGACTTCGGGAATCCCCCGGCACGATATGCGGACCAGCGTCTTCCGTCCGTCGGTTCGGGCATGGCAAACTGAGCCGGTGAGCCTTCCACCGGACGCGTCCTCCTCCGCGGCACGCCTTCGCTCCCCGGCCTCTGATTCCGCGGAAGATCCCCCTGCGCACGGCGCTGTGTACGGCGCCCCCTCAAATGCGCACGGCATCCCCTCCGCCCCCTCTTCGCACGGTTTCGGCGGTTTCTCCTTTCCGCACGCTTTCGGCGTGGCGGACGCCGATTCGGTCATCGCGTCCTGCGGGGATCTCGACGCCGTCTTTCCGATGGCGTCGGTGACGAAGGCGGTGGCGGCGCTGTCGGCGCTGATCGCGGTGGAGCGCCGTCTCATTTCGCTAGAGGATCCGGCTGGGCCGCCCGGTTCGACGGTTCGTCATCTGCTCGCACACGCCTCGGGCTTGCCGTTCGAAGGCGGTGCGGCCATCTCCCCGCCGGGGCGGCGCCGAGTGTACTCGAATCTCGGATTCGAAGTTCTGGGCGAGCGCGTCGAGGCGGCGACGGGCGTGGGCATTCGGGAGTGGATGGAGGAAGCCGTGCTGATCCCCCTGGGGATGTCGGCGACCGCGATTCCGGGTTCTCCGGCGCATTCGGGTGAAGGGTCGGTTCGCGATCTCCTCGCCTTGGGGAGGGAGCTCCTCGCTCCGACTCTGATTTCGGCCGACCTTCACACCGAGGCCACCTCGCCGCAGTTCCCTGGGATTTCGGGGATTCTTCCCGGTTACGGACGGCAGGCGGACAATGCGTGGGGGCTCGGTGTGGAGATCCGAGACCACAAGGCTCCGCACTGGACGGGTGTTTCGTTTTCGCCGCGCGCCTTCGGGCACTTCGGCCAGGCGGGATCGTTCCTGTGGGTCGATCCGGACGCCGGGCGCACCGGGGCATTCCTCGGAGCCAAACCATTCGGAACGGAGCATGCCGAGGCCTGGCCGGCGCTGACGGACGCCATGCGAGCGATGTAGACCTGTATTATTGCCTTCCAAGCAATGCGTTGGCAACAAATTATTCGGTTGGCGTGCTATTTGGATCTGATGTCTTATAGCTAGAATTAGTGGCGTCAGGTAGCTTTCCCGTGGGCGTTGGACTTGGCGACGGTGTCGCGCTTCCGTCGCTTGGACGGCATCCTGAGATGTAGTATATCCCCGTATGGCTTTTCGGCGATACTATCGCAGTGACATACCCACCGTCCTTTTTGTTCATCCAAAAGAATCTAACATCTCCATTCTCGTGTTTGCGCTGAGTTTTTTTCGAGAAACCCGCAGGAACAAGGTATTTGTCACCGGCTTTGATCACTTCAGCCACTTCAATCGGCTTTCCAGATATATTTGGACTCCAATAATCATAACCATTATCATTCTCCCCGCACCGACGATCTTGATCGTCTCCATCAAAGATGAATTCCCCCGCGCCAGCCTGGGAAATGCGCACCAGAAACTTTTCGATCATGGGCACAGTATCGCGTTTATAAGCCTCAATAGTCTGCCGCTTCTCAAAAGCCTTAGAACCATCCCAAAAATGCTTATGTTTTTCTTCTTTCATAGATAAACACGATACAAGAACAATGCATACAGATAGTGCGCATATGCGATAACGAAATCTCATCATTTCTTTCCTTTCACCGGAACATTTGTGACAACTCGGGAAATATCTTCTAAGGAACTCGTTCCCTCTTCAAGATACTCCGAATGCCGGTCGAACATTTTCCAAGGAATAAAAAATGAACGATCTCTCTCTGAATTATTCGCAAGATGTTTGACACCCGGCATAAACATTGGATTATTACCGAATTTACTATTAAGAGTTCCTTTACCCTTAACTGCATCATCAGTCTTAATTCCTGAAACATAAGGCCTGCCGTGATCTAGATTATATTCTCTAGCATCATGAGCACCTGCACCCGGCGATCCATACATCACCAAATCGTCGAGAACGCCCTTGCGGATCATTTTGGCGACCTTACCCGCCGTCATCGACCCGTAAGAATGCCCCAGCAAAGACGTATGCGCACGCCCAATTCTATTCTTCATCGGTGTCAGAGTGAGTTGTCTCGTATCCGGACCATGTTTTCTTAGGTGTGAGACTCGGCGAAGGCGTCGTAGTCCCATCAGTCGGACGACATCCAGAAACATAGAAAATTCCAATGAAGTCCTGCGGAGAAACCGTAAGTGATACATAACCTCCATCTTTTACGTTAAGCCAATAGAGTACAATGTCTCCATTATCGTATTTCCGTTCAGTTCTTTTAGAAAAACCTGCAGGCTTCAAAATATCATTACCATATTTTATGACCTTATTTACGTCAATTGAACGACCTTTTATATTAGCGCTCAAATAATTTTTCCCTTCTTTATTTTCTCCGCACGTTTCATCGTAGTCGCTTTCTTCATAGACCAATTCTCCTGCGCCAGCGAGCGATAGTTTAGTTAGAAACTTTTCAATACGTGGAAGTGTATTTCGTTTATATTCTTCAATAGTTTGCCGCTTTCTCAATTCTTTAGTTCCATCTCCAATTTGTCTATGTTTTTCGTTTCTAGATATCGAAGAACATGAAATAATAATCAAACATAAAGTAATTGAGCATATTTTTCGACAAAACTTCATTATCGTTCTCCCTTCACTGGAACTTTAGTAACAACTCGAGAAATATCTTCTAAGGAACTCGTTCCCTCTTCAAGATACTCCGAATGTCGATCGAACATTTTCCAAGGAATAAAAAATGAACGATCACGCTCCGAGTTATTCGCGAGATGTTTGACACCCGGCATAAACATTGGATTATTACCGAATTTACTGTTAAGAGTTCCTTTACCCTTAACTGCATCATCAGACTTAATTCCTGAAACATAAGGCCTACCGTGATCTAGATTATATTCTCTAGTATCACGAGCGCCTGCGCCTGGTGATCCATACATTACCAGATCGTCGAGAACGCCCTTGCGGATCATTTTGGCGACCTTGCCCGCCGTCGTCGACCCATAGGAATGCCCCAAGAGGGAAGTGTGCGCGCGTTCAATACCGTTTGTATGGCGAGAGGCGTGCATTCCCTCCAGGGCTGACCCGATCTCATGCGATGCCTTCGTCGCATACTTCGACGATACCACCTGCCCACCCTGCGGCGTATCATACATCCACGCAATTGTTGCTACCTGCTCAGAAGATATTTTTGCATTGCGTATAGAATGCTGTCGTACTCTTTCGGCATTTTTTACATGATCACCAATATCTTCAGATGGAACATTATTCATGCCAGGCAGGATGGTGCTGACATGTTTGGCATGGTCGACGTCACCAGTCGATATGGCGACCTTGACGCGGTCGTCCTTCTTCGAATCGTCCATGTAAACAAGACCACGCTTAGGTGTATGGGGTTTACTTTCTCTCAATTTGTCATTTTCTTCTAAAGTACTACGAATGGCTTTAAGGTCAGCGAGTCTTTTTTCTTCCCATTCTAGTT
Organism: Actinobaculum sp. oral taxon 183 str. F0552; assembly: GCF_000466165.1. Lineage (GTDB taxonomy): Bacteria > Actinomycetota > Actinomycetes > Actinomycetales > Actinomycetaceae > Peptidiphaga. The sequence goes on from NZ_KE951428.1 coordinate 74,935, forward strand.
CGCTGTTAACAGCTACTTTCGATTTAGGAACGCGATCGTGACGATAGTATTCACTCGGGTTCATTTTGAATGTTGCACGTAATGCTTGAACTTTCGCTTCAGCTTGCGAAATTTTCTGCGGCAACAGGATGCGGTTGGCCTGGTCGCGGGAGGCCATGTCCACACCGTTGAGATTGCCGATCATCTCCGGATGATGGGCGATCAGATCCTGCTTCTCCGCCGCAGACAACGCCTTCCACCACACGGCCACCTCCGTGGCCGACCACTCCGCCTGCGGGAAATTATACAGACCCGGACTGGCCGACTTATGCGTCTCAGGAGACGCATACATGCCCGTGGCCACAGCCCACATCCGCATTTTGTAGCGTTGGTCCACCGCCCCGGCATACGTCAGGACCTCGGAGACCTTGCCGGCCAGCTTCTTCTCATCATCACCACTGGCATCCTTGCCCGGCTGCGATTCCACGCCCCCGTCACTGCGGATGCGCAGCTCGTGCATCTCAGCATACTGCTTGCACTCCAGAATCCTGGTCTGAACAGACCACACCCCGTCACACGCCTGCGAGGTGGCCATCATCAACTCCGACAACTTGTTCACACACACGTCCACCTGCTCGATTTTCTTCCTCAGCGAAGCCTTGGCGGCCTCCACCCCCGCACCCGAGGAAGCCACCTTGCTCATCGCCACCTCAGCGTCAGACGCCCCCTGAAGCCACTTCGCCCGCTCAGCGCGCAGCCGCTCAGCCTGGCTCTCCAGATAGGACGACTTCCAATCCTTGACATCCGACCACGACAACCCCATCACCGATCACCCCCGCCATGAACGAGACGCCCACCGCGCCGATCCACCCCAGGCACGCCCACACGCGACGGCCCGGGAGCCTGAGCCTCTTGGGAAAAGCGCCTCCACGCCGCCGTCGTGTCATCCTCTGCCTGCGAATACTCGGCCGCAGCGGCCAGCATGTTCTCCTTGAACTTCTTGAACCCCGCAGACGCCTTCTTGCATTCCTCGTTGACAGCCGCCCCGTAGCCGGCCGCATACGCCTTCGAATCCGATCCAGGCATGCCCACCGTCGCTTCACGCAAGGATGTTTCGCTGTCCACCGAATTCAACCGTTCCTCCGGAATATCCCCCACCGTCTTAGCGAAGGACTCCAAATCCCCTTCCACAATGTGAATTTCGCCCATAGTTCACCCCTTACAGTGAGAAATCCTTTATATGAGCTAATGCATGCAAACATAGCAAGTTGTGAGCGTGCATACAAGGCATTAATCGGATTCGCTGGGCATTCGCAGTTTTCCCCCTTTTCTCCGTGGAAAACGGGGATCGGGGAAACAGCCGTTCTCGCTGCGATGTGGGCGGCCATAACCGGCCGCCCACATCCTTTCAGCACTCGACTGACGGCAATCGCCCGATAGGAGGGCCGCCCGGCGATCAGCCGTTCTCGACGGTCAAGGTCAAGCCTTGTTTCCCATCAGGAGCGGCGTCGGCCGTAACGGTGTCGCCGTCGTGCACCTCGCCGGATAGGAGCATGCGGGCCAGCTGGTCGCCGATCTCGCGCTGGATGAGCCGCCGCAGCGGGCGCGCGCCGTAGGCGGGGTCGTAGCCCTCCACCGCCAAGATGTCGCGGGCGCCCGACGTCACGTCGAGCGCGATGCGGCGGGAGGCGAGCCGCGCGGCGACCTGCGCGACCTGAAGGTCGACGATCTGCCCGATCTCGTCCAGTGAGAGCGGATCGAAGACGATGATGTCGTCGAGCCTGTTGAGGAACTCCGGCTTGAACGCCCCGCGGACGGCCTGCATGACGGTCTCCCGCTTCTCGGCTTCGCCGGCCACGGGGTCCATGAGCGCCTGCGAGCCGAGGTTCGACGTGAGGATGAGGATCGTGTTCTTGAAATCCACCGTGCGCCCCTGGCCGTCGGTCAGGCGGCCGTCGTCGAGCACCTGGAGCAGGATGTCGAAGACGTCCGGGTTGGCCTTCTCGACCTCGTCGAGCAGGATCACCGAGTACGGGCGGCGGCGCACGGCCTCGGTGAGCTGGCCGCCTTCCTCGTATCCCACGTATCCGGGAGGGGCACCCACCAGGCGCGAGACAGAGTGCTTCTCACTGTACTCGGACATGTCGATGCGCACGATCGCGCGGTCGTCGTCGAACATGAACTCCGCCAACGACTTCGCCAGCTCCGTCTTGCCCACGCCCGTGGGCCCGAGGAACAGGAAGGAGCCGAGCGGGCGGTTGGGATCGGAGATGCCCGCCCGCGAGCGGCGCACCGCATCGGCTACGGCGGCCACGGCGGCTGTCTGGCCGATGAGCCGCTTGCCGATGACCTTCTCCATCTTCAAGAGTTTCTCCGTCTCGCCCTGGAGCAGGCGCCCGACGGGCACTCCCGTCCACGAGGAGACGACTTCGGCGATCTCGTCGGCGTCCACGCGCTCGGCGATCATCGGCTCCGTGTCGGCGTCCGCCTCAGCGGCCTCAGCCGCCTCGGCCTGCGCGATCTCCGCCTCGATCGTCGGGATCTCGCCGTTCTGGAGACGCCCAGCCTCCTCGTAGCGGCCCTCGCGGACGGCCCGCTCGAGGTCGGTGCGCAGCTCGTCGAGCCTGACCCTCAGCTCGCCGACGCGGTTGCGCCCTGCCTTCTCGGACTCCCACCGCGCGTTGAGAGCGGCGAGCTCCTCGGACTTGTCAGCGAGCTCGGCACGGAGTTTGTCGAGGCGTTCGGCGGCCGCGGCGTCACCGTCTCCGTCGGTTTCGACGAGGTAGGCCTCCTCCATCTTCAGGCGGTCCACCTGGCGCTGAAGGGCGTCGATCTCCTCCGGCGAGGAATCCAGCTCCATGCGCAGGCGGGAGGCGGCTTCGTCGACGAGGTCGATGGCCTTGTCCGGCAGCTGGCGGCCGGGAATGTACCGGTTCGAAAGCGTCGCGGCGGCCACGAGCGCGCCGTCGGAGATCGTCACCTTGTGGTGCGCCTCGTACTTGGGCGCGATGCCGCGCAGGATCGCCACGGTGTCCTCCACCGAGGGCTCGCCCACGTACACCTGCTGGAAGCGCCGCTCCAAAGCCGGATCCTTCTCGATGCCCTCGCGGTACTCGTCGAGGGTGGTGGCGCCGATGAGCCGCAGCTCGCCGCGCGCGAGCATCGGCTTGAGCATGTTGCCGGCGTCCATCGCGCCCTCGGAGCCGCCGCCCGCGCCCACGATCGTGTGGAGCTCGTCGATGAAGGTGACGATCTCCCCGTCGGATTCCTTGATCTCCTGGAGCACGGCCTTGAAGCGCTCTTCGAATTCGCCACGGTACTTCGCGCCCGCCACCATTGAGGCGACGTCGAGCTGGATGAGCCGTTTTCCGCGCAGAGACTCCGGCACGTCGCCGTCCACGATGCGCTGGGCCAAACCCTCGACCACGGCCGTCTTGCCGACGCCGGGCTCGCCGATGAGGACTGGGTTGTTCTTCGTACGCCGCGAAAGCACCTGGACGACGCGGCGGATCTCCGAGTCCCGGCCGATGACGGGGTCCATCTTGCCCTCGCGGGCCATCGCCGTCAGGTCCGCCCCGTACTTTTCGAGCGCCTGGAAGGTGCCTTCGGGGTCGGGGCTCGTCACCTTGGCGCTGCCGCGCACGTTCGGCAGGATTGCCGCGAGCTGGTCGCGGTCCGTTCCGGCGGCGCGGAGGATCTCGCCCGCCTGGCTCTGCGAGGCGGCGACAGCCATGAGCAGATGCTCGGTGGAGATGTAGGCGTCGCCGAGGGCAGTGGCCTCCTTGCCCGCGTCGCTGATGACGCGCGAGAGCGTGCGCGATGCGCTCGGCTGCTGCACCGAGGATCCTTCGGCGCCCGGAAGCGCCGCGATGGCGGCGTTCGTCCGCGCAATGACGTCCGCCCGATTGACGCCGACCGCGTCAAGCAGAGCGACGGCGACTCCGCCCTGCTGGCCGAGCAAAGCGCTCAGCAGGTGCAGAGGCTCGACCTGAGGATTCCCCTTCTCGGCGGCCAGGCTGATCGCTTCAGCCAGGGCCTCCTGGGATTTCGTCGTCAGTTTGTCCATAGATTCTCTCCTTCTCACGGGATTTCCATGGAAGGGAACGCCCTGAATGTTGAGCCTATTCCGCTCAAGTTTGGAAGTCCCGCTCCGAATCCACTGGGAGCCGCAGGCGAGCGCACGCCGAGGGCCGCGGGGAGCCTCGCCATGCGGAGTCCCGCCAGTCACCGGGGCCGCGCACGCCATGGGCCACGTCGAGGCGCTACGCTCTCATGTCGACGCAGCGGACCGGGGCACGTTAGGGACTACAGAGAGCCCGTAGGGCAAAGCGGCGGTGGCGAGCGCAATGGCGCACGCTCCGGGAACCACAAGAAGCTGGAGGCGAGAACTCGGAGGGCAGAGCGGGGGTGCGCGCCTTCAACCCTCGAGTTGTCGGTTTCCGATCAACCGTCGAAGTCCTCCGAGGCCCTCGACAATATGGAAAGCTTCCCGTTGATGATGGACGTCAGCTCCGCCGCAGAGTATGCCTGCACCGGGCAGGCGTAAGTTGACTGAAGGAGCACGGGGGTCTTGATCTTGCCGAACACGCGCGACCAATACCAACCCTTGTATGCCACCCCGTCTTTGCCCGTATAGGAGATCTCTGAGGCCGCGCCTTCGATCTTCTTTCCGCTGAAACCGGACACCCTGGTTTCGGAGGCCGGCTGGGCCTGCACATTCGTGAGTTGGGACCGCAAGGTCGTCGCTATGCGCTCATTCTGGTACTCGGACTCTTCCCTGTCCCCCTCGAGGGGCCCGGCGATGGGGCGTTGACTGGTGGTCAAATAGCATCCAGCCGAGTTGATCGCCCGGTTTTTGCCGTCTCGATCGATGATGTCCATTCTCCACCCATCCAGGTTCACCGGGAAATTCCAAGTCGGCGTATCGGAGGCAATGCTCGCAGAGGTCGAGGGCTTGAAGGACGACGTGGAACGTGAGGGCGTGGGGTTCTTCAGGTCGTCCAATGAGCCCTTGGACGAGCATGCGGCGATGGGCGAGAGGAATGCAAGAGCCAGAAGGCCCGCTGCCATTCTGGGGCATTGCGAAAAGCGATAGAATCCGATAGGCCGTTTCACGGCGATCATCTCCTCATTGCAGTTGCACAGTGCTTTCAGCGTAGCATGTCGCTTTTTCATCTGCCGACAGTATCAAAGTGCGAATCTTTCGCATATTATCTTCGCCAAACTACAACGCTCCGGTAATCGGCGGTCATGAAGCGCCGTTCGAAGCCGAGGAGCGGCCTTCTACCGAAGGCTCATTCCCCCCTTCGGGGCCAGAACTAGGCCGACAGCCTGTTGTATATCTCAAAGTTAAAACATTATTGTTTTTATTCATGACAATACCAACATATCCTCCGTTTTTTCTATCATGAATGTTAGCCCTATAAGCATCACTGTCTGAAAGATCAATTACTGTTTTAAATCCATATAACCGTAATTCATTTTCTAATATGGTCAAGATATATTTATAATTAGCACTTTTAATGCCAGAAGTCCAGCCCTGCATACTCGTATCTTCACTCCCTTCTTCATTTCGATCTTTACAGTGAGAAAAATTCCGATCCGATGGGTCCACAAGTGTCCATTCTTGCTTACCAAAGTTCGTATCAATTCGATCGCGCACTCGAACTAAAGCAATCTGAAGTTGAGAAGAAACCGTCGCAATATTCACACGTCGATTCAAGGGCAACTCACCATCCCAAAAATGATGACCGTTACTATCACCGAAAACTGAAGGTTCTTGCATTTTCTTCTCCTGTCTTAAACATGCACTGGTTGATAAGAAAAATATAAATATACATACAAGAAACTTTTTCATACATTCACCTCATCATCCTGCGGTTCCTAAAACAACTTTCGCGATTTTTATCTGTGCCTCTCCTCCGTCGACGAGATAACCAGAATGTCCTGTTTCTTTGGTTGTAGGGCCGTAGGGATTAAGCTTTTTGAATCCTGAATCCATTGTCGGATCCTTTCCATGCCATCCTAAGCTATCATCTGTTTTCCAGAACTTTTTTGCTGCATTAGCCTTTCTGATAACGTCATCATTGAATTCGAGCACATAATTATGGCCTTTAGGTACATTCATTCGCCATGCACCGTCTTTTATGCCAGGTGATCCAAACACAGCAAAATGGTCGACCACTCCCCGTCGCAAGCTGGCCATTCCATAACTGGCGGTCGTCGAACCATAGGAATGGGCCAAAACCGACATGTGGACGTTCGACTTCCCGCCGATGCTGGCATCTCAAGAGCCCCGGATGCCTTCTTCGAACCGTGCGAGAGACTCCCCGCCAGATTTGGCCTTGTTCAAATCCAAAACCGAGTAATCGTGGTTATTTTTAGGGTCAGGTGGGGCGTCATACCCGATCCAGGCTACGACGGCCACTTTCTTACTCTGCCCTTCCGCCATCGCAGCATTCTTCAGATTGGTCACGGCGTTGACATTGCCCTCCATGCTGTCTTTGACGGAGGTCCCCATGCCGGGAACGTAAGTGGCAACATGATCCGCGGTGTCGACATTCCCGGCGGAAATCGCGGCACGCGCCTTCTCATGTCCCTTCTCCCCCGTCGCCGGTTCATAGACGAGAAGCTGAGTATCGCCATTGTTCTTTGTGAGCGAGCGTTCGATCGCACTCAGCTCCTGGTAGGCCTGATTCGTCTTCAACTGGTCGGGAGTATACTTTCGCGTAAGGGCTTCCTTGTCTCTAGAGATCCTCCATCGGTTAGCTTTGTCCCTCGACGTCCCATCAAATCCGTTCAAATTGCCTATCAGATCCGGATTGTCACGAATCAAAGCCTCTTTCTCTCTATCCGTGTGCGCATTCCGCCAAGCGGCAACTTGTACCGGATCCTTTTTATTGGATGGTATGTCGCTGAGACCAGGTGTTGGATAATCCAAACCTTCCTTAACGATCATTGTTCCATTGGCGATGACATTTAAATCTCTAGTGTAAATTTCATCAGTTAATTTTGCCATTTGAATAACGTATTTGAGTTTTTCTTGACATTGTTTGAGAGCTTTTTCCCGATCTTTTCTCTTGTTGTCATGGCCAGTATCCCATAATGACATTATGTCACTGATACTTCTTTTAATGGGGTGAGGATCGGTAACTTCTCCTGAAGTGGAGATATTAAAACCATAATGATCTGCTAAAGATTGAACTTCGAAAACGAGCGTCTTGACAGTACTCGTATCACTTTGAGCTTTACCCGTAATACGGATCATCTCACCGAGATTGGCCAGCAGAAAAGCGGAGCTGTTGGCCAGGTCCTTCCGTCTATTCTGGGCGGCCGTCGCACCAGCGCCAGTCCATCCACTGGAAACGTCGATGTCACGGACATACTCACCGGAATCAGAGGCCTTATGGCGGATCGCAACCAATACGTCGATCAAGTGATCGAATTTATCGCCATCCCACTTCTGCAGATCCGACCACGTGGTCATTTCTCGCCTCCCGAAAGCTGACTGTCGACCCGTGAGAATTCCACGCTGACGGAATGATCAGTTTTGTTGTACGTATTCTTCGAATCGCTTATCGACTGGCTGAAAGCCTCCAAAGCCCCGGACAGTCTTCTGGCAGCCTGATCGATATAGCTTCCTGCCCCCAGAGCAGCCTTTCCCGAACTCCCACCCGGCATGGCCTCGGAGACGTCGTTCACACTGGTTGAAAGCTTTACCGATTCGGCGCTTTGATGGGCTTTTTCCGCATTAGACGCAGCGGCATCGAGATCCTCCAGATTAACGAATAATTCGGACAAGGTGAGCTCCCTAAGGTTCTATTCGACGGGCGAAAGCCCCTTTCCTCTTAAAAAGCATCTTACATCTCTTTCCGCGTAGATGGAAGGACTTTTCCAAAAGGAAACTTTCCAGACAAACGTAAACGCGGTAATGATCTTTCCAAGGTTTTTCGTAATGACGAGTGAACAGAGGCACAAGCTCCGCCGCCGCTCTTTTCCCGCCGAGGCCGGCCCCGTATCCTAAACCAGGGATTAGAAGCCAGTCCCCGAGCGAACCATGGGAGTCGAAGCGCACGAAGGGAGCCGCGTGCCCGAAGGTCAAGCAATCCACCGCCTGGCGAGGATCGCGAGCGGATTCCTGGCAGGGCGGGTAGTCGCCGCGTCTTCGCCGCAGGGGCGTTTCGCCGAGGGGGCGGCGCGCCTAGACGGCCTCACCGCCTTCCACGCTCAAGCGTGGGGGAAGCACTTCTTCATGCCATTCGCTGAGAGCAGGACCCCCACCGCCGAACCCTTACTCGGCGACGACGGCCCCGCCTGGCTCCACGTCCACCTCGGCCTGTACGGACGCTGGTCGTTCTCAGGCCCCCGCGCCACGGACGTCGCCGGTGCGGGGCTGCGCGGCGGCGGCAACGCAGCGGCCGTGCCCGAACCGGGCGCTACGGTCCGCCTGCGGCTGGAGGCGGAAGACTTGGCAGCGGACCTGACGGGCCCCGCGCGCTGCGAAGCGCTCGACGGCCAGGGAGTTCGCGCAGTCCTGGCCAGGCTCGGGCCCGATCCCGTCCGCAACGAACCCGGGGACCGCGAGCGCTTCGTCACCACGATCCGGTCGCGGCGGGCCGCCGTCGGCCAGCTGATCCTCGACCAGTCGATCGCAGCGGGACCGGGCAACATCTACCGGGCGGACTGCCTGTTCCGCACCGGCATCTCGCCCCTGACGCCCGGAAGCGAGGTCTCCCCGGAGCGCTTGGGCGCGCTGTGGGACGACCTCGCGGCCACCATGGCCGACGACGTCGACAGCGGGGTGATCCGGACGGTTCCGCCCGATCTGCGCCCCGAGCCCGTGCCGGAAGGCGACGAAGAGGCCGGGCGTTTCGCCGTGTACCACAGGACGGGCCGGCCCTGCCTGCGCTGTGGCACGACCATCGTGGAGAAGGACCTGGTGGGCCGCCGGCTCTTCTGGTGCCCCGGATGCCAGCGGTGAAACAGCGCCGGCTTCCCAATCGGGCAGCCCCGACCACGCCTCGCCCGCCGGGGGCTGACCGCTGGCCCTCATCCGCAAGAAGGTTGGGCTGCGAAGGTGCCCGGCTACGAACGCTGCCCCCGCAAGCCAGCCGGACCCCGAACCGCCTTGAGCTCGACGGTTCGCCCAACCTCCCGCGAACCTAGGCTCAAGCCCGCGGGTCTCGGGCCTCAGGCAGGCTGTTAGCGGCTCAGCCGTGAGACATGGGAAGCCAGGCGACCTGGATCGACTCCCGGGCGATGTCGCGGGACCGGAACTGCCCGCGTCCCGGAACGCCCGGCCGGGGCTTCATGCGCCCCAGGAGGGCGCCGTCGTCCGGGCTGCCGGGAAGCAGCATGGCGGGCGAGGCGAGGTCGTTCAACGCCTGGACGACCGGCTCGTAGAGCGTCCTGCTGGCGCCGCCGGAGCGGCGGGTGATGATGACGTGCAGCCCGAGATCGTGCGCCTGAGACAGGTACGGCTGCAGGACGCCCATCGGGTTGCCCTTCGCGCCGCCGGTCGACTGGACGAGGTCGTAGTCGTCGACCAGGACGAAGGCTTCGGCGCCGGACCACCAGCTTCGCTCGCGCAGCTGCTTGGGGGTGACGTCGGGCCCTGGAGCGCGCGTCTTGAGGAACCCGACCAACCCGCCCAGTTTGGTGTGGGCGTCCTCGGTGGATCGGCAGTGCGCGGCCATGTGGCTTTCGGGAAGCTCTCCGAGCAGCGCGCTCCTGTAGTCGAGGGCGAAGATCTTGGCCTGGTCGGGCTTGTAGATCCGCGCGATCTCAGCGGCGATGAGCCTGAGGGTAGCGGTTTTGCCGCTTCCGCGGTCGCCGAAGAAGAAGAAGTGGTCGTTCTCGTTGAAGTCGATGCCGAAGGGCTCGAGCCTGGACTCTCCGATCCCCAGGATGACCCTGCGGTCCTCGGGGGAGACCCTCGCGCGGACCTCGTCGATGTGCACCCGGGAGGGGAGCTCGCGAAGCTTGGGGCCGGGGGCCCCGGTCCAAGAGTGGCCGACCTGCTCGACTAGGTCCGTCACCCCGACGGCGAGCTGCTTGCCGTCGGGTTTGGAATCGACGCGCGGGAGGGCCCCGAGAATGTGATGCTTGCCGGATTCCAGGCCTCGCCCCGGGGTGCCGGTGGGAACGTTGGCGGCGAGTTTCCGGTTGAATTCGGAGTCCATGGGGTCGCCGAGGCGCAGCTCGATCCTCGAGCCGAACATGTCCTTGACGGCCGTGCGGAAGTTCATCCAGCGCAGAGCCGTGGCGACGACGTGCAGCCCGAAGTTCAGCCCGCGGGGCATGAGCTCCTGGAGCTTCATCTCGACGTCTTCGTAGTCGGATCGAAGCGTCGGCCATCCGTCGACGACGAGGAAGATGTCGCCGTAGCCGTCGTCGATCTTCCCTTCGGCGCGCAGGCGCCGGTACGCGGCCATCGACTCGATGCCCCGATCGGCGAAGAACTTCTCCCGATCCTCGACGATCGAGTTGATCTCAGCGTAGATGCGGTTGACCCGGGCCTCGTCGGTGCGCAGCGCGACGCCCGCGATGTGGGCGAGGTCGCGCATGCCGGAGAAGGTTCCGCCGCCGAAGTCCATGACGTAGATCTGGACCTCCTGGGGGGTGTGCGTCAGCGCGAGCGCTCCGACGACCGTCCGGGCGAAGGTCGACTTGCCGGACTGCGGCGCGCCGACGATCGCCAGGTGGCCGCCCGAACCGTCCAGATCGAGCACGAGGGTGTCGCGGCGCTGGTCGAGCGGGCGGTCGACGTCCCCGACCGGGACGACGAAGGCGCCCGCCCCCCGCCAACGCGGCGAGTGGAGGCCCAGCGAGGGGCTGATCCGCAGATCGGGCATGAGGGAGTCCAGGGTGGCGGGCGCGTCGAGCGGCGGCAGCCACACCTGGTGGGCGGAGGGCCCCTTGCCCTCCATCCTCGCCACCGCGATGTCGAAGGTCGTGTTGGGCACTCCGGGGATCCCCGAGTCCGAGAACTCGCTGAGCTCCTCCTCAGCCTGCGCCTTGGCCTCCTCCGCCTTCTCGATGTCCTTCTCCTCCAGGCGCAGGGGCGCGGCGGTGAAGTCGTAGATCTCGATCTCGTCCGACTCGTTGACGATGTCGGCCGCCGAGAGGTCCTTGCGCCGCGGCGGGGGCCCGGAGACGTAGGAGGCGCGGAACCTGATGAGGTTCGACGTGTCGGGCTTGAGGAAGCCGACGCCCGGGATGGGGGGAAGCTCGTAGGCGTCGTTCACGCCTATGACGGTGCGGGATTCCTGGGCCGAGAAGGTGCGCAGGCCGATGCGGTAGGACAGGTGGGAGTCCAGGCCTCGCAGACGCCCCTCCTCCAGCTTCTGAGACGAGAGGAGCAGGTGGATCTGGAGAGAGCGGCCGAGGCGGCCGATCGCGACGAACATGTCGATGAAGTCCGGCTTCTCGGCCAGCAGCTCGGAGAACTCGTCGGCGACCACGAAGAGCGTGGGGATCGGTTTGAGATCCTGCCGTCCGGCTTTGCGGGCCTTCTCGTAGTCGGCGACGTTTTTGAAGTTGCCGGCGGACTTGAGAATCTCCTGACGCCGCGCCATCTCGCCTCGCAGGGCGTCCTCCATGCGGTCGACGAGGGTCAGGTCCTCCCCGAGATTGGTGATGATGGCCGCGACGTGCGGCATCTTCGACATGCCGGCGAAGGTGGCTCCGCCCTTGAAGTCGATGAGCACGAAATTGAGCTCTTCGGAGGAGTGGGTCATCGCCAGGGCGAGGACGAGGGTGCGCAGCACCTCGGACTTGCCCGAGCCGGTGGCGCCGATGATCAGGCCGTGCGGTCCCATGCCCGCCAGGGCGGACTCCTTGATGTCGAGGTGGACGGTCTTGTGCTCGGGCGTCAGGCCGATCGGGACACGGAGCCGGTCCCTGGCCAGCCGCGGCTTCCACCCCTCGGCGACGTCGAAGTCGCGGACGTCGCCCAGCCCCAGGAGGTCGACGAGCTCGGCGGAGGCCTCGCCCGAGGCGTCGACGGCCTGGCCCGAGCCGTCGGTCTGGATGCCGGACTGGGTCGCCAGGCGGCGCGCGATGACCTCCGCCTCCGCGACGCCGATCCGGTCTCCCCGCCCGACCACCGGGGTGAAGCCGACCTGCAGGAGGGAGAGCTCCATGTAGTCGCCCTTGTCCTGCAGCTGCAGCCGCACGCTGTTGGGGTCGGTGAGCGAGGCCCAGTCGGAGGGGAGCTCGACCACGGTGACCCCGAGGACACCGTCGGGGCTGATGATGGGGTGGTCCTCGGGGACCTCGACGCCGTCGTTGAAGACGACCAGGTGCGGCAGCTCCGATCCGCCCTGGTCGGCGGCCCACCGCGGACGGTCCACGATGCCGTCGGGCAGGAGGTCGATGAGGTCGGTCGGATCGGATTCGAGCATCCGGGCCGGACCGATCGAGTCGTAGATGCGGTCGGAGGCGATGTGCGGAAGCCACTTGACCCACTCCCAGTCCGCCATCCTCTCCTCGCTGGCGAGGATGGCGATGCGCACGTCCTCGGGGTCGGTGAAAGTGGCCGTCTGGACGATCATGGCGCGCGCCAGGGCCCTGGCCATGTCGCCGCGGCCCGCGATCTGGATCCGGGAGACCGTGGCCAGGTCGACGCCGAGGGGCAGATCCTTGACGTCCGTGTACATGCTGTGGAACTGCGCCGCCGCCGACTCGGCGACGGGGTCGGACTCTCCCAGCTCCGAAGTCTCCGCGGGGACGATCGTCAGGGTGAAGGGCTGGTCGGCCGTTCCCACGCGGATGAGCAGGAACTCGTTGTCGGACGGCTCCCGGTCTCCCACGTGGGTCCCCTCGTCCAGGAGCACCGGCAGATCGGACGGGTGAGGCATATGCCACTGTGAGGATTCGCGCTGCATGCTCTCCGCCGAGCGCGCGTTCTTCCGCGTCTTCGACAGATAGGACAGGTACTCGCGCCGGTATCCGGTGACGGCGTCGCGGTGCTGCGTGCGATTGCGGTAGATGTTGAGGAAGGCCACAGAGAGCATCGCCACCACGAAGAGCCCGGACATGAGGATCATGCGCGGGGAGCGCTGCCCGGACATCGCCATGACGACCATCATTCCCATCGAGCCGAACATGGGGAGAATCATCGCCAGAGCGCCGGTCAGTCCCTCCGAGCGTTTGATCTCCGGCGGTGCCTTGAGTTCCACCACCTCCTGGGGCGGCGGCGTGGGAGCCTGTCGCTTCGTCGTTGCCACGGGTAATCCTCCACATCGGTTCGTCTCACGCTGTGCGGCTATTGTGGATCCTCTAAGCGATAATACTTAGGTACGGAGCGCGCAGCGAACAAGGGGGAGCATGACCATAGCATCGGCGTCAGTCTCGTATCTCACCCTTGTCATGGAGGGGCATCGCGAAGACATCGTCGTGCCTTCGGGGGTAACCCTCGCGCGCGTCCTGCGCAACCGGCGGGTCCCGGAGGACCTCGTGCCGTGCACTCCGGGCGGGGAGAAGCTCCCGGGGGCCATGGTGATCGGCCGCGAGATCCGCAACGGCGCACTGGTGCTTCTGCAGCCGGCCGAGGTGAGCACCCAAGCGGCGGCGGACGGCGCGGCCGCGCTCCAGGACGTCGCGGAGACCGAGCGCTCCCCGATCATCTCCTGGGCGGGGGTCATCATCGCCCTCCTCCTCTCCGCTTCCGCCGTCCTGGGCGTGACGTCGCGATCCCGCACCCACACGCTCATCGCCGCCGGGCTGATGCTCCTCCTCGGCCTCCTCTATGCGCTGCGTCCGTGCCAGGGCCATCCGGTCTCCGAAACCCTGGCCACCGTCGCGTTCGGGGCCTGCGCGGGCATCCTCGTCGCGGCGTCCAACTTCGACGACGCCCGCTACCAGACCCTCATCTGCGGCTTCGCGGCGGCCGGGGCTCTGGCGACCGTGCGATGGGCGTGGCGCGGGCCGAAGGACCCTCCCACGGAGCGGGTCTCGGGCGACTGCGCGGCGGTCGGGCTGCTCGGGGCTTCCGCGATCCTCCTGTGCATGCTGACCAAACTCGACGTCGTTTTCGTCTACGCGGCCCTCTTCGGCGTCGCCGCGCCCCTCATGCAGGCGCTCCCCGGGTTCTCGGTGAACCTGCCGCAGTCCCGGCTCATCGACGAGGCCACGATCGTCCGCGAGGCCAGCTCGGTGCGGGGGGCCAAGCCGAGTCACCTCGACCCGGTCACCGGAGAGGAGGCGGCGACCATCGTCAAGGTGGGCGACGCGCGATACCGCCTCTGGACGCTCCTGCTGTGCGCCGACGTCGTCGCCACCCTTCCCGCCATGCTGCGGGCGGCGGGACACGGCGGCGCCCAGGGGGCGCTGGCCGGCGTGTCCGTCGGATGCGTCGGCCTGGCCTTCCTCCTCGTCCCGAGGACGGCGGCCGCGGCGTACGTGCGGATCCTGCCGCGCGCCACGGTGGGGCTCCTGTTGATCGCATCGACCTTCGCCATGGCGCGCAACGACGCAGTCAACCGGCACATACACCCCTTCATGGCGTTCGGCACGATGACCGTTCTGGCGCTGGTGATCCTCGTCGCGAGCATACCCATCAGCCGTGGCCGCAAGTCCCTGGCGTTCACCCGGATGGGCGACATCCTCCAGAGCTTCTGCTGCACGTGGTCCCTCCCGTTCGCTCTCTGCGGCATGGGCGTGGTCACCCTCGTTAGAACGGGAGGGATCCCATGACGCCCCGAAAGCCGCGAACCCCGGTCCGCCCTCCCACGCCGCCGCCCTCCCGCACAACAACGAATCGAGTGAGCCATGCCTGAGACGCCATCCGACGCCTTCGTCCGCACGACGCTGGTGCACGAGGACAAGAAGGCGGACCTCCTCCTGCCGTCCAACCTTCCCGTCGCCGAGCTTCTGCCGAGCATCGCGCGGCGCTTCCTGACCGTCACGCCCAGGAGGGCCATCCAGGGCTTCGTCCTGACCATGTCCAACGGGGCGACGATCGATCCGGGGCTGACGTTCGCCGCCCAGGGCGTGAAGAACGGCACCCTGCTGATCCTGGGGCCGCGAGTGCGCGAGACCGAGAAGAAATACGACGACGTCATCGAAGCCGTCGCGGACGTGGTCAACGAGTCCAACAAGCCGTGGACCGAAAGCGACGCGGCGGGCGTCGCCAGCGGCGCGGCCGCGACCCTGCTCGTGGCCGCCACGCTCCTCCTCTCCCAGGCCCGTCCGACGGCCGGCGTCGTCGTGCCGGTGATACTGGGATGCCTGGCCGCTCTGCTCTTCGGGATCGTCTGGGTGCTCGAGCGAGGCGAACGCCATTCGCACGCCGTCGCCATGGGCCTGGTCGCATGCGTACTCCTGGCCGCCTGCGGCTGGACGGGTCCGGCGCACGGCGGCTTCGCGCTCCCCCTGGCACTGGCGGGCATCGGGGCCGCCATCGGCGCGGCCATCGCCCTGCCGCTGCTGTCGGAGTGGAAGGAGATGATGCTGGCGCCCGGCTTGGCCGGGGTCGTGCTAGGAACCGTCGGAACCGTCAACACGTTCCTCGAAGGGTCCTCCGACCGCGTCGCCGTGGTGACCGCGAGCCTCCTGGGGATCGTCCTTCTGCTCCTCCCCCAGCTGTCCCTGCGGATGAGCCGGTTGGAGAGCGCGGACCCCCTGCTCTCCCCGGGCCCCGAATCGCAGGGGAAGACCAGATCCATCGACGCCGGGTACGTCAAGAGGAACTACCTCCACGGGCGGCGCGCCATGTTCTCCGTGCGCTGCGGGGACGGGTTCGCCCTGGCCGTCCTCACTCCGTCCACGGTCGCCACTGGCAAGTGGGGGGTCGTCGTCCTCGGGGGGATCCTCGTGATCCTCACGCTGGGTTCGCGAGCCCACTACGCCCACATGGACGTCGTCTCCGAGTACGTGATCGCCGTGTCGATCTTCGCGCTGGGCTGCCTGGCCGTCATGGTCACCCAGCCGAGCTGGTGGCTCGGCCTCGTCATCGTCCTGGCGCTGCTGGCCGGCGCCCTCATCGCCTTCGGCCTGGTCCTCGGTTCGACGCCGCAGTGGATGCGGCAGGCGGCCGACGTCGGCGAGACCATCGCCGGAATCATCCTCGTCCCCGCCGCGGTTCTAGCCTTGAGGTTGTGGTGATATGGCATCGACGAAGGACATCCTCGACGGGCAGCGTTTCAATCGCCAACGCCTCGTCACGGCCTTCATGGCCGGCATGCCCGGCGGCAGGGAGCTCACGCCGGTCCGCCCGTGGCGCGGGATCATCACGGGTCTGGTCCTCACGGTGATGCTCGTCGTCGGAGCGGCGATCTCCAAGCTCTTCCTGCCTACTCTCCCCAACGGCTGGAACGACGGAAAACTCGTCATCAGCTCCGACAACGGCTCCCGTTACATCTCGATCAGCGGCAAGCTGTATCCCATCCGCAACGCCGCCTCGGCCCATCTGCTCTACCCCGGGGTGAAGACGGTCTCGGCCAGCGACGACGCCCTCGCCAAAGTCGAGCTGGGCCCGGTCGTCGGGATTCCCGGGGCGCCCGACAAGATCCCCGACGCCAAGAAGATCAAGGACGCCCGGCTGACGAGCTGCGTCGCCAACGACGGCCTCCTGTGGACGGGCGTGAACCTCGGCACGACCAAGCCCGCAGGCGCGGACGGCGCCCTGGTGACCAATGCCGAGAAGTCGTACATCGTCATCGGCCAGTACCGCTACTCCTTCAACCAGACCAACTCCTCAACGGATCAGAAGGTCGCAGCCAGAGCGGTGATGAACGAATTCGGCTTCTCGGAGCCGCCCTCCGCCGAGGCGCCGAGCAGCTGGATCAACCTCTTCAAGGAAGGCGACCCCCTCGTTCCCCTGGAGATCCCCGATGCGGGGAGCCCCTCCGACGCCATCCCCGGAGCGGACGGCCTCAAGATCGGCATGGTCGTCGAGGTCTCCAACGGCGTCGACAAGGACAACCGCTACATCGTCCGCAAGGAGGGGCTGGAACGCATGACGCCGACGATGCGGCACATGTACGCCATGAGCCCCACCGGTTCGAAGGCGGAGACCAAGAAATTGACCTCCCACGAGGTGGGCCAGGCCAAGTTCGCCGAGAACAAGCTGCGGCCCACGTGGCCGAAGAACATCACGGGGTTGCTCGACGCTCCCGACAAACCCTGCGCCCGCGCTGAAACGGGCGGCAGCACGACCCTGGCGAAGGGAAGCGGCATACCGACGGTGACCCACGACACCGTCAGCGTCGCATCCCAGTCGGGTGCGCTGCTCACCCAGCCGGGAAAGGGCGCCAACCTCTACTACCTGATCGACGAGGACGGCTTGGCCTACAAGCTCGGCAGCCTCGACGACGCCGGCAAGGCGTTCGGGTATACGCAGGTCACGCCCCTCAAAGCGTCCGCCGCCTGGGTGAACCTGTTCTCCAACAAGCAGGACACGGCCACGCCCACGCTCTCCTCGGAGGCGGCCTGGAAGACCGTCCCCGAGAAGGCGCGCAAGAACCAGCAGCAGAACGGCGGCTCTTCGGGCGGCAACCAGCAGCAATCGGGCGGAAGCCAGCAGACGGGAGGCGGCGGCTCTTCGGGCGGAGGCCAGCAACCGAGCGGGGGATCCAGTTGACGTCGCGGGGAATCCAGCTGACGGCAGCGCCAGGAGACCCCGGACCGTCAAGCCGCCGGCCCCGCGCCGCCGGCGGGGTGCGGCGCCGTCGCCCAGCTCGCGGGAAGACGGCCGCCCGGCCAGCGCGCACACCCGGCCGTGCGCGGGCGTGCGACGCCGCGAAACGGCTGTGCGCCGCCTGCGCGCTCCTGGCCGTCGGCACAGCCGGGGCGGCGCATGCCCGGACGATGCCGCCCGCCTCGCGGAGTGCCGGTCCGGCTTCCTCGGTGACCTCGGGCATCGGCGGCGCGCCGAAGTCCGGCGGCCAGGGGGGTTCGGGGCTCCGCACCTGGTTCGACCAGCAGACCTGCCAGCAGGGATCCACGCAGATCTACTCTCCGTCCGCCAAGGAGAAGTCCGTCCTCGCCTCGAGCATCATCGACCTGGAGCCGGCCCACAAGCTCTCCCAGGGCGGCAAGGTGTCGATCGCGGTCGTCGATTCGGGGGTCGCAGCCTCTCCGGCGTTCAACGGGGCGACGATCGAAGCCGGCTATGACGCGACGGGCGGCGGAAACGCGCGGGCCGACAACGAAGGGCACGGAACTGCGGTTGCCTCGATCATCGCCGGGCAGGCGAACGCTGCGGGGGCCATCCGAGGCGTCGCCCCGCGGGCGAACATCATTCCCGTCAAGGTCGTCGACGCCCTTCCCAGAGATCAGGCCAACGCCGAGGCCGACACCTATCCGGCCGCCTCGATCCAGAGCCTGGCGAACGGAATCGACTGGGCCGCGAACAACCCTTCGGTCGACATCATCACGATTTCGGGGTCCATTCCGACCTCGGACCCCCGGGTCGAAGCGGCCGTCGCCAACGCCGTCGCGAAGAACAAGGTCGTGGTCGCCGCCGCGGGCAACGTCGAGAAACAGCGCGGAACGCAGACTACCCCTGCGAGCCCGGATCCCAAGGCGAATCTGCGCTATCCGGCTGCCTACCCCGGGGTGATCGGCGTGACCGCGATCGACCCCACCGGCGCAGTCCCCGAGGGCGCCGTCCTCCACTCGCCGGCTGTGGACCTCGCCGCTCCCGGCATGAACGTCGTGGTCGCGAACGGCACCACGGGAGTGTGCCTGGCCTCCACGCAGGCGCCCGCGACGAGCTACGCGACAGCCTACGTGGCCGGCGCGGCGGCCCTCGTCCGCTCGTACAACAGCAGGTCCGAGTCGGCCGCGATGACGTCTTTCCGGCTGCTGTCGTCGGCGCGTCGGGCCAGCCCCTCCACCCGGGACGACGTGTACGGGTGGGGGATCGTCGATCCCTACCGCGCCATGACGCTCGTCGACGACGGTCAGCTTCCGGGCCCCGACTCCCCCGCTCACAAGAGGGCTACGCAAAAGCCCACCGCCGGATCGGACGTTCCCCCCGCCCCGCACGATTTCCAGAAGACCGGACGCCGATCGGGGGCGATCTGGCTCTCGGTGGCCGCAGGCGTCATCGTCGTCCTCTTGATCTTCACGGCTGGACGCACACGCGCCGCCAGGAACAAAGAGAACGAGTCCGACGCTGAGACCGGCCCGGTTCCTTGATCTGATGCAAGCCGTTGATGCCCGGATCGCGTGGCGTCGAGTCGCGTGGCGTCGGGCCGCCGGGTTAAGGCAGCTGGAGTCATCCAAGGCCGCCACGTCGATGCTGAGGATGCCAGCGCCGGTTGATGCCGAGACGGTTGGGGCACGTCCCACGACGGCCCCCGCCAGGCGGCGCGTTTAGTCAGGCGCGCCCCTCAGCGAAGCGGTTTGGCGAGGCGGCCACGCAGGCGGGATACAAGCATAAAAAGAGTGGGGCCCGGGATCTCCGGGCCCCACTCCCCAGCGGGTGGCTGTTGCAATATCGGACGGGACGGCCTCTCAGCGATGCCCCGCCTCGATGAACGTCACTTTGTCATCGGGCCTGATCTCCTCAACGCGGTAGTCGCGCTTGGGAGCCTCGCGCTCCTCGTCCTTCTTCTTGGACTTTCCGCCCAGGGCCGCGAATCCGCTGCGAGCGGGGCGCGATGCGGGGCTGGCACCCCGGACGGTCCCGTTCCCGCCCGCCTTGGCGACCCCACGCGTCGACGTCTTGGACGATGAAGCCGAAGCGGGCTCGGCGCCGCTGCCTCGAATGCTGGCGACCTTCACCACGCGGCTCTTCGCCGAGGCCGTCTTCGCGGAGGCGGCCTGCTTGGCGCCCGCCGTTCCCTTCGCCGTCCGAGTCGAAGTCGCGGACTTCGCAGCACCGGACTTCGACGAAGCGGCGGCCTTCGCGGACGTCGCCGTCCTCCCGTTCGCCGCGGGGGCGCCGGCGCGGAGAGAACTGGCTGTGCGCGCCGCCGTGGCCGAACGCGCGGTACCGGATCCGCTCGCCATTCCCGCGCGGCTGCCGGCCGGGGCAGCGACGCTCCGAGACGTCAGGCTTCGGGCCGCGGTCGTGGCTCCGCCGCGAGTCAATGAACGCGCCGTCGCCGGAGTGGCGGCACGAGGCGCATTGGTCACGCTTCTCGCGCTCGTCGTCACCGTGCGCGCGGCAGCGGCACTCCGCGCGGCGGTAGCCGCAGAGGCAACCGGGCGGGCCGCACCGGATGCGCCGCCGGACAGACGCGCGGGCGTGGCCACCCTCGTCTGGGCTTTGCCGCTGGCCGCACCGCCGCCGCGGATGGGAGCCGCAGTGGCTGTGCGCGTCTTCTTCGCCGCACGATAGGCCTTGACGCCTGCAGCCCCCGCAGCGGTAGCCCCGCCGAGACCGGCCAGGCCGGCCACGGTGGCATTGGTCGACAGGGCCGGGGAAGCGAGCCCCGACCGCACCGCGTGGGCGCTCGCCAACGTGCCGTTCGCGGACGATTCATAGGGGTGCTTTACCGACTCAAGGTGCACTCCCTCAGCGGAATTGCCCGGCAGCCCCACCGACGGGCGGAGAGCCGCAGTCGACTGCCACTGCGCAGCAGAGTGCGTCGGAGAGACCCCTCGGTTGGCGTCGCCCGCACTCTGGCCGCCTCCAGACGTCTGTGAACCACCGGTAGAGGACGAGCCGCCTCCGAAACCGCCCGATCCCGAGCCGCCGGAACCCGATTCGTCCGGCCACAGCGTATTGAGCTTCGCGATCGCGGACTGGGTTTCGGTGTCCAGCGTCGTCAGCGCTGTCTGGGCCTTCGTATTGGCCGCCTCCACCGCGGCGTCGTGAGCCTTCACGGCTTTGTCGTAGGCGGAGACCGAGGAAGCGCTGAGGGTGTCGCCTCCCTTCTCAGTCGCAGGCGTGGCATTGCTGAAGGTGGAATCGGCATCGCCGACGCTCTTCTCGACTTCCTCCTGGACCTGAACGGCATTGCGTCCCGCCGTGGCCGCAAGCCGCCGGGCCTCGGCGATGACTTTGACGAATTCGGACCCATGCACCGCAGCCGTCGAAGCGTTGCCGAGGGCTTCGTCGGCAGCCGTGCCCGTCTCCCCTTCGAGGCCGAGATCGCCGATGAGATTCTTGATCCTGTTGGAGATGGTCTCCAGGTTTCCCGCGATCGTCTCCAGGTCCGCTGCACGGTCCTCCGCGCTTCCAGCAGAGAAGAACTTCACCTTATTCAGTTGTTCGATGCTTTCCCTACCCATGGCAGTCAACCTTCCTTTTCACTGCTGAAGGGGAGTCGGGCGCTGGTGCTTTTCCGGCTGAACCGAAGGCGGCGCCCAATCTCCGTTCTTCTCCTGATCCGTGTACTCGCTGCTCTTCTCCATGGCGTTCAGCTTGGCATTGACGCGAGCCTTGAGCTCTTCATCCATGCCCTCTATACTGTCCACGGAATCTTTAAGGTTTTTAATAACCTTTTGAAGGTTTTGCGACATGGTGGTAAGTGATGTATTCACTTCATCTGTGGCTTTAGTGAGCGGTGCCGCGAACTGATTGAGCTGTTCAGCCGCGCTCCAGTCTCCGCTGTGGACATTCCCGAAATCCGTGCAGGCCGTATCGTAATCGTCCGTTATCGACTTAAGCTTGTTCACAGTCGCGTCAAATTGTTCCCTGGTTAACTTCAACATTGCGGAGCCTCCGATCTCAGGTGAGTAATCCGTTCGAGGTGGGTGTGCGGCGGAGTCGTACTCCGCCGCACACGGCCAAAGCGGCTTTTCAGCGCCTATACCTACGCCGTTCAGGGATTACGTACGGTTGGCAGCGGACTGATCGGCGGACTGATAAGCCTGTCCGGACGTTTGAGCGAGCCGGCTCATGATGTCGAGCTGCTTACGCATCTCACCGGCGCTCTGATGCCATTCGGTCTGCGATGTGTCGTAAGCCTGCTGGGCAGCACCATCCCACCCCTGGTAGAGACCTTTGAGCTGCGTCTCGAGCTGGGAAAGAGTCTCTTCGATCTTCTGCTGCTTGGTGTTCAGCTCGGAGGAGATGCCCTCGATGCCTCCGAAATTGGCGAGAAGTGACATGTTTTCAGTTCCTTTTCTAGTACTCTAGATTTAAAGCGTCTCAGTTCTGCTGCGCAGCCAAAAGCCTCTGGATCTCCGCCTGGACATCCGCTTCGGTCTGATCGAAGGTCGCCTGCGTGCCCTTAAGCGCATCACGGAGACTCTGAAGCGCATTGAAAACATCAGTCGCTTCCCGATCCCAGTTGTTGGCGGCAGTCCTGAAAGCATCGGCTCCCTGACCCTGCCACGATCCCTGAATCGATTCGGTCGTTCCACGGACTTCGCCGACCGTACCGAGCAGAGACTCCTGCGCGGTGTCCACGTACTGGACACCCAGCTGGAAGGTGTCTTCTCCGGTCCGGACTTGGTTTGTGTTGTCAGCCATACTCTTTCTCCATTTGTTTGGTTGAGAGGTTCGAAATCCTTTGCGGATCCAGACTTCATTGTAGAACGGCCAGTAGCCACCTGACCAGACCCCAATCCGTGTAATGCTCCCCATGCATTACTAGGAAACATTCCGAAAACCGCGTCACGACCCGAAAACAGGATCGAGCACCAGGTGACAACTCCCCATCGGGTTGCCTTCCCGTCGGATCACCGGCGCGGGCACCCCTCGGGGTTCCCCCGAACGTTCGGAACCGACCGCGGTCCGCCGACCTCGACAGTATAGCCTCGAGGCCGACGCGGCGATCCCGAGACGGCGTGTCCGCCCCGCCGTCACCGCCCTTGTTCCGCAGTCACGTCACAGGGAGAACGACCAGTTGGGGATCCGTTGGAAGTCTGGAGACGCCTGGCTCGCCCGCAGGCGCATCGTAGGAGCGGCGGAATGCCCGATCCGGTGGACCGCCTACCCGGCTCGCCCACGGGCGCATTCCGCCGGCCTCTCGGGTACCTCCCGCAGGCGGGCCGGCGCGATCGGCGTTTCCACACAGCGTGCGCGTACGGTATATTTCGAGCAGCGAACCAACCGGTTCGCCTTCCACAAGCGTACGGCATCACAGGAGGTAGCCATGGGTGTTTTCGACAAGGCCAAAGACTTCATCCACAGCGAAGAAGTCGAGGAGAAGTCCGACGCTGTCCTCGACAAGGCCGAAGATCTGGCAACTGAGAAGTTGGGCGCCGATAAAGCGGACACCATCGCGAAAGTCCGCAACACGATCGACGACAAGATCGGCAACGAGAGCAATTCCTGATCCTCGACCCGCCTGTCGGGTCGAGCCCGCGCAAGCTCCGCCCCCGTTCGGAGTCCCGCCTCGGCCGGCAGAGCTCGCCGCCGCCGGCTGGGAGTCACCACATAAACGCCAGTGCGGCGATGCCCGTGGCGGCGACTCCCGCCAGAGTCAGCGCGATGGCCGTCATTCTGCTCATTCGTCGGCGGGACCGGCCGCGGTCGAGGTATTCCTCCCCGGGGATGTATCCGCAGAAGTCGTATCCGCCTGACGCCTGGCGGCCTCCCTCGCCTATCGGTCTGACGCTCACCGGCGCCCCTTCGTCAAAATGCCCATGGAGCGATTTTACAGTGCGCCGAGGCCTTCGCGTGCGAATTCAGAGCCTTTTTCCAGGATCGCCGGGTATACGGGACTCGATTCGCGGCGCAGACGCCCGAGCGTGAGCCGCTCCATGAATTCGTCGGCGCTGCGAACGCCCTCCATTCCCAGGCTGAGGCCCAGGAGCCCGATGACGTCCGCGGGCTTCCAGCCGAACGCGGCGAGGTCCGCCATGGTCACCGCCCCGTCGCGCTTGGCCAGGCGGATTCCCTGACCGTTGAGGAGCATGGGGACGTGTGCGTAGGCCGGCGTGGCGAACCCGAATTCGCGTTGGAGGTAGACGTGCCGGGGCGTCGAGGCGAGCAGGTCCTCTCCGCGAACGACCTGCGAGACCCCCTGGAGCCCGTCGTCGTACACCGCGACGAAGTTGTAGCTGAAGGCCCCGTCGCCCCGGCGGATCACGAAATCGTCGACCGTGCCGCGGTAGGCTCCCTGCACCTCGTCGACGACGTCGATCCGGCCGTTGTCAGTGCGCAGCCGATAGGCGGGGCCTCGGCGCAACCCGGCCATGCGGGCTCGCCCGGCTCGGCGCTGCGCCTCGCTGAGTTCGCGGCATGTGCCGGGGTAGGCGCCGGGCGGAGAATGCGGGGCGGAGACCACTCCCGCGAGGTCGCGACGCGTGCAATAGCACTCGTAGACCAGGCCTCGTCGGTTCAGCTCCTGGAAGACGGCTTCGTAGAGCCCCAGGCGCTCGGACTGGTAGACGACCGGGCCGTCCCAGTCGACGCCGAGAGAGCGGAGGGTCGCCAGCTGTCTCGCGGCGAACTCCGGCCGGCATCTATCGTCGAGGTCCTCCATGCGGATGACGAAACGCAACCCGGCACGCCGTGCCAGAGCCCAGGCCAAGAGCGCGGTGCGCAGATTGCCCAGGTGGAGCTCGCCCGTCGGGGACGGCGCGAAGCGCCCCGTACCCATCCTCGGCGAGCGCGCGGCCTCCGCACGGCTGCCGAGATGCGTCCTGTCCACAGCTGCGAGCATAGCCTCCGGCGGCGTTGCGTGAAGCCCGCCATCGCCGCGCGCCGTCCGGCGCTCCGCCCCCGTCCGCTGAGACGGATCCGGGAGAACTCGTCTCCAGTCACCGAGAAGTTGTGCCGGGCCGACAACTGTGCCAAGATACCTAGCCAATCGGGGAAACGATCCGCTACATCCCCCCACGGGTGGACGTGCCCAGGGAACGATGTTTGATACCTTAAAGGAGCATGGTATTTTGTCACTGTCGCACGCCTCTATCAACGCTGGTCGTGTGCGATCATGACAGAAGGAGTCACCTATGGCCCATTCATCACGCACACTGATGGGCATAAAAACTACAATAGCGAGTACTATTGTCGCTATTTTCGCAGCATTTGCCGCCCCGCTCACACCGGCAAGCGCTCACGCACATGCTGCTATCTCAGTCACTGATATCAAGCTCACCAGATCGGATGCAAACGGGAATCCAATCGCCTCTCCTCTGCGAAACGACGATATCGCCTCCTTCAGCTTCACCTGGAGCGCCGGAGACGCCGCCGTATCCGAAGGGGAATCGATAACGGTCGGCCTTCCGGAGTTCTTCGGCAACCTCGACTACGGACGAGCCGCTGCCCTCACCGCCCAGCGGATGGGGTCGACCGTCCCCATCGGGACGTGCGCCATCGCCAAGCGCAGTCTTGCCTGCACCTTCGCCAAAGGCCTGAACGCCCTCCGCGCTCAAGGCTTCGTCGACATGAAGGGAACGATCAGCGTTCTGCTCAAGGCGACGTCGCAGACCGCCGCCAAGTCCGCCCGGTTCCTCATCAACGGGAAGCCCGTCTCCGTGTCGATTCCGGGCGGAGGGATCGGCCCTCGTCCGGCTGCCGCATACCAGCCGGTGAGCTTCGGCAAAGTGGCGGGAGCTCTGGGAGCCGAGAGCAAAATCCTCCTGTGGTCGATCAACTTCGGCTCCAACCACGTCTCCGAGAAACTCAAGGCCAGCGGCCGGGATCTCCCGCTCAACGGCAAGTCCACGGCGATCTCCTTCACCGACCAGCTGGGCCCCGGCCAGGCCTTCCAAAGCAACGGCAGAGGCCGATGGGTTCTCTTCCGGACGTCCGGTCGAGGCGACAAGGCCGCCCGGCGGGAACCGCTCACTGACTCGAGCGGATACGACTACTCGACGAGTCACGGGAACTTCGACATGAGCGTCGAAACCCGCGGCGCACAAGCGGTCATCAAAGCCAGCGGCCCATGGGCGCCTGACACGAATTACGCGATCGGATACGCCACCGACCTCGCGAACGGCAAAGCCACCCCCGGATTCGCCTACTCGAGCACGGTCAAGCTCGACGGAACTCCGCTCGCATCGACTTTTTCTCGCTACTACACCGATCCTTTCTCGAGCAAGGTGGATCTGAACGCCGCTTTCGGAAGCTTCGACATTCATATGAGCGTCAGCGGCACCCACACTCCGGACTTCTCGTCCAATGCAACTTTCCCCGTCACCGCGGATTATACTCTACCGGAGGGAATGAAAGTCACTTCCTACAAAGGTTGGAAAGCTCCCGGAGCCGTCAACGGGTCCGGCACGGGCGGCTCCGTCACGCTGATGGCCAAGACCGGGCAGACCACCGCCGTCGCCGAGAGATTCCCAGCCGGAACCCGTGTGACCCTGCGCGAAGACCTCTCCCACGTCTCCGGAGCCGCCCAGGGCGTCTCCTGGCAGAAGCCCGTTTTCAAACTGGAGGACAGGGAGATCGCCACACTGACCATCGCGAAGGCGCGGGCGAAGGTCACTGTGGTGAACACCGTCGCCAAGCGCTCGGCGCCCGAGTCGTCGCCGTCGACGGTGGCCCCCACGGCCTCGCCGAGCTCGCCGGCTTCGCCGACTCCTACGTCCGGTCCTACGACTTCGCGGACGCCGGAGCCGAGCCCCTCGACCCCTCCAACGCCGAGCGCATCGCCGACGGCACCCACCATGACGCCCACGCCGACCCCAACGTCCAGCCCCACGCCGACCCCAACGTCCAGTCCTACGACTTCGCAGGCGCCGAAGCCGAGCGCATCGCCGACGGCACCCCCCACACCCACGCCCTCGACGCCGGCACCCACCATGACGCCCACGCCGAAGCCCTCGCCGAGTCCCACAGCCGACCCCTCCCCATCGCCCACCGGCGAGCCGACGGCTACCGGTAAACCCACACCGAGCACCGAGCCGTCGCCCACCGGTGAACCGACGGCCACCGGCAAGCCCACATCGACCGGCAAACCCACACCGAGCACCGAGCCGTCGCCCACCCCCAAGCCGTCGACCACGACCAGGCAGCGCGAACCAGAGCCATCGAATTCGTCTCTGCCCGAACCGAGCCCTTCCGACCCGGCTACGCCGACGGCCTCGTCGAGCGCGCCGAGCAAGGCCGAAAGCGAGTTGGAGCTGATGTCGATCCTCGGGCTGGACACGGAGTCCGAGTTCCTCAAGAGGGTCGACGGACCGGGGCAAATCGTCTCCACGACGAGCAAGTACCGCACGCCCGTCGCCCGAAACAACGCGATCAGCCCCCTTCCGTCCGTCAGGCAGCGCTCATCCGGCATTCCGATCATCGACACCGGTATGGACATGGGCGGTGGAGTCATCTGCGCCTTCGGGATGGGACTGATCGGCGCCGCCCTGGTACTGCGCCGGTATCTGGCCTAGGCGGCCTCCCATGGGCGAACGTCGCGGCTGCAGGGACGAATTACCGTGCGCCTTGGGCTTAAGCGCGGGGACGACGTCGAGTGAACCAGTCCTGTCCGGCAGATGCGGCTGGCTGGGCGCCAAGGCGCGAACGTCACCGTCCGCGCGGCTCAGCGGCCCGTAGACGCCCTCCAACACTGGGACGTTAGACTTCTGGGGTGAACACCACCGGACGGCCTGCGGTCGGCGAGGCGAAACCCCGCCGATCCGCTCTTCTCATCGACGAGGAGGCCCGCTGGATCCGCCATCCGCGCGACCTCTTCTCGGCGAGCATCACGGCATTGGCCATCGGCGGCGTCATGCTTTTGGCGATCTACGCCTCCTCGACCACGCTGGCGGTCACCCGGGACGTCCGAACCGCTACCAACGAGATCCTCGAGACCATCCTCTTCATACCGGTCAACGTTCTGGAAGGGCTGATCAGCTTCTTCCTGCCGCTGACCGTGATCGTCGACATCGCCTGGCATCGACGATGGCGCGCGCTGATAACCGCCGCCGGGGCCACGGTCAGCGCCGTCGGCATCGCCTTCGGCCTCCTGTGGTTCTTCACGAAGTACTTCCCCCTCTCCCCCCTGACCGGCCAGCTGTCGGACTCGCTGACCGAGCAATCCTACATCTGGCTGCTCCCCTACGTGGCGGTGATATCCGCGATCCTCACCGTGGCGTCGTCGGGGAAGAAGACGAAAACCGCCCGCTGGGGCTGGCCCCTCCTGTCCATCGTCCTCGTCCTGTCGGTTCTGCAAGGCAACCAGACGCTGCCGGGCGCGCT
The DNA here is from genome assembly GCF_000466165.1 of Actinobaculum sp. oral taxon 183 str. F0552. Taxonomy (GTDB): domain Bacteria; phylum Actinomycetota; class Actinomycetes; order Actinomycetales; family Actinomycetaceae; genus Peptidiphaga. The sequence goes on from NZ_KE951428.1 coordinate 102,908, forward strand.
CATCACGGCCTTCCTCGGCACGACATGCGGCATGCTGGCCCGATACATCCTCGGCGACCTGCCGAATCACGCCGCGGGGGTCGACCTGGTCCACCTCGTCCGCCGCGCCGGCATCGACGCCAAGCTCATCGTCCGGATCGACGAGCTCCCCGAAGAAGCGACGCTCCAAGCCTGGGTCGCATCGGCGCGCACCGACCTGGGGCACGTCGACCGATACGGCGTCGAACAGATCCGCGCGATCCTCAAGCAGGCGGGGGAATCAGCCGAGAACGCCGAGACCGGGCGGACCGCCCACGACGACCTGCCCTACACGACGACGCTGCCGCTTCCCTCGCCGGGTCTCATCCGCGCCCTCGACGTCGACGCGAACGAGGTCCGCGACACCGTCCTGGAGAGCTACCATCCCCCCATAGGCGAGGAAGCCGCCCGCAACTACGTGGTCATCGACGCCGACGACGTCGCCTACCACGCCTCGATGCTCGACGCCGACCGCCAGATCGTCGGCCTGCTGGCGACCATGTGGAGCAGGATCGTCCTGACGACGACAGCACGACACACCGAAGCCACCATAGAAGCAGCCAAAGACCGCTTCGCGCTGATGGAGCTGGCAGCCGTCTCCGCGCGGCTCGTTCCCGACCGCGGGCTCCACGTGGCCGCCACCGACAACTCCGCCGTCATCCTCATGCGGGTGTGCGGCGGCACCGCCCTCGACCGCTTGGACGCCGACGGGATACCCGACAGCGCGCTCGACGAGATCTGGGACATCCTCCGTCACGCCCACCAGCGCGGACTGTCCCACGGCGACGTGCAAGCCGGCGTGACGGCTCTGCGGGACGGGCACGTCGAACTGCTCCACTGGGAGAACGGAAGCATCGCCGCCTCGGAGATGGAGCGGCGCATCGACATGGCCCAGACGATGGCGATGATGGCGGGGATGGTGGGCATCGACAGGGCGGTGGCTTCCGCCAACCGCTGTCTGTCGGCCGACCAGGTCATCTCCCTGGCCCCGATCCTCCAACGCGCCGTCATCCCCGCGCAGACCCGCGCCCAGTTCCACGACCGCAAGGAGCTCGAATCCCTGCGCGACAGGCTCACCGAGCAGGTTCCCGAAGTCGGCACGATCACGCCGACCCAGCTCTACCGGTTCTCCCCGCGAACCGTAGTCACGGTCACGATCGGACTCATCGCCGTCTATCTGCTCCTCGGCTCGGTCAACTTCACCGACCTGCGCGAAACGCTTGCGCAGGCCAACCCGCTGTGGATGCTCTTCGCCTTCGGATCGGCCCTTTTCACCTACCTCGGAGCGGCCATGACCCTGCAGGCCTACACGGCCGAAAAGCTGCCTCTGCGCGAATCGACCATCGTGCAGGTCGCCGCCTCCGTCGTCACCCTCGTGGCGCCGGCCGGCATCGGCCCCGCCGCGCTGAACCTCCGATTCCTGCACAAGCGCAGAGTCCCCACGCCCATCGCACTGGCGACCGTGACCCTGGTGCAGGTCGCCCAATTCGCCACGACGATCATCTTCCTGATCGTCCTGAGCCTGGCGACGGGAGAGGTGGGCCGGCTGACGCTGCCGTCCGGATCGGTCCTGTTCGGGGTCGTCCTGGCGATCCTGGTCATCGGCGCCCTCATGCTCATCACGCCCCTGAGGCAGTGGGTGGCCCGCAAGACCCGCCCGACCATCGACCAGGTCTGGCCCCGGCTCGTCTGGCTCACCACCCACCCGAGCCGGATCCTCTACGGCTTCGCCGGATCGATCGTGCAGACCATCGCCTTCGTGACCTGCTTCGGCGGGTGCCTGGCGTCCTTCGGCTACCCGCTGCCGATCGTCACCCTCGCGCTGACCTACCTGCTGTCCAACTCCCTGGGATCGATCATCCCCTCCCCCGGCGGAATCGGACCGGTCGAAACGGCCCTGACCGGAGGCCTGTCCGTGGCGGGCGTGCCCTATTCGATCGCCTTCTCGACGGCGATCCTCTACCGGCTCTTCACCTTCTGGGGGAGAGTGCCGCTCGGATGGCTCGCGCTGCGGTACCTGAGCAAGCGCGAGATCATCTGACAGACGGGCGCCGCCGGCTTCCAGCAGTCCGGAACGCCGGGACGGCCTCTGCGAACGGCGGACCGCACCCGGCGCCCGGCGAATCATTCCGAAGCCCTCCACACCGCCGCCGCCTGTGACTAGACTGCATCTGTGAGCAGCCCAGAAGACAGCCCCCCGTCCACGAGCGCCTCTGACGCCGGCACCCCCTCCGCGAAGGCCTCGGCAACCGGTACGGCGCCAAACGCCTCCTCAGCCAACGCAGAGGGAGGCGGGGAGAGAGAGCGGACGGACACGCCCTCGGCCGACGAAGGAGCCGGACACGACGAAAGGACGCCGAAGCCCGGCCGGAGTCGTCGTCTCCTCCGTCGACTCCGCGGCTTGCGACCTGATCCCCGCAGCCTCGCCCACTGGATCATCGCGGCGGTCGCCGCCGGGGCCTACATCGCCTACTCCGCCTTCCAATGGCGCGACTTCGCCGTCCCGTCCTGGGACCTCGGCATCTTCAGCGAGCTGGCAAAACAATACGGAGGCCTGCACGCCCCGACCGTCGACATCAAAGGACCGGGATTCAACCTCCTGGGCGACCACTTCCACCCCCTCCTCGTGCTTCTGGGGCCCGTCTACTGGCTCTTCCCCTCGGGACTGACACTCCTGGTCGTCCAAGATCTGCTCTTCGCCGCGAGCGCCGTGCCCATCATGCGGCTCGCCTCCGCGCGCCTGGGAGACCGCCTCGGCGCAGCGGTCGGCGTCTCCTACCTCATGAGCTGGGGCCTGTGGAGCGCAGTCGAATCGCAGTTCCACGAAATCGCCTTCGCCGTCCCCCTGATCTCCTACAGTCTGTGCTCGTGGATCGAATCCGAGGGCCGCTCGCGCAGCGCCATCGTCTCGATGGCGGCCCTCGTGTTCGTCAAGGAGGACCTCGGGCTGACCGTCGCGGCGTTCGGCCTGGTCGTCATCTGGATCGAGTGGGGCCGCACCACCCGCGAGGGCGACTTCGACCTGTACGTGCGCAGCCTCACCTCCCTGATGGCCACTCTGCGATCGCGCACCGCCAGGATCGGAGCAGGGCTCGCCGCCTGGGGCATCCTGTGGACGCTCCTGGCCATCACGGTCATCCTGCCCGCTATCCACCCCGGAGGGACGTGGGAGTACACCGACAGGCTGTCGCAGACCGATACGATGGCCACCGGGCCGTTCACCCGGCTCATCTTCCCGACCGTCAAGCTCCAGACCCTCGGGCTGCTGGCCCTCGCGGCCGGAGTGATCGGCGCGGTCAGCCCCTACATGTGGATCATGGTGCCGACGCTCGCGTGGCGGTTCCTCGGAAACGTCGACTTCTACTGGGGATGGCACTGGCATTACTCGGCGATCCTCGTGCCCATGGCAGTCGTCGCCCTCGTCGACTCGGCGCACAGACGACGCAGAATCCGAGGAGCCGCAGCGCTCGCCGTCGCCGTGTCCCTGTGCTCGAACCTCGCCGTGGCGTGGACGTCGACCATCGACCAGTTCTTCGACCGCCAACCCCACGCGCTCACCGCCAGGCAGCGCACAGCGGCCGAAGGGGCGGTCGCGATCGCCGGCTCGGGTCACAGGGTCGTCGCCAGCCTGCGCCTGCTCGCGTACCTCGTCCCCGACAACAGGGTGTTCTGGGAGGGGACGGCCAAGGGAGCCGACGTCGACGTCGTCGCCGTGGACCCGGCCTCCGCCGCGAGCAGCTCGGGGGAGGCGGCCGACAAGTGGGCCGAAGAGCGCTTCGGCGGCCGGTGGCGGATCGTCTACCTCAAAGAGGGGTACCAGGTGGCGGTGCGGATCGAATGACCGCCCGCATAACCGCCCGGGGGCGACGGCGCCGACTGGCCGGCGACGGCTTCGCCGTGTTCGCAGGCGGAATGGCGGGAACCGGACTGCGTTCCCTGGCCGCTGCGACCATCCCCGAGGGGACTCTTCCGTGGGCGACCCTCACGGTCAACCTCCTCGGAGCTCTGTGCCTGGGGCTGCTCCTCGGCCTCCTCCGGAGAGTCGATCGCTCCCCTCGTCTCCGGCTGTTCCTGGCAACGGGGATCCTCGGCTCGTTCACGACGTACGGCACCTTCGTCCTGGAAACCACCCGCCTGCCCGCCCCGGGTGCGGTCCTCTACGCGGCGGTCTCGCTGATCGGCGGGGGATGCCTGGCGGTGTGCGGCCTTCAGGCGGGGCGCAGCCTGGCGAAGGGGGATCACCGGCGATGACGTTCGCAGCCGTCTGCCTGGTCGGAGGCCTGGGAGCGGTGTGCCGCTTCGGCCTCGACTCCCTCGTTTCGCGCCGCGCCCCCGGAGGCTGGGGGACGTTCGCCGCCAACGCAGTGGGCTGCCTTCTGCTGGGGGTCGCCGTGGCATGCCCGGGGATGCCCCCGCAGGCGGCCCGAATCCTGACCACCGGTTTCTTCGGCGGATTCACGACCTTCTCCACTGCGATGGCCGACGCGGTGCGCCACCTCGAACGCGGCCGCCCGGCGCACACCGCGGCCCATCTCCTCGGCACGTACGGAACCGGATTGGCTGCCTTGGAGCTCGGACGCGTCCTCGGCGCGGCCCTGTGAGCGTCCGAAAGCGCACAATCCGACCCGCGTGAATGCGATTCGTGACACAATCGTCGCATGAACGAACTCGCAGGCACCCCCGCTCGCGAGCAGGATCTCGTCGACGTCGACGCCCTGCTCTCCGCTTATTACGATATCGAACCAGATCCCTCCGATCTAGCTCAAACCGTCGTCTTCGGAACGTCAGGCCATCGAGGCTCAAGTTTCGACGGCGCTTTCAACGAAGCCCATATCGCGGCGACGACCCAGGCGATCGTCGACTACCGCCGCGCCCAGGGATACGACGGCCCGCTCTTCATCGGCCGCGATACGCACGCCCTGTCCAAGCCCGCCGAGGAGACCGCGATCGAGGTCCTCGTCGCCAACGGCGTCGACGTCCGGGTCGACGCCCGGGGCTCGTGGACGCCGACGCCTTCCGTCTCCCTGGCGATCCTCGTCGCCAACGGGGCGGGGAGCGGCACCGGCGTGCGCAACTCCGGATCGGGGCTGGCCGACGGCATCGTCATCACCCCGTCCCACAATCCGCCGCGTGACGGCGGCTTCAAGTACAACCCGCCGACGGGCGGCCCCGCCGACACGGACGCGACGAAGGTGATCGCGGCCCGCGCCAACGAGCTGCTCCGGGAGGGGTGGAAGAAGATCGAGCGCGTTCCCTACGAGCGCGCCAAGGAGTCCGTGCGCGGATACGACTTCCTCTCCGCCTACGTCGAGGCCCTGCCGACCATGATCGACTTCGATGCCATCAGAGCCGCCGGAGTCCGCATCGGCGCCGATCCCATGGGCGGCGCCTCGGCGGAGTACTGGGGCGCCATCGGCGAGCGCTACAACCTCGACCTCACGGTGGTCAACCCCGTCGTCGACCCGCAGTGGCCCTTCATGACGCTCGACTGGGACGGCAAGATCCGCATGGACTGCTCCTCCCCCTACGCCATGGCCTCTCTGCGGGCCCGCATGACGCCCGGCGCAGACGGGGCGACGCCCTTCGACGTCGCCACCGGCAACGACGCCGACTCCGACCGCCACGGCGTCGTCACGCCGGACGCGGGGCTCATGAACCCCAACCACTACCTCGCCGTGGCGATCGAATACCTCTTCTCCCACCGCTCCGGCTGGAATCCCAGCGCGGGTGTCGGCAAGACGCTCGTCTCCTCCTCCCTCATCGACCGAGTCGTCGACGGCATGGGCAAGAAGCTCGTCGAAGTCCCCGTCGGATTCAAGTGGTTCGTTCCGGGCCTGCTGTCGGGGACGATCGGATTCGGCGGCGAGGAGAGCGCCGGCGCCTCCTTCCTGCGCACGGACGGGACGGTGTGGACCACCGACAAGGACGGCCTGATCATGGACCTGCTCGCCTCCGAGATCATCGCGGTGACGGGCAAAACCCCCTCGCAGCTGCACGAGGAGCAGGTGGCCCGCCACGGAGCCAGCGCCTATGCGCGCATCGACGCCCCGGCGAGCAAGGAGCAGAAGGCCAAACTGGGAGCCCTGGCCCCCGAGGACGTGACGGCCCGCGAGTTGGCGGGCGAGCCGATCCTGGCCAAGCTCGTCGCCGCTCCCGGCAACGGCGCGCCGATCGGCGGGCTCAAGGTGGTCACCGAGAACGCCTGGTTCGCGGCGCGCCCCTCGGGAACCGAGGACGTCTACAAGATCTACGCCGAGTCCTTCAAGGGCGCCGAGCACCTCGCATCGGTGCAGGAGGAGGCCAAGAAGGTCGTCTCGGCGACGATCGGCGCCTGACGGCTTCCGCTCCCTCTCCGGCCGGCGGTCACCGCCATCCCCCGGTCGGAGCGTAGAGTTGGGCATCATGCCGGGTGCGTTCGCCGCGCCGCCGCACAGGCGAACGCACCCCACGGCGGGCTTCGGCGCCGCACCGGCTGTAACCCCGCATCGACCAACGAAGGAGAAACAATGGCGATCCCCACCCCTCCCAAGGGAGCCGCGGATATCGGCGTCACCGGCATGGCGGTGATGGGCTCGAATCTGGCCCGCAATCTCGCACGCAATGGCTTCAAAGTGGCCATTCACAATCGCAGCGTCGGCAAGACCGAGAAGGTCGCGGCCGAGCACGGCGGCGAAGGCGAGTTCTACCCGGCCGAGTCGATGGCGGATTTCGTCAACGCCCTGTCCACCCCGCGCGTGGCGATCATCATGGTCAAGGCGGGCGCTCCGACGGACGCGGTGATCGAGGAGCTCGCCTCCCTGATGGACCCCGGGGACATCATCGTGGACTGCGGCAATTCGAACTACCACGACACTCGGCGCCGCGAGGCGGACATCCGCGCCCGCGGGCTGCACTTCGTGGGCTCGGGCGTCTCCGGCGGGGAGGAGGGCGCGCTCAACGGGCCCTCGATCATGCCCGGCGGCACGGCGGAGTCCTACGACCGGCTCGGCCCCATGTTCGAGACGATCTCCGCGCACGTGGACGGCGTCCCCTGCTGCACGCACGTCGGCCCCGACGGGGCGGGCCACTTCGTGAAGATGGTGCACAACGGCATCGAGTACGCCGATATGCAGCTCATCGCCGAGGCCTACGACCTCATGCGCAAGGCGCTGGGGATGAGCGCCCCGGACATCGGCAAGGTCTTCGAGAAGTGGAACGCGACCGAGCTCGACTCCTACCTCATCGAGATCACCGCCGACGTGCTTCAGCACTACGACTTCGCCACCGGCGAGCCGTTCATCGACGTCGTCCTCGACCGCGCGGGTCAGAAGGGCACGGGTGCATGGACGGTGCAGAACGCAGCGGAGTTCGGCGTGCCGGTCACGGGCATCGCCGAGGCGACCTTCGCCCGTTCCCTCTCCGGCGGGGTCCCCGAGCGACAGGCCGGGCGGAAGGCGCTCCCCGCAGGCGTCCAGAGCGTGCCGGTCGACGACCTCGAGGCGTTCGTCGAGGACATCCGCCAGGCGCTGTACGCCTCGAAGATGGTCGCCTACTCCCAGGGCTTCGAACTCATCCGCAAGGCCTCCGCCGAATACGGCTGGAACGTGGACCTGGGTGCGATGGCCCGCATCTGGCGGGGCGGCTGCATCATCCGCGCCGTCTTCCTCAACCGGATCACCGAGGCCTACGAGCGCGACCCCGAGCTCGCGCTGCTGCTGGCCGACCCGTACTTCACGGGCGAGATCGGCAAGGCGGTGGCCTCGTGGCGACGCGTCGTCAGCTACGCCGCGCTGACGGGCGTGCCGATCCCGGCCTTCGCCTCCTCGCTCGCCTACTACGACGGCGTGCGGGCCGAACGCCTGCCGGCCAACCTCATCCAGGGCCAGCGCGACTACTTCGGCGCCCACACCTACAGACGCGTCGATCGCGAGGGGACGTTCCACACCCTGTGGAGCGGCGACCGCAGCGAAGTCCGAGAGGACTGACGGCACGCCGATCGGGGCGGCCGGCCGCGCGGTCGGCCGCCCCGAAGGGACTTTTAGGAGACTCCGCTGACCGCGGATCGGACGGGCGGCTGGACGGTCCACCGCATCCGACGGATCCCACACGCGGATCTCATACGAACCGGCTTTCGCTTCTTTCGTTTCAGAGATATCATAAGGGCATGGCCGTAGAATCGCAGACAGTCAAAAGAGCGCGTCAGCGGGGCGCCCAGGCGTCGCTGACGATCATGCCCACACAGGATGGCCAGACGCTCGACGCCGTTGACAGAACTCTGTCCCCGCAGGCGAAACTCGTCGACGCAGAAGGCCACACGACGCCGATTCCTCCGGAGATCCACGACATCCTCCGGGAAGTCGTCGAGGCGATGCAGGCCGGCAGGGCAATCGTCCTCACACCGATGACGACTCGCCTGACCACCGGCGAGGCGGCTTCGTACCTAGGCGTCTCACGGCCCACGCTCGTCAAGCTCCTCGAGGAGGGGAAGATCGGCTATGACAGGCCGAACCGGCATCGTTACGTACTCCTGCGGGATCTCGAGGAATACTCGCGGAAACAGCACGAAATAGCCGCGGACGCGCTCGATTCGATGATCCGCGAAGCCGATGAAGCCGGCCTTTACAACATCGAGCCGAAGATTTTCGACGAAGCCCTCGCCGAAGTCCGTGGAGAAGAGTAGACGGCCCGAATCGGCTGGGACGCCGGGACGCCGCGGAGACGTCGTCGCATCGGGGCGGAGACGACACACCAGGCAGGGCTTCGGTCAGCCGTCGCCGCATCGGCGCGGAGACGACACGCCCAGACACGCCCATATTTCATGGCTGCCCTTTTCGCTTTCACGCTGTAAATATATACTGTTTGTGCGAGGAGGTGGGGTGTGCTGGAAAATGCGTCTCGGAGGCGCCCCTATATGTTGGCATAGAGCCGATCGACGGCCATCTCACTCGCATACTCACCCGCCTCGCCGGACGCGGATTTCCGGTGAGGAAAGCACGGTGGCACAACTACATCGGCTTCGAGCACACCAAGCAGCGCGCTGAATACCGTGCATGTCTCTCAAAGGAGCAATGTGTCTACCATTCGTATCCATCATTTCCTTCGAACTGCAATGGCCTCGGTGGCGACGGCCGGGATGGTCTCGGCGTTCGCCGTCGCCTCCTCCGCGACGGCGTGCGTCTCCTCGTCGAGCGGGGGTGCGTCCAAGGGGTCGGCCACCGGAACCGTGCAGCCACAGCGACCGGCGAAATCGCCCTACTACGTCAAAGGCTGGGGCACTCCCGTCTTCAACGAAGACTTCAACGATCCCTCACTGGCTCAATGGAACATACACGATAATGAATACGCCAATCACGATTGGTCAACCGTAAAAAAAGAGAATGTCACCGTGAAAAACGGAAAAATCATTCTCAACACAAAACGCCTAGACCAAGCGGTCAACGATGAGAAAAACGAGAAAAAACGCTGGTATTCCGCGGGATTCATCGACACCGTAGGAAAATTCTCCCAAGCATACGGACGTTTCGAAATGCGCGCGAAACTACCCACGATTAAAAACAAATCGCGCGGCATCTGGCCCGCCTTCTGGCTGCGGGCCGACAACCCGAGCAACGGCGGCGAGATAGACATCCTCGAGGCTTACGGCACCCCGGACGCGGTCAACGGCTTCGACCCGGCGGGCCGCTCCCAGGGGACGCTGCACTACACGCAGGACGGCGAGAACTGGACGATGACCTCGAAGTTCACGCCCAAACGCATCGACCTCAACGACGGCGAATTCCACACCTGGACGCTGGAGTGGACGCCGGAGAAGATCACCTTCCTCGTCGACGGCCAGGCGTACCACACGGTGAAGAAGACGGACGACCCCCGTTGGAAGAAGGCCTTCGGCTCGGGAGACCCGTACAGCATCCGCCTGAACGTGCAGGTCGGCTCGAAGTACTGGGGAACCCCCAACCCCACGGACACCGCCGACCGCACCGACTACGTCGTCGACTACGTACGCGTCTGGAAATACCGGGGGTGAAGGCGCCGTAGCCGAAGGTCCACGCCGTGGAATCGCATCGGCTTCAGCCCGTTCCATGCGGGAGTGCCGGACCGGGGCGATCTCATCGGCGCCCCCGGTCCGGCACTCCGATCAAGCCTGGCCGCCCCGACCGGGGATGATCCCCCTCCTCATGGCCTCCACGACGGCCGACGTCCGGTCTGCGACGCCGAGTTTGGCGAAGATGCGGGAGAAATAGGTTTTCACAGTGGTCTCGCCGAGGTTGAGGATCCTGGCGATCTGCCGATTGGTCTTGCCTCCGGCGGCCAGCGAGAGCACCCGTTCCTCCTGCCCCGACAGGCCCTCCTCCCGGCTTTCTCCCCGCATCCTGTTGGCCACGGCCTCGGCGGCCCTCTGGTCGAGCACGGTCCTGCCTCCTGCCGTCGCCCGAATGGCTTCGGCGAGCCTGGCCGGCTCGATGTCCTTGAGGACGTATCCGCCCGCGCCCGCTTCGATCGCGGCGAGGATGTCCCGGTCCGTGTCGTAGGTCGTCAGGATGAGCACCCGCGTGCGCGGGCAGATCCTGCGCGCCTCGCGCGTGACTTCCGGGCCGTCCATGTCCGGCATGCGCAAGTCCAGAAGCAAGACGTCGGGTTGGAGGCGTTCGACGAGCTCGAGGGCCTGGGCCCCTCCCGACGCCTCACCGAGGACCTTGAGATTCGCGTACCTTTCGATCATGCTCCTGATCCCCTCGCGGATCATGGGGTGGTCATCGGCCATGACGATGGAGATCATCGCGGTCCTCCTCGGTAGTGCGGCCTTCTTCGATGCGGCGAGGCCTTTCGGCGGGCTGCCCCTCGGCTGAGCCGGAGTGCGGCAGCGGGATGCGGGCGCAGACGCGTGCGCCGGCTCCGGGAGCGCTCTCGATGAGCAGGCGTCCCCCGACGTCGACGGCCCTTCCGGCCATGTCGCCGATGCCGAAACCCCCGGCTCCGTCGCGCCGGGCCTGGGGATCGTCCGGGTCGAAGCCGACGCCGTCGTCGCGGATCTCGAGACGCAGAACGCCTTCCGAATGTCCGAGGGACACTTCGACGCGACTGGCCTGCGAGTGCCGGGCGACGTTCGTGACGGCCTCCTGGGCTATGCGAAGCGTCGCGACCCGCACGGACTGCGGGAGCGCCGGCAGCGCCTCGTCCAGCGAGCGGGTCACCGCGATGCCCGAGTTCTGGAGGCCGTCGGCCACGCGGTCTATCGCCTCGGCCAGCCCCTGCCCGTCCAGCGCACGCGGGCTGGCGTCGGCTATCATGCGCCTCGTGTCGTCGAGGCCCTCCTGGGCCAGGGAGACGATCATCGCCAGATGCCGGGACGCCCGCGGATCGCCGGCCCTCTCCTCGTCGGCCGCCGCGCGTGCGAGGGCGAGGATCGAAGCCAGTCCCTGGGCTATCGTGTCGTGCATCTCGCGTGCGATGCGCTCGCGTTCTCGCGCGGATCCCTCCGCCTGGGAGAGCCGCGCGATGCGCCTGTTCTGGGCTTCGAGCCGTTCGATGAGCCGCTGGTTGCGCTCATCGGCCACCGCCAGCAGGTCGATGGGCTTCCCGAACAAGCCCGTCAGCACGACGATGACCGCCGCCGCGAGCGCCCGCCGCAGCACGGCCTGCGGGGTGGGGTCGGCGGCCGCGTGCACGGCGAGGAGGCCGAGGTTCACCGCCCCCACCGTGTACATGGCCGGCTTGTAGGGCAGCACGATGAACAGCTCCGGTATGAGATAGGCCTGGGCGATGCCCGCGTCCGGATTGAGCGCCGCCGCCCCCATGGAGCAGGCGACGGCGACGACGGCGAAGCACCGCCTGCCGATCGGGCCCGCCGCTTCGTCGTTCCGTCCTCGGCGGAACAGCCACGCGAAGAGCAGCGTGGGCGCGGCGGCGAGAATGCCGGCGAGGGCTGCTGGCAGCCGCCCCGCGCCCCGGCCAAGGACGAGGTGGAGGACGAGGGCGAAGGTGGCGGCGAACAGGTAGAGGATCCACCACCGGCGGGTGAAGGCCGTCTGCCCGCCGGGCCCGCCGACCGACCGTCCGCTTCCCGGATTCTCCGCCTCCGGGTCGCCGGCGCCTCGGCGCGGTGCGCCGCTGCCTCGCTGCCTCGAATCGTCGCCCGTGCGCGCCTGGAGGCGCGCCGCCCCTTCAGCCGTCCCCTCGCCGTCGGCCGCCTTCCCCGCGGGGATGCGCTCCGCGCCGTGAGCCGTCAGCGGACGCTCCACGCGTCACCCCTCCGAGCCCGGGGACGCAGGCTCATGGTGCGCTCGGGCCCGAGCCGGGCGTCCTCCGCGCACTCGAGGGTACAGTGCCGCGATGAGGACGAGGGACAGACAGGCGGCCCCCATCGCCAGGAATACGCCGTGCATGCTTCCAGCGTACGCTTCCCGGACGGTGTCCATGACGGTGCGCCGAACGGCTGGCGCGAGGCCGTTGAGACCCTCGCCGGAGGAGGCCTGCCCCGATGTGATGTGGGCCGCCAGATGCCGTGCCCGGCTGGGCGAAACGCCGTAGTCCGTCAGACCTTCGGAGATGCCGTGCGCGAACCGCGCGAGGCTGAGCGAGGAGAGGGCGGCCATGCCCAGGGCTCCGCCGAGATTCTTCATCGTCTGGGAGATCGACGTGGCCTCGCCGTAAGCCGCCTCCGCCACGCGGTTGACCATGTCCGTGGCTGCGGGGCTGAACATGAACCCGATGCCGGCGCCCGCCAGCGCGAGGAACGGCATGAGGTCCGCCATGGCGGGGACTCCAGAGGCGAGGCCGCCCGCCCGACGTGACAGGAGGTAGAAGCCCACGGCTCCCATCGCCCCTCCGACGGCCAGCACGGCGGCGATCCCGCGACGGTCGAAGAGACGCGCCCCCACCTGGGCGGCGATCATGAACCCGGCGAAGAAGCCGAGTATGAGCAGGCTCGACCTGCCGACGGCCAGGCCGAGGGAAAGCTGACCGTAGACGCTCAGGAAGTACATGATCGGTATGAAGACCGCCGAGGCGACGAGCGTGGCCAACGCGGACAGCGCGAACGGACGGTGCGCGAGCATGCGCGTATCGACGAGCGGGCGGGAGGTGCGCCGCTCCATGGCGAAGAACCAAGCGAACAGCAGCAGGGAGGCGGCGAAGCTCGCGAGGATGCGGGGATCCGTCCACCCGTCCTGCCCTCCCCTCTTCAGAGGGAGGATGAACAGCACCATGGCGGCCGCCGACACCGCCGCTCCCCTCCAGTCGATCCGGTCTCCGCGGGCGCCGTCGCGGTCCGCCAACAGCAGGACCATGAGGAAGGAGACGAGTGCCAAGGGGAGGTTGATGAAGAACACCCACCGCCACGAATACGCGATGAGCCAAGCGCCGGCGACGGGCCCGATGGAGGTCATCGCGCCCGTGATCGCGAAGAACAGCGCCATCGCCTTGGCCCTGCCCTCCCTGGCGGAGCCGCTGACCAAAATGCCGACGGCGGCCGGGAACATCAGCGCCGACCCCGCGCCCTGGACGACGCGCGAGGAGATCATCCACACACTCGCCGCCGGCCCCGCGGGCGTCGCCCCGCACAGGAGGCTCCCGGCCGCGAACACGGCGATTCCGGCCAGCATGACGCGACGATACCCCCAGGAGTCAGCCAGCTTCCCGCCGAGGGGGAAGACGGCCGCGGCAGCCAGGAGGTAGGCGTTGACGACCCATTCGATCGCCGACGCATTCAAGCCCAGCCCCGATTGGACGGTCTGGGAGGAGACGGAGACGATCGTCTGGTCGATCGTCGTCATCGACACGGCCACGATCAGGCCGCCGAGCATCGCGGAGGATCTCCGCGCTGTCCCGTCCTTCGCCATGCGTTTGCCTTTTGCCTTTCCGCTGTCCATGAGATTCCTTTCCCGCTGTTGCGGTTCGGACGCCGAGGCGCCCGGCGGAACGCTTCCGCCGACGAAAAGCCTAGGAACGGGCGCGGAAGAGGAGTGTCGGCCGGAAAGCCGCGCCCGTGTCCTCCATCCGGACGACGCGATGGACCGGTGGAGCCCGTTGGTGGAAGATGAACGCATGGACGAATCTCCGGCATCTTCGACAAACCACGACTACACGATCGCCGACCTCTCTGCCCTTGTGAAAACAGGCCGATTGCGATTGCCTCAGTTCCAGCGTTCGTTCCGCTGGGATGCGCAGGACATCCTCAATCTCTTCGATTCCATCCTTCGCGGATATCCCTTCGGGAGTCTCCTCCTCTGGGAGCGCGAGGCCGGCGAGGAAGACTTGAGGATCGGCGCGCTCGAAGTCCGGGCCGAGGAGCGCCCAGACGCCCTGTGGGTCGTCGACGGCCAGCAGCGCATCACGAGTCTCGTCAACGTCGTCGATCCACAGGGAATGGCCGACCCCCGGTTCGCCCTCGGCTACTCCCTGAGGGCAAGGAAGATCGTTACGATCAATCGAAACGAAGGCTCGTCGGTGATTCCACTTCCCGATGTCTTCGACTTCGCACGGGCCCTGGAGTGGCTGAGAAGGAACCCAGACGCCTCGAACTCTGCCGAGCTCATCCAGGACGTCGCCCGCAGGCTGAACGGGCTGAAAGTCCCCGCCACGATCATGGAGCAGGCGAATGAAGAGACTCTGCGCGAAATCTTCGACAGGATAAATTCCCGTGGCAAACGGCTCAACGCCGCGGAGATCTTCGACGCCATCCATGGGGGGCCGGATCGCGGGCTGACGACCTCGGGGATCGCCAAGCATGTGGCAGAGAAGACTCGTTTCGGCAGGTTAGACGACAAGGTGGTGGTGCAGGCGCTGCTCGTTCGCAGACACCCGGACCTCACCCGCGACCTCCACAACGAGTTCTCCCCATCACGCCGAAACGTCAGCGCCTTTCCAGAAGAAGACAAGGAAGAAGCTTACAAACAGACCGAGCGCGCGCTGGTGTCCGCGATTCGGTTCCTCCAGCAGACGGCGGGCGTGCCGCACATGACCTTCCTGCCCTTCCGCTTCCAGCTTTTGGTCCTCACCAGGTTCTTCGCACTGTTCCCGAAACCGCAGGACCGCAACCTCGAGCTGATGAACAGGTGGTTCTGGCGAACGAGCGTGGGGGCCGAAATGCTCGGCATCACGGGTTCGGAAAGAGACCTGCGCGGTATGGCGAAGCTCGTCGTCGCGGGCAAGGAGTCCGCATCCGTTCAACGGCTGATCAAGGCCGCTCGCCTGACGGTCAAATCAGAAAAGGACTTCGCAACTCTCCTAGACCTCGAAACATTCCGCACTAACCGGAGTGATTCAAAAGTCATTCTCAATGCTATGTGGAACAAGCACCCTGTGGACATTCGAACGAATCTACCCATGACGTCAGACGAGCTGGCTGACCAACTCGAGAGCGACTCCACGCCGCAGGCCGTGACGATCAAGCTCGTTCCAGACAGGACAGAAGGGGCGGGATCCGCGGCGAACCGGCTCATTTCCTTCGTCGACCGCCAGGAGTTCATTGCGCGCGCGAATGCGAAAACCGATCTCGCCTCGCTTTTGCTCGACAAGCGAACGCTAGGCGCCCTCCAGGAGAACCGCCACGAAGACTTCCTCCGGGCGAGGTCCGCCCTCTTGCGCCGTTATCTCAACGATTTTCTGGCGGCTCGCACCGCCTACGGTCACGAGGACTCACCTCCGGTGGCGGACTTCGTCTTCGACGGCGGCGACCCAAAAGAGCCGCTGCCGTGAACGACGAGGCCGTCTACGCCGTGCTCCTCCACGGCGAGCGTGTGGGATCCCTTAGGTTCTTCGACTCCTGGCCCGACGCGCGCAGCGACACGCCCGAGGACGTCGCCCGGTGGATCGACGAACACGCCGTCCAGACCCGCTCGCGGCTGCTCGGTCGATTCGCCTGAACGCGGCTAAGCCTCCGGACGCTTGGCCGCGCCCATCCCGGCCCATCCGCCGTCGAGGTAGAAGCACGGATCGAGCAGACGGTAGCCGCGCTCCCCGGCTCCGACGGCCTCGGAGAGGATGTCGGCGGCCAAGACGCGGCCGTAGACGAAGGCCTCGCCGCTCTCGAAGGCCACCGCGTCGTCGAATTCGCATTCGAGGTGGGCCGTGCACTCCGCTATGCGGGGAACGGCGACCCGCTTCGACTCCAGGAACGTCAGCCCCGAGGCGTCGATCCTCTCCTGGCCCTGGAACGCGATGATCGCCCATGCGAGCGGAGCGAGCCCCTCGGGCAGGACGTTGACCACGAACTCGCCCGTCCGGACGATGTTCTGATAGGTCGTGTGCCCGCGGTTGCACGCGAAGCCCACGGTCAGCGGATCGAAGGCCATCACCGCCAGGCAGCTCTTGGGCGCGAGATCCAGGGCGCCGTCGGCGCCGCGACTCGTGACGAGCGTGATCTGAGACGGCAGCGGGGAAGGATGCCACTCCCATTTGTCCGTGGGAATCGATGTGAACTCCATTCCCACAGTGTAGGCGCTGTAGACCACGCTCCCGCCCCGACGCGGGCTTCCTCGAATCCGAGGCCGGCTTCCGCGCGGGAGCAGGCATCAGGGTTTCCTTTCTCTCGCTTCCTCGAATCCGAGGCCGGCTTCCGCGCGGGAGCAGGCCCGCGGCGGCATGTCCGGGACTGGCCGGGCTTCCGCGGGGAGCGGGCGTCAAGCGCGTGGCGACGTCACGGCCACAGCAGCGCCTTGATGGCACGGCGCTCGTCCATGGCCGCGTAGGCTTCGACGACCTCGGACAGCGGCAGTTCGAGGTCGAAGACGCGTCCCGGGTTGATCTTGCGCTCCAGGACCAGTTCGACGAGGCGCTCGAGGTAGGCGCGCACGGGCGCGATGCCGCCCCATACGCCGACGTTGTTCCGGAAGTCGGAGATGTCGGGAGCGCCGTGGGGAACGCCGACCACGCCGATCATCCCGCCGGGACGCACGCATACGGCGGCCTGCTGGCGGGCGCCCTCGGTGCCGACGGCCTCGACGACGCCGTCCGCGCCGATCCCCTCCGTCAGCTCGCGCACCTTCTGCGCGCCCTCCTCGCCGCGCTCAGCGACGACGGCGTCAGCGCCGAACTCCCGGGCGATGGCCTGCCGGTTGGGGTGGCGGCTCATGGCGATGACGGGATCGGCGCCGAGCTGCTTGGCCGCCAGGATCGCGCACAGCCCCACCGCGCCGTCGCCGACGACGGCGACGCTCCTGCCCGGCCCAGCCAACGCCGAGACCGCGCCGTGCCAGCCGGTACAGGCGACGTCCGAGAGCGTCAGCAGGCTCGGGACGAGGTCGCGGTCGACCCCTCCCGGGATAGAGACGAGCGTCCCGTCGGCGTGGGCCACACGGATCTTCTCCGCCTGGCAGCCGTCGTAGAACCCGCCGTTCTGGCAGTTGGCCGTCGCTCCCTTCTTGCATACGGGGCAGGTGTTGTCGCTCGTCGTGAATCCGCCGACGACGAAGTCGCCCGGCTTGACGTTGCGCACATCCTCCCCGATGCCTTCGACGACGCCCACGTACTCGTGGCCGATCGGCGTCGGCTCGGGGACTTCGTTGATGCCTCGGTAGCGCCACAGGTCGGATCCGCACACGCACGTGGCGATCGTGCGGACGACCGCGTCGGTCGGCTCGAGGATTTCGGGATCTTTCCGCGTCTCGAAGCGGACGTCTCCCTTGCCGTAGATGACTGCTCCATGCATTTCGTTCTGTCTCCCGGGTTCGGTTTCCGTTTCCAGTTCGCGACAAGCCCGTTGACCGGTGAACCGACGTCCGCCCATGGCATGGCAGCCCCCGCGTCTGTCCGAATGGTGTGCCGGATCGATGGTTGGCTTGTCAGGCGGCTTGGGCCCGGACGTCAGCCGGGCGCCGTCCTGGCACGACCCTACGCTTTCGGCGATCTTCTGTCCTTCCCCCTTCCGGCTATGGGCCCGCTAATACGCCATGCGAGAAAGCACGCGGGCTCGGGGTGACATCCCGGCGGTGCGGTCATGCCCCCGACCGCCGGCGATCCGCCCCGCCGGTGCTAGAGCTTTGCGCGAGAACGATACACGATGTATCATCGTCGATACGAGACACCGTGTATCACAAGGAGGTCGCTGTGCCGGAACACGTCGCCATAGCCCATGTAGTGGCGGGGGTCCTTCCGATCGCCGTATGCCTGGCCCTGGCCTACGCGGCGAAACCCGGTCTTCGCGTTCCACTGCGGATGCCCATGTTCGTCAGCGGGCTGTTCGGGTTCGTCCTCATGCTATGGGCGTCGTCGGCGGGATCGGCCCTGTACCGCCAGCTGGTCGCCGAGGGAGAGGCCGATCGAGCGGCCACAGCCCACGCGCACGGCGAGCATTCCGCCGTTCTCGCGACGGCGCTCGCCGCCCTCGTGGCGGTGGAGAGCGTCATCGTGTGGCGGACGCGGAGGGCCAAGATGCGTCGCGCCCGGAGACGGCGTCCCCTCGACGCCCGCATCCCCGGGTTGGGCGGTCTGACCCGGCGCATCGGGGCTCGCAAGGCCCGAACCCCGCATGCCGACGGGACCGGTGAGGCGGACGGGCGGCCAGAGCCCGCGGCCGTCGCTCCCGCCGCCCTGCGCCTGAGCCGCACCATGCGCGGCAGCCTCGTCCTGACGGCCCTCGCCACACTGGGGTCCCTCGTCTACGTCATGGCCGAGGGGCTCCACGCGGCCTGGGGATGACAGCGCGAACGGAGAAGCGCCCCCGCCGAGCGAAGAGCGCCTTCACTATCCGAGGGCGCGACGGCCACAACCGACGCGCCCGCCTGACAGACAAGGAGAACACCATGAGAGCACTCATCGTCGTCGAATCGGCCTTCGGGAACACGGCGTCGATAGCCGAGGCCATCGCCTCCGCGCTCACCGAGAAAGGGGCGGAGGCGAACGTCGCCCCCGCCGACCGCGCGCCCTCCGATCCGCGGGGCTACGGGCTCGTGCTCGTCGGAGCGCCCACCCACAACAGAGGGCTTCCCACGCCTTCCACCCGGAGGACCGCCCGTAAGAAGGGGGCCGCCGTCCCCGACGCCGGCGTCCTGGAGTGGATCGCCGGGCTCGACCCCGAGGCTCTGGCCACGAGCCGCGTCCTCGCCTTCGACACGGTCATCAAGCGCCATTCCGTGATGGCGGGCTCGGCGGCCAAGTCCGCTGTGCGGAAGCTGGGCAGGCGGGGCGTGCCGGCCGAATGCGGAGAGAGCTTCCTCATCGCCTCCGGCGCGCAGGCGCTCAAGCCCGGCGAGATGGAACGCGCAGCCGAATGGGCCGCGACGCTGATCTGAGCGGAGCGAGGCCGCGCGGGGACGCGGACAGGACGGAAGGGGACACGGCGAAATCTGCGAAAATGAAAGCATGCCGAAATCGAAAGCAGGCCCGGCGCCGTCCGAGCCGGACGAACCGCCGGCATCCGCGTCGCCGGCGGGCGAGAGCGAACGCCCCCGGGACGCCGTTGCGACGCGACTACTGGAGTGCGCGCTCGACAAGATCCGCGAACGCGGGCTCGCCGTGACCGTGGACCACATCGGCTTCGAGGAGGTCATCAAGGCGGCGGGGGTGAGCCGGGCCACCGCCTATCGCCGATGGCCCTCCCGGCAGGCCTTCCTCTCCGACGTCATCGCCGCAGCGGTGCAGCGCGTGCGCCTGACCCCCGAAGGGGTCGACGACGTTCGTGCGTTGAAGGGATACCTCGAATCGACCGCGCTCGACTGGGCGGACGCCCAGCAGAGACGGAACGCCGTCGTCGCCCTGCTCCACATAGCGGTCCAAGCCGACTTCGAGCGAACGCTGGGCTCCACCGACACGCAGACGTACTACGGCCTGACGGCCACTTGCCGCAACATGCAGGACGCCGAGGTGCGCGCCGCAGCCCAGGCCGCCCTGAAGAGCGCCGCGGCCCGCATGGCCGGCTACCGCTCCCGCATCTACCGGCTGCTCCCCGACCGGATGGGCTACCGGCTGGCCCCCGGACTGGACCCGGACACGGGCTTCGATCTGATGTCCGACGCCGCGGGCGCCATGATGTACGGGCTCACAGTCACCGCCTACAACGACCCGGGCTTCGCCACGCGCACCTTCCCCACCGCCGCATGGGGCTCCACCGAGGTGGAGGAGTGGACCGCCCCCGCCCACCACCTCGTCGGGCTCGTGCTCTCCTACCTCCAACCGGATCCCGACATCGTGTGGGACGAGGATCGGATCGCCCGGGTGCGCGGAGACATCGCCGAGCTGGAGGCGTTCGTCGAACAGATGGTCCGCGAAGACTGGGGAAAGTGAGGCGGCCTGGGCCCGCGGGCTCAGGGGATCCGCGCCAGTCTCCCCCGGCAGGCGTCGGCGGCGGCGGCCCGCACGCCGTCGGCCACAATCGCCTCCACCAGCTCGGCGACGCGTCGGCCGAAGGCATCGTGGGCGGCGAGGGCGTCGGGCAGGAAACCGCCGTGCACGATGGCCTCGACATGCTCGCGGACGCCGCCGGCCCCGGCCACGGCGGCCGCGAGCGCGGCGCGCTTGGGCTCGGCCATCGCCGAGGCGACCGGACCCGGGTCGAATCCGGCGGGCGGGCACGCGCAGGCGATCCAGGCCGCCGCGGTCAGCGCCATCTGCTGCGGCATGACTCCCCGCTTAAGCAGGCGGATCGCCGGTTCGGGTATGCGGTCGAGGAGCTTGGACGAACCGTCCGAGCCGACACGGGAGGTCCTGTCCCCCAGGGCGACGTTCGTCCACCTGTCGAAGAGCCGGGCGATGTAGGCGTCGGGATCGAAGCCGTCCGGCAGATCGATGGAGGGCAGGTATTCGTCGCGGATGGCGTTGCGCACGCACTCCTCGACGAAGGGCTGCATGCGCGAGTCGGGGATGGTCTCGCGCCCGTCGAGCGCGCCGAGATAGGCGATGAGGGAATGCGAGCCGTTGAGAAGGCGGAGTTTGACGAGTTCGTATTTGCCGACCTCGTCGGAGAAGACGACGCCTTCGGCGTGCTCCCAGGCGGGGCGCCCCGCCGCGAACCTGTCTTCCAGGACCCACATCGTGAAGCCCTCGGCGAGCACCGGGACGGCGTCCTCGCATCCGATGAGGCGGGCGACGGCCTCGCGCGTGGCGTCCGTGGGGGCGGGCACGATCCTGTCGACCATGCCGTTGGGGAAGGTCACGCTTTCGTCCATCCACGCGAAGAGGTCCTCGGCGGCGCCGGCCTCGCGGAGGAATTCGGCCACGAGGCTGCGCGTCCTGTCGCCCGCGCTGAGCATGTTGTCGCACGACAGGACGGTCAGGGGCGCCCCGCCGTCGGCGAAGCGGCGCATGAGCCCCCGGGCGACGAGGCCGATCGACGTGACGGGCCCCGGCCCCTCGCCGGCCAGGTCGGCGGCGATCCCGGGGTCGGCCCGGTCGAGCCCTCCGGTGCGCGCGTCCCTGTGGTAGCCGCCCTCCGAGACGGTCAGCGTGAGGATCCTATGCCTCGGTTCGGCGATGAGGCCGACGACTCCGTCCGGGTCCTGCGCGGCCACGGCGAAGCGGCGGTGGACGTCGACGATGCCCGCCGACTCGCCCTCCGGCGTGAGCTGGAGGATCGAATACAGCCCGTCCTGCGCTCGCAGGGCCTCGACGATCCGAGGATTGTGGCTCGCCACGCCCACGATCCCCCAGTCGCCGGGTTCGGCTGCCAGCGCCTGGGCGGTGGCGACCGCGGCGTGGGCGCGGTGGAACTGCGCGGTGCCGATGTGGACGATCCCGGTCGCCTCAGGCGCGCTCGCGCCGATCTGGAGCTCCCGGGGGAAGTTCTCGCGGTTGAGATTCATCGTTGACGTCTCCTTGTCTTTCTTGTCTGTCTCGTTCACGGGCGCCCGAGGCGGATTTCCTCGTCGGCCTGGTTGACGATGTAGGAGGAGGCCCGCCAGGCGGCCTCCTCGTCATGGTTCCGGATGGCGCAGGCCATGCGGATGTGGGCGTCCATGGCCCGCTCGTCGGGGTAGTCGGGCTGCATCGCCCAGTGGGTCCGTTCGACGAGGAGGGAGCCGATGAGCGAGCCCAGCTGGAGGATGATCTCGTTGCCGCACATGGCGATGACGAGCTCGTGGAAGTCGGTGTCGGCCTGGAGGAACTCGCGCGTGGCTCCGCGCCCCGCGCCGCCGAGGGACCGCATGCGTCCGGCCAGGTCGGCGAGCCGAGCGGCCTGGGAGGGGCTGCCGCGCCGCGCCGCGAGCCGGGCGGCCTCGGGCTCCAGGCCGCGGCGCAGTTCGTTCATCGCGAGGAAGTGCGCGCGGCGCTCCCGAGGATCCGACATGCGCCAGCGTATGACCCGCGGGTCGAGCATGTGCCAGGCGGAGCGCGGCTGGACGGTGATGCCGACGCGGCGCTTGAGCCGGAGCATGCCCAGGCTCTCCAGAACCTTGACGACCTCCCGCACGACTGTGCGCGACACGCCGAAATCGGCTTCGAGCCCGGCCACGGTCATGATGCTGTCCGCCGGGCGGCGGCCCGTGGCGATCTGGCGGCCGAGCTCGTCGATGACGGCGCCGTGCTGGCGGTCGACGGCGCCGGCGCGGCCG
>NZ_KE951429.1:0-5349 GCF_000466165.1 Actinobaculum sp. oral taxon 183 str. F0552
CCGGACCCGCCGCAGCCGACGCTCCGGCGCCGGGTGAGCCCGCGGCGCTGAGAGGCGTGCCGCCCGCGCCGTTCGCGCAGCCCCCGGGGCGAGGCCGGAGCCATGCGGTAGCCTTGGCCCGTGGCCACTGACTATCAGGCGGAGATCCAGTCTCTGCGCAAGACCTTCCAGAAAATCTCCTCCGTGACCGACCCGGAGGCGCTTCGCGCGCGCATCTCCGACCTCACCGAGCAGTCCGCCGCGCCGGACCTGTGGGACGACCAGGAGAAGGCCCAGGCCGTGACGTCGAAGCTCTCGCACGCCCAATCCGAGCTCGACAGGCTGGAGAGGATGGAGACGGCCATCGACGACCTCGGGGCCCTCAAGGACATGGCCGACGAAGAGGCCGCCTCGGACCCCGAGACCGCCCGGGAACTCTACGCGGACATCGACGGCGAACTGGCGAACGTGGCGGCCGCCCTCTCCGAGCTCGAGATCCGCACGCTTCTGTCCGGCAAGTACGACGAGCGCGACGCCGTCGTGACGATACGCTCGGGAGCCGGCGGCGTCGACGCCGCCGACTTCGCGCACACCCTCCAGCGCATGTACCTGCGCTGGGCCGAACGCCGCGGCTACAGCGCGAAGGTGCTCGACACCTCCTACGCCGAAGAGGCCGGGATCAAGTCGACGACCTTCGAGATCAGCGCGCCCTACGCCTACGGGACGCTCTCCGTCGAAGCCGGCACGCACCGCCTCGTGCGCATCAGCCCCTTCGACAACCAGGGGAGGCGCCAAACCTCCTTCGCCGCCGTCGAGGTCATCCCCCTCATCGAGCAGACCGACCACATCGAGGTCCCCGAGGCCGACATCCGCGTCGACGTCTTCCGCTCGTCGGGGCCGGGAGGCCAGTCGGTCAACACCACGGACTCCGCAGTCCGCATCACCCACGTCCCCACCGGGATCGTCGTCTCCATGCAGGACGAGAAGTCCCAGATCCAGAACAGGGCGGCGGCCATGCGAGTGCTCCAGTCCCGCCTCCTGCTGCTCAAACAGGAGGAGGAGGCCCGGGAGAAGAAGGAGCTCGCCGGCGACATCAAGGCCTCGTGGGGGGACCAGATGCGCTCCTACGTGCTCCAGCCCTACCAAATGGTTAAAGACCTGCGGACGGGATACGAGGCGGGCAATCCCGACGCGGTCTTCGACGGCGACATCGACGGATTCATCGACGCCGGCATCCGCTGGCGCGCCACCGGCGAGAAGGCCGGATCCCAGGAGTGAGCCCCCTGCGGGGATGAGCCCGCGGCGCTGGAGGCGGTTGGAGCTCGCAGGCGCGGTTTCCGAGGATCTGGATGGCTGAGCCCGCGGGCCTCCGGGCAGGCTCGGCTGGGTCGTCGGACGGGGCGGGCTCGGGCGATCCCGCCGGACTGGCCAGGCCTTCCTCCCGCGGGCCGACGCACAGTTCACATGCAGATCGCATACAGATTCGCGGGGCTTCGGCGCGCCCCGGCGAACCGCCGCGTCCATGCGCGTAAGGTCGATTCGACCCAGCACACGACACCCGGCGGTTCTTCATGATCACATTCGACCACGTGACAAAGCTCTATCAGAAGGGCGCCCGCCCGGCGCTCGACGATGTGAGCCTGGACGTCGAGCGCGGAGAGTTCGTCTTCCTCGTCGGCCCGTCGGGTTCGGGCAAGTCGACCATGCTCGCGCTCATCCTCGCCGAGGAGCGCCCCACGTCGGGGCGCGTGCACGTTCTGGGCAGGGACCTGGCCGGCGTGTCCCAGCGCCGCGTCCCCTTCCTGCGCCGTCGGATCGGCACGGTCTTCCAGGATTTCCGGCTGCTGTCGGGCAAGAACGCCTACGACAACGTCAAGCTCGCCCTGCAGGTGATCGGCGCGCCCAGGCACCGCATCAAGACCGAGGTCCCCGAGGCCATCAAGATGGTCGGCCTGGACGGCATGGAACGGCGGCACATGTCGGAGCTGTCGGGCGGAGAGCGGCAGCGCGTGGCCATCGCCCGCGCCATGGTCAACCGGCCCCAGATCCTGCTGGCCGACGAGCCCACCGGGAACCTCGACCCGGAGACGGGCCTGTCCATCACGAAGCTCCTCGACCAGATCAACAAGACGGGCACGACGGTGGTCATGGCCACCCACGACCACAGCATCGTCAACCAACTGCGCAAGCGAGTGATCGAGCTCAGCGACGGACGGGTCGTGCGCGACCAGGCTCGCGGCGTCTACGAAGGAGGCCGGAAGTGAGACTCCGATTCGTCAGCACCCAGACCCTCAAGGGGCTGTGGTCCAACCGCGCCATGGCCCTGTCGGTCGTCCTCGTGACCTTCGTGTCCCTCATCTTCATCGGCGCGGCCTCCCTCCTGCACAAGCAGGTCGGCCAGGTCCGCGACCAGTGGCTGGCCAAGCTCGAGATCGCCGTGTACATGTGCCCCCGGGAGAGCAACGCCGAACGCTGCGCCGACGGCGAGGCCACGCAGAAGCAGATCGACGCGATGGACAGGGAGCTCAAGTCGGGCGAGGTCTCCAAATACGTCGACACCTACACCTTCGAGTCCAAGGCCCAGGCCCTGGCCAACTACAAGAAGCAGATGAAGGGATCGGGCTACGAGGACAACGTCACCGAGGCCGACATGCAGGTCTCCTTCCGGATCAAGCTGAAGGACCCGCTCGACTACAAAGTCGTCACCGAGACCCTCAGCGGGCGCAAAGGCGTGGAGGTCGTCAACGACCAGAGCGAGAACCTGGAGTCCCTGCTCAACATCCTCAACAAGTTCATGAAGGTCTCCGTCGTGCTCGCGGCGATCATGGTGCTCACCGCCCTGCTGCTCATCCCGACGACGATACGGCTGTCCGCCATGTCGCGAAGGGACGAAACGGAGATCATGCGGTACGTGGGGGCCTCGAACTTCTTCATCGAACTGCCGTTCATCCTCGAAGGCGTCGTCTCGGCGCTGCTGGGCTCGGTGCTCGCCGTCGGCGGGCTGTGGGTGGCGGTCAAGTACTTCATCAAGGACTGGCTGACGTCGGCCGTCGTCTGGCTCAAGACCGTCGGCACCCACGACGTCGTCGTCCTCGCCCCCATGCTCGTCGGCGGGGCTCTCATCGTGGCGGCGCTCGCATCGTGGATAACGCTCCGCCGCTACGCAAAGGTTTGATTCTGACATGGAGGCTGTCATGGCAAAGTCGAAGCGCTGGCTGTCCGCATTGGGCGCGATGGGCCTGGCCGCGGGAGCGGTCTTCTCCCCGTCGTACGCGGACGACCGCGACGATCTGGTGAACAAGAAAAAGCAGCAGGAGGCCCAGATCGAGTCGTACAAGTCCTCGCTGGAGGGCGTCGACACGAATCTCCAGGCCGTCTACCTCAAGCTGAAGGAGACCCAGGCCCAGATCCCCGTCGCCCAGGCCGAGCTCGCCACTGCTCAGAGCGAGCTGGCCGCGGCCACCAGGCAGCAGGAGGCCGTCTCCGCGCAGCTGCAGGCCGCCCAGGGGGAGCTGAAGACGATCAAGCAGACCGTCTCGGCGAACCAGGAGAACGTCGAGTCCACGCGCAAGGACGTGGGGGCTGTGGCGCGTGCCCGCTACCGCGGCGAGTCCGTGCCGACGCGTTGGGACATGCTCGTCGGGTCGAAGTCCTCCAAGGAGTTCCTCGACGCGGTCTCCGCCTCCAGGACGGCTGAGCGCACCCAGTCGACGGCGCTGTTGAAGGCCGAACAGGCCACGGCCGCGGCCAAGAACCGCCAGGCCCGCCAGAGCGCCGTCGAAGCCAAGATCGGCCAGCTCAAGAAAGAGGCGGACAACCTCGTCTCCGCCAAGACCCAGAAGGAATCGGCGGCCCAGGCCAAGGCCAACAACCTGGCGTCTCTCCAGTCCTCCTACTCGACTCAGAGCCAGCAGCTCTCGGCGCAGAAGCAGAGCTTCCAGGCCTCCCTGGCGAACGTCAACTCCGCCCGCGACCAGACCGCCGCCCAGATCGCCCAGATCGACGCGGAGAACCAGCGGAAGGCCCAGGCGGCCAGGGCGGAGGCCGCCAGAAAGAACGCGGCGTCCGGCAACTCCGGCGGAGGCTCGAACTCGGGCGGCCAGGGCGGCGGTTCGGGTTCGGGAGGCTCCGGCGGGGGAGGCGGCGGCGCCTCCGGCGGAGGCTTCCTCATCCCCGTGATCCCCCGGCCCCTCTACGTCACCTCGCCCTTCGGCATGCGCGAATACCCCTTCGGCGGCCGCTGGATGCACAACGGCGTCGACCTGCGCTCGCCGTGCGGGCAGGCCCAGGTCGCGCCCGGGAACGGGGTCGTGGCCAGCGTCAGGCCGGCCGCGGGCAATTCGACCCACGGCAACCAGGTGTTCATCAACCTCGGCAACGTCAACGGGCACTCTTGGGTCGCCGTGACGAACCACATGTCCGCGTTCAACGTCCGGCCCGGCCAGTCGGTCACCCAGGGGCAGGTGATCGGGTGGACCGGCCAGACCGGCCAGGTCACCGGATGCCATGTCCACATGGAGGTCTGGCGCGACGGGCAGGTCATCAACCCCATGTCGCTCCCCGGATTCTGACGCCCCTCGTCCCGGAGCGGCCGCGCCCGCCTCGGGGGCGAGGGCCCTCGCCGCGCCGCTTCCCCTTGCAGGCATTCGGGCCCCGGGTGGCCTGGGATCGTTCGATTCCGGACCCCAGGGCCGTTTTGGACCGCGCGGGGCCTTCGGCTACCCGGGACAGTTCCAAGACAGTTCCAAATCGTCCGGGACCGTTCCAGACCGCTCGGAGGAGGCAGCGGGCCAACCCCGGGCCTCCGCGGCGAGGCTGTAAGATGGACGCTCCGCTCTCGAGGACGAAGGAGGCCGCCATGGCCAAGGCCAGGACCGGGAAGCCCACCGCCGCCGAGAAGGCCAAGGCGGCGGCCGACGCCAAGCAGGTGATCGCCCGCAACAGGAGGGCCCGGTACGACTACTCCATCGACGCCGCCTACGAGGCCGGACTGTCCCTGACCGGCACGGAGGTCAAGGCTCTGCGCATGGGGAGGGCCTCGCTCGCCGACGCCTGGGTGGAGCTGGACCGCTACGGCGAGGCATGGATCCACGGCATGAACATCCCCGTCTACGCCATGGGGACGTGGACCAACCACGCGCCCACCCGCAAGCGCAAGCTGCTCCTGCACAAGGAGGAGATCCGCAAGCTCTCCCAGAGGGTGCAGGCCAAGGGCTACACGGTGGTGCCGCTCGAGCTGTACTTCATCCGCGGCCGGGCCAAAGTCGAGATAGCCCTCGCGCAAGGCAAGCAGGAGTGGGACAAGCGCGAGACGATCCGACGCCGCGAGGCCGACCGCGAAGCCCAGCGCGCCATGGCGGCGGCGCGCCG
>NZ_KE951429.1:5939-24228 GCF_000466165.1 Actinobaculum sp. oral taxon 183 str. F0552
GCCCAGCGCGCCATGGCGGCGGCGCGCCGCCGCTCCCGCTGACCGCCCACCGGCTCGATGCCTGCCGGGCGGTCAGCGCCCTGCCGCGGCTAGGCCCCGATCGCTCGGCCGACGGCGAACCGCTTCCCGCCTGCTCTTGGCTTTCCCCCCTCCGTGCGGTAGCCTGATCGGGCACCTCGTGTGCCGGATGGATCGCGAAGTGAATACGGGGATGATCGGTTTCGACGGCGAATGCGCGCCGAAGGGAAGCGGGTCGAGGATGCAGAGTCATCTCGTTAACGATTCTCTGCGAACCAATAGGTGCCAAGAACAAGAGCACCGATTTCGCCCTCGCCGCCTGAGCGAGCTGCGGAATCCGTCAGCCTAGGGGTGCTTTCCTCCTAGAACCTGGCGTCGCCTTTGAAAGCCACTGCCGAACGGGTATGCAGCGGGCCCGCTCGGAACTCTTACGCCGCTAGGTCCGTCAGCGACTCGTTCGCGTGAGCGCTGGGGCCGAAAACAACGCACTGCGAACTGCACCCGGAGAATACTTGGGCAAGCATCGTCGGACGCGGGTTCGATTCCCGCCATCTCCACTGAATACTCGTTGTCCAAGTCGGCAGCGAACACTATGTGAAATTGTCATATTCTATAATCGTAGGCTTTTATTCTTTATATACTAGTCATATCGATTCTACATTCTTATGAAAACGACAGTAAGTATTACCTAGAAATTAGGTAATACTTACTGTCGTTAAATTTTAGTATATCAATATGGTAATGGTTTTAGATTGATTGTATTTAATAATCTAATTTTGATTATCTGTCAATTCGCCGGATGTATCGTAGCTTTTATCGCTAAGCGTGGTGCCATCTGTGGAATTCAATTCAGGAGGATTCGTTACAGTAGTGTGCCATTCAGAAGGTCTGCCCAGATTTCGCAGTCCTCGGTTTGAAAGCAGACCGATAACTGCTATAGCGGCGGCAATGGAACCTAAAGCAAAGGAAAAGGTGGAAAAATGAGCGGCGACTAGATTGCTCGCAATGGCGGGAACGAAAGCGGTAATTGCGAGTTCGATGACTCCAGCGAGGGAATTGACACGTCCTTGGAGATGGACTGGCGTAGTGGAAAACAGATACCCTTGCATTATAGAAATAGTGAAAGGAAACGCCAGTCCATAGAAAGGTAACCATATAAGAAGTGTTTGGTAGGTATGGCTGAATGTAGCGAGGAAAGCGATAATAAATATGCCAATAAATGTCATTAAAAGAAGTTTTCCGGAGCGAAAGCGTTGAAGGAATTTTCCAGCGAAAATTGATGCGATGATCATGAATACTGAACTCGCTGATTCTAAAATGGAGATTTGGAAAGCAGTATAGCCCTGTAAAATGAGATGATATAACGCCGTGTTGTTTGTGAATGCAAAACTAGTGTTGAGGACCATAGTAACGATAAAGCAAATTCGAAGAATGGGTTCGCCCCAGACGAAAGTGAAAGCTTCATGGATATCTGTGAAAACACGACGCATGGCCATCAGGCGTCTTTTTGAACAGTTAGAATCGCTAATGGGGGAAATAGATGCATTGAATTTCATCTCAGCTGTTTTTGAGATTTTTAAATTGGTGCTGATTAATCTTGTTAAGATGACCATGGTTGATAAAAGAGCTGCAGAAAAGTAATACGGCAGTGCGCGAGTAAGCGTATAGAGAAATCCGCCGATAGGCCCGCCCGTGATCTCGATGACGGCGTTTCGTCCTTGATTGATGGCAATGGCCTTAGTAAATTCTTTGTCGTCGGGTATGATCGAACGTAACGCCGCATTGTCAGCCATTCCGAAAAGACCGTCGAGAACTTTTACGGCGACGATGATAACAAGAATCTGCCAAAACTTTAGAAGGTTGAAGGTCAGAAGTAATCCGAAAGCTAACCACAAGACGGCACCAGAAATGCTACGCGCATACATTCCCATGCGGCGATCGATTCGATCTATTAGAACGCCACCGAAAAGCATAACAGCGAGATAAGCGAACGTCCCTACACTGTTGACTACACCGGCAGTGGCGATAGAGCCAGAGATTTCAACGATAACAAAGGGCAGAGCAACTGTGCACAGTGAGCGGCTAAGCATATCCGAGGTCGATGCACCGAGCCAGAGTACATAATTTTTCGATAACTTGCTCAAGACTATTCTCCTGTGCTAGTCGGCAGTCAAATATGTGTTTGAAATATTGAAAGCTTACTACGAGACTATCAAATCTTGCGCACTTCTGACAGTTACTTTACTCGCGAAACTGTGGGAGAAGAATATGTGTATACGCTAATGTAAAAATCTTTGCGACCGAAAATTATATATAATTATAAAATTTAAATGCACTTAATATAGCTGGTGTATTCTCATCAAATGAAATGATTTACGATGCAGTTTGTTGTCAAAATTGGATAGTTTATTGTCAGAATTGGACGGCGGGGCGGCCAACTGGCCGCCGCCCGCTTCCGCGTCGATCAGCCGTCGCCCTGTTCGCGCTTGCCGCCCTTGCGTGCGGCGCGGCCGGAGGTGCGGGGGCCTTCGAAGTCGGGCCTCTTGTAGTTCATGTGCGGCTTGCGGGCGCCCAGGCCGGAGCTGAGGAGGTTCGCCTGCGTGACGTGTATGTCGGACAGGACTTGGCGCACGCCGATCGCCTCCGACTTGGCGGGGCGGTGGATGATCTCCAGGACGGACAGCAGGGTCGAGACGAGGACGCGCCCGCTGCGGTAGACGAGATACCGGCTGGTCCACTCGGGGCGGAACTTCTCCTTGTAGGAGCGCAGGCCCTTGAAGTTGTAGGCCCGGTTGCCGAAGTCGTAGATGTAGCGGACGATCTTCTGCTTGCTGTTGGAGTACTTCTTGTTCCCGGTGTTGGAGAGGGGGGCCATCCCGAGGTTGTAGAACTCGTAGCCGTTCTCCCTCGCCCACTCGATGAGCGAGACGAAGATCCCGTCCATCGTCCCGCCGGGCGCGTCGGGGCGGATGCGCATGAGGTCGACCGACGCCACGTTCGGGCTGGCGGGCATGATCGAGGCGAAGCCCTCGACCCGCTCGTCGTTGCGCACCACCGCGACGGGGGCCCGGCTGAGGTATTCGGGGTCGAAGCGCCCGAGGGAGAAGCCCATCTCCTCCCGGTCGCCGATCCACGCGTCGGACACGTCGCGGATCTCGGCGAGGAACTTCTCCGTGAAGGGCGGCGCAACCATCTCGAAGTGGGTGCCCTTCTCGCCCATCCGGTTGCGCATGCGCCGGAAGATCTTCCCCTTGTTCCCCACGTTGGAGTAGTTGGCCAGGCGCAGCATCGCGTCCTCGCCGATC
This sequence comes from Actinobaculum sp. oral taxon 183 str. F0552, assembly GCF_000466165.1. Lineage (GTDB taxonomy): Bacteria > Actinomycetota > Actinomycetes > Actinomycetales > Actinomycetaceae > Peptidiphaga. Next base: position 9,263 of record NZ_KE951429.1, read on the forward strand.
TTGACGAAGGTGAACCCCTGGTCGGCGCACGTCGCCAGGTATTTGGCCGAGATCTCGTAGATGGCGACGTTCATCCGGTAGGAGGCGGCCATCGTCACGAACTCGTCGATGGCCTCTTCGAACGCCGACTCCTCGCCTATCGGATCGCCCAGGATGACCAGGTTGTTCCTGTGCGGGCGGTACAGCAGCGCCACCTTGCCGTCCGAGGAGTAGAAGACGTGCTTGTCCCCCAGGAAGAAGAGGTGGGAGTATTCGTTCCCGCCGTGTTCGGCCAGGAAGGCTTCGAAGCGCGCCACGTCCGCCGGCCCCGGCGGCCTGAAGTCCATCGTCCGCCCCCGCGAGAAGAGGAGGCCGAGGGAGATGAGTATCACGATGGCGCCGTAGAAGGCGAAGTGCCGCGGAGGCTCGCCGCGGTGGGGGAAGGGGTGGGGGATCTTCTCGTCGTGGTACAGGCGCCACAGGAAGATCCCCATGGGAATGCCGACGACGGCTATGAAGGACGCCGCGAACGACCTCCACGTCAGCCTGAGCGGCTGCCGGCTGAAGGAGTCGCGGGCCAGGAAGAGGAGCCAGGCGACGAAGAGGAGGAGGATGGCCTCCTCGAAGTCGAACCCCTTCAGGAGCGAGGCCGCAGCGCCGACGACGAGCAGCCCGAGGGCGATCCCGTAGATGCGGGCGACCCGCGCCCGGATGCCGCGGGCGAGGACGACGAGCATGATCCCGATGAGCAGGGAGGTGATGCTGGAGGCCAGGCGCGCCCCGCGCGGGGTGAACTCCCGCAGTATCTCGATCCGCTCGTAGATGGCCGGCGTGATCGCCGAGAGGATCAGGGTCACGCCGGAGACGAGCGTGCCGATCCACAGGATCGAGATGGAGAAGTCTTCGCGCTTGCGTCTGTCGCTCAACCCGAACTTGGGGGCGAGCAGCTCGCCGACGGCGTAGAGCGTGGCGATGAGCCACGGAATGATGTAGTAGCTCACGCGGTAGACGACGATCGACAGGAAGAGGCGGGTGGTCTCGTAGTCCATGGCGCTGAACAGCGCGATGCACGTCAGGTCGAAGGTGCCCAGGCCGCCGGGGATGAACGAGACGAGGCCGACGAGGGTCGCAGTCGAGTAGACGAAGAGCGACATCCACAGGTTGGCCTCCGGGATGAAGAGCCTGACGCAGAACCAGAAGTAGACGCCGGCCACGAGCCAGTCGAGGAGCGAGGCCGCCGTCATCTCGAGCTTCTGCCGGTAGTTCTGCAGGGCGAAGGGCGAGCGCGTCAGGTCGATCTTGCCCCATTTGACCTTGCCGCCGAAGAAGTACAGGGGGACGTAGAGGCTCATGGCCAGGGGGACGATCCACAGGCCCTTGTCGTACCGCAGGGCGAAGGGGAGGGTGGTCAGCAGCATGACGAACAGGCCGATGAGGTTGGACGCCCACACCGCGAGGGTGATCTTCAGCGAGGTGCTCTTGTCCGCCCCGGCCTTCGTGTAGTACCTGGCCCGGATCGTTCCGCCCGTCAGACCCCCCAGGCCCGCGAAGTTGTTGAAGGCCTGGGCGATCCACCCGATCTTCAAGGCGGTCGGCGCGGGGAGGGAGATCCCGAAGTGTCTCGAGGCGAAGATGTCGTACACCCCCGTCGCCGTGAAAGCCAGCACCCCCAGGAGCGCTATGCCGAACAGCTTGCGCGGCTCGATGGCGGCCAGGAGCTCGCGCATCTGGGGGCCGGAGACGTTCTTGAGCTCGTTGCGGGCGACGAAGAACACCCCGACCGCCATGAGGATGTAGAAGATCCACGTTGCGGCGCGTTTGTGCTCTTTGACGAAGTCGGCGATTCTCTTCATGTTCCCCTGGTCTTCTAAGTGTCCGGGCGCGACCGGGCCCACACGGGCGTCGCCTGCCGGGAGTGCTCGGACAATCTTACTGGCTTCGTTCCGGATCCGTGGCCGGCTTGCCGGGGCTCCCGCGTTTCGCAGCGCGGGCCGGACGTCGCGCGGGCCAAACGCGCGAGAGGTCCGGCGGCGGCATCCGTCGTCCGTGAAAGAACAGTTCTCATGCTACAGGGGGACCTAGAGGATCACCGGTGCGATAAATCACATGAAATTCCACGTCTTTCCCTTCGAAATGTGCCAGCTCTGGCGGAAATCCGCTAGATTGCTGGGTAGCGGCCCGCACCGGGTCCTCAATCGAAACGAAAGGTATGGGAATGTCCATTAACCGTACTGAGCTCATCGCAAAGGTCGCTGAAAAGGCCGGTCTGTCCAAGACCGACGCCGACAAAGCCCTTGCAGCTCTCCAGGAAGTCCTCGTCGACTCACTCGGCAAGGGCGAGGCCGTCAAGATCACGGGGCTCATGGCCGTCGAGCGGACCGAGCGCGCCGCTCGCAAGGGCCGCAACCCCCGTACGGGCGAAGAGATCCACATCCCCGCCGGATACGGCGTCAAGCTCACCGCAGGCTCCGCCCTCAAGAAGGCCGTCTCCGACTGACGTCGCAACGACTTGTGCGATCCAGCCGGGGCTCGGCTCCGACGCCGATCGGGCCGGCCCCGGCTCGTTCGCAATCCAAGCCCCCGCGGCCCCGGCGCGGGTGCGGGATACGCCGTTTCTCCCGCACCGAGGACATCGCCGAGGATCCGCAGTCTCGGCGCGGGTGTGGGATACGCCCCGCCGCACATCCTGGTCGGCGCGGGGGAGCGGCTCCTAGACTGAAGCCCATGAGCACACTGCCTCCCCAGCCTCCTCAAGGCCCCGACGGGCCGGAAACCGAGGGCGCCCCCGGCCTCGACGTGCTGGAGCGCGTCCGCGAACAGCGGGATCCGGGCGACGAGGAGCGATACGCTCACTACGTCCGCAAGGACAAGATCACCGAGTCGGCGGTTCTCGGCAGGCCGGTCGTCGCCCTGTGCGGCAAGGTCTGGACGCCGTCCCGCAATCCCGACCGCTTCCCCGTGTGCCCCACGTGCAAGGCCATCAGGGATCGGCTCGGCTCCCAGGGGTCGGGCTGGCCGTTCGGGCCGGACGTGCCCGGGAACGGGAAGTGAGCCCCCGCACCGGCCACCCCCTGCCGCGATCGGCCTCGGTCCATGCAGCCGAGGCGCTCTCGCCCTCCTTCCCGCGGCGGGCGGCGTGGGGAACGGCCTCCTCGCTGAGGGCCTGGCAGGCCGAGGCCCTCCAAGGCTACCTGGCGGCGGACCCCCGCGACTTCCTCGCCGTCGCGACCCCCGGGGCGGGCAAGACGGCCTTCGCCCTCCGCGTGGCCACCGAACTCATCTCGCGCGGGGCAGTGCACGGGGTCACGGTCGTCTGCCCCACCGAGCACCTGAAGGTCCAGTGGTCGGAGTCGGCCGCTCGCGTCGGGCTCAAGCTCGACCCGGACTTCACGAACGCCCAGGGCGAGGAAGGCAGCTTCTTCGACGGAGTGTGCGTTACCTACGCCCAGGTCGCGGCCAACCCGGGGCTCCACCGCGACCGCACGCGCCGGCGCGACACGCTGGTGGTCCTCGACGAGATCCACCACGGGGGAGACGCCCTCTCCTGGGGGGACGGCATCCGGACCGCCTTCGAACCGGCGGCCAGGCGGCTGGCGCTGACCGGAACGCCCTTCCGCTCCGACACCTCCCCGATCCCCTTCGTCGACTATGTCGACGACGGCGAGGGGGTGCGCCGTTCGCGCGCCGACTACACGTACGGATACACCCGCGCCCTGCGCGACGGCGTCGTCAGGCCGGTGATGTTCCTCAGCTACTCGGGCCGGATGCGGTGGCAGACCAAGCAGGGCGACGTCGTCGAGGCGACCCTCGGCGAGCCCCTGACCAAGGACATGACGGGCCAGGCTTGGCGCACGGCCCTCAACCCGGAGGGCGAGTGGATACCGGCCGTGCTCGCCGCCGCCGACGAACGCCTGACCGCCGTCCGCCGGACGGTTCCCGACGCCGGAGGCCTCGTCATCGCCACGGACCGGAAGGCCGCCCGCGCCTACGCCCGCCGGCTTGCGGCGATCACCGGCCGGGACCCGGTCGTCGTGCTCTCCGACGACTCGCGCGCCTCGGAGAGGATCGCCGAATTCTCGGCCGGCGACGACCGTTGGATGGTCGCCGTGCGCATGGTCTCCGAGGGCGTGGACGTGCCCCGGCTCGCCGTCGGCGTCTACGCGACGTCGGCTTCGACCCCACTGTTCTTCGCCCAGGCGATCGGGCGCTTCGTCCGGGCGCGCAGGCGCGGCGAGACCGCGACGGTGTTCCTGCCGTCCGTCCCCCAGATCCTCGAACTCGCCGCCGGAATGGAGGTCGAACGCGACCACGCCATCGACCGGCCCGGCAGCGGCGAGGACGGCCTGGACGACGATCTGATCGAACGGGCCAACAGGCAGGAGCAGGCCAGCGACCAGCTCGCCTTCCCCGGCTTCGAGGCCCTCGGATCCGATGCGGCCTTCGATCGGGCGCTCTTCGACGGAGGCGAATTCGGGCTCGGCGCCGAAGTCGGATCCGACGAGGAGGCCGACTTCCTGGGGATCCCGGGCCTGCTCGAACCGGAGCAGGTGACCTCCCTGCTGCGCCGGCACCAGGCAGAGCAGTCCGAGAGGAAGCGGGCGCAGCGCCCCGCACCGCCGGCCTCGGACGCCAGGCGGCGGCGCGACGCCCGCAAGGAGCTGTCCTCGCTGGTCTCGGCGTGGGCGCAGAAGTCCGGTCAGCCGCACGCCTTCGTGCACTCAGAGCTGCGGCGCGCGTGCGGAGGGCCGGAGGTGGCCCGGGCCTCCGTCGAGCAGATCGAAGCCCGCATCGACCGCGTCCGCCGGTGGTTCGTCGGGCGGACGTGAAGCCTTGGTTCGCGGGGAGGAGGTAGAGCTCCCAGATCGGGAGTAAGATGCGGAAAGGAGCAGTCTTTTCGCGGGCTTTGCGGGGTTCCTTGAAGTTCGCGTTCTTTGAACGGGAGCGTTGCCGAAGGTGTTTTGCCGTCGAAACCGATTTCGCGCATATCGAGATCCTCTTCATCCCTATCGAAATCCGCATTGCGCGTTTGGGCTGCCGGAATCGATGCCCAGCAGCAGATCGATGGATTCCCCCACCCCTCAGATTCGAGTGTCGCGATGAGTGTGAAGCCAGCGCGGAGCGTTCGCCTCCCGGAGCCCGGCCAGGTGGTTCAGGTCAGAGGCGCTGTCTGGGCGGTGACCGACGTCGACGCACAAGGGCTTCCACGCAGTTCCGCCGACGACGGACAGCCCCGCCTCGACCACGTCGTCACGCTCCAATCTCTTGACGAAGACCGAATGGGCGAAGAGCTGCGGGTGGTTTGGGAGCTCGAGGTCGGGAACTCTGTGGTGCCCGATCGCGGCCTGCCCGAGAACATCGCGGCTGGAGCCTTCGACAGCCCCGACACCCTGGGCGCCTTCGTCGACGCTGTGCGCTGGGGCGCCGTCACCTCAGCCGACCCCAAGGCCTTCCAGTCGCCCTTCCGTTCAGGCGCCACCCTGGAGGCCTACCAGCTTGAGCCTCTGCGCCGTGCGCTCGCAGCCCCGCGCACCAACCTCCTGCTGGCCGACGACGTCGGCCTGGGCAAGACCATCGAGGCGGGGCTCGTGGTCGAAGAGCTCCTCCTGCGCCACCGGGCGCGTTCGGTCATCATCGTCTGCCCGCCGAGCCTTTCCTTGAAGTGGCAAGACGAGATGCGCGAGAAATTCGGCCTGGACTTCGTCATCGTGGACTCCGCGCGCATGGCCGAAGACCGACGCACCTACGGATTGGCGGCCAATCCCCTCAGACTCCACCCGCGCGTCATCATCTCCATGGCTTGGCTGCCGGGCGTGCGCGCTCAACGGCTCCTTCGCGAAATCCTCGCGGACGCCGAGAGGACCCAGACCGCCCGACGCTACGCGTTCGACGTACTCGTCGTGGACGAAGCCCACCATGTTGCCCCGGCGGCTCCTTCGGCTGTCGGCGGAGGGCGGGGCTATGCCGTCGATTCGCAGAGGACCCGCGCTCTGCGTCGGCTGGCCGACAAATGCGAGCATCGCCTGTTCCTGTCCGCCACACCCCACAACGGGTACACGGAGTCTTTCTCCGCTCTGCTCGAGATGATCGATCCGCGGCGCTTCGCCCGAGGAGCGCGGATCGACGAGGATGCTCTTAAAGAAGTGACGGTGCGCCGCCTGAAGTCGCAGATCGCCGACAGGGACTTTCAAAAGCGTCGGATCCAACCTCTGCTATACGAGACTTCGCCGGATGAGGAGCAAGCTTACGCCAAGCTCGATGCGCTTCTGCGGGATTCGGGTAGAGAGCAGGGGCGCCGCCACCTCGACATCGCCGCGCTGCTGCTCAAAAAGCGCTTTCTCTCCAGCCCGTGGGCTTTCGCCAAGACTCTGGAGGGATACCTCGACCAGACGCTGCCAGGTGTTGGGCTCGGTGACTATGACGACTATTACACGGAGGTCATGGGTTCAGGGCAGTCCGACGAAGAGGAGGGCCTCCTCTCCCAACCGGAGTTGGATACGCTGCTGGCAACTCGAAGATCGGATCCGCTTAGCGCCGCTACGCGCAGGGACCTGGAGGAGCTTGCCGACTGGGCTAGCGGCTATCAGTCCCGGCCAGATTCGCGGCTTAACGCGTTGGTGGACATGCTCGACGCCGTTTGCCGCCCCGACGGCAAAACCTGGATGAACGAACGGGTAGTGGTCTTCACCGAGTATGCGGACACTCTGGAGTGGATCGTTTCCGTGTTGCGGCAGAGGGGTTATGGCAAGCGTTTGGCGGTGATTCGCGGTTCGACATCGGCCGACGAGCGGGAAGACATTCGAGCACGATTCAATGACTCTCCTTCAGAGGAGGATGTGCGCGTGCTCGTGGCCACCGATGCCGCGGGGGAGGGGATCGATCTTCAAACCTATTGCCACCGATTGGTTAATTTCGACGTTCCGTTCAATCCTTCTCGGTTGGAGCAGCGGGTCGGGCGTATCGACCGCTACGGCCAGTGCGAGACCCCCGAAGTTTATTACTTAAAGCCCGACGGCAGGAACGGCCTGTACTCCGGGCACCAGGATTTTCTTGAGCGATTGGCGCACAAGATCGCCACCGAAAGGCAGGATCTCGGATCCGTCAATCCGCTCATCGACGAGGAAATCACTGCGCATTTTCTGGGCCGCAACCGGCGCAAAGTCTCGGCTCGCGGGCATGATGAGAAGGCTATCGATTCCGCCCTAGCCGGAAGCAGCAAGCTCAACCAGCAGTTGACCGCCCTGGCTCGCGGCTATGAGGACCGGAAGATCGCGATGCACCTCACCCCCGAGGCGGGCAGGCGCGTAGTGGACGAGGCTTTGCGCATGACTCACCAGCCGCTCCTTGAGAACGTCGGATCCGAGGACACCGACGCAGACGTGTTCTCTGTTCCGGATCTCAACCGTTCCTGGCAGGACGCGGTGGCCGGCCTGGACACCCGGCTGCGCCCCGGCGAGCTGCGGCCGGTCACCTTCGATGAGGATGCCGGGCGCGCCCCCGGCATCGTCCACGTCCACCTGGGCCACCCGCTCATGCGCAAATCCACCCGCATCCTGCGGGCCAACCTGTTCAGCCCCCACTCGGAGGTCAACCGGGTGACGGCCGTGGTCCTGCCGGGGCTGGAGCATTCCTGCGCGGCCTCCATGTCTCGCCTGGTGCTGGTGGGACGCGGCGGCCTGCGCCTGCACGAGCAGGTCTTCGTCACCGGCGTGCGGCTGCGCGGGCACCGCATCGCCGAGGACACGCTGCACGAGGTCCTGGACCGCTCCCTCGATCCGGGCAGCTATCGCCTGGCCGGTCCCGAGGTGCGCCGCCACCTGGCGTCCTTGTGGAACGACGGCGGACACCTGCGCACCCGCCTCGTGGAGGAGACGGCCCGCCGGGCCCAGAGCCTGCAGGCGGGCGTCCACCAGAGCCTCGACGAACGCTGCCAGGCGGATCTCGACCGAGTGCGCGGCATCTTCGCCGCCTTTCGCGACAACCTGACCGACTCCTTGGAGCGCCTGCGCACCGAGGAACGCGAGCAGGAGGCCATGCTGGCCCTGTGGTCCGGCGAGCAGCGCCAGCAGCGCGCCCGGGACATCCGCGCCATGGAGGACCGCTTGGAGGACTTGGCCGGGGAGGAGACCCGCGAAGAGGCGGCGGTGCGCTCACGCTACGAGGACGTTCGGCCCTACGTCTCCTCGGTGGCCCTCGTCTTGGCCGTGGCCGAGGAGGACGCCGAGACCTGGGGGAGGCAGTCATGAGCCCGAGGAAGCCCGCATCGAAGGGCAGCACCAGGGCCGGCGCCACTGGCAGGAGAGCCGGCGGCGCCGGCCACAGCGCCTCGGGCGGGCGCAGCGCCGCCGAGCAGCACCGGGCGTGGCTGGAACTGGTCGACACCGAAGGCCCCTTCCTCTCCGTGCCCGTCCTCACCGGCCTCTACCCGCAGGGCATGCCGGGGCTGAGCCGCGAGCACCGCGAAGTACTGCGCGCCGCCAAGTCGGCCTTCGACCGCGCTTGGGACGCCTGGGACGCGCAGCGGGACTCCGCTGCCGCCCTGGCCTCTTACCGCCGTGCCCGGGACGCCTGGGTGGAGACCGTGCTCACCGAGGTCCTGGGCTGGGGCGGCTTCTGGGAGATGACACAGGACCGCCCGGCGCTCGCGGAGACTTACCGCGTCGCCTCTGACGGCATCGAGGCGGTAGTGGCGACTCCGACGGGAGCGCTCGTTCGCGGGGAGCAGATCGGCGCCCTGGTATCGGTCGCCGATCCGGTCAACTCCCTGCGGGAGGTGGGCCAGGATGGCTGGGCCACGAGCCCCATCGACCGGATGGCCGCGATGCTGCGAGCCCCGAGCTCGACCTGCTCCATTGGCGTGGTCACCGACGGGCGCTGGTGGGCCATGGTGAGCTCCCCGGCGGATGGAGCTACGGCTTCCGGCGTCGTGGACTGCCAGACCTGGGTGGAAGAACCTGCTACCTGTGACGCCTTCTGCGAGCTCCTGAGCGTGCGCCGCTTGGTGGGCGGCACTGCGGCGCAGCGCCTGCCCAGGCTTTTCGAAGAATCGGTCCTGGCAGCGGAGGAGGTCACCGAGGCCCTGGGCACCCAGGTGCGCAGCGCGGTCGAGCTCATCGTCTCCGCCCTGTCCGACGCCCTCCTCGACGCCGCCGAGCGCGAGGCCTCGGCGAGCCCGGAGGGCGCTGAGCCGGGCGTCGAGCTGGGCAGCGGCCCGCTGGCGGCCGATCCCCGGCAGGTCTACGAGGCGGTCGTCACCGTCATGATGCGCTGCGTCTTCCTCCTCTTCGCCGAGGAGCGCGGGCTCCTGCCCGCCGAATCGCTCTATACCGGCGGTTACGGCCTGGCCACGGTCTTGGACGCCCTGGAGGAGCGCGCCCGCGACGAGGGCGAGGAATCCATGGACGGCACGAGCCTGACCTGGCACCGGCTGCTGGCGACCTCCCGGGCCCTGCACAGCGGCGTCAACGCCGAGGACATGCGAATCCCCGCCTACGGCGGTTCGCTGTTCGATCCGGCACGATTCCCCTTCCTGACGGCCACGGATGCCAGCGGCACCCTACTGCTCACCGTCTCCGACCGGGTCATGCTGCACGTGCTGCGCTCCCTTCAGACAACCCGCCTCAGGGGCCAGGAGGCCCGGCGCCTGTCCTTACGGGACATTGACGTGGAGCAGATCGGCTATATCTACGAGGGCCTGCTCGGCTACACCTGCGAGCAAGCTGAGGAGACGGTCCTCGGCCTGCTCGGCAAGGACGGTGAGGAGCCCGAGGTCCCATTGTCGGTCCTGGAAGGGCTCGCCCAAAAGCACGCCGGCGCCGACCTTGCCGGGGCAATCGTCGCCTGGCTGAAGGAGAACCAGCCTGGGGCCAAACCGCCCACCCCCAAAGCCCTGGCTAAGGATCTCGGTGCCGGGGACGCGCTGCCCGACGCCGACCGCGGCCTGCTCGCCGTCACCCGGGACGAGGAACTGCGCGGGAAACTGCGCCCTTGGATCGGGGTCATTCGGAAGGACCTGCGAGGCCGGCCGGTGGTCATCCAACGCGGGGGTCTCGTGGTCACAGAGACCCCGTCACGGCGGAACGCTGGCGCCCACTACACGCCCCGCTCTCTGGCCGAGGAGGTGGTGAAATATGCTTTGGAACCGCTTGTTTACTCGCCTGGCCCCCACGAGACCGACGATCGCAGCCAGTGGCAGCCGGTGTCCTCCGATCGCATCCTTGGTTTGCGTGTGGCGGACATCGCTTGCGGCTCGGGGGCCTTCCTTGTAGCGGCGGCCCGCTTCTTGGCCCGTAAACTCGTCGCAGCATGGACACGGGAAGGAACCCTGGGTCAGTACGCCAATCGGCCGGGTGAAGTCGAGCGTGACGCCCTGCGGCAGGTAGTGGCCCGCTGTCTCTACGGGGTGGACATCAACGAGATGGCCGTGGAAATGTGCAAGCTCTCCCTGTGGCTCGTCTCCCTGGATCGGGACAAGCCCTTTAGCTTTGTGGATAACAAGGTTTTCGTGGGCAATTCGCTGTTGGGTATCACCGATCTGGACCAGCTCAAGGCTCAGCATATCGATCCTGCGGCGGCGACGAACCGTCCCTTCGAGCTCGATCACGCCGGGAGATACACAAGAGATCTCGATGCAGGCGCTATTTTGGAAGAGGTTTCTAGGCGTCGTGAGGAGCTTGCGAGCGTCGTTGATGCGAATGATCCAGCGCGATCGGCCAAGACGAAGCAGCGCCTTCAGCATGAGAATGACGAAAGCCTGGCAACCCTGAATCGAGTGGCGGACGCCGTGGTGGCTGTGGGGCTTGATCCGGCGATTGGAGCGAAGCCTGGCAAACGGCTTAACCAAGGATACGGGGATTTGATCGCGACTCTTGGCCGCGCTTTTCCTGAGGATGGAGCAGGCGACGATGCCCTGCTCGAGGCGATTCTGGAACGCGGCCTGACGCCGACCGTGCGCACGGACTATAAGCGCTGGCACTGTCTCCATTGGCCGCTGGCCATGCCGGAGGTCATGGAACGCGGGGGTTTTGACGCGATCATTGGCAATCCGCCCTTTTTGGGCGGTCAGAAACTGACCGGCGCCATGGGGGCGAATATCCGCGATTGGTTTGTACAGGTGCTAGCTCGAGGACAGCGGGGGAGTGCCGACCTCATCGCCTATTTCTTTTTGCGTGCTCATTCGCTGCTCAACGATCACGGCACTTTGGGCCTTGTGGCGACGAACACCGTCGCTCAAGGAGCCACCCGCGAAGTGGGGCTCGATCAGATGGTTGATTCCGGTTTCACCATTACCCGGGCTATCCAATCCCGATCGTGGCCGTCTCAAAGCGCCAACCTCGAATTCGCAGCAGTGTGGGGAACCCACGGCACCCTTTCACCCCAGGTGATGGCGGTCTGTGACGATACGCCGGTTCCTCGGATCAGCACCCTGCTGGAGCCTGCCGGGAGCGTGAAGGGGAAACCTGAGCGACTCAATGAAAATCAGGAAATTGCCTTCCAAGGGTGCATTGTGCTTGGCAAGGGTTTCATCCTGGATCCGGAAGAAGCTGTTGAGTGGATCGCAGCGGACTCTCGCAATGCGGAGGTGCTCTTCCCTTACTTGAATGGAGAGGACCTCAACTCCCGCCCCGATTGCTCTTCATCGCGTTGGGTTGTTGATTTCAATGACTGGACAGAAAATAAAGCTGCTGAATATGTGATCCCATTCTCCCGTTTGCTGGAAAGTGTGAAGCCCGAACGCCAACGGAAGAAATCTGACGGATTCTATGTACTTCGAAGACCCCTCCCCGAGCGCTGGTGGCAATATGGCGAGAAACGCCCAGCGATGCGGAAAGCGATTGCGGACCTTGACGAAGTGCTGGTGATTGCTCTTGTCAGTAAGACGGTAATGCCGGTTCGTGTGCCTACACGTCAGGTGTTCAGTCATATGCTAGGGGTCTTTGCGACTGATTCTTACGCTCAGCAGGCGGTTCTGTCATCCTCAATTCATCGGTACTGGGCTATTTCCTACGGGTCAGGCATGCGAAATGATCCTCGCTATACGCCGTCGGATGTCTTCGAGACTTTCCCGCGTCCCGAGCCCACGGCGGAGCTGGAGGTCATTGGTCGCACGCTGGACACCGAGCGGCGCGAGATTATGCTGCGCCGGGAGCTCGGCCTCACCAAGCTCTACAACCTTGTCAACGACCCTGGGCTAGAGACTGGTGCCGACCCGGATGTGGACCGGATGCGCGCCGTCCACGTGGAGCTTGACGAGACGGTGGCCGCCGCATACGGCTGGGATGACCTCGACCTCACTCACGGCTTCCACAGCTACCGGAAAGTGACCCGTTGGACCGTGCCCTCGGCCACCCGCGTGGAGATCCTCGACCGGCTCCTGAAAGAGAACCATCGTCGAGCCGCCGCCGAGGCTCTGACTGAGAGTTCCTCTCCAGCCAAGCGAGGCCGCAAAGCCGCCAAGACTCCCATTCAGGAGGAAACCCTTGACATCTAATGCGTCTAGGCCGCCGCGCTCCGAATGTGAGGCTTCGAGCTCAGCGGGTCACAAAGGCGATGGATCGGACTACGTCTTCGACCAAGAGCTCGACGCCACCTCGGCCTCCGCTCGAGCCGGGCTCGTCGAGGTGCTTGAACGCGAGCTCATCGGCCCCGCCGAAGGCGAGGACGAGATCCTCTTCTCTTCGCCGGACCAGCGTTATCTATTGGGACGCATCGCACCCACGCGGCTGACCGGCGCGCACGACGACCTCGAAGCTGCGGCGTCCACCGGCGCGCCCGTCGTCGGCGTCGAAGAAGAGACCGCGAGCGCTGCCGCCGAGGAGGACTCCGGCGACGACGCCGACGACGAACCCGTGCGCCGCGGCCTCATGATTCCTGCCTCCATGGGACTGCGCTTCCAGGTGCCCTCCGATCTTGACGCCGTCGCCGTCCACGTCAACTGGGGCACCTACGAGCCTGCAGGGCGCGACGATGCAGGTCTCTCCACGGCATCCGGCGCTGCCGGTAGCCGGGAGTCCCGGACTGCCCGCTATCGCCGCATCCCGCACTATCGGAGTGTCTCTCTTCCTCTGGCAGAACTCACTCCTGGCCGCACCCAGGACTATTTGCTCGAAGACGACGTCACGCTGCGCGTAGACTCCCACTTAGACGCCTCACCTGTCGGCGGGCTCGGCGGGCGTTATCTCATCGAGCTCGCCCTGTGCAACGATCAGGTCACACCCCGCCGGATCCCCGTAAACGCATGGATGTTCCAGACCCAGATCCATGTCGATTCCAACGGTCGGGACGTCTTCCTTCCCGTCCACGACGCTCTCATTCTCCCGCCTCCCGGTTCGCGGCCGGATGCCGGCTCGGAGGAGGCTCGCCTCGAGCTCCAGTATCGCGATCGCCTCGAGTTCGCCGTAGGGCGCACCTGCTCGGCCGACTGGAGTGTGCGGAAGCCTGAGCCCGGTAAGCCGAAGCCTCGCCGGGCATTTCAGGTGCGTACCACCTGGATGCCCACCGTGGAGACGCCCCAGACCGCGGCTGCCGATGTGCCGGGTGCCATACTCGACATGCGAGCCTTGGCCGCTGCAGCGACGGGAAGTGCGGACAGGTCTTTCGGATCGGACGGTTCCGACCCGCTAAGGACCGCCCTGGAACCGATCGTGGAGGACTACACGACCTGGCTGGAGGAGCAGGAGGGCGTCCTTGCTGCCTTGCCGGAGCACCTGCGGGAAACCGGCGCCGAAGCGCTGATCGAAGCCCGGCAAGTCCGCGACCAGCTCGCCGAGGGTCTCAACCACCTTCTATCAGATCACGAAGCCAGGCGCTGCTTCGCCTTCATGAACCGAGTCATGGCCGACCAGCGCGTGCGATCCCAAGTGGCCGCTATACGAGCCGCCGAGCCGGGCATCAGCGACCAGGAGGCCGAGGCTCGAGTCCTTGCCGGTGCCTACCCCCACCACTGGCGCGTCTTCCAGCTCGCCTTCATCCTCATGCAGCTGCCGGCCCTCACCGACCCCGCGCTGCCGCGACGCTCCGGCGATCTGGCCGCAGTCCAGCTCCTCTTCTTCCCCACCGGCGGCGGAAAAACCGAGGCCTACCTGGGGCTTGCCGCCTACGCCTTCGCCATCCGCCGCAGGCAGGGGCTGCTTGAGACTCCCGACGGACCTATCGACGGGCGCGCCGGCGTCACCGTCCTCATGCGCTACACCCTGCGCCTGCTCACCTCCCAGCAGTTCCAGCGCGCTGCCACCCTCGTGTGCGCCGCCGAACTCGCGCGACGGGAGGACCCGGTTGCCTGGGGCGAGGAGCCCTTCCGCATCGGCCTGTGGGTCGGCACCGCCGTGTCCCCCAAGCGGGTGAGCGAGGCCGCCGAGGAGCTCCAGCGCCTGCGCGAGCAAAACGGCGGCGGTGCCGGGCACCGCTTCTCCGCCCTCCAGCTCGGCCACTGCCCCTGGTGCGGCAGACCCTTGACCCACGCCGACGTCACCGTCGGTCCCGCCGCCGGGATCGCCGACCGCGTCATTCTGCGCTGCTCAGACGCGTTCGGCGAGTGCCCTTTCTCCGAGGGTGACCGCAACGTGCCCGACGGCCTTCCGGTTCTGACGACCGACGAGGAGATATATCGGCTCGCACCGGCGTTCGTCATCGCCACCGTGGACAAGCTCGCCCGCCTCGCCCGCGAGGGGCACGCCGCAACATTGTTCGGGCACGTCGCCCGCCGTTGTGAGCGCCACGGCTACGTCCCCCACCCCGGCTGTGATTCCAGCAGTGACTATGCCGGTTGCACGCTCGGTCAGAACGGACGCCACCAAGCCAAGGGGAAGCTGCCGGCAGCCACGGTCCGCCCCGCCACCAGGCTGCGGCCTCCGGATCTCGTCATCCAGGACGAGCTCCACCTCATCACCGGGGCTTTGGGGACAACAGTCGGCCTGTTCGAGACCGCCGTCGAAACCATGTGCTCTTGGACCGCCCCCGACGGCCGGCCCGCCCGCCCCCTCCTGGTCGCC
>NZ_KE951430.1 GCF_000466165.1 Actinobaculum sp. oral taxon 183 str. F0552
GCCGGGGCCCGGCCCCGCGCCCGCGCATCCCGAGGCGCGGCCGCCGCTGCGCTCGGCGTCGTCGCCGTGCCCGAGTTCGTCACGGCGATCGTCGCCAGCGCGATCCTCTGCCACTGGCTGGGGTGGCTCCCCGTGCTGTCCACCCCGGGAGGCGGCCAGACGGTGTGGGAGCGTCCGATCGTCCTGGCGATGCCGAGTCTGTGCCTGTGGATCGTGTGCTCGGCCTTCCTCTTCCGCCGCGCCAGGGCGCTCATCGCCGCCCACTCCCGGGCCGCCTACGTGGTGGAGGCGGAGCTGGCGGGGATGCCCCGGCGGCGCGTGCTCCTCGCGCATCTCCTGCCCTCGGCCGCGTACGGGATCGGGCAGCTGTTCGCCCAGACCGTCCCCTACCTGCTCGGAGGGACGGTGGTGATCGAAGTGGTCGTCTCCTACCCGGGGCTCGGCTACACCCTCGTCACGGCGGTGACGGACCGGGAGGCGCCGACGGTCATGGCCATAGGGACGGTGCTCATGCTCGCCGCGGCCGTCGCCTTCACGCTCGCCGACCTCGCCGGGCGGAGGAACCAACGCGTGGTGGCGGTGGTGTGATGCGCCGGTCGTTGAGAATCCGATCCGCCGTGGTGACCCTGGTCGTCGCCGCGACGCTCCTCGGCCCCTTCGCCGCCGACTCGGTGGGGGACGGCTCGTCCAGTTCGGCGTTCGCCTACGCCACGGGCGGCCCGATGGGCCTGGGCTACGACTACCTCGGCCGTCCCGTGGCCCCCCAGCTCCTGGCCGGCGGCCAGGCCCTCGTCCTCACGGCGGCGCTCGCCGTCGTTCTCTCGCAGGCGCTCGCCCTGGCCGTGGGCATGTGGATGGCGGTCGGCGGCAGGGCCGTCGCCCTGGTCAGGTTCGGCCTCGACGTCCTGCTCATCGTGCCGATGGTCGTCGTCGCGCTCATCGCCTTCAGGACGACGGGCTCCTCGCTCGTGGCCGCCATCCCGGTGGTCGTCGTCCTGAACCTGCCCTTCGCCACCCGCTACTACCAGGCGGCGGCCGAACCCCTGCTGTCCACCGGGTTCGCCGAGCAGGCCCGGGTGGCCGGCGACCGGCTCCCCACGGTGTGCGCGAGGGAGATCGTCCCCGTCCTGGCCCGCCCGATCCTCACCGAATGCGGCCTCGGCTTCATCTCCGCCGTCTACCTCATGGCCACGGTGTCCTTCCTGGGAGCCGGCGAGGCGGACTCCGGATTCGAGTGGTCGACCATGGTCTCCGAGAATCTGCCCGGGCTGCCGCTCAACCCGTGGGCGTGCCTGGCGCCGGTGGCGGCCATCGTCGCGTTGACGGTTCCGCTCAGCCTCCTCGTGGACGAAACCGGCGCGACGGCGGAGAAGCATGGCACGGATGGGACGGAGAGGAAACGATGAAGCGGAACGACGCGCGGTCGCGCACGCCGGAGGGCTCGGACGCTGCGGAGGCGGCCCGGCAGGAGCCGGTCGAGGCGGCGGAAGGCCGAGGCGGCGCCGAAGAGGCGAGTCGCGAGGCCGGGGAGGCTAGTCGGGGCAGCGCCGCGGAGGCGAGACGACGCGATGGCGCGGATCGGGACGATGCGACCCGGGGCGGCGAGGAGGGCTCGCCGGCCGTCCGGATCCGGGGGCTGAGCGTGTCCGCGGGCGAGCGGCCCATCCTCGACGACGTCGGCCTGGAGCTCGGCCGCGGCGAGCGCGTCGCGCTGGTCGGCGAATCCGGCAGCGGCAAGACGACCCTGTCGCTCGCGCTGCTCGGCCATATCGCGCCGGGCCTGTCCCTGGGAGGCGGCGAGGTCGCCGTCGCCGGCCGGCCCGTCATCCGCGGCGGACGGCCGGTGGGGCGAAAGGCCCTCATGGCGGTCCGCCGATCCATCGGCCGCCTGTGCCAGGACCCGGCCAGCGCGCTGACCCCCACCCACAGGATCGGGCGGCTCGTGGGCGAACTCGCCGAGAACTCCGGAGTCGAGGCCGACGCCGGCGCCCGCGCCCACGCCCTGGAACTGTTCGGCCTGCCCGCCGACCGGCGATTCCTCAGGCGGTTCCCCGCCGAAGTCTCCGGCGGTCAGCGCCGCCGCATCGCGCTCGCGCGGGTCCTGCTGGCACGGCCCGGCATCCTCGTCCTCGACGAGCCCACCGCCGGCCTGGACGAGGCCGCCAGAGACGCCGTCGTCGAACACGTCGCCGTCCTCGCGGCCGAGCTTCGGGCGAGCCTCATCGTCATCACCCACGACCCCGGCGTCGCGGCCCGCCTGGCCGACCGCACACTCGTCATGCGCGACGGCGCCCCCCGGCCGGCCTCGACCTCCGCGTCCGCCTCTGCCGGCCTCTCCGGGGCCGTTTCCTTCGTCTCCGCTCCCGCACCCGTTCCCACGGCGGAGGGCGAAGCGCCTGCAGAGGGCGCGCAGAGCGATTCCCACGCCTCCGCCCCCGGGCTCGCCCCCGCCGCCGTGCCCGACGAACCTCAGGGCGATCGAGTCCCCCTTCCCGACACGAAAGAGCCGGGCAGCCCGACGTGCTGCAAGGACCTCGGCGACCGCCCCCTCACCGACGCAGAGAAGCTGGAAGCGGAGGAACGGGTCCCCCTTCTGGAGGTGAAGGACCTGACGGCCGCCGCTCCCGGTCTGGCCGCGCCGCCCGTAAGCGGCTTCGGCTTCCGCCTCCGTGAAGGCGAAGCCCTCGCCCTGACGGGGCCCTCGGGCAGCGGCAAGTCGACCGTCGCCCGCACCCTCGTCGGCCTGTGGGAGCGACGCGCCGGTCAGGTCCTTCTGGACGGCGCGCCCATGCCCGCCCGCCTGGCGGATGTGCCGAAGGACAGGCGCGGAGCGTTCGCCTGGGTTCCGCAAGATCCGGCGACGTCGGTGAACCCGGCCATGACCTTGGGCCGGTCCCTCCGGCGCGCGGCCGCACGCCGGATCCCCCGCGGCGCGAACGCGAAGCGGCCCGCGCCCGACGGGGGAGTAGCTGAGGGAGCGGCGCCCGTTGAGCGGCCGAGACCTGTTGAACGGACGGGATCCGGTGAGCGGCCGGCCCCCGTCGGGAGGCGATCCGTCGAGGGGGCGGGCGGTAAGGCGGCCGCCGGGCTCGGCGCCGAAGGGAAGACTGCCGGGCTCGGCGTCGAGGAGTGCGCACGCCTCGTCGGCCTTCCCGACGGCTGGGAGAGCCGGTATCCCTCCCAGCTCTCGGGAGGCCAGCTCCAGCGTTTCGCCCTGGCGCGGGCGCTCGCGGGCGGGGCGAAGGTGATGATCCTGGACGAAGTCACCGCCAACCTCGACTCCGTCGCGCGGGACGAGATATGCGAGCTCCTCCGGACGCTCAAGCCGCGGGTGGCGATGCTCGTCATCACCCACGACCGGGCCGTCGTCAAGTCCCTGTGCGACCGCGAGATCCCACTGGGGTGAGCGGGCCCCGGCTGTTCTCGACCGCCGCCGGCATTCCCTCGTCGCCGGGCTGTCACGGTCACCGATTCCTCCGTCATCAGGCTGTCACCCTGCGTCATTTCGCACACCTATTGCCACGCGTTGGATTCCCTCGTTACCGGGGCTACCGGGCTGTCGCCGTCGTCCGGAGTCGACCTACTGCGGGATGCCGTCTTTCCGCTTCGCCTGTCTCGGCTTCTCCGCGCACGGGAAAATGGGCATAGGAAAACCGCTCCATGACGGCCCGGAAGCCGACAGAGGGAGGCGGTGTCTGGGCGTAGTCTACCGGGCGAACGAAGCCATGGCTCCGCTTATCCGCCTTCGCCCCGCCACCTGGCGAGCAGCTCGTACCCGTCGTGGCCGCGCACCGTCGGCACGTCGGCCCAGGCCCGCCCGGCGCTCGGCGCCTCGCGCTGGATCGGGACGCCGTGGGAGAGGACTTGCTCGACCGCGTCCAGCTCGCGAATGGCGATTCCCGCCACTCGCGAAGGGTGCTCGCGGGCGAGGTCGGCGTAGACGTACGGGTCGTGTTGGCCGTCGTCGCCGACGAGGATCCACCGGATGTCGGGGAAGGCGATGAGGAGGTTGCGCAGCTGGGTCTTCTTGTGCTCCTGGCCTGAGCGGAAGAGGCCGGTCGGCGTCGGCCCCCAGTCGGTCAGGAGGAGCGGGCCGGCGGGGAACCCGTTGGCGCGTATGAAGTCCTCGAGCGTCGGCGCCGTGTTCCAGGCCCCCGTCGACAGGTAGAACACGGGGTCTGCGGGATCGTCGAGCAGCGCGGCGTAGAACTCGGCCATCCCGGGGACGGCTTGCCGGGCGTTGGTGCGGCGGACGAAGGAGTTCCACGCCGCCAGGAACGGACGCGGAAGCCAGGTGACCACGATCGTGTCGTCGACGTCGGAGACGATCCCCGTGCGAACGCCCGGATCGACGATGACGACGGGCGCCCGCGCCCCCGCACCCGCGACGGGCGTGATGAGGGCTTCGTGCACGCCCGGCTCGAGCCCGTGGCCCTCGACGAGGAGGTCGATGTAGCCGGAGGCGTCGGTGTGGGTCTCGATCGTCGTGCCGCCGATGGACACTGTCACGGGCAGATAGCCGACCTGAGTCGTGAAGAACTGGTGCCAGCCGCGCTGTGCCCGCTCGGGGATCAGGCTTCGCGCGGAGTCTGCCTCGTCGGGAGCCGCCATGACGGCTCGCGCGAGGACGCGCAGGGAGTCCGAGCCGTATCCCGTGTAGGGCAGTATCTTCGGCTTCCAGCCTCGCTTGCGCAGGCGGACGATGCCTCGGCGGTTGTATTCCTGCTCGAATCGGCGGACGAGATCTGCTAATCCCATCCGGCAAGCCTAACTTACGAGTCGGCTAGCCTAGCGCATGGGTTGGCGGGCTTTGGGCGTGAGTCGGGGCGCGCGAGTTGGCGATCCTTGGGCGCGGGTTTAGCGAGCCTGGCTCGTGAGCGTTTCGCCCGTCGGCCTGATGGGTTTACTCGTCGGCTTGACAGCTGCCCGGTGAAACTCACGGTCGGGCTGCTCGTCATCCGGTGGAACTCATCTTTTGTTGATTTCACCGGTCGCTTTACCGGTGAAATCTGCCTGCAACCGGGGTTTCACCGGGCGACGAGAGACAGCGACCGAGGTTTCACCGGGCGATAAGGCCGGTTGTAGAAGCGGCTCAACGAATGCGATCCCTCGAGTCGTTGAGCAGGCGGGCCTGCAGATCCCTTCGGGCCCACAGATCCCTCGGCAACTCGGCCCCCCCTGGACGGGCCTACAGTTCCCTTGACCCGTCGGGCGGGCAGGGCTACAATCGTCCGCACAACAGAAAACTTCTGAGCTTGTGCCAAATGTGTGCTCGTTTTCCCGCCACTCCGTGGGGTAGAAAACGAGCATTTTTTGTGCTCGAAACCGATTGGAGAGTTGCAATGGGGCGATTCTTACTGGGAATCGACAATGGCGGTTCAGTGTCGAAGGCCGCCATCTACGACGTCGACGGGACGATGGTCTCCGTGGCGTCCACGCCGGTGCCCTCCGAAGCCGTGAAGGCCGGATGGAGCGAACGGAACATGGATCTGCTGTGGAAGTCCAATCTGGACGCCATGCGGCAGATCGTCCAGGTCAGCGGCGTGGACCCCGCCGATATTCTGGGGATCACCTGCACAGGACACGGCAACGGCGTCTATCTCGTCGACGGACAGGGCGACCCGGTGCGCAACGGGATCGTCTCGAACGACAGCAGGGCCGCGAAGCTCGTCGAGCGATGGAGCGAGGGCGACCGATACAACGCGCTGTACCTCGATTCGACGATGCAGCAGATCTTCACCGGGGCTCCCATCGCCCTCCTGGCCCATCTCGCCGAGAACGAGCCGGAGTCGATGCGCCGGACGCATTCGATCCTGATGATCAAGGACTACATCCGGTTCAAACTCACCGGCAGGCTCGGCCTGGAGATCACGGACGCCTCGTGCACCAACTTGCTGGACATGCGCACTCGCCGGCTCACCACCGAGAACTTCAAGGAGCTCGGTGTGGGGGACTGGGAGGGGAAGCTGCCCGACCTCGTCGGATCCAACGAGGTGGTGGGCGGCGTCCTCAAGGAGGTCGCCGACTACACCGGGCTGAAAGAGGGAACCCCCGTCTTCGGCGGGATATCGGACATCTCGGCGTCGGCGATCGGATGCGGGGCCGTGGAGGACTACCAGCCCGCCATCATCACCGGCACGTGGTCCATCAACGAGTTCTTCGCGCCCGAACCCGTTGTGGACCCCGACCTGTTCATGACCTCGCTCGCGCCGTTCGACGACCGCTATCTGATCATGGAGGCCTCGCCCACGTCCGCCGCGAGCCTGGACTGGCTGGTCAACCGCGTCCTGAAGCGAACCCCCGGCTTCGCGCAGGCCGAGTCGCAGGACGTGTACGAATGGTGCAATGACATCGTCTTCTCGGGCGACGTCGAGCCGCGTGACGTCGGCTTCATGCCCTACCTCTACGGCTCCAACCTGCACCCGAACGCGCTCGGAGGCTGGTTCTCGCTGTCGAACGCCGACGGCCTGGAGCAGCTGCTGTACTCGCTGTACGAGGGCGTGGCCTTCTCCCACCGCGAGCACGTCCAGCGGCTGCGCGGCTACGCGGACCTGCTCTCTCCCGCGCGCATCACGGGCGGCGTCACCAATTCGGCGCCGTGGACGCAGATGTTCGCCGACGTTCTCGCGCTGCCCCTCGAAACGGTGAACGCCCCGCAGTCCGGGATTCTCGGCGCGGTCATCGTGGCGGCCGTCGGCGCCGGCGTCTACCCGTCGGTCCGCGAGGCCGCTTCGACGATGGTGACGGGCGGCGAGGAGATCCGCCCGGACGGGCAGAGGGAAGGGCTGTTCCAGAAGCGCTACGCCGCGTGGAAGGAGACGGTCGATCGGTTCTGACGGCGGAGCCCGGTGTCGGCCGCGGCCCAGCGATTGAGGTCCGGACGCGGCCGGGGCCCGGACGAGGCGGCGAGGCTAGGGCCCGGCGCCCGGGCTTCGACGATTGAGGCCCGGATACGACCAGGACTCGGCGGCTGGGGCGGCCGGGCGAGCGGCCGGCCGGACAGGGTGAGGGCCCCGGCGGACCGGCCTTGGCTGGCCTCGGATAGAGCCGGGAGGTTGGAGGCCCGGCCCCGGGGAACCGGCTCGGGAACGGGCCCGGCGAACGAAAGGAAACGAGAGAGGAAAGGAGAGGAAGAATGCCCGACAAGCCAATCGTCCCCACGGGCTCGGCGACGGTGATCCCTTCGGTCCACCGCCTCGCCGCCCTCGACAGGGCGCTCGAGGCCGACGCGCCCGCCGTCCTGCTGACCGACGCCCACATCGGCAACGTCCACGCGCTCGCCGACCGCTGCCACGAGGCGGGCAAGGCGATCCTCGTCCGCCCGGACCTCATGGAGGGCCTGCGCGCCGATAAACTGGGGCTGACCATCCTGGCGAAGGACATAGGGGTCGACGGCATCTTCACCGGCTCGGCCGCCACCGCCCGACTGGCCCAGCAGGCGGGCATGTCCGTGTACTGGAGGTTCTTCCTGCTCGACTCGCGCGCCTTGGAGACCGCGGTCGTCCAGGCCGCCCATTCCCTGTGCGACGGCTTCGAGCTCGTCCCCGGCCCGGCCGCCCTGGCGCAGGGGGCGCCCCTGATCGACGAGGCGGGCGACAGGCCCGTCATCGCCGGCGGATTCGTCAACAGCCGGGAAGTCGCGAGCTCCCTGTTCGCCGCCGGCTTCTCCGGGGTCACCACCAGCGAACAGAGCCTGTGGCCGCCGGGCCCGGCGGCTTGACGGAAGTCATTGTCAATACTCGGAGTCCCTCGGATTCCCTTATGAAAGGCAGGAAGGCCACTATGACAACGAGAATTCTGTGTGTGGCGGACGGCGGGATCACCCCCGCGATGATGTCCGCGCTGAAAGAGCTGGAGAGCTACGACGCGGAGGTGACGATCGTCGAGGACTCCCAGATGACGTCCATGGCGGAGATAACCGACCGCATGGGCGTGATCGAGCGGGCGGGGATCGACGCGGCCCCGACGTGTCCGGAGCTCCTGGCGAACTGCGCCGAGGCGGACGTGATAGTGGTCCACGTCGCCTCCGTGAACCGAGAGGTCATCGACGCGGCCCCGAACCTGAAACTCGTGTGCGTGCTGAGAGGAGGATACGAGAACGCCGACGTGGAGTACCTGAAGTCCAAGGGGATCCGGTTGACGAACGCGCCCTGGCGGTCGGCCAACGCGGTGGCCGACTTCACCGTCGGGATGATGATCGCCGAGAACAAGAACATCGCGCGCAGCCACCACTTCCTGAAGGAGGGCAAGTGGGTGAAGAGGTATCCCAACCAGCCGTTCATACGAGACATGAGGAAATGCACCGTCGGCCTCGTCGGGTTCGGCTTCATCGGCTCCCGCGTCGCCAAGCGGCTCAGCGGCTTCGAGTGCCGCGTCGTCGTCTTCGACCCCTACGTCGACGCGAAGGAGATCGAGGCGCACGGCGTGGACGTGGCCGACTCCCTGGAGAGCCTGCTCGAAGCCTCCGACTTCGTCTCCCTGCACATGCGGATCTCCAGCGACACCCACCACATGATCGACGCCGAGGCGCTCCGGCGCATGAAGCCGACCGCGTACCTCGTCAACACCGCCCGCGCGGACCTCGTCGACGAGGAGGCGCTGGTGGACGCCCTGCGCGGCCACCGGATCGGGGGAGCGGCCATAGACGTGTACGCCGAGGAGCCCATCGGCACGGACCACCCCTACCTGAGCCTCGACAACGTCACCCTCGTCTCGCATCTGGCGGGGACCTCCGCCGATACGATGCAGACGTCGGTGGAGATCGGCTACGAAGACCTGGAGGCCTACCTGAAAGGCGAGGAACTGATCAATCGCCGTGCATAACGGACGCCGGCCGCTGATGTGCCCTGGTGCGCTCGATATCGGCTTAGTCGATCCGTCGATCGCCGCGCATGACGGGCGTGCGCCGGTGCGGGCGCGATCGCCGTCGAAGAGCATGCGGAAGGCAGCCGGCGGGTGCGCGGGCGTGGCCGTTGCGTGCCTGGGCCGCCGAGGAGTGCGTGAGGTCGCCGACGCGTCTGCGCACGGGCGAGGCCACCGTCAAGGAAAACGGGCGAGGCCCGTCAAAAACCTTCCACTATAAGAATCCACCCATTATAAAAATCCACTAAAAATAAACAAGGAGAAATGAATGTCAGGCGTATCGATGCGAATGGGCCAGCTCTTCGACAGGGAATCGGGGCGGGCGTTCGTCGTGGCCTTCGACCACGGGCAGGCGCTTCCGATCCCGGAGGGGCTGGGGAATCCAGTCGACCTGCTTGAGAGGATCATCGCCGGAGGGCCCGAGGGGATCCTGCTGACCGCGGGGATGCTGTCCCAGTCCCAGCACCTCTTCTCCCACCGGCAGGCTCCCGCGGCGATCGTCCGAGCGGACTGGACCACCCTCGACAAGAGGATGCAGTCGGAGCTGGGAGAGCAGTACCGCTCCCTCATCACACCCGGCGAGGCGCTCGCCCTGGGGGCGTCCGCCCTGTGCACGTACATCATCGGGTGGCCCGCGGAAGGCAGGATGTTCGCCGAGAACATCGAGAACGTGGCCCGCACCGTTCACCAGGCCCACGCCGTCGGCCTGCCCGTGATCGTCGAGGCGACCCTCTGGGGGTCGCGGATGAGCGACAAGAAGGACCATCAGCTGCTGCGCCAGATGTGCCGGATCGCCGCCGAGCTCGGCGCCGACGCCCTCAAGACGGAGTTCGTCGGCGACGAGGAGGCCGAGCGCGTGATGATCGAGGAAGCGGGGAACATCCCCGTCCTCACCCTGGGCGGCGCGGCGGCTTCGCCGGAGGAGGTCGCCGCGGCCGCGCGCGGCGCCATCGCCAGCGGCGCCAAGGGCCTGATTTTCGGGCGGAACGCCTGGCAGGTTCCGGACATGGAGGGGGCGATGAGGGAACTGTCCCGCATCGTCCACGGGTAGCGGGTCGCGCCGACGACGTACATGGCTTCCGCGGCAAGCTGTCCCGCCCCGTCCGCGGGCGGGGGCGGCTTTTCGTCCACGAGTGGCGGCTGCCGACTCCGCATTCGCGGTTGGTTGCCGTGGCGGACCGGCCTGATGCGGCGGGTGGCTGCGGCGGAGCGGCGGCGATGGTGACGAGCATCCTTGTTCCAGTTCGTCGTCGCGGCTGGCGGCTGCTGTCTCGGCTCGCCGCCGTGGTGAGCGGCTCGCCCTGTTCCGCCGCTGCCGCAGTCGGTTCGTCGGTCGGTTCGCTGCCGCCGTACAAAACGGCCGAATGCTATGCGACGGCCGGGCTCAGCGTTCGGCATCCGCCCTGTCGCGAACGGGATCGGATGCCGAACGGCCCGGCCATCGGCCAGTTGGTGCCGTCAGCCAGTCGATCATCGGGGTTGTTCGCCCAGCCAATTGGCCTATCGACCCGGCAGCCGCGTTGTTCGTCGGGCCATCCGCTGCGTTGCCCGGTGAAACTTACTTCACTTGGCGGGCGACCGGTGAAACTCACGGTCGGGCTGCTCGTCATCCGGTGAAATCTGCCTACAGTCGAGGTTTCACCGGGCGACGAGGGCAAGGAGCCGGCCCGCCCAAGCCATCTGTCCGCCCCGACTGCTCGGGTCAGGAAGCTGGGGCAAAGGGCCGGCCGCAGCGACCGGACGCAGGGGCCGTCTGCTTGAGACAACCGATGGGCTGATCGCGTGGGTCCAGCGGAATCCCCTGCTACGCTCCCTCTATGACGCCCCAGCCGAACCCTAAGACGCCGCACCCGGATGATCGCACCGCCAGCGTTGCCGATCACACCGCCCATTTCGCGGAGAACCGCGCCAACTGGGATGACCGCGCCGCCTTTCACGAGGCCAGCGGCTACGGCATCGCCGAACTCCTCGCCTCACCCGACGCCATCACCCAGGAGGTCTCCCAGGACGCCGGGCGCCTCGGGGATCTGGCAGGCCTCGACGTCATCCACCTCCAGTGCCACCTGGGCCTGGACACCGTCTCCCTGTCGCGGCTGGGGGCGGCGCGCGTCGTCGGCCTCGACATCTCGCCGGAGTCGCTCCGCCGGGCCCGCAGCCTGGCCGCGCGAGCCGGGGCCGACGTCGAGCTGGTCGAGGCCAACGTCTACGACGCCCGCACCGCCGTCGCGGGCTCCTTCGACCTCGTCTACACCACCCTCGGCGTTCTGTGCTGGCTGCCGGACATCGAAGCATGGGCTCGTGTCGTCGCCTCCCTCCTGCGCCCCGGAGGCCGCCTGCTGCTGCGCGACGATCACCCCGCCTTCATGGCCGTGGGGGACGACGTCGCCCACGGGCTCACCCTGCACGAGCCCTATTTCCAGCAGGCCGAGCCCATGACTTGGGAGGACGACGGATCCTACGTCGCCGTGCCCGACGGGACTCCGCCGATCGCCCGCACCCGCAACCACCAGTGGAATCACGCGGTGGGGGAGATCCTCACGGCCGTCCTCCGCGCCGGGCTCGTCCTCGACGAGGTCGCCGAAACACGCGTCTCCGCCTGGTGCCGCTGGCCGGACCTCATGGAGCCCTGCGAGGGCGGCTACCGCTTCGCCGATCCGGCGATGCGTGAGGTGCTCCCGCTCCAGCTGCTCGTCGCCGCGCACCGGCCGGCTGCCGGTTCATCCGCTGGCGACTCGCCCTCTGCCGACTCGCTCGCTGGCGGCTCCACTGCCAGTCCATCCACCGCCGGCTCGCCCTCTGGCGGATCGATTGACGGCTCGCCCGCTGGTGGATCGCCGGCTGATGGCTCTGCCGGCCCGTCGGCTGACGGCCCGGCGGGGCGGGCGCGAGAAGTCGGCTAGCCTGGTGACATGCTCCTCGCGTTTTCCATCTCCCCGCAGACATCCAACCAGCCCGACGGCTCCGTCTCGCAGGCTGTGGCCGCCGCCGTCAGGGTCGTGCGCGAATCCGGCCTTCCCAACGAGACGACGTCCATGTTCACGACCGTCGAGGGAGAATGGGAGGAGGTGATGGCCGTCGTCAAGCGCTGCGTCGACGCCGTCGCCGAGCGCACGCCGCGCATCAGCCTGGTCATGAAGGCCGACATCCGCCCCGGGCACACCGGCCAGCTCACCGCCAAGGTCGAGCGGATCGAGAAGATCCTCGACTCATAGCCTCCCGGGTCCGCCATCGCCGCAGCACCCGCCCGCCATCGCCGCAGCACTCTGCCCCTCTCGTAGCACCCGCCTGCCGTCACCGCAGCGCCTTGGGCAGCGTTGCCTTCGCCGTGCGGGGGAGTCTGGCGATTTCCTCGGCCATTCCGGCGACGAACGCGTGCCGCTGGCTTTCGGGCATGCGCTCGATGGGAGTCGAGATGGAGATCGCCACGTGCGAGGTCTTCCCGATCGTCAGGGGGATGGCGACGCAGGCGATGCCGGGCTCGCACTCGCCGATCTCCTGCGTCCAGCCCTCTTCGTCGAGCCGGGCGAAGTTCTCCCGGACGGCCCGCTCCAGTTCCTTCAGACCTGCAGGGGATTCGCCGTCCAGGCCGGGGTCGGAGAGGAACCACGGCAGTTCGGCCTCGCGGTCGGGGCGGACGCCGATGAGGGCGCGCCCGAGGCTCGTGCGCACGGCCGACGCCTCCCGCCCGATCTGGGAGACGACGCGGATCGCGCGATCGGGCTCCACCTTGTCGAGGTAGACGATGTGCTGCCCTGTGAGGGCGCCGAGATGGACGAGTTCGTTGAAACGGAGGCTCACCGCCGCCAGTGCGGGGTGCAGGGCCTCGACGACGCGCTCGGTCGTGGTCTTGTAGTTGGCGATGGGGCGGATCCCCTCGCCCAGGCGGTAGTGCCCGGTGGACTCGTCCTGCTCGACCCAGTGGTATTCGCGGAGGGTGGCGAGGGTGTTGTGGACCGTCGCCTTGTTGATGCCGAGCTCCTTGGAGATCGCGGTCAGGGGGACGCCGTCGGCCGGGTTGACGGCGAGGAACTCCAGGATCCGCAGCGCACGGGCCACGCTCGCCAGCGGTTTGTTGGCACCCATGCGGCCATTCTATGGGCTGTGCGGATTCTATGGGCTATTCGGGCTCGTTTCCGATCTTCCCTGGCCTAACCTCCCTGGGGCTTGGCCTCTCGCTTCGGCAGGAGACGATTCCTTCGCCTTGGCGGGGGACGACGGATTCGAGGGCTGGCTCGGCGCAGCCCCGCACGCCGCTGCTGTGATCTGGATCGCAATGCCGGGCGCCCGCTCGCTATTTCCGCCGTCCAGGTGGAAGATGTTCTCACACAGATAAACGAATGTTTCACATAGCTGAACATTCCATGATTTAGTTCAACGGTGATCTCATGGAACTGACTATCGGCGGCCTCGCCTCCCGTGAGGAGTTCGAGCGGGCCGGCATCGGCCTCCCCGCCTTCGACGTGGCGCGGATGCAACGCGATGGCAGGCTCGATCCGCGCTGGGTCCACATCGGACCGGGCAACATCTTCCGCATCTTCATCGCCCGCCTCGCCCAGGAGATGACGGCGGCCGGCCACCGCTGGCCCGTCACGGCCGTCGTCCCCCTCGATCCGGTCGAGCTCGACGTGCAGCTGGCTCGCCACGATCTCATGACCCTGGGCGTGACCCTCAACCCGGACGGCACCCGCGGCCTGGACGTGATCGCGGGCGTGTGCGAGGGCCTGGCCACCCGTCGCGAGGAGGACTCCCTCCGGTTCGCCGAGATCGCGCGCAGCGACCGGGCGGCGCTCGTCAGCCTGACGATCACCGAGAAGGGCTACGCGGTCCGCGACTCGGCGGGCCGCCTGACCGGCGCCGTCGCCGAGGAGATCGCCTCCGACCCGCGCGGCCGGCACTCCCACGCCATGGCGCTCCTCGCCGGGTTCCTGCTCCACCGCTACGAGGCGGGCGGGGCGCCGATCACCCTCCTGTCGTGCGACAACTTCAGCCACAACGGAGACAAGCTGCGCGACTCCGTCCTGACGATCGTGGACGGGTGGACGGCGGCCGGAAGCGTCCCGAGGGGATTCGCCGAATGGGTGAGGGACCGCGAGAAGGTGGCCTTCCCCATCTCCGTCATCGACAAGATCACGCCCCGGCCCAGTGAGTCCGTCGCCGCCGACCTGGCCGGCCTCGGGTTCTCCGACATGGGCGTCGAGACGCCTGTGAGCACGCCGCTCGCGGGCTTCGTCAACAGCGAGCCGGCCGAGTACCTCGTCGTCGAGGACGCCTTCGCCGCCGAACGGCCGCCCTTCGAGGACTTCGGAGTCCACGTCGTCGAGCGGCGGGTGTGCGACGACTTCGAGCACATGAAGGTCACGACCTGCCTCAACCCCCTCCACACCGCGCTCGCGGTGGCCGGATGCCTTCTGCGCTTCCCGACGATCGACTCGGAGATGCGCGACCCCGCTCTGGCCGCCCTCGTCCACCGTCTCGCCTGGGACGAAGGGCTGCCGGTGGTCGTGAACCCGGGGATCGTCGCACCGGCGGATTTCCTCACGGAAGTCGAGCGCGTGCGCTTCCCCAACCGATACCTGCCCGACGACCCCGCACGGATCGCCATGGACACCTCGCAGAAGCTCCCGATCCGCTTCGGCGAGACGCTCAAGAAGTACATCGACCGCGGACTCGACCTCGACTCGCTGACCGCCATGCCGCTCGTCTTCGCCCTGTGGTGCCGCTACCTCATGGGCGTCGCCGACGACGGCGACCCCTTCGCCCTCTCGCCCGACCCGCTGCTCGACGAACTCCGCGAGCACGTCGAGTCCCTGGAACTCGGGGACGGGGCCCGCACCGGATCCCGAGACGGCGCGCGTGAGGCGGAGGTCCACGCCGCCCTCGAGCCGATCCTGTCCAATCCGGCGATTTTCGCCGTCGATCTCTACGACACCCCGCTGGCGGCCAAAGTCGAGGCGCTGTTCGCCCGGCTGATCGCCGGCCCGGGTGCCGTGCGCGAAACCCTGAATGAGGAGACCGATCAGAAATGAAAATGACCTTCCGCTGGTTCGGAGAGGGATTCGACCCCATCCCTCTCGGGCACATCCGTCAGATCCCCGGCATGACGGGCATCATGGGGGTCCTCGACCAGTACGCCGCGGGCGAGGCGTGGGAGCGGTCCGCGATCGCCGGGCTCGTCGGCCAGGCCGACGCCGCCGGCCTAGAATGCAAGGTCATCGAGTCCGTCAACGTCCACGAGGACATCAAACTCGGCGGCGGAGCGCGCGACGAGTACATCGCGAACTACTGCACCACCTTGGAGAACCTCGCCGAGTACGGCGTCGAAGTCGTCATCTACAACTTCATGCCCGTCTTCGACTGGCTGCGCACGGAGCTCTACCACGAGACCGAGGACGGCTCCACCTGCCTGTACTACAACCACGCCGACGTCGAGGGCATGACGCCGCTGGAGATCGTCGAGCGCACGGCCCGCGACTCCGGCGGCTTCACGCTTCCCGGCTGGGAGCCCGACCGGCTCTCGCTCCTGGAGGAGGTCCTCGCCCGGTACGAGGGCATGACCGCCGACCAGCTGCGCGAGAACTACAGGTACTTCCTGGAGGGCGTCATCCCGACCTGCGAGCGCGTGGGCATCCGGATGGCCGTCCACCCCGACGACCCCGCCTGGGAGCTCTTCGGCATTCCCCGCATCTGCAACTCGCGCGACGACCTCGACAGGATCGTCCGGCTCGTCGACTCCGAGGCGAACTCTCTGTGCGTGTGCTCGGGCTCGCTCGGGTCCGACCCGGCCAACGACGTTCCTGCGATCTTCCGCGAATTCGGCGAGCGCGGCCGCATCGCCGCGGCCCATGTCCGCAACGTCAAGCACCTGGGGGACAGGCACTTCCGAGAAGCCGCCCACCTGTCCAGCGACGGCAGCCTGGACATGGAGGCCATCGTGGAGGCCATCCACGACACCTGCCCCGACGTCTACGTGCGCCCCGACCACGGCCGCATGATCTGGGGCGAGACCGGACGGCCCGGATACCCGCTGTACGACCGCGCCCTGGGCGCCGTCTACCTCAACGGGCTCTACGAAGCCGTCTCCAAGCTCAAGGCCCGCGCCTGAAAACGCGCACGCCCGCCGCCGCGGTCGCACGGACGCCGCCGGGATCGGCGCCGATCCATTGCGCCCGGGCGGAGGACGGCATCGACGCGCCCTCCCGGAAGCGCCCCAGGCCCGGACGGCGGGCGCGGACAGCACAGACAAAGGAGAAGCAAGAAACATGGCAGATACGCGTGCCGGGCTGCTCGACGCCCTGCTCGACGCCAACCCCGTCGTCCCCGTCGTCGTCGTCGACGACCCGGACGACGCCGTCCCGGCCGGCCGGGCCCTGCTCGCCGGGGGGATCCGGTGCGCGGAGGTCACCTTCCGCACGCCGGCCGCCGACCGTGTGATCGCCGCGATGAGCTCAGTCGAGGGCTTGACGGTCGGCGCGGGAACCGTCCTCGACGCCGATCAGGCCAGGCTCGCGATCGATTGCGGTGCGCGCTTCCTCGTCTCCCCGGGGTTCTCAGATCCGGTGGCCGACGTATCCGAGGCCTCCGGCGTCCCGTTCCTGCCGGGAGGCGCCACGCCGACCGACGTCATCCGGATCCTCGGGCGCGGGTTGAGCACCGTCAAGTTCTTCCCCGCCGAGGCGATGGGCGGCCTGCCCGTCCTGACAGCCTTCGCCGGTCCCTTCCCGCAGGTCTCCTTCGTCCCGACAGGCGGTATCGGCCCCGGCAGCGCCGCCGAATGGCTCGCCGCCCCCTTCGTCAGGAGTGTCGGAGGCTCGTGGATGATCTCCCGGGCGGACGTGAGGAACCGCGAATGGGCGAGGATAACGCGTCTATCGGCCGACGCCGTACGGCTGGCGCGCGCCAGCCGCCGGGCCGAGGGCGCCGCAGGCGCGCAACCCGCCGGGGAGGAGCGATGAGCGCCGGCGAGGCAAGGCCGGCCGGGGCGGGCCGGACGGACGCTTCGCAGGGCTTGGCAGGCGCGAGCGCCCCCCGCAGGAGCCCGGAAGGCCGGGCGGACGCCGCGGTGAGCCCGCGCCCGGAGGGGGAATGCGCCTATGACATCGTCTCGCTCGGCGAGGTCATGCTCCGCCTCGACCCCGGCGAGGGACGCATCCGCACGGCTCGGAGCTTCGCCGTCTGCGAGGGGGGCGGCGAGTACAACGTCGCCCGCGGCCTGCGCCGGTGCTTCGGCGAGCGCGGGGCGATCGTCACGGCGCTCGTCCGCGACGAAGTCGGGCGCCTGGTCGAGGACCTCATGCTCGCCTCCGGCCTCGACACTCGGTTCGTCCAGTGGGTGCCCTCCGACGGCGTCGGCCGGTCCGTGCGCAATGGCCTGAACTTCACCGAGCGGGGCTTCGGCATCCGCGGAGCCGTCGGCTGCTCCGACCGCGGACACACCGCCGTCTCGCAGATGCGGCCCGACGCCGTGGACTGGGACCGTCTCTTCGGCGAGCTCGGCGTGCGCTGGCTCCACACGGGCGGGATCTTCGCCGCCCTCTCCGACGCCTCGGCGGAAGTGGCCAGGGCCGCGATGGAGGCGGCCCGGCGCCACGGCACACTCGTCTCCTACGACCTCAACTACCGCCCGTCGCTGTGGAGATCGAACGGAGGCCGGGCCAGAGCCCGCGAGGTCAACCGCGAGCTGGCGGGTCTCGTCGACGTCATGATCGGCAACGAGGAGGACTTCACGGCGAGCCTCGGATTCGAGGTCGAAGGCACCGATGCGAGCCTGTCCACCCTGCCGGTCGACTCGTTCAAGGCGATGATCGAACGGGTGCAGGCCGAATACCCGGGCTTCCAGGTGATCGCCACGACCCTGCGCCGGGTGCGCACGGCCACCGTCAACGACTGGGGCGCCATCGCGTGGGCTCGCAACGGCGGCTTCGCGCAGGCCGTCCAGCGCGACGGGCTGGAGATCCTCGACCGGGTCGGCGGCGGCGACTCCTTCGCCTCGGGCCTGATCTACGGGCTCCTGGAGTACGGCGACGTCCGCACGGCCGTGGAATACGGAGCGGCACACGGGGCGCTGGCCATGACCACCCCCGGAGACACGTCGACGGCCAGCCTGGAAGAGGTCAGGCGGCTCGTCGAGGGAGGCGGTGCCAGAGTCCAGAGATAGGCGACAGGGCGGGGCCATGGCGACGAGCGTGCGCCATCGCCTCCGCCGCCGGACGCCAGACCGGCGTATCACGCAGCAGACCACACGCTCCCCGCCGGGACTCAATGACGAACGCCCCGGCTTCACCCTCAAGGAGACCACATGTCAGAAAAGGTGTCTACGCCGACGAAGCAGACACTTGCCGAGCGCACGACGGCGGACCTCGTCAAAGCGGCCATGTCCGGCTGGCTCGGAACGGCCCTCGAGTTCATGGACTTCCAGCTGTATTCGCTGGCCGCGGCCCTCGTATTCTCGGAGCTCTTCTTCCCCAAAGGCAACCCCGGCATCGCCGTCGTGTCCGCGATGGCCATCTACGGCGTCGGATACGTCGCCCGGCCCATCGGGGCATGGTACTTCGGACGGCTCGGCGACCGCATCGGACGCAAGAAAGTCCTCTACATCACCATCGCCCTGATGGGAGTGGCGACCACCCTCATCGGCTTCCTGCCGACCTATCAGCAGATCGGCCTGTTCGCGCCGATCCTGCTCGTCCTCCTCCGCCTCATCCAGGGGTTCGGCGCCGGCGCCGAAATCGCCGGAGCCTCGGTGATGCTGGCCGAGTACGCCCCGCCCAGGCGGCGCGGGATCATCTCGTCGTTGGTCGCCCTCGGGACGAACTCGGGAACCCTGTTCGCCTCCCTCGTCTGGTTCCTCCTCGTTCAGTTCACCTCCGAGCAGCAGCTCATCGACTGGGGGTGGCGCATCCCCTTCGTCGGGTCCGTCCTCGTCATGGCCCTGGCCGTCTACATCCGCCTCCACCTGAAGGAGACCCCGGTCTTCGAGGCGACCCAGGAGGAGCTCCTGGAGGCCTACGACAGGCCGCTGCCCAAGGCCGGCGACGGCGACGCGCACGCGGTCGCCAAGCCGATCGCCAAGCCGACGGAGAGGATCTCCGTCAAGGCCTTCCTGGCAGCCTCGGCGCTCCGCTTCGGGCAGTCCGGCAACTCCGGGATGGTCCAGACCTACCTGGTCTCCTTCCTCGCCGTGAACCTCCTCTTCTCCAAGGCGGTGGCCACCCAGATCGTCATCTACTCCTCGATCCTCGGATTCCTCACGGTCCCGCTCGTCGGCATGCTCGGCGACCGGTTCGGACGGCGGACGGTCTACCGCGCGATAACCGCGATCGGCATGGTCGTCATCGTCCCGTGCTTCCTCGGCATCGTCCACGGGGTGGGGACGCACACCGTCCCGACGAAGGTGGACGGCAAGATCGTCGAGTACTTCGACCAGCCGGCCCTGTGGTTCTACATCTCCTACATCCTGCTGCACAACCTCACGGTCCTCGCGTTCTTCTCCCTTGAGAACATCACGATGGCGGAGATGTTCGGCGGCCAACGCCGCTACGAGGCCCTGGCCCTGTCCAAGGAGCTGCCGAACCTCCTGACGGCCGGCTTCGGCCCGCTCGTCGCCGCCTGGCTGGTCACGCTCTTCTCGGGTTCGTGGATTCCCCTGGCCTGTCTTATGTTCTTCTATACGGGGACGACACTCGTCGCCGCACTCGTCATGCCCGAGGTCACAGACCGTGACCTCACTGAACCGAAGGATGCCATGTGATGAAAGCAGTAACAGTATTCGGAGCCGGCGACCTGCGCGTCGTCGAGGTCGAGGACCCGCAGGCCGGCTCCGGGCAGGTGCGCGTAGCCATGGAATGGGGCGGCATCTGCGGATCCGACCTCGGCTACTGGAAGCACGGGGCCACGGGCACGGCCATCCTGCGCGAGCCCCTCGTTCTGGGGCACGAGGTGGCCGGGCGGATCGACCAGATCGGCGACGGCGTCGAAGGCCTGGAGATCGGGCAGGCCGTCACCTTCAATCCGGCGACCCTGGTCGGCGACCATGTCATGCCCGCCCACCTCGAGGGCCGCGACAACCTGTGGCCGGAGGTTCGCTACTTCGGCTCGGCGGCCTTCCTCCCCCACGAACAGGGCGGATTCTCCACCTACCGGGTGGTGCGGGCCGAGCAGATCCGTC
The DNA here is from genome assembly GCF_000466165.1 of Actinobaculum sp. oral taxon 183 str. F0552. Taxonomy (GTDB): domain Bacteria; phylum Actinomycetota; class Actinomycetes; order Actinomycetales; family Actinomycetaceae; genus Peptidiphaga. The sequence continues at coordinate 20,027 of NZ_KE951430.1, forward strand.
CGCTTCCCGACTCGGTCTCGACCCGCCACGGCGCCGTCGCCGAACCCCTCGGCGTGGCGATCCACGCCGTCGGCCGGGCCGGGAACGTGGCCGGCAAGAGGGTCCTGGTCAACGGCGCCGGCCCGATCGGCGCGCTCGTCGTCGCCGCGGCCAAGCACGCCGGGGCCGGCGAGGTGTGGGCGGCCGACTTGTCCGCGCCGGCCCTGGCGGTCGCCGCGGGCATGGGCGCCGACCGAGTCGTCGACCGGTCGGCCGGCGAAGAGCTGCCGCAGGACGTCGACGTCGCCTTCGACGCGTCCGGCGCACCGCGCGCCCTGGGCGACGTCTTCCTCGCCGTCGTGCGCGGAGGCCGGTTCGTCCAGGTCGGCAATCTGCCGGCGGGCGAGGCGCCGGTCGCCCTCGGCCAGCTCGTCACCCGCGAGATCGAGTACGTCGGATCCTACCGGTTCGTCGACGAAGTGACCGACGCCGTGCAGGCGATGGCCGACGGACTCGACGTCGAACCCCTGATCACGCACACCTTCGGCATCGACGAGGCCCAGCGGGCCTTCGAGACCGCGGGCGACCGGACGACGGGATCCTCGAAGGTCTTGATCGAGCTCGGCTGAGGAAGCGCCGATCCGATCGGAAGCGCTGAGTCGGGGGATCAGGGGAGTCCGATCGTCAGGAGGGGAGCCCGTTCGGCTGGGCGATCACCGGGCCGAACGGGCTCCCCTCCTTTCGGGCCGCCCCAGGGCGGCGAAAGGTGCGATGCCATGGCTGCGACGGGCTCCGCGCCCTGCGAGCCTTCCGCCATGCCCGTATCGGATGCTCGCCGGGAGGCCCCGATGCCTTGACGACACGTCTTGACTTGCCTCTAGCTGACGCGTCGCCCCGCCGCGCATCCGTGCGGCGGGGCGACGAGGCGGCGGCGTCTCAGGCCACGATGAACAGCATCGCCGACAGGGCGAAGACCATGAGCGATTCGATCGCCTGCTGGATCGTCCAGGTCCGCAGCGTCGTGGCGGTGTCCATGCCCAGGAGCCGGCCCACCAGCCAGAAGCCCGAGTCGTTGACGTGCGAGGCGAACACCGATCCGGCGGCCGTGGCCAGGGTGATCGCGATGACCTGGAGCTCGCTGAAGTCGCCCGCCATGACGCCCGAGGCCATGAGGCTGGCCGTGGTCGTCAGCGCGACCGTCGCCGAGCCTTGGGCCAGGCGCAGCGCGACGGCGATGATGTAGGCGGCCAGGATCACCGGGATGCCGATGCCGTCGAGGAAGAACTTCAGGGCGTCGCCGATGCCGGCGGACCGCAGCACCCCGCCGAACATGCCTCCCGCCCCGGTGATGAAGACGACCGAGGCGATGGGGCCCAGGGCCGAGTCGAGCAGCTTCTCCAAGGCGGATCCGTGCGCTCCGCGTCGCGATCCGAGGACGGGGATGGCGATGAGGACCGCGATGAGCAGCGCGATGCCCGACTGGCCGAGCAGCGTGAATACCTTGGCCCACGCGGGCAGGTGGACGCCGGACAGGTCCGGCTTGGAGTTCGCGCCGATCTTGTAGTCGCCGAACATGCCGGCCTTCGTCATGAAGTCGACGCTCGTGTTCAGGAGGATGAGGAGCATCGGCAGGAGGAGCATGAGGACCACGACTCCCACCCGGGGCGGGTTCTTCACGGGCTCGGCCTTCCCGCCGAAGATCGTCCCGGAGATGTCGATGTGGGGGAACTTCCTCGCGCAGTAGCGCCCCCACAGGACGCCCGTGACGTAGAAGGTGGGGATGGCGAAGATCACCCCGACGATCATGAGGTATCCCAGGTTCGCCCCGTAGAAGGAGGACGCGGCGACCGGCCCGGGGTGCGGCGGGACGAAGACGTGCATGACGGAGAAGGCGACGGCCGTGGGGAAGGCGTAGAGGAGGATCGGGCCGCCCAGGCGCCTGGCTACCGCGAAGACGATCGGCAGCATGACCACCAGTCCGGCGTCGAAGAACATGGGGAAGCCCAGGAGGAGGGAGGCGAAGCCGAGGGCCATCGGGGCGCGTTTCTCCCCGAACTTGTCGATCATGTAGTCGGCGAGGGCCTGCGCCCCTCCCGAGTCCTCGACGAGTTTGCCGAGCATCGCCCCCAGTCCGACGAGGATGCCGACTGTGCCGAGCGTGGAATTGAAGCCCTCCATGACCGTCTCGTAGAGCTTGTCCGTGGAGATCCCGGCGGCCACCGCGGTCAGCACCGAGACGACGACGAGCGTGAGGAATGCGTGGAGTTTGAAGACGATGACGAGCAGGAGGATCAGTGCGATCGCCGCGGCGGCGATCGCCAGGAGTAGGCCGGGCGATGTCTTGCCCACCCACTCTCCGTCTTTGATGAAGACTTTCCCTCCGCCTTTTCCATCGAGTTTGAGCGGGGAGAAAGCCAAGTCCTGTAATGGGTGGGCGATCATGGCGGGTCATCTCCATTGAACGGGGAGCGGCGTGCGGACCCGGCCGGGCTCTCCCGGCCCGGGCCGCGCGTCCAGCTCGGGCGTGTACGTGTTCGGATTGCAGATGCGCGGCGGCTTTGCCTCGCAAGACTGTGATCGACATAATAGTACTACTTATTCGGTTTCGCCAAGGCGCCCCCTGCGACCCCCGGCGGACCGCCGACGGCTCGACGATGGATCGCGATGGACATGGATCAGGATGGCAGCGACGACGCTCCGGCACGGGCGCCTGACGACGCTCCGGCCCCGGCACGCGGCGGCGCCGAGGGGGACCCGCGAAGGCGCTCTGGCGCGGCGCCCGGCC
>NZ_KE951431.1:0-7711 GCF_000466165.1 Actinobaculum sp. oral taxon 183 str. F0552
CATCCACTCCTTTTACGCTAATCCCGGTCCACCCAGGATACTTATCCTCGGTACCCGGGACCTAACCCCGGCATCCGAATTCCCTTCGCCCAACGGCGAACACAACAATTGACAAACACACATCACCCGGCCGTGTGGCCAGGGCGAGAGCCCAACGGGAAAGACCGCTTCCTATGGGGCGATCGCGGCTCGTCCGCAGATCGTCTGCCAGCCCCGTCGGTTCGGATGATTCGGTTCGTTGAATAAGAGCATTCAACCGGCCATCGTCGCCCCTCCTTGAGGAATCCGTCGCTGTCGTTAAGTGAACACGCCTCAGTCTATGCAACTCCCATACGAATCTGAAGGGACACACGAGTCCTGATCACATCAGAGCGGTCAATCATCCACACACCCCCGCAACTACGCCGCTATCCCGGGGCGGGTATTGTTGCCCATTGACATGGCGGGAAACACACAGTTTTGCGCGAGAAGCACGCAGGGTGGAGCGTGTAAAAGAAACCCGTTCCATCAGATCGCGGCTGCTATCCTTGAACCATGACTACTTCAAATAGAATATATATTTCTACTGTAGCAAATAAAATTGATTTAGTAATCATAACTTTACGTTATATTTTATTGTATTCGTCAATGATTTGCCTCATTGGAGGCACATTCACCACATAGACACTTCATGAGCACATCGAACGACATGCAGAGCACTCTGAAATCCTAATTTCGTTGAATTTCTGCGACTATCTTTTCGCATTCAACGAACATGCCGATGAAGAGTCGCCTTACAGTCCAGGCGCCTTTACGGTGATATTCGCATGGACTCTTCTCGTCAGTTATTTCATCATTTTACTATTAAATACGATCTTTCGATCTCATATAAAGTATGCAAATAGAATTAAATCTATAATAAAACCTATAATTATCTTTAATTTTCTGGAATTATCCTTCCATCTGCTTTACATCTTATTTAACGCTGAAAAAAGTTTATCCTGGGCTTCCCATCCATTAATAGGCTCAGCAATAATTTTCATGATTTTGGCATATGTTTTCATTTCCGCATATACATTTGGAATTCCATACAGAATTCAGCAAAGGATTTGATCAGCTGCCTCGGTCGCGTACATCGTCCGGCCCGCCGAGCCTGCCCGCAGATGGATGCAATGATGGCCCGGTGCCGCCCCCGCCCGACGCTAGGAGGCGCGGTTGACGGCCATCCGCGCGAAGTCCACGAGGGCGTCGCGCACCGCGCTGGGCGGCACGCGGACCAGATGGTTCTCCGCATCGGCCACCCAGGCGAGGGCCATCCTCTCCGTCTGCTCCAGAACGGGATGACGGCGGAGCCGGTCCACGACCTCGCCGAGCGCCGCATCGGAGTTCAGATCGGCGTGGTCGAGTTCATGGAGGATCTCCTCCCCCGCGGCGTCGATGCTTCCCGCCTCCCGCTGTTCGCGCAGGAGGAGGACGGGCATCGTGTCGACGCCCTCGCGCAGGTCGGTGCCCGGAGTCTTGCCCGTCGTCGCGCCGTCGGAGCGGATGTCGATGACGTCGTCGGCGATCTGGAAGGCCACGCCCACGCGTTCGCCGTAGGCCGCCAGAACGTTCGCCAGCTCCTCGGAACCGCCGGAGTAGAGCACACCGTACATGGCGGAGGCCGCTATGAGGGACCCCGTCTTGTCCTGGAGCACCCGGATGTAGTGGCCCTTCGGGCTCTGCCCCTGCCGGACGCCTATGGTCTCGTGGAGCTGCCCTTGGCACAGCCGCTCGAAGGTCCGTGCGTGAAGGCGGACGGCGCGCGGCCCGAGCCCCGCCATGAGGATCGACGCCCGCGAGAAGAGGACGTCGCCGGCCAGGATCGCCACGGAGTTGCCGAACTTCGCCTGAGCCGACGGTACGCCGCGGCGCATCGGAGCCTCGTCCATGACGTCGTCGTGGTAGAGGGAGGCCAGGTGGGTCAGCTCAACCACCACGGCGGCGTCGTAGACGGCGGGGTCCTGGGGCCGGGGGCCGAGCTGCGCAGCCAGCAGGACGAGCAGAGGCCTAAGCCTCTTGCCCCCGGCCTGCGCCAGATGCGACGTGGCCGGATCGACCTGCAGATCGTCGAAGCTGACCTGGGCGGCCAGCATCCGCTCGACCACGCCCATCTGCGCGTTCAGCCCCTCGGCCAGCGCTCCTTGCCCGAAACTCACGCTCAAAGCATAAACGCCTTGGCCTCACCGAGGAAGTTCATCAACGGGCCCGGCACGATTCCCAGGAGGAGCGTGCCCACGGCGCACACGCCTATCGCGACGGCCGAATAGCCCTCGGAGGCCACGGGGACGGCGTAGTCGTCGGGTTCCTGGAAGAACATCATGAGGATGAGGCGGAAGTAGAAGAACGCGGTCGCGGCCGAGGCCAAGACGGCCAGGACGACGAGCACCGCCAGCCCGCCCTCGACGCCCGCCGCGAAGACCTGGAACTTCCCGATGAAGCCGCCCGTCAGCGGGATGCCCGCGAAGGACAGGAGGAAGATCGCCATGGCGCCGGCCAGGAACGGGTCCTTCCTGCCCAGGCCCCTCCACCGGTCGAGGGCCGTGGCCTCCCCGACGAACCCGGCGCCCTCGGCCCGTTCGCGCACGAGCGCGACGACGCCGAAGGCCCCCACCGACGCGAGCCCGTAGGCGAGCAGGTAGAAGGCGACGGCCTCGATGGCCGCGGAGTGGAAGGCCGAGACTCCGATGAGCACGAAGCCCGCATGGGCGATCGACGAGTAGGCGAGCATCCGCTTGACGTCCGACTGGACGATCCCGCCGACCGTGCCCACGAGCATCGTCACGATGACGATCGTCCACAGGGCCGGTGTGATCTCCCACTCCACGCCGCGGCCGACGATGTAGAGGAAGCGCAGCATCGCGGCGAAGGCGGCGATCTTCGTGCCCGCCGCCATGAACCCTGTGATCGGGGTCGGAGCCCCCTGGTAGGCGTCGGGCGTCCACGAGTGGAACGGGGCCGCGCCCACCTTGAACAGCAGGCCGACGAGCACGAGGACCACGCCGGCGACCAGCAGATAGTCCATGCCCGTGACGTTGATGAGGGCCGTGGCGATGGCGACGTAGTTGAGCGACCCCGCGTAGCCGTAGAGGAGCGCGACGCCCATGAGGAAGAAGGCCGAGGAGAAGGCGCCCAGGAGGAAGTACTTCATCGCCGCCTCCTGCGAGAGCGCGCGCCGGCGCCGGGCCGTCGCGCACAGGACGTACAGCGGAAGCGAGAGCACCTCCAAGGCGATGAAGAGCGTGAGCAGGTCGCCCGCCGACGTGAAGGCCAGCATGCCCCCGACCGCGAAGAGGGCGAGCGGGAAGACCTCCGTCTGTTCCAGGCCCGCCGCGGTCGCCTCGCGCTCCTCCAGGGAGCCCGGCTGCGTCGCCGCCGAAGCCGCGAAGGAGCCCTCGCGGGAAACCGTGCGGTCGGCGATCACGAAGAGCGCCACGAGCGCGCAGACCAGGATGACCGTCTGGAAGACGAGCGCCGGGGCGTCCTCCACGAAAGTGCCGATCAGCGGAGGCGTACCCTTGCCCGCCGCCTTGGAGACCTCCGAGGACGAGCCGCCGGCCACCGCGACGAAACGCGGGCCTGCGCCGCGCACGTGGACCAGGCGCCACACGACCGCGCCCAGCGCCCCCGCGACCGCCGCGAAGGACAGGACGATCTGCACCCCGCGCCGCGCCGACCGGGGAAGGAAGGCCTCGAACAGAACGCCGACGACGGCCGAGCCCAGGACCACGAGGAGCGGTGTGAGAGCCGCCCACGCGATAGCAGGAGTTGTCACTTCGTGCTCCCTTCGTCATCGTCGGTCTTCACCGGGCTGCTGTGCGCCCCCGTAGTCCCCGGGGTGCTGTCCTCGGCGAGGGTGGCGACGATCGTCGACGACGCGCCCGCCACGTCGTCGACGGCGTCGATGACCAGGCCGGGCGCGAAGCCCAGGGCGAGCATGGCGGCCACGAGGATCCCCGAGACCGTCTTCTCGCCGGCGTCGAGGTCGCGCGGCCGCGGGCCGGGGCCTTCCGGCGGCGGCCCCGTGAAGACCCTCTGGTATGGCAGGAGGATGTAGACGGCCGCGAGGATGACGGCCAGCACGGCCGCGCAGGCCGGAACCGGGTGCCTCGCGAAGGTTCCGACCAGGACGAGGTACTCGGGGACGAAACCGGACAGGCCCGGAAGGGCTATCGTCGCCAGGCCGGCGGTGAGGAACACCCCCGCGATGAGCGGGGTCGCCCGCTGCCATCCGCCGTAGCCTCCGATCGCGTACCCCGGCCCGCGCCGGCCGAGGAAGCCGACCGTCAGGAACAGGGCGCTCGTGGCCACGCCGTGGGCGACCATGTAGACGATGGCCCCCGTCATCGCGGTGTGGCTCCCCGAGAAGACCCCCAGGACGATGAAGCCGAAGTGGCTGACCGACGTGTAGGCGACCAAGCGCATGAGATCCTTCGAGGCGATCGCCATGAACGCCCCCCAGAGGATCGAGACGACCGCGATGGCCATGATCAGCGGAGCGCCGTCGTGGGACGCCTTCGGGAAGATCGGCAGGCACAGGGAGATCATCCCGAAGACGCCGAGCTTGTCGAGCACGCCCACGAGCAGGGCGGACGTGCCCGGCGGTGCCTGCTCGGCGGTGTCGGGAAGCCAGGTGTGCACCGGGAACAGCGGGGCCTTGATGGCGAAGACCAGGAAGAAGGAGGCGAAGATCCACAGCCGCGGGCCGGCGCCGTGCCCCGCGAGGGTGTCGACGAGGAACAGCCGGGAGGAGCCCTTGACGTCCGAGCTGGCGGTCACCGCGAGTCCGATCACTCCGGCGAGCATGACGAGCCCGCCGAACAACGAGTACAGGACGAACTTGATCGCCGCCCGGTGCCTGCCCTCGCCCCCGTAGCGGGCGACGAGCACGTAGACGGGGAGGATCATCAGCTCGAACAGGACGTAGAAGAGGAAGACGTCGCGGGCCGCGAAGATGGCGATCACGATCGCCTCCAGGGCCAGGATCCACGCTACGTATCCGGCGGCGCGGTCCTCGCCCTGATCGCTCAACTCGTCCCGGGCGGCGAGCAGGACGAGCGGGACGAGGAAGGTCGCCAGGCCGATCATGACCAGACCCATGCCGTTGACGCCCCAGGCGATGCTCGCCCCGATCGGCGGAATCCACGAGTAGGTCTCGGACAGCTGGACCGTCCCGGCCCTGTCCATGTCGAAGTCGAAGGCGGCCGCGGCGAGGAAGGCGAAGAAGATGAGCGCCGACAGGCTGACGCCGAAGGGCAGGGCGGCCTTCCGGGCGGGTTTGACGGCCCACAGGGCGACCGCCCCGAGGAGGGCGACGAGGATGAGGGCGGTCAACCAGGGGAAGGACGCCTGCATCGCTTGAGCCTCATTCGTGTTCATGGTGCTTTCCTCTCCCCCTCACAGCCGCGTGCCCAGGGCGACGATCAGGGCGACGACCACGCCGGCGATCATGTATCCGGCGTAGGAGCGCGCATAGCCGTTCTGCAGCCGGACGAGCAGGCGGCCGGCGCCCGCGGTCCCGCTGGCCACGCCCTCGGCTGCGCCGTCCACGACGTGGGAGTCGAGAGCCGCGACGGCGCCGGTGAGGACGATCCCGGGCTTCATGACCGCGTTCTCGTTGAAGGCGTCCTGATACAGGTCGCGGCGCGCCGCCCTGACCAGGGCGTTGGCCCGCGGAGCGGTCGCGGGGACCTCGCCGGCGGCGTACATGCGCCAGGCCACCGCCACCCCCGCGGCCACGAGCACGAGCGTCCCGCCGGTGATGACCGGGACCGGCAGGACCGGCTCGCCGTGGGCGGCCCGGCCGACGACCGGCTCCAGCCAGCCGACGAACCCGACGGCGTTGAGGGCCAGGCCCAGGACGGCCGAGCCAACCGCCAGGACGATCTGCGGCACGTACATGGAGGCGGGGGCCTCGTGCGGATGCCGAGCTCCCTTCCCGGCGGTCGGGAAACGCCGCTCGCCGTGGAAGATCATGAAGTACAGGCGCGACATGTAGAAGGCCGTCAGGCCCGCGACCGCCATCGCCAGAGAGCCGAAGACCCACGGCTTGACGCCCTGGCCGGTGAACGCCGCCTCGATGATCCTGTCCTTCGAGAAGTACCCGGACAGGAGCGGGAAACCGATGATGGCCAGATACCCGAAGAGGAAGGTGATCCACGTGATCGGCAGGAACGCGCGCAGGCCGCCGAAGCCGCGCATGTCGACTTCGTCGTCCATGGCGTGCATCACCGAGCCGGCCCCCAGGAACATGTTGGCTTTGAAGAAGCCGTGCGTGACCAGGTGGAAGATCGCGAAGGCCGCCCCCGCTGGGCCGAGGCCCGCCGCGAGCATCATGTAGCCGATCTGGGACATGGTCGAAGCCGCTAGGACCTTCTTCATGTCGTCCTTCGCCGCTCCCACGACGGCGCCGAACACGAGCGTGATCGCGCCGACGACGGCCACGACTAGCTGAGCCGCGGCGGTTCCGGCGTAGATCGCGCCCGAACGGACCATGAGGTAGACGCCCGCGGTGACCATCGTCGCCGCGTGGATGAGGGCCGAGACCGGAGTGGGGCCGGCCATGGCGTCGCCGAGCCAGGCCTGGAGAGGGAACTGCGCGGACTTCCCGCAGGCGCCGACGAGGAGGAGGACGCCGACGGCGGTCAGAACCGCCGTCGAGGCCCCGGAAGCCTCGGGGAGGACCCGGTCGAAGTCGACGGACCCGAAGTGGGCGACCATCGCCATCATGGCGAGGATGAGGCCCACGTCCCCGACGCGGTTCATCACGAAGGCCTTCTTGCCCGCGGCGGCGTTGGCCGGGACCTGATTCCAGAAGGAGATGAGCAGGTAGGATGCCAGGCCCACGCCCTCCCAGCCGACGAACATGACCAGATAGGAGTCGCCGAGCACCAGCAGGAGCATCGAGGCGACGAAAAAGTTGAGGTAGGCGAAGAAGCGGCGCCGGGCCGGATCGTGCGCCATGTACCCCACCGAGTAGACGTGGATGAGCGTGCCGACGAAGGTCACGAGCATGACGAAGGTGACGGAGAGCGGGTCGACGCGCATGCCCACGTCCACGGACAGCCCTCCCGCGCCGATCCAGTGGTAGACGCGGGCGTCGAGCACGCGCGCCCCGCCGGGAAGCCCGAGCAGCTGGACGAGGACCGCGGCGCCCACCGCGAGGGAGACCGCCGACGCGGCGACGGCGAGCAGGTGGCCCCACCTGTCGGCAGCCCTGCCGGCGACCAGGAGGATCCCGGCGCTCACGAGGGGGACGGCCACGCACAGCCACACGAGGCCGGCCGCTCCCGTCGCCTCGGCCGCCCGCTGCGCTCCGGCCGCTCCGGCCTCAAGCCTGCCGGCGGCTCCGGTGCCGGGGATTGCGACCGCTCCGGCGGTTCCGGTTCCAAGTGCTCCGGCCGCGGCGCCCACGTGGGTGAGGAGTCCAAAAGTCACGTCACACCTCCGGTCAGTGCTTGAGCTGGTTCGCGCCGTCGAGAGACGCGGACCGGTGGGTTCGGAAGACGGCGACGACGACGGCCAGGCCCACGACGACCTCCGCCGCCGCCACGACCATGACGAAGAAGGAGACGACCTGCCCCTCGACGTTGCCCCACATGCGGGAGAAGGTCACGAGGGCGAGGTTGCACGAGTTGAGCATCATCTCCACGCCGAGGAGGGCGATGATCGCATTGCGGCGGGTGAGGACCGC
>NZ_KE951431.1:8305-22058 GCF_000466165.1 Actinobaculum sp. oral taxon 183 str. F0552
TGTGAGGACCGCCGCGCCGCCGATCGCGAAGAGAATCATGGCCAGAGCCACGTAGAACATGAGGTTCACTTCTTCCTCCTCGCCTTCCCGGACTTCTTAGAGCCCCCGGACTTCTTCTTGGAGGCTCCTGACCCCTTCTTGCCGGAAGCCCCGGACCCCTTTTTGCCGGAGGCCCCGGACTTCTTGGCCTTTCCGGAGCTTCCAGGCGCCTTCCCGCCGGAGTGCCCGACCCCTTCGGCCCTCCCGGATTCTCCGGACTTCTCCTCGGAGGCTCCGGATCCTTCGGCTCTCTCGGATGCTTCGGGCCCCTTGGACGCTCGGGGTTCCCCGGGCGTCCCGGCCCCCTCCGCATCGCCGGCCCGCTCGGGCTCCTTCGGCTTTCGGCTTTCGGCCTCCCCGCCAGTCTTCGCCTTCGGATCCGGGGGCTCGGGCCGGCCGTCCGCTCCGGCTCGGGCGTCGATTCGCCCGCCGGCGCCTTCGGAGCGGGTGTAGTCGGGGGCCTCCTCGCCGGGCATGCCGGGCAGGCGCGCGTTCGTCACCCGTGAGTTCACCCCGATGCCGGTCAGGTCCCCCCGGGCGGCCCGCGCCGCGGTGATGGGCGAGACCTCGGCGAGCGTCCGCGCCTGCCCGCGGATGCGCAGCACGCGCGAGACCGAGGCCTCCTCGATCTCGCCGCCCACGGTGAGCGCGGGGTCGGCCGCGGAATTCGACTCCGCGTACACGCCCGTCGGGGGCTTCTGGCCGATGTGGCGGCCGCGCTCGGCGAAGGCCCGCATCTTGGCCTCCTGCAGGGCGGCCTGGTCGAGCTTCCTGCGGGTGCGCTCGCGATGGGTGAGGGTCATGGCGCCGAGGGCGGCGACGATCAGGAGCGTGCCCGTCAGCTCCATGGCCAGGACGTGGTTGCCGACGATGGCGCGGGCGATGGCTCCCGGATTGGTGTCGGCGTTGGCCTGTTTCAACCCGGCCGCCTCGGGTTCGCGGGCCGCCAGGACCGCGCCGACGCCGATGACCACGAAGCCTAGGCCGCCCAGGACGGCGAAGATCCGGGGCCCGCGAAGGATCTCGTGGGTCGAGTCGGCGGCGTCGACGCCGATCATCATGAGGACGAAGAGGAACATCATGAGGATCGCGCCGGTGTAGACGGCCACCTGGACGACGCCCATGAACGGGGCCTCGAGCATGGTGTAGAGGAACGCCAGGCACACCATGTCGGCGATGACGCAGATGGCCGAGTAGACGGCGCGCCGGGTGATGAGCAGCCCGAAGACGGCCAGGGCGATCATGACGACGGCGATCACGCCGAAGAGGAGGGCTTCGCCGGTGGAGATGTGCAGGGTGGTGGTCTGCTGGCCCGTCATCGCTGCCTCCTCTCGGTGCGGGCGGCGGCGAGTTCGCGGTCCCCCCGTCCGTCCGCCCGTTCGGACGGTTCGCGCCCGCGGCCGGCGGAGCTCGCCCCCGACGCGGGGGGATCGACCGGGCGGGCGGTCTGGAGGGTCGGATCGTCGGGGCGGTGCTCGGCCACCCACGCGATCTGCTCGCGGGTGGGGCCGGCGACCTCGCCGCGGTAGTAGTCGGCGTCCGAGGTGCCCTCGACCATCGGATGGGGCGCGGCCAGCATCCCGTCCCGCAAAGGGGCGAGCAGCTGGTGCTTCTCGTAGATGAGGCCTTCGCGGGTGGGGCCGGCGAGCTCGTACTCGTTGGTCATCGTCAACGCCCGCGTCGGGCAGGCCTGGATGCAGAATCCGCAGAAGATGCAGCGCAGATAGTTGATCTGGTAGACCCGGCCGTAGCGCTCCCCCGGCGAGACCTGGTGGCCGGGAGTGTTGGGGGCGGCCTCGACGAGGATCGCGTCCGCCGGGCACGCCCAAGCGCACAGCTCGCAGCCGATGCAGCGCTCCAAGCCGTCGGCGTACCGGTTGAGCTGGTGGCGTCCGTGATACCGGGGCGCCGTGGGGACCTTCTGCTCGGGGTACTGCTCGGTGGCGACCTTCCGGAACATCGAGGAGATCGTGACGCCGTAGCCGGCCACGGGGGCGAAGAGCTCGCCTATCGGGCCCTTCTTCGGCCGGTCCCACAGCGCGGGGTCCGGCGGCGTCGGCCTCGGAGAGGCCTCGGCGCGCTGGTCGTCCGGAGAGAGAGGGGACTCGGGATCCGGGGATGTCGTCTCGTGGCTGTCAGTCACGGTCTGCCTCCTTTGCGGTGACTCGCTTCGCGCGCGGCGACGGCGGAAGGGACTGGCCGGGCAGCGGGGGAACCGGGAACCCGCCGGCGAAGGCGTCGAACTCCTCGTCGGGCCGGATGAATTCGCCGTCCCGAGGCTCCTCGCCCTCCGGCGGAGTCCTGTCCCCGATCAACAGGACGACGACCATGGCGACGAGGAAGGCGACTCCTATCCCGATGAAGAGCTGTTGGCGGGACAACTCGGCGAAGGTCGTCACTCCCTGGATGAGGGTGACGGCGACGAGCCAGGCCAGCGAGACCGGGATGAGGACCTTCCATCCGAGCTTCATGAAGTGGTCGTATCGCATGCGCAGCAGCGATCCCCGCGTCCAGACGAAGAAGAACATGAAGGCCCACGTCTTGCCGAAGAACCAGAGCATCGGCAGCCAGCCGGTGTTCGGGTCGCCGTCCCACAGGGAGAAGACCCACGTCGTGACGGGGCCGGCGCGCCACCCGCCGAGGAAGACCGTCGTGGCGACCATCGAGACGTTGAGCATGTTGACGTACTCGGAGAGGTAGAACCACGCGAACTTCATCGAGGAGTACTCCGTGGTGTGCCCGGCGACGATCTCGCCTTCGGCCTCGGGGAGGTCGAAGGGAAGGCGGTTGGTCTCCCCGAACATCGAGACGAGGTAGATGACGAAGGCGGGGAAGAGCACGACGGCGTTCCACACGCCCCTCTGGGAGTCGACGATGCCCGAGGTCGACATCGTCCCGGAGGTCAGGAACACCGTGACGAGGGAGAGGCCGAGGGCGAGCTCGTAGGAGATCATCTGGGTGGCCCCGCGCACCGACCCGTAGAAGGGGAGGGTCGAGTGGGCCGACCAGCCGCCCAGGACCAGGCCGTACTCGCCCAGGGCCGCCACAGCCAGGACGAAGAGGACCGCGACGGCGGAGTCGGCCATCTGCAGGGGCGTCTCGTGCCCGAAGATCGAGACGGCGGGGCCCATGGGGATGACCGCCATGACGGTGAAGGCGCAGGTCGCCGCGATGACGGGTGAGAGGAAGTAGATGAGCTTGTCGGCGCCGGCCAGCCAGAAGTCCTCCTTGATCAGGAGCTTGAGGGCGTCGGCGAAGGCCTGCCCGAAGCCGAGCGGGCCGACCCGGTTGGGGCCCAGGCGGGTCTGCATGCGCGCCAGGGCGCGCCGCTCGACCCACAGGGCGAGGATGACGTTGAGGATGAGGAACACGAGGATGAACACTGCTTTGAGCGTCCAGATCCACCACGTGTCCTGGGAGAAGTCCGCGGTCTGCGCCGCGGCGTGGATGGACGGGGTCACTTGGTCACCTCCGCGTCGAGTCCGACTGTCGCGCCCGACCGGACGCCCAGCGCCGCGATCCGACAGCCCGGCGAGTTCTGGGGGATCCACACGACGCCGTCGGGCATGGGCGCGCACACGACCGGGAGCACTGCGCTCCCGGCTGGCCCGTGGACGCTCACGCTCCCGCCCGGCTCGGCGCCCGCGGCCCGAGCGGTCGCCTCGGACATGACGGCCGCCGCCCTGCGGGCCGTCCCGGCCAGATGCGGTTCGTTCGCCAGGAGCGCGCCCTGCCCCAGCATGAGGTTCCATGTGGCCAGGACGGCGGTCGCCTTCGGAGCGCCCAGCCGGCCCGGGGCGGCGGAGCCGGCGAAAGCCGGGGCGGGCCGGGCTTCAACCGAACCAGCCGAGGCGGGCTCCGGCTCGCCTGGCTTGTCCGGGGCGGCGGGGAGGTCCGGGGCGGCGGGCCGCGCCCCGGACCACGCCGGGAATTCGAGGATCTGGGCGACGGCGTCGGCCAAGGTGCCCAAGCCGAGGTCCGTGCCCATCTCCCTCGCCAAGTCGTCGAGGACGATCCGATCGGGAAGCTGCGCCGAGGTGAGCGCCTGGCCGAACGGCCGGATGCGGCCCTCCCAGTTGACGAACGACCCGCCCTTCTCGACCGGCGGGGCCACGGGGAGGACGACGTCGGCGAGTTCGCCGACCTCGCTGGCGCGCACCTCCAGTTGGACGACGAAGCCCGCCGCCTCGACGGCGGCCCGGGCGTCGCCGGGGAGGTCGTCGAGTTCGACGCCGCCGATCAGCAGGGCGGAGAGCTCTCCCGCGGCGGCGGCGGCGAGGATGGCCTGCCCGGACCGGCCGGGGGTCTCGGGGACGCGTGCGCCCCACGCGGCTTCGGCGTCGGCGCGCGCCGCCGGGTCGGCCACCGGGCGGCCGCCCGGCAGCAGAGCGCCCATGGCGCCCATGTCGAGAGCGCCCCTGTCGCCGGCGCGGCGAGGGATCCAGGCCAGGCGCGCGCCCGTGCGCGCAGCCAGCCGCACGGCGGCCGAGAGAGCGCCCGGCGCCTCGCTGGCGCGCTCGCCGACGAGGACGACCCCCTTCTCGGCCAGCGCGTCGAAGGTGGGGTCCCCCGGGGCCAGGCCGTCGAGGACGGCGGCCTCCCGTCCGGGGGCCGCGGGGATGAGACGCGCCTGCATCTTCGCCGTCCCCCGGGTGGCGAAGGGCGCGACGACCGAGACCGCGGCCGTCCCTGCCAGCGCGGCCTTGCGCAGGCGCAGGAAGACGCTGCCGCACTCCTCCTCGGCCTCGAAGGCGACGGCGAGCACGTGCCCGGCCGTCAGATCGGCGTAGGTCACGCCGAGGCCGGCCCCCGCGACCGTCGAGGCGAGGAAGGCGTCCTCCTCGGCGCTCTGCGGGCGGGTGCGGAAGTCGATGTCGTTGGTCCCCAGGACGACGCGCGCGAACTTCGAGTAGGCGTAGGCGTCCTCCATGGTCAGCCGTCCGCCGGTCAGGACCCCGACGCCCCTCCCCTGGCACGCGCGGGCCAGCCCCCGGGCCGCGACGTCGAGGGCGTCGGCCCACGACGTCGGCACGAGCTCGCCGGACTCGTCGCGCACAAGCGGGTGCGTGAGGCGGTCGGCCCCGCTGGCCCATCGGAAGGCGAAGCGGTCCTTGTCGGTGATCCACTCTTCGTTGACGTCCGGGTCCTCGCCGGCCAGGCGGCGCAGGACCTCGCCGCGCCGGTAGTCGACGCGGATCGCCGATCCGGAGGCGTCGTGCTCTGTCACCCCGGGCACGGAGACGAGGTCGAAGGGGCGGGAGCGGAAGCGATAGGCGGCGCTCGTCAGGGCCCCGACGGGGCAGATCTGGATGACGTTCCCGGAGAAGTAGGAGGAGAACGGCCTGCCCGACTCGTCCGTCTCGCCGGGCTCGAGCGGGCCCGTGGCGAATCCCTCGGCCATGCCCGGCGCCCCGCGGGAGCCGACGCAGCGCGACGCCGCCGCCTCGGGGCTGCCGCCGTCGGAGTCGGAGAAGTTCAGGACCCGCGCGTCGAAGTTTCCGATCTGCGAGCCGTTGAGCGAGCGGACCTCGAAGCGGGGGCTGCCGCCGCCCCGGCCCTGGAGGGCGATGAAGGGGTCGCCGGCGATCTGCGACTGGAAGCGCGTGCACCGCTGGCACAGGATGCACCGGTCGCGGTCCAGGAGGATCTGGGAGGAGACCTCGACGGGCTTGGGGTAGGTGCGCTTGACGTCGACGAACCGCGAGCTCTCCCGCCCGTCCGAGAGTGCCTGATTCTGCAGCGGGCACTCGCCGCCCTTGTCGCACACCGGGCAGTCGAGCGGGTGGTTGACGAGGAGGAACTCGATCATGCCCCGCTGGGCCTTGCGGGCCACCTCGGAGGTGTTCTGCGTGTAGACCTCCATGCCGGGGCTGACGGCCTCGGCGCAGGACGGGACGGGCTTGGGGCCCTTGGCCACGACCCCGTCGCGCCCGGGCCTGGCGACTTCGACCAGGCACTGCCTGCACGCGGCGACGGGCTTGAGCAGCGGGTGGTCGCAAAAGCGCGGGATCCTCACGCCGATCCGCTCGGCGGCGCGGATGATGAGCGTCCCGGCGGGAACCGTCACCTTCTGGCCGTCGATCGTGAGGTCGACGAGCTGGACCGCCTCCTCGACTCGCTTCTCCTCGATCGTCATCGGACGGCCACCTCCCCGAAGAGCGTCGTCTTCTCGTAGGGGAAGAGCTCGCGGGCGGGGGTCGTGCAACCCGCCTCGAACTCGTCGCGGAAGAGCTCGATTCCGGACCTGATCGGCGTGGCCGCGGCATCGCCGAGCGCGCAGAACGAGCGGCCCGCGATGTTCCCGGCGATCTCGTAGAGGAGGTCGACGTCGCCGGGCCGCCCCCTCCCGGCCTCCAGGCGGTGCATGATCTGGCGCATCCAGTACGTCCCTTCGCGGCACGGCGTGCACTTGCCGCACGACTCGTGCTGGTAGAAGTCCGTCCAGCGGGAGATGACCCGCACCACCGAAACGGTCTCGTCGAAGACCATGACGGCCCGGGTCGCGAGCATCGACCCGGCGCCGCGCACCCCGGCGTAGTCGAGGGGGACGTCCAGCTGCTCGGGCGTGAACAGGGGCGCGGAGGATCCCCCCACTCCCCAGAACTTCAGGCTGTGCCCCTCGCGGACGCCTCCCGCCAGGTCCATGAGGGAGCGGCCGGTGATCCCGATGGGGGCCTCGTACTGCCCCGGCCTGGAGATGTGGCCTGACAGGGAGTAGAAGACGTGGCCCTTGCTCGTCTCCGTCCCCATCGCCTGGAACCATTCGACGCCGTTGCGCACGATCCCGGGAACCGAGGAGATGGTCTCGACGTTGTTGATGACGGTGGGCCTGGCGTACAGGCCCTCGGCCGCCGGGAAGGGCGGCTTCAGGCGCGGCTGGCCGCGGCGGCCCTCGAGGGAGTCGAGGAGGGCCGTCTCCTCGCCGCAGATGTAGGCGCCGGCCCCCGCGTGGACGGTGATGTCGATGTCGTAGTCGCCCCTGGGCCCGCAGCCCTTGCCGATCAGCCCGGCCTCGCGCGCCTCGCGGACCGCCGCGAGGAGGCGCCGGTAGACGTGGACGACCTCGCCGCGCAGGTAGACGAAGCCGTGGTTGCCGCCGACGGCGAGCAGGCAGATCGCCATGCCTTCGATGAGGGCGTGCGGATTGGCCATGAGCGCGGGGACGTCCTTGCAGGTGCCCGGCTCGGACTCGTCGGCGTTGACCACGAGGTAGCGGGGGCCGCCGTCGGGCGGAGGCAGGAAGCTCCACTTCAGGCCCGTCGGGAATCCGGCGCCGCCGCGGCCGACCAGGCCGGAGTCCTTGACGAGCTGGGTCAGCTCCCCCGGGCCGTAGCCCCACGCCTTGGCCAGGCCCTCGTATCCGCCGCTGGCGCGGTAGGCGGCCAGCGTCCACGGACGCGGTGCGTCCCACGTGTCCGAGATGACCGGGGCGAGCGCTCCCGGGGCTGAGAACTCGCTCATTTCACCCTCCCTTTCGCGGGGGCGGCCCATCCGCGTTCGCGCGCGAGCCGCAGCCCCTCCAGCGACGCGGGCCCGGCGGCGGGCCCTTCGTCGGCGTGCCCGTCCTCGAAGCCCGCGAGCACCCGCTCGGTCTCCTTGAAGGTGTGGACCTTGTCGGCCCCGCGGGTGGGGTGGATGTCGCGTCCAGCGCGGATGTCGTCGACGATCCTCAGAGCCGAGGCGGGCGTCTGATTGTCGAAGAACTCCCAGTTGACCATGATGACCGGCGCGTAGTCGCATCCGGCGTTGCACTCGAGGGCTTCGAGGGTGATCCTGCCGTCCTCGGTGGTCTCGTCCGAGCCGACGCCCAGGTACTCGGTGAGCGTCTCCCAGATGACGTCGCCCCCCATGACGGCGCACAGCGCGTTCGTGCACACCCCGACGTTGTACTCGCCGTTGGGGTGGCGCCGGTACTGGCTGTAGAAGGTCGCCACGGCCGAGACCTCGGCGCGGCTCAGAGCGAGGATGTCGGCCGCCAGGGCGATCCCCCGCGGGGAGACGAAGCCGTCCTCGGACTGGACGAGGTGGAGGATCGGCATGAGGGCCGACCGGGCGACCGGGTAGCGCGCGATGATCTCCTGCGACTCGGCGCGCAGCCGCGCCTCGACCTCCGGAGCGTATTCCTGCATCAGCGATCAACACCTCCCATGACGGGGTCGATGGAGGCCAGGCAGACGATGGCGTCGGCGAGCAGGCCGCCTTCGGCCATCATCGACAGGCCCTGGAGATTGTGGAAGCCCGGGTCGCACACGTGGACGCGGTAGGGGCGGGTCCCGCCCGAGGAGACGATGTGGCACCCCCACACGCCCTTGGCGTGCTCGACCATGGCGAAAGCCTGGCCGGCCGGGACCCGGAACCCCTCGGTGACGAGCTTGAAGTGGTGGATGAGGGCCTCCATGGATTCGGCCATGATCTCGCGCACGTGCTCCGGGGCGGTGCCCTGCCCGTCGGTGGCGATCGACAGGCGCGCGGGCCAGGCGATCTTCTTGTCGGCCACCATGACGGGCTCGCCCTGGCTGGCGTCGAGGAGGTCGAGCGCCTGGTAGACGATCCGCAGCGACTGATAGCACTCTTCGAAGCGGATCATCGCGCGGTTGTAGGCGTCGGACTTGTCGCGCACGGGCACGTCGAACTCGTAGTCCTCGTACCCGCAGTAGGGCTGGGATTTGCGCAGGTCCCAGGCCAGCCCCGCGGCCTTCAGGCCCGGGCCCGTCTGGCCGAGCGCCATCAGGGCCGACAGCGAGAGCACGCCGACGTCCTGGAACCGCGCCTTGAAGATCGGGTTGGCCGCGACGATGTCCTCCATCTCGGCCGTCCCCCGGCGGATGTTCGGCAGGAGCCCGCGGATGTAGTCCGTGGTCCCCTCGGGGACGTCCTCCAGGACGCCGCCGGGGCGCACGAACTCGTTGTTCATGCGCAGGCCCGAGATCCTCTCGAAGATGCGCAGGATGTCCTCCCGGGTGCGGAAGGCGATGGTCATCATCGTGGTGGCGCCGAGCTCGTTGAGGGCCGAGCCGACGGCCACGAGGTGGGAGGCGATGCGCTGGAGCTCCATGAGCAGGACGCGGATCTGGCTGGCCCTGCGGGGCACGTCCCCCTCGATCCCGAGCAGCCTCTCCACTGCCAGGCAGTATCCGACCTCCTGGAAGAAAGAGGCGACGTAGTCCATGCGCGTCACGTAGGCGACGCCCTGGGTCCACGTCCGGTACTCCATGTTCTTCTCGATGCCGGTGTGCAGGAAGCCCGTGGCGCCGCGGATCTCCCGGACGTATTCGCCGTCGAGCTCGATGAGGAGGCGGTAGACGCCGTGGGTCGAGGGGTGGACGGGCCCGAGGTTGACGACGATGCGCTCCTCCGCCATCTGCGCGGCCTCGTCGGAGATCTCGTTCCAGTCCCCGCCGACGGCGGTGAAGTTCGGCAGGCCGTCGAGCTCCTCCTCGGTGGCCCCGCCCGTTGCGTGGAAGTTCGCGCTCATCAGCTGTAGTCCCTCCGGGTGTCGGGCGGCGGGACGACCGCGCCCTTGTATTCGACCGGGATTCCCCCCAGGGGGTAGTCCTTGCGCTGCGGGTGGCCGATCCAGTCGTCGGGCATGGCCGTGCGGGTCAGGCCCGGGTGGCCCTCGAAGACGATCCCCAGCAGGTCCCAGGCCTCGCGCTCGTGCCAGTCGTCGCCCGGGTAGACGGAGACGATCGAGGGGATGCGGGGGTCGTCCTCGGGGCAGGTCGTCTCGACGGCCATGTACCGGTTGTGCGTAATGGAGAAGAGCGGATAGTAGCCGTGCAGCTCCCGCCCGGCGTCCTGGGGGTAGTGGACGCCGCAGACCCCGAGGCACAGCTCGAAGCGCAGGTCCTGGTCGTCGCGCAGATGGCGGGCCACCCGCACGAGGTGCTCGCGCGCCACGAAGACCACCAACTGCCCGTTCTCGACGACGACCTTCTCGACGACGTCGTCGGGGTCCAGCCCGTCGGCCGTCAGCAGTTCGGCGAGGACGGCGACGACGTCGTCGAACCACCCCCCGTAGGGAGGGGAGGAAGGCTCGGCCACGGTCTCGGTGCGGGCGAGCCCCGTGAAGCCGGAGGTGTCGCCCGAACCCTTGACCCCCCACATGCCTTGGACCCTGCGGACCACGTCGGGGCCGAGCGCCCCCGCCTCGCTCAGCGGCTCGAGGGCGCCGTCGTCGCTGTCGTCGCTCACGCCAAGAGTCCTTTCATCTCGCGGAGGGGCGGCGCCTCGAGCGCCGCGGCCTCGGCGGCCTGCGACGCCGCCAGACGCGCCCTCTTCGTCAGCTTGTGCCCGCGTTTGACCTGCTCTCGCAGTTCGAGGATCGCGTTGATGAGCATCTCGGGGCGCGGCGGGCAGCCCGGCAGGTAGATGTCGACCGGGACCACGTGGTCGCAGCCCTGCACGATCGCGTAGTTGTTGAACATGCCGCCCGAGGAGGCGCACACGCCCATGGAGATGACCCATTTGGGGTCGGCCATCTTATCGTAGACGTCGCGTACCACGGGGGCCATCTTGTGGCTCAGGCGCCCGGAGACGATCATGAGGTCGGCCTGGCGCGGGGAGGCGCGGAAGACCTCCATGCCGAATCGGGCGGCGTCGAAGCGCGGCGTGCCGAAGGACATCATCTCGATGGCGCAGCACGCCAGGCCCATCGTCACCGGCCACTGCGAGCGCGTGACCGACCAGTTGGCGACGTTCTCGACCGTCGTCAGGAAGACCCCCTGGGAGCCGTCGCGTGCCATGTCTACCCTTTCAGTCCCACTCCAGGCCACCGCGGCGCCATTCGTAGACGAAGGGCACGGTGATCAGGAAGATGAATGCGAGTACGGCGATCATCCCGAAGACGCCGAGCGCCCCGAAGGACACCGCCCACGGGTACAGGAAGACCACCTCGATGTCGAAGATGATGAAGGTCATCGCCGTCAGGTAGTACTTGACGGGGAATCTGCCCGCTCCGCCCGCCGAAGGGGTCGCCTCGACTCCGCATTCGTAGTTCTCGAGCTTGACGCGGTTGCGCCGCTTGGGCCCCAGGATCGCGCTGATGACCAGGCCGCCGACGGCCAGCCCGCCCGCCGCGGCGATCATGACCAGGAGCGGAACGTACGGGTTCATGCGCTCACCGCCCTTTCCTCTTCGAAGTGAGTGCGCGGGCGGATGGCCGCCCGGCCCGATGCGGCCGCGCGGCGGCCCGCCGGCCCGGCGACGCACGCGGCGTCCGTGTGGATGCTCATGCCTTGGGCACCGCCTTGGCCAGGGCGGCGATGAGCCGGTCCATCCAGTCGCCTCCCCGGCGGTCGTAGCAGTCGGAGAGGAGCTTCATGACCAGCCGCATGAGGGTGGGACGGCCGAGTCCGTAGGCGACGCACGCGCGCATGACCCGCGGCCGCTCGATGAGGGCCGCGAAGGCGCGCCCCAGGCTGTAGTACCCGCCGAGTTCCTCGCGCACGGCCGAGGGGTAGGCGGCCAGGGCGCGGTCCTGGGCGGTGACCGTGCGGCGCGCGGCGGCCTGGACGAGGGCGTCGGCCGCCAGGCGCCCGGCCTGCAGGGCGTAGGCGATCCCCTCCCCGTTGAAGGGCGAGACCATGCCCCCGGCGTCCCCTACCAGGAGCAGCCCGTCGGCGTAGTGCGGCTTGCGGTTGAAGGCCATGGGGAGCGCGGCGCCGCGGAGCCGGCCGACCTGGTTGTCGGGCGTGAACCCCCACTCTTCGGGCACGTTGGACATCCAGGCCGCGAACATCGCGCGGTAGTCCAGGCCCGTCGGCCTGGCCGTGGAGGAGAGCGACCCCAGGCCGACGTTCACCAGGCCGTCGGAGAGCGGGAAGATCCAGCCGTACCCGGGCATGAGGTCCGACCTGCCCGACGCGCCCTTCCACAGCTCCAGGTGCGATTCCATCACGGTGTCGGCGGACCGGGGCGAACGGAAATAGGTGCGGTGGGCCACTCCCATGGGGCGGTTGACGTCCCTCTCCCGCCCGACGGACGTGGCCAGGCGGGCCGAGACCCCTCCGGCGTCCACCACGAACGGGGCGCGGAAGGTCAGGGCCCCGTCCGGGCGGCGGCTGGGCGGGCCGTCCTGCCCGCGCGGCTTCGCGGTCACGCCGACGGCCCTGCCGGTGCGGCGATGGCGCAGCGGGCCGGTGACCGTCACGCCCTCGTGGATGACGGCGCCGCTGGCGCGGGCGCGGTCGGCCAGCGCGGCGTCGAGGACCTCGCGCCGGCAGGCCAGCCCGTAATTCGGCATCGAGGCGACCTCCGGCCAGGGGATCTCGACCGTCCGGCCGCCGCCGATGGCTCGCAGCCCCGTGTTGCGCGCCCAGGATCCGGTGTCCACTCCCATGCGGATGAGCTCGGAGACGGCGCGCGGGGTGAGTCCGTCTCCGCAGACCTTGTCCCGCGGGAAAGCGGATTTCTCCAGGACGACGACGTCCAGGCCCGTCTGGGCGAGATAGTGTGCCGTTGAGGTGCCGGCCGGCCCCGCGCCTACGATGACGACGTCGGCTTCGACGTCGGCTTCGGTGAGCATCGCACCCCCATCCTCGGTCCCATAACGCCGCTCGATCGCGTTCATCCTACGTTAACGATAACGGCATACGAAATAATCTTTACGCAAATATTTCCTTGCAGAATTCGGGGAATCGCGCGGTCGCGCGAATTCCGCCGGCGCTTGCCCCGCGGCCCGCCGGCGGCCGGGCGCTGCACGTCACAATTCGCGGCCGGGTCCCTTCCGTGCTGCCGCCCGGGACAGGCGTGGACGCGCGGGCGTCGTGCGCCGCAGATGTCGCGCGCCGCAGATTGGAAAATGACGGAAGGGCCCTGCGCCCCGCTCATCGGAGCCGGTCCTCCCCCGGGACGCGGGCTACGCCGGCGGGCGCACGGCACGGTGGATGGCGACGATGCCCCCGGTGAGGTTCCGGTAGGCGACGCCGCGCCAGCCGGCCTCCTGGATGAGGCGGGCCAGGTCCTCCTGGCCGGGCCAGGCCAGGATGGATTCGGACAGGTAGCCGTAGGCGGCCGCGTCGGAGGCGAACGCCCGGGCCACGGCCGGGAGGACCCGTTCGAGGTAGCCGTCGTACAAGGCGCGGAAGGGCGGCCAGGCGGGCCGCGAGAACTCGGCCACGACGAGGCGCCCGCCCGGTCTGGTCACGCGCAGCATCTCGCGCAGGGCCAGGAGCGGATCGCTGACGTTGCGCAAGCCGTAGGAGATCGTCGTGACGTCGAAGCCGGCGTCGGCGAAGGGGAGGCGCAGGGCGTCTCCGGCGACGCAGGGGATGTCCGGGTGGCGCCTGCGGGCTTCGGCGAGCATGCCGAGCGAGAAGTCGCACGCCACCGCGCGGGCGCCCCTGGCGGCGTAGGCGGCGGTCGAAGTCGCCGTCCCCGCGGCCAGGTCCAGGACGGTCAGGCCCGGGCGGGCGCCGACGGCCGCGGAGACGGCCTCCCGCCACACCCTGACCTGGCCGGCCGTGAGGACGTCGTTCACCAGGTCGTAGCGGGAGGCGACGTCGTCGAACATGCCCGAGACATCGGAGGGGTTCTTCGTGAGCGTCGCGCGCCGATCCATGACCGGTATTCAACCACCGAGGGACCGGCCCCGGCCACCGCCCGGCGGGTAGAATGGCTGCCCGTGGCCGTCTCGGACTGGATCGAGGGCGCCCGCCCCCGCACGCTGCCCGCCGCGATCGCCCCCGTCGCGGCCGGGACGGCGGTCGCGCTC
>NZ_KE951432.1 GCF_000466165.1 Actinobaculum sp. oral taxon 183 str. F0552
GCCCCGGGTCGGACGGCGGCCGGGGCGCGCCCGACGGCCCCGACCGGAGCCCGGCCGCGGGCCAGACCACGGCCGCGGGCTCGATCTGGCCGCATGTCGAGGCGAGCATCCTCGACCGGATCCTCGCCCACCGTTCCACGATCGTGTTCGTCAATTCCCGCGGACTGGCGGAGAGGCTGACCGCCCGTCTCAACGGCCTGTACTCCGCGCGCTTCGGCGACCCGGATGACCCGGCTGGCGATGGTCCGGCTGCCGGCCCTGGCACCCCGGCCGCCCAAGCCTACGATTCGCAGTCCGGCGGAACGCAGGGGAGGGCCGTCGACCCCGCCCGGCGGATCGCCCGCGCCCACCACGGGTCGGTGTCCAAGGAGCGGCGCGCCTCGACGGAGCGCGACCTGAAATCGGGCGCTCTGCGATGCGTCGTGGCCACCTCCAGCCTCGAGCTGGGAATCGACATGGGCCTGGTGGACGAAGTGATCCAGGTCGGCGTGCCCCCGTCGGCGGCCAGCGGATTGCAGCGCGTCGGACGCGCGGGCCACGCGGTCGGCGGCATCCCGTCGGGGGTCGTCTACCCGCGCACGCGCCGGGACCTGCTGGACGCCGCGGTCGTCGTCGACCGCATGCGCGCCGGCCTCATCGAGGCGCTGCAGATGCCGGACAACCCCCTGGACGTCCTCGCCCAGCAGACCGTGGCCGCCGTTGCGATGGAGCCGCTGGAAACCGAGGCCTGGTACCGGCTCGTGCGTCGCAGCCGCCCCTTCCGCCGCCTGCCCAGGAGCGCCTTCGACGCGACCCTCGACATGCTCGCGGGGCGGTATCCCTCCACCGACTTCGCCGAACTCCGCCCGCGCATCGTGTGGGACAGGCAGAAGGGGACGCTGATCGCCCGGCCCGGCGCGCAGCGCCTGGCCGTGACCAGCGGCGGGACGATCCCCGACCGGGGAGCCTACAGCGTGATCCTGCCCGAGGGGGAGGAAGCCGCGGGCGCGCGCCGCGTCGGCGAACTCGACGAGGAGATGGTCTACGAGTCCCGGGTGGGGGACGTCGTCGCCCTGGGGGCCACGACGTGGCGGATCCTGGAGATCACCGACGACCGGGTCGTCGTCTCCCCGGCACCGGGACGCTCCGCGCGCCTCCCGTTCTGGCGCGGGGACGGCGCCGG
Source organism: Actinobaculum sp. oral taxon 183 str. F0552 (assembly GCF_000466165.1). Taxonomy (GTDB): domain Bacteria; phylum Actinomycetota; class Actinomycetes; order Actinomycetales; family Actinomycetaceae; genus Peptidiphaga. Next base: position 1,163 of record NZ_KE951432.1, read on the forward strand.
GCGACCCGTCGAACTCGGCGCGGCGATCGGAGGGTTCCTGGCCGACCTGGACGCGGCCGTCGCAGACGGGGACCCGGACGGCCGGTTCGCCGAGCGCCTGGCCGCATCGGGGCTGGACGGCAACGCAGTCTCCAACCTGCTGGCCCTTGCCCTCCAGCAGCGCCAGGCGACCGGAGCCCTGCCCACGGACCGCCGGCTCGTCGTCGAACGGGTGCGCGACGAAGCGGGCGACTGGCGGATCATCTTGCACTCGCCCCACGGCCGCCGCGTCCACGAGCCGTGGGCCTTGATAGTCGCCGAGCGGATCAGGCGGCGATGGAAGGTCGACCCGTCCGTCGTCGCCGGTGACGACGGGATCGTCGCGCGCGTGCCCGACGCGGACGGCAGAGTCCCCGGAGCGGACGCGTTCGAATTCGACCCGGCCGACGTGCGGCGGCTGGTTGGCGACGCGGTGAGCGGATCGGCCTTGTTCGCCTCGCGGTTCCGCGAATGCGCGGCACGTGCCCTCCTGCTGCCCAAGCGGAACCCCGGCAGGCGGTCCCCGCTGTGGCAGCAGAGGCTGCGCGCCGGTCAGCTCCTCCAGGTCGCCGGAGAGCACCCCGGATTCCCCGTCCTCGTCGAGACCGCGCGCGAATGCCTCCACGACGTCTACGACGTCGAGGCCCTCACGGCGCTCATGGAGCGCATCCGGGACGGGCGGGTCCGCTTCGCCGAGGCCACCACCGCGGTCCCCTCCCCCTTCGCCGCCGACCTGCTGTTCGGCTACGTGGCCGAGTTCCTCTACGAGAGCGACGCGCCCTTGGCCGAGCGCCGCACGTCCCTGCTGTCCCTGGACAGCGGGCTGCTCGCCGACCTGCTCGGAGGCGACGGGTACGCCGACGTCCTGGACCCGGCCGTAGCCGACCTGCTCGGCCGGGAGCTCCAGTGCCTGACCGCGGGCCGCCGCGTGCGCGGCCGGGAAGGACTGGCCGACCTGCTGCGCCGGCTCGGCCCGCTGACCGGCGAAGGCGTCCTCGCCCGCGCGGACGCCGGACCGCGCGACGCGGCCGCATGGCTGTCGCGCCTGGAGGAGGAGCGCCGGATCGTCCAAGTGACCGTCGCCGGGGAACTCCGGTGGGCCGCGGTCGAGGACTCGCCCGCGCTGCGCGACGCCCTGGCCGTGGACCTGCCGGACGGGGTCCCCGAAGCCTTCCTGGAGCCGACCCGCCACCCCCTGCGGGACCTCGCCGCACGGTATGCGCGCACCCACACGGCGTTCACGTCCGCCGAGCTCGCCGCACACCTCGGGTTGGGCGTCGCCGTCGTGGACGCCGCCCTCGCCGACCTGCGCCAGAGCGGCAGGCTCCTCGCCGGAACCTTCGACCCTCGCCGGCTGGCCCCGGAGCGGCGCGCGGAACAGTGGATCGACCCCGGCGTCCTCTCCCGCCTGCGCTCCCGCTCGCTGAAGGCCGCCCGCGACGCGACCGAGCCGGCGCCTCAGCGGGCCTACGCGCGCCTCCTGCTCGAGCACCACAGTCTCCTGCACGCCCCGGCCGGCGATCCCCTCCATGCGGGGCCCGCTGAGGCGCAGCCGGCCGGGACGGGACAGCCCGCTGGTACGGGAGCGGCCGGCGCGGCAGCGTGGACGGCCGGCGGGGCCCTCTGGGGCGTGGACGGCCTCCTCCGCGCGGTCGAACAGCTCGCCGGAGTGCCGCTGCCGGCGTCCCTGTGGGAGACCCAGATCCTGCCGGCGCGCGTGCGCGACTACGCTCCCGCGATGCTCGACGAATTGATCTCCACCGGCGCCGTCGTGTGGTCCGGCCACGGGCGGCTCGGCGACCGCGACGGCCTGATCGCCCTCCACCTCGCCGAGTACGCCGCGGAAACGCTCCCCGAGCCGTCCGATCGGGAGACGGAGACCGGCTCGAAGGAGGGGGAGCGGCCGGGAGGTGGGTCGCACGGCGCGCCCGCCTCCCCGCTTGCCGGGCCGTCGAGCCCCGCCTCCGGCGCATCCCCGGACCTCCGCGCGGTGCGGCGGGCCATCGTGGAGGTCCTCGCCGACGGCGGCGCCTACTTCCCCGACCAACTCGCGACGCTGGCCGGCCGGAGGATCTGCGCCGATCCGGCCGCGTCGGCGCCGCGCCCGGGCGCCGGGATCCCGCCCGCCGACGTCTCCGCCGCATTGTGGGACCTCGCCTGGTCCGGCCGGGTCACCACCGACACATGGGCGGCCCCGCGCTCGCTGATCGCAGTGCCCCCGCCGCGCCGCCGCATCCCGGCCTCGCCGCGCCGCAGACGCCATGCTCGGATCGCGCCGGGCCGGACGCCCGCCCGGACTGGCAGGCTGGGCAGGTGGTCGCTGCTGTGCCGCGACCGCCTCGACGACCGCGAGCCCGACGAGACGGCCCGCGGCCTCAGCCTTGCCGAGGGGCTCCTGGACCGCTACGCGATCCTCACCCGCGACGCCGTCGCCTCCGACGGCGTCCCCGGCGGCTTCGCCTCCCTCCGGCGCCTGCTCCGCGGCATGGAGGAGGCCGGACGCGTCCTGCGGGGCCGGTTCGTCGACGGCCTGGGAGCCGCTCAATTCGCCGAGCGCGCCACCGTCGACCGGCTCCGGGACCTCGCCGACGCGCCGGCCGGGCCCCCGGCCCCGATCGCCCTCTCCGCAGCAGACCCGGCGAATCCGTACGGCGCCGTCCTGCCCTGGCCGCCGCATCCGGCCGCGATCCGTCCGGCCCGCCGCCCCGGCGCGTTCGTCGTCATCGACCGCGGGGAACTCGTGCTCTACCTTCCGCAAGGAGGCAGAGCCCTCCTCACCTACGGCCGAGGCTCGGCCGAGACCGGCATCCCGTCCGAAGACGTCGGAGGCTTCGATGGCCCGAGCGGCGCCGGGGACATCGACGAGTCGCGGAACCCAGCCGACGGCGACCTGACAGCCGGGGATCCGGCTCACGGAAACCCCGCCGAGGGAGATCCAACCGCCGGCGATCCGGATCGCGACGCCTCCGTGGGCGCCGCCCTGCAGGCCCTCGCCGTCGCGCTCAGACGCGGCGCCGTCACGTTCACCGTCGAAACCGTCGACGCGCGCCCCGCCACCGCCAGCCCGATCGCGGCCCGGCTGCGCGAGGCCGGATTCGCGGCCGTGCCCAGAGGATTCCGGTGGCGGGGGTAGGCCGCCCGCAGCAGGCCGCCCGCGCCGCCAGCAGACATCTCGTATAGTCGTATTGCAAAATATTTATACATATGGGAGGATGGACCGGTGATCGATGAGAAGACCTTGGCTGGAACCGCCCGGCTCTTCAAAGTCCTCGGCAACGGGTCGCGGCTCCGGCTGCTCCTTCTGCTCGTGGACGAGGAGCGGTCGGTCTCTGCGCTGGCGGAGGCCGCCGGGCTCTCACAGCCTCTCGTTTCTCAGCATCTGAAGGCTCTGCGCGGGGCCGGGCTGGTCGCGGCCACCCGGCGCGGCAGGGAGATGATCTACAGGGTGTCGGACCATCACGTCTCGCACATGGCGGCCGACGCCATCGCACACGCTCAAGAGCACGACCGGAAGGAATTACCATGAGCGACGATCTGCACGCCGAGCACACCCTTGCCGAGCACACCCATGGTGAGGGGTGCGGGCATGAGGCCGTTCAGCACGGCGATCACGTCGACTATATCCACGGGACGCACCGCCATGCCCTGCACGGAGACCACTACGACGAACACGAGTCGCCCGCCGAGCACACTCTCGCCGAGCACACCCATGGTGAGGGGTGCGGGCATGAGGCCGTTCAGCACGGCGATCACGTCGACTATATCCACGGGACGCACCGCCATGCCCTGCACGGAGACCACTACGACGAACACTGAGCCCACCGGCCGCCGGGGGGACTCGCGTCGCCCCGAAGCCCGCGGAGGCCTCCGGGCCGACGCGTCTGCGTGAAAGCCGGCGAGAAGGCTCGCACGGGAAGGGTCCGGTTCGCGATCGAACCGGACCCTTTTTCACGCCCTCCGTCTCAGCGGCCGCGGAGCGCCTGCCTGAGCTTGAGGCGCTCGCCCGTGTGCAGGATCGAACGCTCGTAGACCTTGCCCGCCAGCAGCGAGAGCAGGCAGATCGTCGCGATCTGGACCGCGAACGCGAGGAGCTGCTCCCAGACGCCGACGGCCCCGAGCGCCATCCGCATCGGCATCATGAACGGGGACAGAAACGGGCAGCACGAGAGAATGTGCGTGACCGTCGTGTCCGGCGCGTAGGGGACGAGGTAGAGGGCCACGTACATGGGGATCATCGCCCCGAAGATCACCGGCGTCTGGACGGCGCCGAGGTCCTCCTGGCGCGAGACCGTCGAGGCCAGCGCACCGCTCAGGCCCCCGAAGGCGAAGTACCCGACGGCCAGCCACACGAGGACGGCCGGGGCGAACGTCCAAGGGTTCAGGTACGCGGCGGCCAGGTTCCCCATGGAGGGGAGCACCCCCGCCAGACCCGCTCCCGCGACGATGCTCGCCAGATAGCAGGCGATGAAGACCAGCATGGCCGAACCGATCCCGAGGAGCTTGGCGAACAGGAGAGTGCGCGGCTTGACCGTCGTCAGGAGGATCTCCACGACGCGGCTCGTCTTCTCCTCCACGACTCCGGAGTTCAAGGCGCCCATGCCCATGAAGATGGGGATGGCGACGAACATGACCGCGACCATCCCCACGATGAAGCCGAGCGGATTGGTGTGGGCGGTGTGGCCCGTCGCCGGGGGTATCGACACGTCTACGCCCTTGTCCCCGAGGAGGAACCCGGCGACGCCGCCGCCGATGAGCATGAGCGCGACGACGATCGCCGTGGAGACGCGCATCGCCTTCGACTTCAAAAGCGCGGTGAATTCGCGGCTGACGATGAGACCGAGCATCAGGCCGCCCTCCTGCGTCCGAACAGGCCCCGCCTGGCGGGCCGGGGCTCCTCCTGCGGCGCCACCACCACGACGTCCTTGAACAGATCGGCCAGATGGGGGCGGCGCGGGCCGAATTCGCGCACGGGCCCGGCCGCGAGGGCCGCCCGCAGGATCGCCTGGTCGTCGGCGCCCTCCGCGACGTCGATGACGGCGCGCGTCAGCCCCCGCCGCCTCGGCGCGTCGGAGGTGCCTTCGAGAGGATCGGGGCGGGCCGTGACGCCCGCGGCTGCCAGCGCCCGCTCGAGCGCGTCGGCGGGGGCTGTGACGGCCAGGGCGAGCTGGGGATCGGCCGAGCCCCTCAGCTCCTCGATGGTGCCCTCGGCCACGACGCTCCCCTGCGAGACGATGCCGACCCTGTCGCACAGCCGTTCGACCAGATCGAGCTGGTGGGACGAGAAGACGACCGGCACTCCCGCGGAGGCCTTCTCCTTGAGGACGTCGCTCATCACGTCGACCGCGACGGGGTCCAGGCCGGAGAACGGCTCGTCGAGCACGAGCAGGTCGGGGTCGTGGACCAGCGCCGCCCCCAGCTGGACGCGCTGCTGGTTGCCCAGGGAGAGCTTCTGGACGTTGTCGCCGCGGCGCCCCGCCACGCCCAGGCGCTCGGTCCATCGCTCCATGGCCGCCGTCGCATCCGCCTTGGGCACGCCGTGCAGGCGGGCGAAGTATTCGAGCTGAGCCCCCGCGGCCATGCGCGGATAGAGACCGCGCTCCTCGGGCATGTATCCGATTCTGCGGCGGACTTCCATGTCGAGCGGGCGGCCGTTCCACGTCACGGTCCCCGAGTCCGCCGTCATCACGCCGAGCATGATGCGCATGGCCGTCGTCTTGCCCGCGCCGTTGGAGCCGACGAATCCGAAGATCTCCCCTCGGCCGACGTGAAAGCTCAGATTCCGCAGGGCTTGCAGGCTCCCGAAGGATTTATTGAGACTGCCTACCTCTAGCATGAAGCCATCTTGGCACAGGGCCGCGGTCCGGTCCACGGGTGGGCGGTATGTCGGGAACCCGGAGAGCGTTGAACATCCTTCCCCAGCCCGCGGGCGGGCGCCGGGATTCGCCGTTCGCGAGCCGAAGCCGGCGGCGTCGGGCGGCTTGCATCCGCGGAAACCCGAAACCCGCCGTCCGCGGCGGAAACCCGCCTTGAAGCCCGCCGTCATCCCCGCCCGGATGGCGTCCCGTCCGCTGCCGCCGAGTGCCCGCGAGTGACCAGACGGGGCTCGCGCTCCATGTTCCGCAGGCCGAACCACAGGAGGTTTGTGACGTGCGCCGCGGTGTCCTCCTTCGAATAGCCGCGGTTCTCCGACCACCACTGTCCGATCTGCCCGACTCCGCCGGCCAGGATCTGGCCGTAGATCGGCGCGGTCGAAGCGTCCAGGCCGCGTTGGGCCATGAGCGGGGCCAGGTGGTTCGTCACCTGCTCGGCGACGTCGGCTATCACCGTGGCGAACGTTTCGCTCCTGACGGCGGTGGGGGACTGGTGGGCGAGGAGGTGGAAGCCGTCGGGATTCTCCTCGATGTAGTCCAGGAGGCTGACGACGATTCCCTCCAGGACCTCCCGCGGAGCGAGTTCGGGACGCATGCGGGAGGAGAGGATTCCCGAGAGCTCCGTCACCTCACGGTCGACGATCACCTGGTAGAGGCCTTCTTTACCGCCGAAATGCTCGTACACGACCGGTTTGGACACGTCGGCGGCACTCGCGATTTCCTCGACGGAGACGGCGTCGTACCCGCGGGCGCCGAAAAGCTGACGTGCGACTCTGATGAGCTGCTCGCGCCGCTCGGAACGGGACATGCGGATGCGACGGCCCTGGGGCGGTGGATTTTCGGTCATGACGCCATTATTGCAGTTGAAAATGTTTAAATCTTCAGTCTTGGGGCGGACGTCGTGGACATGCCCATGCGCCCGGGTGGCGGCGGAGCGTCGCCTTTGACGGGAGACGCGGGTTGGCCGCGAGCTGCGCTGAGGCGAGGACCCTGGGCGCGGGCGGGATTCGGTTGCAGCCGAAGTGGGTTGGTCCCAGGTTCGGAGCGGTCCGGGCGCGGGCGGGATTCGGGCCGACGACACCGGCGCGTCGGCGGTGTGGCGAGCCGGGCTCGAACCCGAGCGGGGTCGGGGTTGCCGGGCTTTCGTCGCCGTTGATTTCCGCCCGGGTTCGGGCGTGTGCGAACCGGTTGCGGGGTGGGCGGCGTGCCGGATCGTGAGCGAGTCATTATGCGCGCGCCTGCCGATGCCATAGAATCGTCACGGTCGATCCGCCCTGGTGTAATGGCAGCACAGAGGTCTTTGGAACCTTTTGTCCGGGTTCGAATCCTGGGGGCGGAGCGGGAGCCGGACGCGTCCGATTGGTCAGACGGGCGGTGCGCGGCCGGCTCACGGGTGAGGCTGTACCCAACAGGAAGGGGCTCCCGTGAACACAACGCGTCCGGCCGCCGTCGTGGTTCTCGCCGCAGGCCAGGGCACCCGCATGAAGACGTCCATTCCCAAAGTCCTCCAGCCGATGTGCGGCCGCTCCCTCCTGGAGCACGCCATCGCCGCCGCCCGAGGGCTCGACCCGAGCCACCTCGTCGTCGTCGTCCGGCACGAACGGGACAAGGTGGCGGCCCACGCGCTCGCCTTCGACCCGGATGTCGTCGTCGCCGACCAGGACGACGTCAAAGGCACCGGCCGGGCGGTGTGGTGCGCCCTGCGAGAGCTTCCCGCCGACCTGGAGGGGCCCGTCCTCGTCATGGCGGGCGACACGCCGCTCCTATCCGCGGACGTGCTCGCCGGTCTCCTCGCCGAACACGAGGGCAGCGCCGTGACGGTGCTGACGGCATCCGTCCCGGACGCCGCCGGCTACGGGCGCATCCTCCGCGACGAGGCGGGGGAGATCCGCGGCATCGTCGAACACGGGGACGCCACGGCGGAACAGCGCGACATCGGCGAGATCAACACGTCCACCTACGTCTTCGACGCGGCCTTCCTGCGCGGGGCCATCGCGGACCTCGACGCGGCCAACGCCCAGGGCGAGCTCTACCTGACCGACGTCGTGGCCGCCGCCTACCGGGCCGGGGCCGGAGTCGCGGGACTGCTCGTCGAGGATTCGGTCCTGGTCGAGGGATGCAACGACCTCGTCCAGCTCGCCGCTCTGCGCGCAGAGATGAACCGGCGCCTCCTGGAGGGCTGGATGCGCCGGGGCGCGGCCGTCGTGGACCCCGGCACGACCTCGATCGACGTGACCGTCACCCTCGCACCGGACTGCCGCGTCCTTCCGGGAACGGGGCTGTACGGGACGACCGCCGTCGCGTCGCGCGCAGTCGTGGGCCCCGGCGAGTTCACCGACACGAGCGTCGGAGAGGGAGTGGTCGCCGGCCACGTGGTGGCCAGAGGGGCGACGATTCAGGCGGGCGCCGAGCTCGCACCCTACACCGTGCTCACCGGGCCGTCTGAGCGCGTCGCCGGTTCCGCGGCGGGCGTCGAGCCGGCCGACGGGCGCACATCCACCGTCCCGGCGGGCAGGACAGGCCCGGCGGGCAAGCACAGCGAGGATCAGGCATGACGGGATTCAAAGTATCGAACGACAAGCGCCTCGTCCTCATCTCCGGACGGGCCCATCCGGTTCTGGCCCAGGCGGTGGCCGAAGAACTGAGCATCGACCTGCTGCCGATCATCGCCTACGACTTCGCCAACTCCGAGATCTACGTGCGCTTCGAGGAATCCGTTCGCGGCGCCGACGTCTTCATCCTCCAATCACATCCCGACCCGATCAACAAGTGGGTGATGGAACAGCTCATCATGGTCGACGCCGCCAAGCGAGCCTCGGCCAAGCGCATCACGGCCGTCGCCCCCTCGTATCCTTATGCGCGCCAGGACAAGAAGCACAAGGGCCGCGAGCCGATCTCGGCGCGCCTGCTCGCCGACCTGTTCAAGACGGCCGGGGCGGACCGGATCATGAGCGTGGACCTGCACGCCTCCCAATCCCAGGGGTTCTTCGACGGGCCCGTCGACCACCTCTGGGCGATGCCGACCCTCGTCGAGTATGTGCGCGGACGCGTGGACGCCACGAACGCCGTCGTCGTCTCGCCCGACGCCGGACGCATCAAAGTCGCCGAGCAGTGGGGCAACCGCCTGGGCGGCGTGCCGCTCGCCTTCGTCCATAAGACCAGGGACCTGACCCGCCCGAACCAGGCGACGGCCAACAGGGTGGTCGGCGACGTGGCCGGGCGGACCGCCATCATCGTCGACGACCTCATCGACACCGCCGGAACGATCTGCGGGGCCGTGCGGGTCGTGCTCGAAGCCGGGGCGAAGGACGTCATCGTGGCCGCCACCCACGGCGTGCTCTCCGATCCGGCGACTAAGCGCCTCCAGGAGTCCGGCCTGCGCGAGCTCGTCATCACCGACACGCTGCCGATCGGCCCCGAGAAGCGCTTCCCGGGGATGACCGTGCTGTCGATCGCCCCCGTCCTGGCACGGGCCATCGACGAAGTCTTCGAGGACGGCTCGGTCACGAGCCTGTTCGCCGGGGCCTACTAGACCCGCCCCTGACGGCGCCGGTCCGCCGACCCCCTGACGGCGCCGGTCCGCCGGGGCCGCCGGGGAGGTATAGCCTTGCGGCGATGTGCATTCTCCTTTTCGCCGCGGGCGCCGGCGCCGGAATGATCGGCTACCTCGTCGGCCTCGCCTCCCTCATCAGCTATCCTGCGCTCATCGCAGCGGGCGTGCCGCCGGTGCTGGCCAACACGTCGAACACGGTCGGGTTGCTCGGGGCGGGGTGGGGTCGATCGCCAACGCGTGGAGGCGGATGGCCGCGGTCAGGATCTACCCGCACTGGGTCCAGCTGGCAGTCTCGGCGGCCGGAGGGCTCGCGGGAGGCGCGCTCCTCGTCGTGGCCGACCCGGACGTCTTCGAGGCGGTCGTCCCCTGGCTCGTGCTCTCCGGCGCCGTGCTCGTCGCGCTCAGCCCCCGCATCAACGGCGCGCGGACGCGGCGGCGCCTGCCTTTGCCGGTCTACCTGACCTTCCTCGTGCTCATCACGATCTATGGGGGCTATTTCGGAGCGGGGGCGGGAGTGCTCTTCTTCGCGCTGTGCATGCTCGGCACGCCCATGACCGCCCACGAGGCCGTCCTCATGAAGACTCCGATGCTCTTCGTCTCCAACCTGACGGCGGCGATCCTGTTCATCGCCCGCGGCGACGTCGACTGGGGCGCGGCGGTCGCCGTGGGCGCGGGGGCCTTCGCGGGCGGATACGCCGCGCCGGCGCTCCAGCGCTTCATCCCCGAGCCGCTCATGCGCTGGCTCGTCGTGGCCGGCGGGTGCGTCATGACCGCCTGGCTGCTGCTGCGTTGAGCCGGGACGGCCCACGGTCCCGGCCGCGTTTGAGCCCGGCTGGCCCATAGTTTCGCCCCGGCCGCGTTGAGCCCGGCTGGCCCAGGGCCCGCAGCCGGGCCGACGGGCCTCCGACCGTCCGCGGCCGGCCGTCGACGCCCGGACATCCGCGACCCGCGCCGACCGCGTTCCCCGTCTGGGAGAGCCCGCGCCTCGCCCGCACCCGGGCGCCTTGCCCTCCGGAGTGGCCCACTTTACAATCGCGTCTCGCTCCCGTATTATTTCGTTATGTCGCGAAATAACGAATCAAGCGTGTTTTCCGCGCTCGGCCACCCCACCCGGAGGGCCGTGCTCGCCTACCTGCGGGATCGCGACTACGTGAAGGTGGGCGACATAGCCGAGGCCGTCGGAGTGGCGGGCTCGACGCTGTCCGGCCATCTGCGCGTTCTGCGCGAGGCGGACCTGGTGGTCTCCCGGCAACGCGGCACGCAGGTCCAGTACCGCATCAACCTCACCGTGATCGACGAGGCGATGCTCCTGCTCGCCTCCCTCGGCGGCGCCCTGCGCAAGCCCAGGCCCGGCGCCGCGAAGGCCGGCACCCCCGCTCCGGCCAGCCCCGGCCCTCCCGCCCCGTGGGAGGCCGATGGGGAATCAGACGACAAGACAACCGAGGAGGAGACATGATCCCCAAGAATCCCGATCATCGCCTCTCGAAAGGCCCTTTGATCTTCGCAGCCCTGGCCATCGTCTTCATGGCGGTGTGGAGCATCGTCCACTGGTCGCAGATGGCGCCCTCGATCGTGACCCGGCAGGCCGCGGGCAACCACGGCGCCAGCAGGGTCTCGCGGGAGGTCACCGCCGTCGCCGCGCCCGCGGCCCTCCTGCTCCTGACGGCGCTCAGCGCCGCGGCCCCCGCACTGCAAGCCAGGATCGACAAGCGCCTCTTCTCCGCGTCCGGCACCCCCGGCCGCGGATCGGCGCGCGCCCTGGGAGCCGCGCTGGTCGGCTTGAGCATCCTGAGCAGCACGCTCCACGTCGTGTTCGTCGGCATGCACACCGGCGCGGACCTCCCCGTGGAGAAGCTCGTCGGCGTCGCCGCGGGCGTCATGCTGACGATCCTCGGGGTCTACCTTCCGCTCGCCAGGCCCGACGGCGCGTTCACGAGCCGTCGGATGGAGGCCTTCCGCGCCGCCCAGGGCCCCGCCTACCGCGTCGCCGGATTCGCTATGGCCGCCCTCGGGGTGGCGACGGTCGTGGTGGCGCTCCTCTGGCCCTGGCTCACGATCGTCGTCGCCCCCGCGGGGGTGCTCGTCATCTGCGCCGGGATCTTCGTGAAGGCGCTCATAGCCGCTTTCCGCTCATGAGCCCGCGGACAGCCGGACGCCCAGGCGGTCGGCTATCCAGACGTACTCGAGCGCCTGCTCGCGCAGCCCGTCGTCGATCGTCGAATTCCCGATGTGGCCGCCGGAGCGGACCCGGAGCAGGAACGGCCCTCCCGTGGCGTCGTGGCGCAGGCGGTTGATCCACTTGAGCGGCTCGACCGCCGAGACCCGGCTGTCGTCGCTGCCGCACGTGGCCAGGACGGGCGGGTATTCGACCGGCCGGACGTTGTGGTAGGGCGAATAAGAGCGGATGCACCGCGCGATGTCGGGGTCCTCCAGGGGGTCCCCCCATTCCTTCCGGTCGCTGATCGTCAGCGGGAGCTCGGGTTTCATCATCGTCGTGAGGGGATCGACGAAGGGGACGTCGGCGACGACTCCGCAGAAGGCCGCGGGGTCCGCGTTCAGGCTGGCTGCGACGAGCAGGCCTCCGGCGCTTCCCCCCATCGCCACGATCCGCGCGGGATCGGCCAGCCCCCGCGCCACCAGCTCGTCCCGGCACGCGAGGAAGTCCGTGAAGCTGCGCGGCTTGCCCAGGCCGCGCGCGGCCTCGTGCCACCCGGATCCCTTCTCCCCGCCGCCGCGCACGTGCGCGAACGCGTAGACGGCTCCGGCGTCGACCAGGCGCAGGAGCATGGGGTTGTAGCGCCGCCCGACGTTCGCATCGTAGGCGCCGTACCCGCACAGCAGCACGGGGGCCTTGGGCGGGCCGTCCGCTCTGCGCACGACGGTGATCGGCACGTCCTGCCCGTCCTCGGCCTTCGCGTGGATCTGCTCCTCGACGTAGGGCACCGGGGACTCGGGGGGCTGCGGGCCGATCCTGTGAGCGGCCGTCGGCTCGTCGATCCTCACCCGGTACAGGGAGGGCTTCTGGACGAGCGACGTGCGGGCTATGAGGATCTCCTCCGCGTCCCACTCGGGGGTCATGGCGAGGTTGATGTCCGCATCTCCCCACGGGTCGATCGCGGTGAAGCGCGCGCCCCCAGAGCCCAGGTCGGCGCATCGGGCGGTCAGCACGACGTTGCGGCCGTTGTGGCGGACGCCCACCAGGAGGTGGTCCTTCAGGGCGAGGGCGGAGGCTAGCCGGCGGTCCTCCGAATGCGCGAGGAGCGTGAGCCATTCCTCCCTGGGCGCCGGAGTCCGGTCCTCCCGCAGAGGCGCCAGCAGCAGCGCGCCGTCGGGGCACGGGGGCGAGGTGACGGTGAGGGCCAGGAATTCGCCGTCCCTGCACGAGACGTGCGCGCAGGTCGCCGATTCGTCGTCGGCTATCCCGTCGATTCCGATCAGGCGGTTCGACGGGTCGTCGGCGACGAGGTAGAAGTTCTTCGTCACCCCGCGCGACGCCGCGGTGACGAAGACGAGCTCGCCGGAGGAGGAACGCGACACGCGGACTCGGAAGCGTTCGTCCTCCTCCTGGAACACGCTGACGGAGTCCCGCGGGCAGTCCGTCCGGTGGCGGGTGACCTCGCAGGGGCGGTTCTTGGAGTCGAGGTGGACGGCGAAGAAGGAGTCGCCGTCCTGGCTGAACACGATCGACGAGGAGACTCCGTCCAGGCCCGTGTCGATCTCCCTCCCGGTCGAGAGCTCGCGGAGCCGGACCGCATACGATTCCCGGCCGGTCGAATCCTCGGTCCAGGCGACGTACCTCTCGCAGGGGCTCAGGTGCACGGAGCCGACGCCGACGTACGAGCCCGGAAGGACATCGTCGAAGTCGATCAGCACCTGCGCGTCCCCGGCGTCGATGCGATCCCGGCCCGGAGGCTCCATCCCCTCGGCCCGGATGCGCAGGATGCGGGGATGGCGCGCTCCGGGCGCGAGATCGGGGACGAACCACCAGTCGCCTTGGCGCTGCGGGATGCCGAACTCGCTCTCCACGACGTCGTCCTTCACGGCCTCCGCCAATCGGCGGGCCGCATCCTCGTACCGCTCCAGGTGCCTGCTGGCATACTCCTCCTCGAGGCGCAGCGCCTCCTCCGTCTCGCCGCGCACCCACTCGTACGGGTCGGTCCATTCCTCTCCGTGAAGCCGGAATTCCGTATCCTTTCGGGGCAGCGTGGGAACGCTCTCATGCATGCTGACTTCCTCCGTGGTTTCCTATGCGGGGTGTGGCCATTCCAGTGGCGAACGCCCAGATGGCGATCTGGACGCGATTGTGGACGCCGAGTTTCGAGACGATCTTGCCGACGTGCGCCTTCACCGTGCTGATCTCCAGGTAGAGCTCATCGGCGATGTCCCGATTGCTCCTCCCCTCGGCGAGCAGCTTGATCACCTCGGCCTCGCGATCGGTGAGCCCGTGTTCGCGGTGGTCCGCCGCCTTCTGCTCCGAGGGCTGGCCCTTGCGCCGGGAGAGCTCGGAGACCAGGCGTCCGACGAGGGAGTCGGAGACGACGCATCCGCCCTTGGCCACCGTGTGGATCGCGCTGACGAGCCGGTCGGGGTCGCTGTCCTTGAGGAGGAAGCCGGACGTTCCCAGGTCGAGGGCTTCGAAGAGGTAGGAGTCCAGATCGAAGGTCGTCATGACGATGATCCGGACGTCCGGGCGCTGGGCGAGGATCCTCTTCGACGCCCAGAGCCCGCTGCCCCTGGGCATGCGCACGTCCATGAGCACGACGTCGGCCCTCAGAGCCAGTGCGCGCTCCACCGCCTCCTCCCCGGTCGAGGCCTCCCCGACCACCGCGATGTCCGGGTCGGCCCGGAGGAAGAGGCCGAAGCCCTTGCGCACCACAGGCTGGTCGTCGGCGATCAACACCTTGATAGTCACTGATCCTGTTCCTTTCCGCAGATGCGCCCGCACACCTGCCATCCGCCCTCGGCAGTGGGGCCGGTGCGCAGGGTGCCTCCCAGGAGGTCGACGCGCTCGGCCATGCCGACGAGCCCGAAACCCCCGCCGCTGCCCTCCACGGTGGCTTGCGGAGGGCTGTTCACTATGTCGAAGGCGATGGCGCCGCCGGACGACGCGAGGGAGATCGTGACGGAAGCATTCGGAGCGTGTTTCACCACATTCGACAGCGATTCCTCGACTATACGATAGCATGTTAGCTGAATAGCCGTGCTCAGGTGATCGAAGTTCCCTTTTTCCTCCAATTCTATGCTTTCGATTCTCTTCCGAAAATCATCGATGAGTTCGTGAATGTTGTCCATCGTCGGCTGCGGGGCGATGTCGAATCCGCCGTCCAAGCGGAGGATTCCCACGATCTGCCTCAAACTCTCCAGGGAATTCTTCGCCTCCGAAGATATCGAGGTGAGCAAATCGCGGACCTCGGCGGGCTTTTTCTCGTAGAGCTTCGAGGCGACCTCGCTCTGAATGACTATTCCCGTGAGGTGATGCGCTGTTATGTCATGGAGTTCCCGTGCCATTTGGCGACGTTCATGAACTATGATTTCCTTAGTATGCCTTCTATGTTCGTCTTGCAATGTAGAGAAGCGACGATGGAACTGAAATATCTTCGATCGATAATTTGAGGCGATTTTTCCTATTGAAACATATATAATATAAGTAAAGATCACATTAATTATAATATTAGCTGTTTCTAATGTTAGATTTTCTCTCGAGGAAGGCTCCGATTCCGTCATCAGCGCTAGCTGGCAGACGATGTCCAAAAGGATCGCAGCGGTGAGGGACGTCGCGAACCTCCGTCCCTTGACGTGGATGCTCAGGGATATGACGGAGAAGATGTACAGCGGAGTGTGGGCGAACGTGCGGCTGTTCAAGAGCAGCATAACGACCCCCATCGTCGCCGCCATGGCGAGGAACGAGCTCACCGGATGCCTCTCCCGGTGAGCGAGGATGAACGTCTGGGCGACGATGACGCACAGGCTGATCGCGACGAACAGGGCTTGCCGGTCCACCGCCTTAGCCGGCGACTTGGTGTATGCGCCCGCGAGGATGTGGCCGACGCTGGTGTAGATCGCGGAGGCGATGCCAACGGCGAGCACGAGGGGGGTGGGGAAGATCGGGCCTGTTCGCTGCTTATCGGAGTTTTGGAGGGAGGATTCCACAACTAGCGTCCTCATATCGATGATGTTGTGTCCCGTAGCGCGAATGGAAATCCCCGTCCAGTATTGCAGGTCGGTCGCTGGAATGCATTCAACCAAGGTCTAATGCCCATGGTGGACTTAAGTTCACAGTTCCATGCGAATGGCTGCCGTGTCGGGGGTCACAGAAATCGCGGCATTCCGCGGTTTCGGAGCGGTAATCCTGCCGTGTTCCGACTTAGGTCGGGCGTTGACCGCCCGTTCGCGGCTCTGCTGTCATGGACTCAACCCGCTTAGAAGCGGCGAATTGAAAATGACCAGCAGATTGGAGCGGTAAAATGGATATGACATATGTTGAGTACTGTTATGCGGATCCATATTTCTATGAAACGATCCATGGGGCGAAGAACGCATCATTGGGACGGAACAGTAAGTACAGGATCGACTCCGCTTCAGATTGGTCGGATTGGAGGCAGGTCGAGTCCAACGGATGGCTCCACGTCATGCCCTTGGACTCGACCCTGCCTGACCAGGGCTGGAAGATACACTGCTCGGCCACGAAGGAGAACGCCCAAGAGATCCTCCAGGCGGTCTCAGCCTATTGCTTCAGCAGGAGAATCCACTTCAAATTCCTCCCGTCAGCTACGGATCTCTTCCGCTCGAACGTGAAGTACGCGCCGCGCGGAGGCAGTGGAAAGTTCATCACGATATACCCGGTCGATTCTAAGGATACGGAGCGGATCCTCCACGACCTCGACCGAGAGATCGGCGGTTACGAAGGCCCCTACATCCTCAGCGATCTGAGATACAACGAAGGGCCGCTCTACGTTCGTTACGGAGCCTACAAGCAGGATTTCGTCCGCAACGAGTTCGACGAACTCGTCCCTGCGATTCGCCGGCCGGACGGCGAGCTCGAACCGGATCACCGGCTTCCCACCTTCTCGCCGCCCGAGTGGGTCGAGCTGCCCGAGTTCGTCGTCCGCATGAAGGAAGCGCTGGGATCGGGGGAGCGCCCCGACGAATTCGCTTACGAAATCACCGAATCCCTTCATTTCTCCAACGGCGGCGGCATCTACAAGGGGCGTTCCCTGGCGACCGGACGCCAGGCGGTGCTCAAAGAGGCCCGCCCGCACGCCGGGCTGACCCCCGACGGAAGGGACGCCGTCAGCCGCCTCGAGCAGGAAGCGGATTTCCTGCGGAAGTTCGGGGATCTCGACCAAGTCGTGAACCTTCAGGATCAGTTCGTCGTCTCGGGGCATCACTTCCTCGTGGAGGACTACGTGCCGGGCATAACGCTCAACAAGGCGATGGTCGCCCGCAACCCGCTCATCCGCGCCGACCAGACCCGCGAGGATCGGCTCGCCTACCGCGACTGGGCTCTGGGGATCATGGCCGAAGTCGAAGAGGCCCTGCGATCCTTCCATCGCGAAGGCGTCGTCTTCGGCGACCTGCACCCCAACAACATCATCGTCACCGACGAAGGCAGGCCCGTGTTCATCGACTTCGAGATGGCCTACCCCGTCGACGAAGTGAACGTCATCCCGACGGGCGCCCCGGGATACATGGCCGGCGACGGACGCACAGGGATCCCGGCGGATCTGTACGCCCTGGGGTGCACCAAGCTCTCGCTGTTCTTCCCCCTGACGGTCCTCATCCCGCTCGACCCGCTGAAGCTCCGCCAACTCGTCGACGCGGCGCAGCGCGCGTTCGAACTGCCCGACGAATACTGCCGCGAGATCCTCCGCGACATCGGAATCGAGGCCGAGGAGGACGCCAACTGCCTGGTCCAGGCGACGCGCTCCGTGGTCAACCGCTGGGACATGTCGAGCCCGGAAGGCGTCGAGGAAGTCTTGACGGGCATCGCCTCGGGCATATGGGAGAGCGCCGACTTCTCGCGCGCCGATCGCGTCTTCCCCGGCGACCCCCATCAGTTCATCGAGAACGGAGTGGGAATCGCATACGGCGCGTGCGGCAATCTGCTGGCGAACCCGGGTACGGACGCGCAGAGGGAGCGGACGCTCGATTGGATCGAGTACGCGGCGAAACGCCTGACGAAGCCCAGTTACGGATTCTATGACGGACTCGCCGGCATCGCCTATACGCTCCGCACGTTCGGCCGAGAGGATGCCGCCGACGCGATTCTCAGCCAACTCCTCAAGCTGGACTTCGCACTGCTGACCTCGGATCTCTACGGAGGCCTCGCGGGCATCGGCATCTACCTCATGGACGAAGCCGAGCGGCGCCCCACGGCTGAGATCCAACAGGCGATCGCGTCCATACGGGACGTCATGGCCCGGCGGCTGGACGAACCCGTCGAATACGTCCGATACGTGGACGGAACCCCCACATCCGCGACGGACAAGGGCGGGCTGATGAGGGGAATGGCCGGGCACGCGGTCTACTGGGTGCGCAGCTTCGAATACTCGGGTGAAGAGACGGACCTCGACCGCGCGGAGAAGGCGCTGGACGTCGATCTCGCCTTGTGCATAGAGGCCGGAGACGGCTCGATCCAGCTCAACGAAGGATGGCGCACGCTGCCGTACCTCGCGAGCGGATCCATGGGCGTCGGGCTCGCGATGCTTCGATTCCGAGAGTATCGCAAGCGCCCTGGCGACAAGGAGGCCCTCCGCCGCATCGTCCGATGCGCGGATCCCGAGTTCGCGATCCAGTCGACCCTGTTCAACGGGCGGGCCGGATTCGTCTACTTCCTCACCCAGCTGGCGGAGTCGAACGACGCCGACCTGGTCACCTCAGCCGACATGGAACGGCACGCAAACCTCCTGGGAACCTACGCGGTGCTCAACCGGACGGGAATCCACTTTCCCGGCGACCAGATCATGCGTCTGTCGACCGACTGGTCGACGGGATCGGCGGGAGTCTACGCCGCCCTGGAACGCTACAAGCGGGTTCGGTTCGGAGAGGATGGACGGCGTTCCACGGCCCTCCCGTTCCTGGGAATCGAGCGGGTCAGCCGCTCATACGATATGGCCGTGTCTCTATAACGGAGAAGAAAATAATGTTTAGTGCTACATTACATCGTTATCTTTGTGTTATAGTAATATAAGTATAACGTTTTGGCTTAAGGCAACACAATCAATTTTTAGAAAGGAGGTGAATATAGCATGGGTTACATTCTTGATCTTCAGGAGGAGACGTCGCAGACTACTGATGTGCGTAGCTGGAGTTCCTGCTCTATCTGGTCGTGTCACAGTACGTCAAGCTGGTCGTGCTGCTAAGTGAAATGTTATTGGTTTATAGAAGGGAGGTGAATATAGCATGGGTTACATTCTTGATCTTCAGGAGGAGAAGTCGCAGACT
>NZ_KE951433.1 GCF_000466165.1 Actinobaculum sp. oral taxon 183 str. F0552
GATCGCGGCCGCCGCGCAGGCCGCGCCGGCGCACGCGCTGCCGATCGCCGCGGACGCCAGGGAGCACACGGCGGGCTCGAGCCGGCCGACCGCCGTCGATCGGACGAGCTCGCTCGACCTCCTCTCCTCGTCTCCCCGCGTCCGCCGGAGAACCGTGATCGTTGCCATGAAGGCCGCCAGGAGCAGGCAGAACAGCAGCGGCCGGGTGGCCAGAATCGCGCCGATGCGCGGATTCGGGCCGTCCAGCCCGTAGCCGGCCCCGCCGAAGACCTTCGCCACGGGGATCCGGAAGGTGGCGGCGACGTTGCGGCGGGCCTCCGCCGTCGGATACAGACTCGGGAAGGAGCCTGCGCAGAAGCGGAGCACGCAGGCCGAGCCCAGGCTCCACGCCGCGTAGGCCTTCCACTCCCGTCCGAGGACGATCCGCAGGAGGGGCGCCGAGATCACGGCCTGCCCGCCCCGGACGCGTCCCGGCCCACTCCGGATGCGAGAGGCTCGTCCGCGACGCCCTGCCCGGCCGCGTCCCCGCTTGCGCCTTCGGCCGCTCCGGATGCATCCCCGCCCACCTCGGCCGCGCCGTAGTGGCGGAGGAAGAGCTCTTCGAGGCTCGGCGGGGCGGCGGTCAGGGATCGCACGCCCAGGCAGGCTACCGCGGAGACCGCGTCTTGCATGCCGGCCGGGTCCACGGTGAAGTCGACGGCCCAGCCGAGCGGATCGCGGGAGACGGCCACGTCGCCCAGCTCCGGCCGGCGCCGCAGCGAGCTCGGATCCGCGGCGACGACGGCGCGCACGCGCGTGCGCACGATCGAGCGGACGCGCTCCAGCGAGCCTCGTTCCACCGTCCGCCCGGCGCGAACGATCGTCACGGCGTCGCAGACCTTCTCGACCTCGGAGAGGATGTGCGAGGACAGGAGGATCGCCGCGCCTTCGTCGCGGGCCCGCCTGACGCACTGCCGGAATGCGCCCTCCATGAGGGGGTCGAGCCCGCTGGTCGGCTCGTCCAGCAGGAGCAGGTCCGCCGACGCGCTGAACGCGGCCACGAGCGCGACCTTCTGCCGGCTTCCCTTGGAGTACTCGCGCATTTTCTTGCTCGGGTCGAGGTCGAACAACTCGATCAGTTCGGCGCGCCTGGCCTCGACTCCGGTGCGGCCGGGCGGCTTCCCGCTGCCGGCCGGAATCCGGCGGTCGTGAGTCCCCCGGCCGGCCAAGTTCCCTCTGCCGGCGGGATTCCGGCCGGCCGGAATCCCGCTCTTCGACGGGCTCTCGTTTTCCGACGGGCTCTCGCAACCCTCCTGATTCCGGCTCCCGCCGGCCGCTCTTCGGCCGGCCGCGGCGCGGCGGGAGGGCAGCCAGCCCATGATGCGCCGGCGGCCGCTACGGCCGCCGGCGTTCAGGGAGGCCAGGGCCCGGAGGGTCTGCTCCCCCGTCATGCCCGGCCAGAGGGCGACATCGCCGGGTACGTATGCGAGCCTGCGGTGCAGGGGGACGGCGTCGTTCCACGGGTCGCGGCCGAACAGGCGCGCGCGGCCGCCGTCTGCCCGGATGAGGCCCAGGAGGATGCGCAGCGTCGTCGTCTTCCCGGCGCCGTTCGGGCCGAGGAATCCCACGACCTGTCCGGGCTCGACGGTCAGGTCGAGCCCCGTCAAGGCGTGCGTGGCACGCGGACCTGCGCCGAAGGCCTTCGTCAGCCCCTCGACGTCGACAACGGATTCGTTCATTCGCCCTCTTCTCGATGCCTCTCTGCATGCTCTGCGATGCGTTCTGCGGCGTTCCGGCCCGAGCGACTCACGCCTACCGGTGCGCCCGTCGATCGCGGGCGACGGCGGCTTCCAACGCCCCGATCGTCTCGTCCCGGAGAGACCGGCGTCGTCCACGGGACCTTCTTCGCCTCCGTCAACGGGTGACGTCCCCGGGCAAGCTTACCGTTCGGCCGAGTGGACGACATATTTCCGGAGTCGCTGCGCCCGCGCGGTTCACGCTCTCCGTGCGCCATGCGACTCCCTTCCGACAGGGCGGCTCGAGGGTGCGCGCCGGGGCCGGCGGGGCGGCGGATCGGATGGACCTAGCATCGGATAACCGGGCCTAGCGGGGGCGCTTGGTCCGGCGCGTCGGCTCGGCGTTCGCGGGGTCGGCGGGCCAGGGGTGCCTGGGGTAGCGGCCGCGCATCTCGGCGCGGACCTGGGCGTAGGCGCCGTCCCAGAACCCGGAGAGGTCGTCGGTGACGGCCAGCGGGCGCCGCGCGGGCGAAAGCAGCTCGAACGTCACGGGGATCCCGGCGATATCCGGCGTGGACTGCAGGCCGAAGACCTCCTGGATGCGGACGCTCACGCGGGGGCGCCCGTCCGAGTAGGCGACGGGGGCGGAGCCCAGGGGCAGGCCGATCCGGCGCGGGGCCAGCCGTTCGAGGTCGCGGGCCTCGGGCCAGGGCAGGAGCCTCGACAGCTGCTCGGCGCTCACCGGGCGCAGGGGCCGGCCGGCGAGGAAGGCGTCGATCTCCGGGCCGGCCCATTCGGCCTGCCGCTCGGCGAGCGCGGCGTCGCCGACGTCGGGCCACGGCTCGCCGACGGCGGCGTGGAGGAAGGCCAGCCGCTCGCGCAGGAGCGAGGCCTCCCGGCTCCATTCGAGCAAGCGGGTGTACTGGGCGCGGCGCATCCATTCGCGGGCGGCGGCCGGATCGGGCGGCTCGGGCGCCGAGGAGACTTCGACGGCTCCCAGGGCTTCCACGCGCCTGCCGCGCAGCCTCCCCTCGGTGAATTCGACGTCGTGCCGGACGGTGCGCAGGGTGCAGGCGACGCCGAGGTCCGCGATCGGGACGGCCGTTCGGATGAGGGCGTCCGCGCGGCCGGTGGCCTCCAGACCCGCGACGGCCAGCCATTCCTGGCCGGCGAGCGGGGAGTGGGGCGGCAGCTCGGCGCCCAGGCCGCCCGCCAGCAGATACCTCCTGTCGCTTCCGGCCCGCAGCCGCCCGATCCTCTCCGGGTAGGCCAGGCCGACGACGAGCGCCAAGGCCTCGTCGCGCGATCCGGGGGTCCGGGCGGTGTCGGGGAGGTCCGCGGCGGCGGGCCGCCCCACCCGGGCCGCATCGCACGCGTCGTCTGCGTCGCCGCCGGCGAGCCTCTCCAAGCGTTCCGCCGATCGCCGCAACCGGGCGTCGCCCTGCCGCCACGCATGCGCCAGGTCCGCCCCTTCGACGCGCACGCCCTCTTCGACGAGGGCGCAGACCTCGGCGGCCGTCCGCGCGCCGACGATCGGCGCGGCCTCCACCAGCGCCCTGCCCAGGCGAGGCTCCAGCGGCAGGCGGACGATCCGCCGGCCGAGGGGTGTCACGGCGCCGTCGGCGTCGATGCAGCCGATGCCGCGCAGGACGGTCCGCGCGGCGTCGAGGGCCGCCTCGGGCGGCTCTTCCAGCAGGCGGGTCGCGCCCCAGCAGGCCAGTTCCAGGGCGAAGCCCGTCAGGTCGGCCGTGCGGACCTCCGGTTCGGCGTGCTTGGCCAGCCTCGACCACGTCGCCTGGTCCATGCACCTGAAGGCGACGCCGGGGCCTTCGCGGCCCGCGCGGCCCGCCCGCTGAACGCCCGACGCCTGGGACTCGCGCACCGTCACGAGACCGCCGACCCCGCGTCCGTAGTCGGTGCGCGCCTCGCGGGAGAGCCCCGCGTCGACGACGACGCGCACACCCGGAACCGTCAGCGAGCTCTCGGCCACGGCCGTGCTCAGGATGACGCGCCTGGCGGAGCGACCGGGTGCGGCCGACGACCCGGCCGGAGCCGGCGCGGCGGGGGTCGGGGCGAGGACGCGATCCTGCGCTTCGGGCGGCATCCGCCCGTGGAGCCGTTCGACGACGGCGCCGTCCAGACCCTCCAGGGCGGCCGCGACCGCCCCGATCTCGCGGACGCCGGGGAGGAAGACGAGGACGTCGCCCGCTGGCGTGCGATCCATCGCCCGACGGACGGTCGACGCAACGTGGGAGAGGAACTCCCGGCGCACGCCCTCGGGGCCCAGCGCCCGCCCGGCCCCGGCGCCATCGGCGGGAGGCGCCCAGCGGACGTCGACGGGATGGCCCGCCGCCGGGATGTCGAGCACGTCGGCGCCGAGGAATCCGGCCATCCGCTCGGCCTCGGCCGTGGCCGACATCGCCACGAGCGCCAGGTCCTCGCGCAGATTCGCGCGAACGTCGGCGGCGAAGGCGAGGGCCAGATCGGATTCCAGGCTCCGCTCGTGGGCTTCGTCGACGACGACGGCGTCGACGCCGGGCAGCTCGGGGTCCCGCTGCAAGCGCCGCACGAGCACGCCGGGCGTGACCATCTCCACGCGGGTAGCGCGGCTGGTCGCGCCCTCACCGCGCACCGTGTAGCCGACGGTGCGCCCCAGGCCCTCTCCCATCAGCGCGGCGATCCGGCGGGCGGCCGCGCGGGCGGCGACCCGCCGGGGCTGGGTGACGACCACCCTGCCGCGGCACCGCGCGGCGAGCGCCATCGGGACGAGAGTCGTCTTACCCGTGCCCGGCGGGGCTTGCACGACGAGGGCGGGGGCGCCGCCGGACCGCGCCGCGGAGGCTTCGAGCGCCTGGCGCATTCGGCCGATGTGCGCGGCGACGGGAAGGCCGCCTGCCGCCGCGAGCGCCCGGGACCACGGCATCGGATGCACCCCTTCTACCGCACCGCCAGCCGACGCCAAGCATGCCGCGTCCGCGCCTCAGGGGTCGTCACCGGCCGAGATGGTCCGAGACGGCCCGACGCAGGCCCTCGATTCCCCGGAAGTGGTGGACGGCCAGGCCGCGTTCGGCTCCGACCTCGACGTTGTCGAGGGTGTCGTCGATGTAGAGGACCTCGCCCGGGTCGACCCCCTTCCCGGCGCGTCCGCCCCATTCGGCCAGCCGGTCGATCGCGGCGTCGAAGATGCGGGGGTCGGGTTTGACCATGCGGACGTCGCAGGAGAAGACGACGGGGTCGAAGCACTCTGCGATCCAGGGGCGGTTCTCCCTGACATTCCGCGCGAAGTCCGCGGGGATGTTGGACAGCATGGCCATCGGGACCCCGGCGGCCCGCAGTTCGCGGGCGTAGGCGACCATGGTTTCGTCTTCCAGACTGCAGGACCGGAGGTCGGCCTGGAGGGCGTGCCTCCAGTCGATGGGCACGCCCAGGGCGCGGCCGACCTTCGCCCAGTAGGCCGGGGTGTCGAGGATGTCCGCGTCGTAGTCGCGCCGGGTGGGCCCTTCGTATAGCGGCCGCAGCGCCTCCGGATCGACTCCGATCTCGGATGTCAGGCGCAGGTAGGTGCTGTTCTGGATCGTGAGGAAAACTCCGTACAGATCGAAGAGAAGGCCGCGCATGGGCTCATCCTAGTCGAGCGCTTCGCATGTGCGCACCGGCGGGCGCCCCATTCGCTCCCCATCGACAGGGCGGATTCAGGCGGTCTTGCGACGGGCCGCCTCCCGGCCCTCTTCGGCGTCTGACACCCGGTCGCGGGCGGCGCCGACCTGGGACGAGGAGGCGTTCCCCTGCGCCGCCTTCGACATCCCCGCGATGGCGCTGTCCAGCCGGTCGGCGACCTCGCGAGCGTCGGTTCCGGCTTCGATCTGGCCGAAGGCCTCGAAGAGCAGGGCCCGGGAGAATCTCATCCAGGCGTCCGGATCCGGCACGCCCATCTCCTTCCAGCATTCGGCTATGAATTCGTCGACCGTCGTGTGGATGCCCACGATCTCGTCCCTGATCGCGGCCCGTTCCCCCGCGTGCCGATCGGGCGGAGCCTTCCGGGAGTCGGGCGGGATCCTCCGGGCGCCCGCGGGCGCCGTGTCGGCGGCTCCCGGGGATGCGGCACCCCCCGCTCGCAGGGTCACGAGGGCCCCGGCGGGGGCGGCCCCGTCGTGCCTGCGCGAGGAGGATCGGCGGGTCAGGCTCATGAACCAGGCGTGGGAGGGGTCGCACGTCTGGAGCACGCAGGCGACGGCGAACTGCCTGAGTCGGTCGGCGGGTTCGGCGCCGTCGTCCACCCGGTCGAAGACGGCGTTCCGCCAGCGCGGCATGTACGCCGCGAGCGTGAGGAGCCTGAGGTCGTCGACCGAGTCCACGTATCGGTATATCGAGCTGCGGGCGATCCCGGCCTCGCGGGCGACGGCTCCGGCGCTCAGGACCCCGGAGCCGGATTCCCTGAGGATCCGGTCCGCCGCTGCGATCAGGCGGGCTTTGACGGCCTCGTGGTGTTCGCGCACCGTGGGCGCATCGATCTTCGGCACGGGCCCTCCCTCCGGCGGATCGACGTCCGTTCCGGTTGTCTCCGTCACGTACCGTCCTGTATACCACGGAGGGCACGCGCCCGCGCAAGGGGGAGAATCCGAGGTGGAGGCCGTCCGGGTCCCGCGGCATGTCCCGAATGGCCACCGCGCCTGCCGGGTCGGCGGCCGTGCGGCGCCCCGGCACGTCGTGTTTTCCCGGCGGCCGCCGTCGGGCCCGGACTCGAGAGCTTTCGGGAGCCCGGGGGTCACGCATCCCCCGGGCTCCCGTGCGCACACGCGAGCGTGAGCGCAACGCCAGGTTTCACGCACTCCGAGCGAGAAGGAGACGTCCTCGACACGGACACCTGACGGATTCCCTCGGTCTCCACGATCAGGGGAGGCGCCGTCGCCTCAGTCTCACGGTGCGAGCACGGAAGGCTGCTTCCTGTAGACATTCAAAACTATATCCGAAATACCTACGGCAACGTCGGTAGGCGCCGGCTCGTGTCCGGGCGAGAAAGCGTGGCATTCACGGTATCTCGGAAGTAAGCCGCGCACGTCGCACACACCCGCGGGCCTCCTTCTGGCCGAGGAGCGCTTCGCTCCCCGGCCACGTTCCTGGCGGAGGGCGTTCCATCTCGACTGCGCCCCGCCTGGACTACGCCCCGTCCCTGCACAACGGCGCGCCCGGCGGACCGGGCGGCCCGCGCCTCAGCCGTTGGCGATCTGCGCGCCGTCGAGCATCGAGGCCAGCGACTCGATCGGGTAGGTCTCGACGTTGGGGCTCCGCACGACGATGGCCAGATAGTTCCCGCCGCCCACGTCGACGACGTAGTAGCGCACCGCCCCGCCGTCCTGCGTCTTCGCCTCGGCGGCGACCGCGGAATGCCCGGCCACGGAGGTGACCTCCGGCAGAGGCCTCGGGGCCTCGGCCTTGTCGGGTACTCTCGCGGCGACGTCCTCCGCGAGCCTTTCGGAGGACGTGAAATCGCCGGAACTCGCCTGGCCGAAGAGAACGGAGCACCCCGCTACGCCGACTCGGCCGAGGCCGATGAAGTTGGCATCGGTCGAATCGGTGGCCAGGCTCAGCCCCCCGGGGCTGGACAAGGAGAGGGTGCCGCCGGGCATGGTCAAAGAGAAGCTCTGACCGTTCAGGATCCCGCGAAGCGCCCCGTTCGCGCTGACGACCGACTGCGTCCCTTCGCTTCCGGGCCGCGGAGCGGTGGAGGCTCCGTCGTTTCCGAGGCTGACGGAGACTTCCCGGCCCAAGGAGGAGACCTTGGACTCCAGGCTGAGCGTTCCGGCGATGGCGACGAGGCTGTCGAGCCGGTCTCGGGTCGGCGCGCTGAGGGTCAGGTTCCACACCTTGTCGCCGACCGTCAGGAGGTGGACGCGGGAGGGCAGCCCCTCGGCGGTCGTCGTGTCGGCGGCCACCGCCTGGATCCTTCCGAGATTGGCCAGGCCGTCGACGGCGGTCGCATGCCGTTTGCTCTGGCTGGCCAGGAGGGCCGCGAAATCCGCGGCGTTCATCCCCGGTTTCAGCGAGGACAGGGGTGAGAAGGAGATGCGCGACTTGGGCTCGGCGTTGTCCTTGACCCCGACGGTGCCGGTCTCGACGAAGGCGCGGTCGAAGGGCACCATGTTCTGGCCGACCCGCATGTTCAGCGTCCCGGCCCCGGTGCCGATCTTCAGGACGCCGCCTTTCAGTTGGATCGCGCCCATTTCGGTGCCGGAGGTCACCCGCCAGGCCCGCGTCGGGCTGGCCGCGCCCGTGGAGGACGGCGACTTCTCGGCCGTCCCAGAACCGCAGGCCGCCACGACGAGCATCGCCAGGGACACGGCGACGGCCGTCAGCACGCTGCGCAGGCGCCTTCCTCCCGCGGGGCGGCCGGCCGCCCCGCGTCTCGTCCCCGCCTGCGATCGCGGTGCGGAGGGCCGATCAGGTCGCGCTCTCAACCGTCTTCACCATCTCCGCGAAACGGCCTCCCGCCCCGTTGGGTTCGTTGACGGCGATCTGGACCACGACGCCGTTCACGTCCACCACGTACAGGCGCGAGACCTTGCCGTCCTTCCGCCGGATGTCGCAGGCCGCCGTCTTGTGCCCCGCCACGGACGGGACGCTCGGGACGCTGCGCACTTCCTCGACTTCGTTCGCCGAGGTCTGCTCACGCGTCAGCTTGAGGAGCTCGGACTCCTTGGCGGTCAGCCCGCTCTGGTCTATCCAGAAGTTGATGTTGCGCCCGTTGTCGGCGGAGTCGCCGACGCCCACCAGGCCGGCCGTGTCGAACCTCTGCTCCGTGAAACCGCTGGGGATGGCGATCGAGAGGGTCGCCCCTTCGACCGTCACCGAATACGCGCCGCCGTTGACGGCGGCCTTGATGGACTCGGGTTTGACGGAGGGCTTCGGCGTCGCGCTCGTCGAGGGTGCGCCGGCCTGGTCCGCCTTGATCTGCCTGACCGCGTCGGTCAGCTTCTGCCGAGTCGCGTCGTCCGGCGCGTTGACCGTGATCCCCCAGATGTCCCCGTCGAAGTCGACGAACATCACCATCCCCGTGTAGCCGCCGGAATCGGGCGCCCCGGCCGCGGCGACGGCCTTGAATCCCGCGATGTCGGAGATCTCCGGGCGGGCGGTGGCGGCGCCGTTCGCCTTCGGCAGGGAGGCGACCAGCTCTTCGGACGTCGGTAGACTGCCGACCTTGGAGCGCGCGAAGACTATATTGGTCTTCGAATCGGAGGGCGATGTGAGCGTCTGGTAGTCGACCCCGTCTTTCGAGGCCTTGTTGAGCTTGAACCTGTCGGGGGCTTGGAAGCCGATCCAGTGTTTGCCGGTGTAGAGCTTGAAATAGCCGTTCTTCAGTTCGGCGTCCCCGCGGTGGGCCTTGACGGGGGTTCCCGAACGCGACGCCGAGGGGCCGGCCGTCGGTTCCGATGAGGCGGCGCGCAGAGACCGGGCCGACGCATTCAGGGAACATGCGGCCAGCCCCGTTGCAAGCACCACGGCCATCAGACTCCGACTGGCATGTCCGCTTCTCAATACGGCCTCCTCTGTCTTTCCCTGCCGATCCTAGTGGTGGGTATGCCACGGCAACCTCTTGCGTCAGCGGGTAGGGATGCCCATATGCGTTGATACTGCGGGAAGATGCAGGTGGAGGTCTCCTTGGGATGCGGCTCCCACGCTGGCCTGCGGTGCGATCCGTTAGGTGAGCGCCGTGGCTCGGGGAACCCAGATGTCCGTGGGCAGCGCACCGGGCATGTTCGCATTGTCGGTGGCTACGAAGGGGCGTTCGGGATCCTGGACGTAGTCGCGCAGGCACCCGAAGGCCCATCTGCCGAGCAGCACGATGGCGACGATGTTGATGAGCGCCATGCCGGTCATCGTGATGTCGGCGAAGTTCCACACGAGCTTGAGGCTCGACAGGGAGCCGGTCACTATGGACGCGACCGCCACGGTCTGGAGGAGCCGAGGCCCCCAGCTTCTGCCCCGGGTGAGGAAGTCGACGTTCACCTCGGCGTAGGCGTAGTTGCCGATGAGCGAGGATCCGGCGAAGACGCAGATGAGCACGACCATGACCGGGACGACCCAGGAGCCCAGCTGCGATTCGATCGCCGTGATGGTGATGTTGGCCCCCTTGGGGTCCTCCTGGCGCCAGTAGCCGTCCAGGGCCCCGGGAGTCGCGTTGAAGATCATGAAGGCCGTGGCCGAGCAGACGAGGATCGTGTCGACGAAAACGCCCATCGACTGGATGAGCCCCTGCTTCGCCGGGTGGGTCACCTGCGCGGTCGAGGCGGCGTTGGGGGCCGAGCCCTCCCCCGCCTCGTTCGAGAACAGGCCGCGGCGCACCCCGTTGAGCATGGCCGCGGCCATGCTCCCGGCCAGGCCGCCGATCACCTCATGGGCGCCGAAGGCGCTGCCGAGGATCGCCTTGAACGTCGGGTAGACGCGGTCGAGGTTCATCGCCACAACGACGACCGCCAGTCCGATGTAGACGATGGCCATCAGCGGCGCCACCCATTCGGAGATCTTGGCCACGCGCTTGAGCCCCCCGTAGAGGATGGGCGCGCAGAGGGCCAGGAGGACGAGCGCCGTCGCCCAGGGGGCGATGCCGTACTGCTCGTCGAGGGTGTCGGCGATCGTGTTGGCCTGAACCATCTCGTAGGAGATGCCGAAGGAGAAGATGAGGAAGACGGCGAAGGCCACGCCCCATGCGCGCGACCCCAGGCCTCGCTGGATGTAGAAGGCCGGGCCGCCGCGGAACGTGCCGTCGGGCCAGCGGATCTTGAACAGCTGGGCGAGCACGGCCTCGACGAAGGCGCTGGCCATTCCCAGGAACGCGACCAGCCACATCCAGAAGACGGCGCCGGCTCCCCCCAGTTTGATGGCGATGGCAACGCCCGCTATGTTCCCGGTGCCCACGCGCGAGGCGATGCCGATGGCGAAGGCCTGAAACGAGGAGATCCCCTCGCCGTCGCTGGTCCGAGAATCGAAGATCTGGCGGATCATCCGCCCGAACAGGCGGATCTGGACGAAGCGCATGCGGATCGTGAAGTATAGACCAGCGCCTATGAGCATCCAGATGAGGACGTGAAGGGTCGTCCAATCGTTCACGTCCTTGAAGATCGTGGCCAGCCGGTCCATGTCAACCTCCTAGTCTCGCCCTCCCCTCGCGCGGACGAGCGGCGCGGGGGAGAGGCCTGTGGTTCCGTCGCTCCAGGGCCGGAACTGGAACCCGACCCGGCCGCCCCGGAGACGTCCGGACGCCCTCCCGGCGAGGACCGCGGGCGGCGCCGGGAGGCTCTTCGGGAAAGTGTGGGGAAGAGCGTATCCGAGGCGAACCGCTTTACCACCCCTTTGCGAATCCGTTAGCCAACCATGGCATATCGGGGATCGGAGCACAATTCCTCCTCGGACAAAGTAAGGCAAACCACTGGCGTGCGGCGGGCCGACGGGCGGGAAACCGTTGAATTGACGGCTTTCAGTTGCTCATGCGACTTGCGGGTAACGCTCCCCATGTTGACCATCGGGAAAAATCGAGTAGTATTAGGAACGTAGTCAGCCACGGTTGATTGCGCGTGTGTGATAACGCCCGACGTTAGCCTCCAATCATGACGCGGGCGCGAGGTTGCCGGTTGCCCAGCCGACGCCTCTACCTCTAGGGTCTGCGCCTCCAATGGACCCGGAGATGAGATGGGGCCCACCGGGATGGTGGGCCCCATCTACTTGTCCTCGCCCCTGCCCGGCCGGATGGCGAGCAGCACAACCCCCCATCTGCGCCGCGGGGCCCGCCGAACAGGCGGGCCCCGCGGGATCGGCGAAAGGCCTGATCAGCGCTTCTTGCCGCGGGAGGAGGCTTCAGCCGCTTTGGCCCGGCGATTGGCCTCGAATTCCTCGTCGAGCAGGGGGAGATCCTCGACGGTGACCAGCTGGCTGGCGACCGCGTACTCGACCAGGCGGGCGCGGCGGTACGTCGCGTGGACGCCCTGTCCGCCGCGCAGGCCTTTGACGCCGAGGCGGTCGAGTTTGTCGCACACGTTGTCGAGCTTGCGGTTGAAGCGGGTCTGCGTCCATCCCAGACGCGACGCGGCCTCCTCCGACCTGGGGATGTCCGACGGCCCGGTGCCTACGCGCTTGAGCCAATTCTCGGCCAAGGCGAGGATGAGCAGACGCTGGCTGGGTGTGAGCGTGACCTGTCCGATCGTCGTCTCCCCCGCCTCCTCGCGGCCCGTGGAGGAGACCTCGTACATGGTGTCCGGAACGGTGAGATCGATCTCATAAGTCGTCGGCCCGGCGGTGAAGACGAGACTCATATCGTGGACGACGAGCGGGATCTGGGAGCCCGGCCCGATCCACGACTGGAGCATACCCGTGGTTTCGGCCACCGTGACGGCGATGCGCGAGCCCACGTTAGTCACCCACCACAGCCCATTATGGGATTCGATGACGAGAAAGTTCCTGTGAAGGAAAGGATTGTCGTCGATGGCAAGAGATCCGACGCGTCCGATGGTGAAGGTCTTGCCGGGGTCGACCTTGTAAATCTCGCCGCAAAACTCAATCTCCAGTCCGGCCGGCTCGGGGGAGACCTCGGGTTGATCGACCTCTTCGGTGGGGTTTTCGGCGGTTGTAGTCATCACGACTCCTTAACGTATTGCGACCCGACTGTGGCTTCGTTCCCTTTCGATGAGAGCGGCGCCCTCGGCTGAGCCTTCCACACGCCAGACCGACGGCACAACTCCTGGCTGCGGACGGATCGCCGCCGTGGAGAAGACCCACCGCCGTGAATCCATCCGCGTACACGCGGCAATCCTACCCTTTCCGGGAAGGAAGCGAGCCGGTTGCGCGTCACGGGGTGTTCGCAGCCCCGCCCACGGCGGACGAGGCAGGCGAGACGGCTAGGGCTTCAGCCCGGGCCGCGACGCGGAACGGGCGGGAGGGCCAGGCGTCACGGAGTGCTCACGCACTGCCTGGTGGCAGGCGACTCCGACCCGCCCTTCCTGTGCACCCGCACGGACAAGCACGTCTGGAGAGACTGCTTGGGGACGGTAACGCTCGACGCCTTCGTCTCGTTGAGCTGGCCCTCACCGGAGATCTGGTCCATCGCGTAGAGGAATTTGTCCCCGGGCTTGGGGTCGGGGTTGCTCCACGTGAACTTGACCTTGTCCCCCATGAGCTCGCCGCGCAGCCCGACGACCTGGCTGACGTGGTTGACGCCTGCGTCGTTGGGCGTCGTCTCCCCCGTCGAGGTCGCCGGCCCGACCGTCCCGCCCTTGCCGTGCCGCAGGGCGAAGAGGATGCCGACGACGATGGCGAGCACAACGGCGGCGGCGATGAGGAACCGGACGACCACGACGCCCAGAGGGCTCTCCTGGAATCCGCCGGCGCGCGCGTCCGGGGCGTCCGGGACGGCGCCCTCCGAAGACGCTGGACCCCAGCCCGGAGCCTCGCCGCTTCGCGGTGCCCGCCGTCCCGTCTCCGCCTCGGCGGGCCCGCCGAGGGAACCCCCCGCGTCGCCCGGCAGTGCCGAGTCGAACGGCGCCCGCTGGCCCGCCGCGTCGTAAGAGCGGGCCTCGGAAGCCGGGGGGAAGGCGCGGATGTTGGGAGAGGGCACCGGTCCGAGCACCCTCAGGGGGGAGAGGCGAGTCGAGTCGTCCCGCAGCGGGTCGATCGTGCGGATCGCCTGGCGGGTCGCGTCGGCGTCGTCGCCGGATTTGGACGGGTTGTCGTAGGCGGGATCGTCGAGGACGTCCAGATCGGTCGGGCGCTGGTGCAACGCCGCCTGAATCGCCTGGAGAGCCCTGGCGAAGTCGATCACCGAGGCGTATCGCTGGCGGGGGTCCTTGGACATGGCGATCGTCAAGACGCGCTCGAACTCCTCGGGCACGTCGTGGCGCCCCATCGGCGGGACCGGGGTCCGCAGCACCCGGTTGATGACGGCGATCTCGGAGTTGTCTCCGTCCTTGACCTCGAAGGGCGGGCGCCCGGCCAGGAGCGTGTACACCGTGGCCGCCAGGGAGTACACGTCCACGGTGACGGCGGCCGCTCCCTCCCCCGTCGCCTGCTCGGGCGGCGCCCAGGGAACCGAGAAGCCCTCGGCCGGGCTGACGTTGCCGATGCGGGTGGCGATCCCGAAATCGGTGAGGACGGGGCGCTGGAACGGGGTCATGAGGATGTTGGACGGCTTGATGTCCCGGTGGACGATGCCCGCGCGGTGCAGGGTCTCGATCGCGCCGCCGATCTGAATGCCGATCTCCAGGGCGTGCGTGACCGTGAACGGCTGCTGGCGCAGCCTGGCGCCCAGGTGCGGGGGCGGGCAGTACTCCATGATGAGGTACATGCGCTCGTCCCCGGCCTCACCCGCACCGTACACGGAGACGATCGAGGGGTGCGAGCTCATGCGGGCCATCAGGTTGGCCTCGGCGCGGAAGGACTGCCTCTGGGCGTCGGCCACGCCGCGGCGCAGGACCTTGATCGCCACTTCGCGGCGGGGGATCTGCTGCTCGTAGAGGTACACGTCCGCGAAACCACCGGATCCGAGGAATGAGAGGTACGTCGCATTGGGGATCTTCGGAGGTGTAGCGGGACGGCGACGAGCCACGTCACACTCCTGCCTGCGGGCCGAGCATCTGGATCGTCACTCCCTCGCCGATGTCGATGACGTCGCCGACCCTGACGAAGAACGGCTCCGTCGGCCGGATGCGGATGGGCCGCTCTCCGGGCCGCAGCACGTAGGTGCCGTTGTTCGAGTTGCGGTCGACCAGGCGCACGTCCCACCCGTCCACGCGGACTTCGCAGTGGGTGCGGGAGATCTGCTGGTCGGGGCTGGGAACCGGCACGAGATGGGCGTGCGGACGCCCCGACTCGGGAGTCGAGGTGGGCTTGCGCCCGATGATGATGTCGGCGTCGATGGGAACGCGCAAACCGGTCGAGACGTAGATCTCGCCCAGGGCCGGGCGCGGATACCAGTTCGGCTCCCCGCCTATGGGCGCCCCGCACAGGCGGCACGAGGAGCCGTGCGGCGGGTTGATGTGCCCGTAGTGGCACAGCAGGGCCAGGACCATGGCGGGGGATTCCTCCTCCGACTCGCCGGAAATCTGCTCGCGCAGCTCCTGGGCCCTGCTGGAGATGACCGTCTCGCCGTCATGGTCGCCTTCGTCGGCCAGAGCGTCCTCTTCTGCACCCTCGTCGAAGCCGGATTCGAGCGCTCCCTCCGCCCAGGGCTCGCCGGAGGGGAGCGGGGACGCCTCGGACGGACTCTCGGGGCTGGGCTCGGCGGGAAGCAGATCGTCGGGTTCGAAGGCGGCCGTCATCGCCTCGGCGGGCTCGACCGGAGAGGGCGAGCTGGAAGCCGCCGAGCTCGAACTCCCACTCGGGCCCCCGGCGCCGGGCCGCGCGAGCGGGTCCGAAGAGGCCGACGGATCCGACTCTTCCGGCTCTCCAGAGGCCGGCTCGTCGAGGCCGATCGGCCCGGTGATGGCCGGCAGGTCCACCGCCGTGGGGATGTCGTGGGCTCCCCCCTGGCCGGGCTCCTGCGCGGTCAGGACCCGGTTGCCGCCGCCCCACAACGGCACACCGGCCGAGAAGCCGCCGGCGGGCGCCGCGGAGGCGCCGCTCGAGGGGGCGTCGCCCGGCGAGGGGGCGGAATCGCGAGCGCCCGCCTCGGCCGGCGAGGAGCCTACGGAGGCCGGCTGCCCTGCTTCGGGGCGGGCTCGGCGGGCTTGGGGCGAGGTCTCGGCGGGTCCGCCGGATTCCGCCGGCGTCCTGGAGGCGGGCTCGTCTACAGAGCGCCGATCCGCGGCCGGGCGGGCAGGTTCCTCCGCGTCGGCGTCGGCGTCGGCGGCGTCGGCGAGCTCCTCTCCGTCCTGTCCTGCCCGCGAGCCGGTCTCCGGCTCGGATGAATCCTCCGACTCGGGTGCCTCGCCCTGCTGAGAGGCTTCGGAATCGGTGGAATCGCCGGACGGCCAGACGATCTCCGAACCGTCGTCGTTGCTCATGGGGAAACGGGGGCCGGAGCGCGACCTGCGCCCTCCGGCGGCCTCGGCCGGGCTGTCGGCGCCGGAATCGCCGTCTCGATCGGAGGGGCCGGAGCCGTCCGCACCGCCCGAGCCAGACGAGTCGGGTAGGGCGCCCGGCGCGTCGCCGTCTGCGGAGACGTATCCGGCCACGAGCTCGGGCTCGTCCTCGACCACCGGCCACTTGCTGGACACCCCCTGCACGGTGAACGGCCGGCCTTCGCCGGACGCGGCGCCGGTGCCAGGGCTCTCGGCGGACGCCGGGCCGCCGGATGCGGGGCTCTCGGCGGTCGCGGGGCTTTCAGCGACCGCGGGATCGTTCGCCGGCGGAGAGGCGGGGCCGTCGGCGGCGAGAGGCTTCCGTTCGTCGGCGGCGTCCTCCCGTTCCTCGGGCTCTTCGGGGGCTTGCTCGGCCGGCTCCGCGGGCGCGGGTGGCTCGGAGCGCGGGGAGGAGGCCTGAACGGGCTCCGGCGACGGATGCTGGGAGGCTTCGGGCCCCTTCCCGGACGCCGACGGAGCCGGAGCAGAGCCCGAGGCCTCCGGGGATGAGCCGTCCTCTCGCTTCCCGCGCTCGCGCGAGGCCTCTTCATCGCCGCGCGGATCGCCTTCTCGACCCTGTGCGCCGTCTTCCCGGTCCTGCGGATCGCCGTCTTCCCGGGGTTCGCTGTGGGATGAGCCGTCCCGGGATGCCTCCTGCTCGGCCGGCAGGTCGGCGGCGTGGGACACGCGCAGGCTGCTGGGGACGGAGTCGATGAAGAAATCGGAGTCCGCGGCCGTCGAACCCGTGTCGACCTTCTCGAGGCGGGGGACGTTCACCGCGTCGAGGAAGGAGTCGTCGTAGGGCTGACGGGTGAGCTCGAGGTCGTCGGCGGGATCGTCGCCTTCCGCGGCCCGGCCGTCGCCGTCCGGCTGGCTGGGCTCCTGCCGGTCGACGGCATCGGACGCGGACTCCTGCGCTTGTGGGGCGGGGCCGGTTTCTGCGGGCTCGCGGGCCTCGGGCTCATGCGCCTCGGGCTGGGGACCTTCGGGCGCGGAGGCGCCTTCGCGATTCCCGGTCGGCCCGGCGGGCTCCCGATCCGACCGCGCGGCGTCGGAGTGCGGAAGGGCGCCGGCCGGCTCGAGGATTCCGGCGGGCAGGGGGAGCTCCCTGTGGGATCGGCGCTCCTGGGCGGCCGGAGCGTGCGCGTAGGCTGCGTCCCCGACGGGCGCATCGGCCGCGGCGGCCCGGCCTTCGCCGGACCCCGGGCGACCATGCGTCTGCGGTCCGGGGGAATCGGAATGCGCCGCGGCGCGCCGGATCGGATCGGCGATCGAGGCGTCTCCGACGGCGACGCCGGCCAGGGAGCCCGCTGCGGGCGCGGACCCGACCGGGGCGCTCTCCGCCTGCGAGGCGAGGGCGCCCGCGTCCTGCGCAGCGCGAGGAAGGGGCTCCGGGCGGCCCGGAAGGCAGGAGATGCGTATGGAGGACAGGCCGAGCATCCCGTCGCCGAGGGGCAGGCCCTCGGCGTACTGGTCGCCGGGGCCGGGCCCCGCGTCGACGACGATCTCGTGCACGCTCGTCAGGCGCATCTCGTTCCACGTCGGCGCGTTCGCGCCGGCGGCGATCATGTTCCCCGCCACGTCGCGGAGGCGGAACCGCCCGCGCAAGGCCGCCCGGACGCAGTCGTCCTCGCACAGGAGCAGCGCGAACTCGGGCATGCCCTGAGGCGGCGGGGCCCCGTAGCCCAGGCCTTCGACCATCTGGTCGAAGGACGCGCCGGAGCGCAGGGCGCCCCACAGCCACTCCACTCGCTCGGCGTTCATGCCCGCCACGGTCAACGCCCCGCGAGGCGTGACGGCGGCCAGAAGCCGACCCGGTCTTGCACGAGCAGAAACGATGTACATGCGCCTAATCGCCCTTCCTGGGTACTGTGTCGTCGCCGACGTTCCGACGATCGCAAGTTGCCGTCTCCCCCTCGACCTCCAGCGCGGGCCATCGGGGGCTGCAATCGACGATGTCGACCACGAGCACCGTGACGTTGTCGGAGCCCCCGGCTCCGAGCGCCTTCTGAACGAGGGTCTGAGCGGTCTCGTTCGAGTCTTCCATGTATCGGGCGACCTCGCCAATCTCGGTGTCCGACACGACGCCGCTCAGCCCGTCGGAGCACAGGAGGAAGCGGTCTCCCGCATTAAGGGGGACCAGATGGACGTCCGCCCCGACGACCGGTCCCGAATAGCCTCCCAGCGCCCGGGTGATGACGTTGCGTCGTTCCCACGTCAGAGACTGCTCTTCGGTGATGATCCCCGCGTCGAGAAGCTCCTGCACCTCGGAGTGGTCCCTCGTCACCTGGGTGAAGGCCCTGCCCGAGACGTGGTACGTGCGCGAATCGCCGATGTTGAAGACCCGCGCGCAGGGGTAGCCTCCCTCGTCGGCGAAGACCAGCCCCGTGACGGTCGTGCCCGGCAGGCTCTTCTCGCTGGCCAGGCCGGCCACGCGCCTGGCGGCCTGCGCGATCGCCCCCTCCAGCTCGTAGGCGCTGACGAACTCCTTGCCGTCCAGCCTCGAGAACACGTCGACCACCGTCCGCGAGGCGATCTCGCCCGCCAGATGCCCGCCCATGCCGTCGGCCACGACGAAAACGGACCTGCCCGCCAGGGCGCTGTCCTCGTTGAGCGCACGCATGCCGATGTCGGTCGCAAAACCCGTGCGGGCCACGACTCGCAGCGTCATCGAATCACCACCTTCACCCTTCGGCCTCCGAACAGAACGCTCGCGCCGTCGGTCGCCCAAATGGGGAAGCCCGGCGCGACCGGCACCGGGTTGCCATCGGCCGAAATGACGACGGTGCCGTTAGTCGATCGAAGGTCTTCGACCAGCAGACCCTGAGGGGTGGCGGTGAGGGCCGCGTGCGTCTTGGAGACGGACTTCTGCCGGTCGGCGATGGGCATGAGCTCAGCGCCGCGGTGAGCGGGGTCGACGGAGGGGTTCCTGCCCACGACGAGGGTTCCCGACAGGTCGCGGGAGACGCCGTCGTCGAAGACGAGGCGGACGACGGGCATGCGCGCGTGCGCGCCCCGGGGGGCCGGCGCGCCGACGGCGGGAGACCGGGGCGCGGAAGGGGCCGAATGGGAGCCGCGGGCCGGGCTGGGCCGGGCTCCGCCCATTCCGGGCGAGCCCGGAGCCGACGGGGCGGCCGGGGCGCTTGACGCCGCGGGGGCCGGAGAG
>NZ_KE951434.1:0-1375 GCF_000466165.1 Actinobaculum sp. oral taxon 183 str. F0552
CGTCCGGACTCGCCACGATAGCCGCGCCGATCCCGGTCCTCCCAGCGACGCGAGTCCCGATCCCACCGCCGCTCGCCACGCTCGTCACGACGGCGATCCTCGTAGTCACGGCGCGGGCGACGCTCATCCCAACGACGAGACTCCCCACGACCCCCGTTCCTGTCGCCTCGGTATCCCTCATCACGATACCCACGGCGCGTGGCCGCGCGGCGTTCGGAAGCCGACTGCCACCCAGAGGATGGACGCTCATGGCGTTCGTCGTTATTCGGCACGTTGTTGTCTTCAGACATTCCCATCCTCAGTCCCATCCTCGGTGTTTCAATTGTCAGCAAAAGCCGAGCTCACAGCCGGCCGGGTCAAGCATACCCGCCTGCCAGTCCGATCACCCGATGGAACGCCGCGCGCCGCGATTCGCCGGATGGGAAGCCGCCCCTGCACGTGAGAACGCGAAAAGCCGCCACAGCCTCCGGGTCTTCACCGAGCTCGCCCTGCGCGGCAGCCGTCATTCGCCGCGCGCGGCCTGCCGTGTCAAGAGGTCTGCCGCGTCAGAAAGAGCCCCAGCCGCCTCGAGAATTCCTCAGGCATCTGAGTGTTCCACAGATGCTTGGCTCCAGGGACGATCTGCAGTTCCGCTTCGGGGATTCCTGCGGCGATTTCACGTGCTGCGCGCAGATTCGGCCGGTCCTTGGCCCCGCAGAAGACGAGCGTCGGTGTGTCTATGCGTCTGATCGCACCGCGCGTGTCGATGTCTCGGATTTCGCGGACGATCGACAAAAGCCGCTGTTTGGACATGCCCGGCGGCGCGACGGCGCGCCATGCGACCTGCAGGAGTCCCAACTGAAGCTTGATGAGCCACGGGGCAGTGTGCATCTGGCTTCCCGACAGCACAAGACTGGAAACGCGTTCGGGGTGGTCGAGGACGAACTGCGTGGCGACCATCGCCCCCACGGACAGCCCGCACAGATCGACCCGGTCGAGGCCGGCGTCGTCGAGTTCGGAGAGGATCGCCGCGACAGCGCGGTCAACGCGGAAATCCACGCCGTGGGCGTCCCGCGTGCCCAGCAGCGGGAGCGCACGGCCCGTGAATCCCTCGGGAAGGGCATCGATCTGAGAAGTCCACGCTTCGGGGCCCTGAGGCACTGCATGAAGAAAGATAACGGTTCGCATCTCCCGCCCCTTCTTGTTTTATGTGGTCTTTTATGTGGTTGGGCCGCACGGAATCGGGGGGAGCCCCCCCTTTTTCGCCGTGCGGCCTGATACGTCGCGTCATATCGGTTTGTGTGGTGGGCGGGAGCGTGTCTGCGTGTTCCCACCCGGGGTGTGGGTGACGGCGGTGTCCTACTCTCCCACACCCTGGCGGGTGCAGTACCATCGG
>NZ_KE951434.1:1702-7186 GCF_000466165.1 Actinobaculum sp. oral taxon 183 str. F0552
GGGCTTAGCTACCGGGTTCGGAATGGGACCGGGCGTTTCCCCGCCGCTATGACCACCGTCAAGCCTGTCGGATACCCTGCCTGTCGCTGCCGCGGGCGGGGCGTGGGAGCCGGGAATCGTATAGTCGACGCGAGACCACCCCGTCAGGGGCGTGATGGTGTAGGCGGTCGGTCCATTAGTACCGGTCAGCTCCACCCCTTACGAGGCGTCCACGTCCGGCCTATCAACCCCGTCGTCTGCGGGGGACCTCACCCAGCACACAGGCTGGATGGAGAACTTATCTTGAAGCAGGCTTCCCGCTTAGATGCTTTCAGCGGTTATCCCTCCCGAACGTAGCCAACCAGCCATGCTCCTGGCGGAACAACTGGCACACCAGAGGTTCGTCCGTCCCGGTCCTCTCGTACTAGGGACAGCCCTTCTCAATTCTCCTACGCGCGCAGCGGATAGGGACCGAACTGTCTCACGACGTTCTGAACCCAGCTCGCGTACCGCTTTAATGGGCGAACAGCCCAACCCTTGGGACCTACTCCAGCCCCAGGATGCGACGAGCCGACATCGAGGTGCCAAACCATGCCGTCGATATGAACTCTTGGGCAGGATCAGCCTGTTATCCCCGGGGTACCTTTTATCCGTTGAGCGACGGCGCTTCCACAAGCCACCGCCGGATCACTAGTTCCTACTTTCGTACCTGCTCGACCCGTCAGTCTCACAGTCAAGCCCCCTTGTGCACTTACACTCGCCACCTGGTTGCCGACCAGGCTGAGGGAACCTTTGAGCGCCTCCGTTACCCTTTAGGAGGCAACCGCCCCAGTTAAACTACCCACCAGGCACTGTCCCTGGCCCGGATCACGGACCGAGGTTAGATGGTCAGCACGGCCAGAGTGGTATTTCACCAACGACTCCCCGCCCACTAGCGTGACCGGTTCACAGTCTCCCACCTATCCTACACAAGCCGTACCGAACACCAATACCAAGCTATAGTAAAGGTCCCGGGGTCTTTCCGTCCTGCTGCGCGAAACGAGCATCTTTACTCGTACTGCAATTTCACCGAGCTCGTGGTCGAGACAGCGGAGAAGTCGTTACGCCATTCGTGCAGGTCGGAACTTACCCGACAAGGAATTTCGCTACCTTAGGATGGTTATAGTTACCACCGCCGTTTACTGGGGCTTAACTTCCCAGCTTCACCCCGAAGGGCTGACCAGTCCGCTTAACCTTCCAGCACCGGGCAGGCGTCAGTGCGTATACATCGCCTTGCGGCTTAGCACGCACCTGTGTTTTTGATAAACAGTCGCTTCTCCCTGGACTCTGCGGCCCCGACCCCTCCGCCCCGCACGGGGACATCAAGGCCCGGGCCCCCCTTCTCCCGAAGTTACGGGGGCATTTTGCCGAGTTCCTTAACCACGATTGACTCGCACGCCTCGGTATACTCTACCTGACCACCTGTGTCGGTTTCGGGTACGGGCGGCGCTTGCCCTGACGTCGATGCTTTTCTCGGCAGCACAGGATCATCCACTTCCCGTCAAACGGTCCCCATCAGGCCTGACCCGAACGCCCCCCGGATTTACCTGGGAGACGGGCTGCAC
Organism: Actinobaculum sp. oral taxon 183 str. F0552; assembly: GCF_000466165.1. Taxonomy (GTDB): domain Bacteria; phylum Actinomycetota; class Actinomycetes; order Actinomycetales; family Actinomycetaceae; genus Peptidiphaga. The sequence continues at coordinate 3,286 of NZ_KE951434.1, forward strand.
CCTTAGCCGTGCTCAGCCATACGACACGGTTGGACTACCACTCTGCGTCACACCTGTTACCACGCTTGCCCACCCAGGCTCGGACCCCACGCCCTCCCCCACACGCCTCCCGAAAGAGACACACAGGATCGGGGATGGTTAGCATCACCCCGGCGAACATTGAACGGTCAAGCGCCGGTACGGGAATATCAACCCGTTGTCCATCGACTACGCCCGTCGGCCTCGCCTTAGGACCCGACTAACCCAGGGCGGATCAACCTGGCCCTGGAACCCTTAGTCAATCGGCGGACGGGTTTCTCACCCGCCTCTCGCTACTCATGCCTGCATTCTCACTCCCACGCCGTCCACCCCGGGTCACCCCGAGACTTCACCCAACGCGGGACGCTCCCCTACCCAGCCCACCCCCTGAACCCGCCCAACGGACAGGCTAGGACCACGATGGACTGCCGCGGCGTCGGCGGTGTGCTTAAGCCCCGCTACATTGTCGGCGCGGAACCACTTGACCAGTGAGCTATTACGCACTCTTTCAAGGATGGCTGCTTCTAAGCCAACCTCCTGGTTGTCCCAGCAACTCCACATCCTTTCCCACTTAGCACACGCTTAGGGGCCTTAACCGGCGATCTGGGCTGTTTCCCTCTCGACGACGAAGCTTATCCCCCGCCGTCTCACTGCCACGCTCCACCCTCCCGGCATTCGGAGTTTAGCTGACGTCAGTAACCCGGTAAGGCCCATCAGCCAACCAGTCGCTCTACCTCCGGAAGGAACCACGCAACGCTGCACCTATATGCATTTCGGGGAGAACCAGCTATCACGGAGTTTGATTGGCCTTTCACCCCTACCCACAACTCATCCCCCAGGTTTTCAACCCTGGTGGGTTCGGGCCTCCACACGCTCTTACACGAGCTTCACCCTGGCCATGGGTAGATCACCCCGCTTCGGGTCTAGAACACGCGACTCACGCCCTCTTCGGACTCGCTTTCGCTACGACTCCCCCACACGGGTTAACCTCGCCACATGCCACTAACTCGCAGGCTCATTCTTCAAAAGGCACGCCATCACCCCCACCACGGAGGCTCTGACGGATTGTAGGCGCCCGGTTTCAGGCACTCTTTCACTCCCCTCCCGGGGTACTTTTCACCCTTCCCTCACGGTACTCTCCACTATCGGTCACCAGGAGTATTTAGCCTTGACAAGTGGTCTTGCCAGATTCACACGGGATTCCACGGGCCCCATGCTACTCGGGAACACAATCACACAGCCACGAGAATTTCAGCTACGGGGCTCTCACCCTCTCCGGCAGGCCTTCCCAGACCCTTCGCCTATCCCCACGGTTTATCACTGCGCGACCACGCGTCGGCATGATCACGATCATCTCCCACAACACCGCACACGCAACACCCGACGGCTCTCACACGCCCACGGTTTAGGCTCCTCCGCTTTCGCTCACCACTACTCACGGAATATCTCTTCCTACGGGTACTAAGATGTTTCACTTCCCCGCGTCACCACCCGCACCCTATGAATTCAGGCACGAGCGACCGGGCACAACCCCGGCCAGGTTCCCCCATTCGGACACCCTCGGATCAAAGCCCGCTTGCCGGCTCCCCGAGGCATATCGCAGGCTGCAACGTCCTTCTTCGGCTCCCGGTACCCAGGCATCCACCGAACGCCCTACAACACCTACAACAACACGCACCCACACACAACGTGCAGGCACAGATGCTCGCGTCCACTATACGATTCCCAACCACCACGCCACCACCACACACCCCCACCAACGAGGGCCCACGGGCAGCACGGGCACAGTACCCAGACGCCTGACAGCATGCCGGTCAACGCGCTTCCACAACCACAGCCCACGCGCACGACCCACGCCGCACGCCGACTGCTCCCTAGAAAGGAGGTGATCCAGCCGCACCTTCCGGTACGGCTACCTTGTTACGACTTCGTCCCAATCGCCAACCCCACCTTCGACCGCTCCCCCCACACGGGTTAGGCCACGAGCTTCGGGTGTTGCCAACTTTCGTGACGTGACGGGCGGTGTGTACAAGGCCCGAGAACGTATTCACCGCGGCGTTGCTGATCCGCGATTACTAGCGACTCCGACTTCACGGGGTCGAGTTGCAGACCCCGATCCGAACTGAGACCGACTTTAAGGGATTCGCTCCACCTCACGATATCGCAACCCTCTGTACCGGCCATTGTAGCATGCGTGAAGCCCAAGACATAAGGGGCATGATGATTTGACGTCATCCCCACCTTCCTCCGAGTTAACCCCGGCAGTCTCCCGTGAGTCCCCAGCCCAACCTGCTGGCAACACGAGACAAGGGTTGCGCTCGTTGCGGGACTTAACCCAACATCTCACGACACGAGCTGACGACAACCATGCACCACCTGTACACCAGCAAAAGCCAGCACATCTCTGCACCGTCCCAGCGTATGTCAAGCCTTGGTAAGGTTCTTCGCGTTGCATCGAATTAATCCGCATGCTCCGCCGCTTGTGCGGGCCCCCGTCAATTCCTTTGAGTTTTAGCCTTGCGGCCGTACTCCCCAGGCGGGGAACTTAATGCGTTAGCTCCGGCGCAGAATCCGTGGAAAGAACCCCACACCTAGTTCCCAACGTTTACAGCATGGACTACCAGGGTATCTAATCCTGTTCGCTCCCCACGCTTTCGCTCCTCAGCGTCAGTAACAGCCCAGTGACCTGCCTTCGCCATCGGTGTTCCTCCTGATATCTGCGCATTCCACCGCTACACCAGGAATTCCAGTCACCCCTACCGCACTCTAGCCTGCCCGTACCCACTGCACGTACGGAGTTAAGCCCCGCATTTTCACAGCAGACGCGACAAGCCGCCTACGAGCCCTTTACGCCCAATAATTCCGGACAACGCTCGCGCCCTACGTATTACCGCGGCTGCTGGCACGTAGTTAGCCGGCGCTTCTTCACCGGGTACCCTCAACCCCACCACCAAGCAGAGCCTTGTCCCCCGACGAAAGAGGTTTACAACCCGAAAGCCGTCATCCCCCACGCGGCGTCGCTGCATCAGGCTTGCGCCCATTGTGCAATATCCCCCACTGCTGCCTCCCGTAGGAGTCTGGGCCGTATCTCAGTCCCAGTGTGGCCGGTCACCCTCTCAGGCCGGCTACCCGTCGACGCCTTGGTAGGCCATCACCCCACCAACAAGCTGATAGGCCGCGAGCCCATCCCCCACCGAAAAAAACTTTCCCCACCCAGCCATGCGACCAGACAGGAATATCCAGTATTAGACCCCGTTTCCAAGGCTTATCCCAAAGAAGAGGGCAGGTTACTCACGTATTACTCACCCGTTCGCCACTAACCCCACCCAGCACACAGCCAGACAGAGCCCGTTCGACTTGCATGTGTTAAGCACGCCGCCAGCGTTCGTCCTGAGCCAGGATCAAACTCTCCACACAAAAACGCAGAAAGCCCAAAACGACTCCCAAAAAACAACCAACCCCACAGAACCAGCCACAACCAACCCACACAGGCACACAACCCACACGAGCCAGCCACAACCAACCCCACACGAGCCAGTCACAAACACATCAACCAACACACTATCAAGCACCCAAACACCACACCCACACCCCACAACAACCACACACAGCAGTCATCACAGAAAAGAGGCAACTTCTATAGTCTAGTGCAGGATTCCGATCTGTCAAACGCAGATTCAGCGACCCACATCACCAGCTTTGAAGCTCATGCGCACTGGAGTCATCGAACTTTCGGCTTCATGCTGCCGCTTATAGCGATTACTTCAGGCGACGGGTATATAGACTACCCCCACGCATCCACTCCGTCAAACCCCGATTATGTGAATCGGGTCACTTTTCCGAATTCGTCTGAGGCCTCGTCGGTCGGTCGGCTTCGCGGCCG
>NZ_KE951434.1:7211-19014 GCF_000466165.1 Actinobaculum sp. oral taxon 183 str. F0552
ACAACCAACCCCACAGAACCAGCCACAACCAACCCACACAGGCACACAACCCACACGAGCCAGCCACAACCAACCCCACACGAGCCAGTCACAAACACATCAACCAACACACTATCAAGCACCCAACCACCACACCCACACCCCACAACAACCACACACAGCAGTCATCACAGAAAAGAGGCAGAAAGCTAGTTTACTATTCGTTTGGCGCCCTGTCAAAACGAGAGCCAGCCGAGCAACCAGCCGGCCGCACTGAGAACGCGGCCCTCCCCGGAAGAATTCCCTGGATTTCGCCGCGTCCCGGCGACAGATAAGTAGACTACCGAGACGGCCCCGCCCCGTCAAATCGTCCCCGGGTGAAGGGGGACACAGCTCCGAACGGCCCATCGACGATCCGGACCGCCGAGGCCCGCCCCCGCTACCGCACGGAGACGGGCCGCGTTCGTATATGCCTGGCCGAAGCTCCATTCCGCCCCGCAATCGCAGCGGAGACGGGGCCGCGGGTCCTCATCGCGTTCCCGCCGTCTCGATGACGGCGAGGTTCCTCTTGCCCTTGCGAAGCAGCGCGAACCCTCCCGGAAGGAGGTCCTCCGCGGCGAGCGTGCGCTCGGAATCGGCGATCTTGACGTTGTTGACGTACAGGCCTCCCGACGCGATAGTCCGCCTGGCGGCGCCGAGACCCTTCTCGAGCCCGGCCGCCACGAAGAGCTCCACGAGTCGAGCGCCCACAGCCCCTTGCGCCCGGGGAACCTCCGCGACTGCGTCGGCGAGGGTGCCGGCGTCGACCGATTCGAGGCCGCCCCCGCCGAACAGAGCCCGGGAGGCGGTTGTGACGCGCTCGGTCGCGTCGGCGCCGTGCACCCACGTGGTCACGTCCTCGGCGAGAGTCCTCTGCGCCTCACGGGCGTGAGGGCGCTCGACCAGAGCCGCCTCCAGCTCCAAGATCTCCTCGCGGGTCCGGAAGGTGAAGACCTTGAGCATGCGGACCACGTCGGCGTCGGCCGTGTTGAGCCAGAACTGGTAGAACCTGTAGGGGCTGAACATCTCCGGATTCAGCCAGATGGCCCCGCCCTCCGTCTTCCCGAACTTCGTTCCGTCGGACTTGGTGATGAGCGGATTGGTCATGACGTGGACCGCCGCGCCTTCGACCTTGCGTATGAGGTCCATGCCGCCGACGAGGTTGCCCCATTGGTCGTTGCCGCCGACTTCGAGCGTGCAGTTATGGCGGCGGTAGAGCTCCAGGTAGTCGTTGGCCTGCAGGATCTGATAGCTGAACTCCGTGAACGAGATCCCCTCCTCGGATTCGAGTCGACGCGCGACGACGTCCTTCGCCAGCATCGTGCCCATCCGGAAATGCTTGCCGATGTCGCGCAGGAAGTCGATGGCGGTCATGTCTGCCGTCCAGTCCAGGTTGTCGACGATGCGCGCCGGGTTGTCGCCCTCGAAGTCCAGGAGCCCTTCCAACTGCCCTCTCAGGGCGTCGGCCCATTCCCGGACGACGTCAGCGGAGTTGAGCGTCCGTTCGCCTTTCGCGCGGGGATCCCCGATCAAGCCGGTGGCGCCCCCCACGAGGGCGAGCGGGCGGTGTCCCGCCAGCTGCAAGTGCCTCATGACTTTGACCGCGACGAGATGCCCGTGGTGCAACGAGGACGCGGTGGGGTCGAAGCCGCAGTAGAAGGTGACGGGTCCCTCGTCCAGCGCCGCGCGCAGAGCGTCGATATCCGTGTGCTGGGCGATGAGGCCCCGCCACATCAGCTCGTCGAGGATCTCGCTCACGTTCTCTTCCTCTCCTTCCATCGGCGTGCGGGGCCGACGCCCCGACTCAAGTGTGCCATCTCCGGTCCGATTCCGCCCGTCGCGACCGCTCCGGCCGCCGTTCATCGGCCCGTCTCCTCCGCGCCTAGGCCGACGAGGCCTTCGACGGACAGCGCGACGTCGAGCGGCACTTCGGTTCCCGACATCCTCGGAGTCCATCTCACCCGCGGGCCGATCCCGCGCAGGACGTCCAGAGGGACCGGGTCGTCCAAGTCCAGCAGGCGCGTCAGACGCAGGCCGACCCATCCCGCCTCCGGCCGCGAGGCGTCCGGATTCCACTGCGGTCCGACGTAGATCCGAGTGACGACCTCCCCCACGGCCACGAGGCCCCTCGGATCCAGGCCGACTTTGACGAGAAGCGCAGCGTCCCCCGGCTCCATGCCCGAACGCCGGCCTCCCGTATTCCATTCGATCGGGATGGACTCGCCGCGATCCGACATGGGAAGCCACACCTGCCAGTCCGGATACGGATCGTAGTGGAGACGGGGATTCACAAGGAAGAGGAAGGCGCGCCGCCGGCGTTCCCCCTCTCCCGCGGCGCCGTCCCGCGAATCCCGCTGCCTATCGTGCAAGGATCTCGCTTCCGACGAACACCGCGAGCTGATCGACGCGGGCCTCGGCCTCGCCGAGCTGCTCGGCCACCCGCCCAGGAGCCGTGCCCGCTCGCGCGGCGCGCGAGCCCACCGAGGCCTCCAGGCTGAGAGCGCCCAGGACGTCGGGGGTCAGACGCGGGTCGATCGCCCGATATCCGGCCGCCGGAAGCTCCCACAGTTCGACTCCCCTCCTCTCGCACTCGCGCACGCACGCCCCCGATATCTCGTGGGCCTCGCGGAAGGGAACCCCTCTGCGCACGAGCCATTCGGCCACGTCGGTCGCCAGGGAGAAGCCGCGCGGGGCGAGCTCGGACATCCGATCGAGGTGGAGACTCATCGTCGCGAGCATCCCGGACATCGCGGGGAGGAGGACGTCGAGCGTGTCGATCTGGTCGAAGACAGGCTCCTTATCCTCCTGCAGGTCGCGGTTGTAGGCCAGAGGGAGTCCCTTGAGCGCGGCGAGCAGACCCGCGAGGTCCCCGATGAGCCGGCCCGCCTTGCCACGGGCCAGTTCGGCCACGTCGGGGTTCTTCTTCTGCGGCATGATCGACGAACCGGTGGAGAAGGAGTCGTCGAGCGTGACGAAGCCGAACTCCTGCGTGTTCCACACGATGATCTCCTCGCCTATGCGGGAGAGGTCGACGCCCGTCTGCGCGCAGACGAAGGAGAACTCCGCGACGACGTCCCGGGCGGCGGTGCCGTCGATCGAATTCTCCACGATCCCCGCGAAGCCCAGGTCGGCCGCGACGGCCTCGGGGTCCAGTCCGAGCGTGTTGCCCGCCAAGGCTCCCGAGCCGTAGGGGCTGCGGGACGCGCGCCGGTCCCAGTCGACGAAACGCTCGACGTCGCGCAGCAGCGGCCACGCGTGGGCGAGGAGCTGATGGGCGACGAGCACAGGCTGGGCGTGCTGCATGTGGGTCCGCCCGGGCATGACGGCGTCCCCCGCCCGCCGGGCCTGGACGATGAGCGCCCGGACCGCGTCGAGGAGCTTTCCGGCCAGGCCGCGGGCGCTGTCGCGCAGGTACATGCGGATGAGAGTGGCGATCTGGTCGTTGCGGGAACGCCCCGCCCGCAGTTTGCCGCCGAGGTCCGCCCCTGCGCGCTCGAGCAGGCCGCGCTCGAGCGCGGTGTGGACGTCTTCGTCGCCGGGAAGCGGACGGAAGGACCCTTCGCGGACGTCGGCCTCCAGCTCATGCAAGGCGGCGATCATGCCGGACAGTTCGGCGTCGGTCAGCAGCCCCGCCGCATGGAGGGCCCTCGCGTGGGCGCGCGAGCCGGCCAGATCGTAGGTGGCCAGACGCCAATCGAACTGGGTGGACCGGGACAGCTCGGTGAGCGCATCGGCCGGGTCGCCCGAGAACCTCCCACCCCACAGTGCCACGTGTTCCATGGTCCCCATCCTAACGGCTCGCCCGCCATCCGATCGTCGGAGCGGGCCAAGCGCTCCGCGTGCCGAAGCCCCGGAAAGCGCACCGTCGTCTGACGCGGACGGAACAGACGCTCCGCGTGCATGCCGGAGCCTCGAAGGGCTGAGCGCGCAGAGCGCGGCTGACGGCGGTGCGCGGCGGAGGCCGGCCCGCCGTCAGTAGAGATCGGTCTTGCCCATGGCCTCGCCACGGCCGAATGCGACGTCGCGGGCCGCCGCCAGCTTGGATGTCATGCCGAAGATCTCGATGAATCCGCGCGCCTTGGACTGGTCGTACGTGTCTCCGGCGTCGTACGTGGCCAGATTGAAGTCGTAAAGCGAGCTGCGCGACCGCCGCCCTGTCACGGTCGCCCGCCCCCCGTGCAGAACCATCCTGATGTCTCCGGAGACGTACTCCTGGGTGTCGCGGATGAAGGCGTCCAGGGAGTGCTTGAGCGGGGAGAACCACTGCCCCTCGTACACGAGCGTGCTCCACCGGTCGGACACGGTCTGCTTGAAGCGGATCTGATCGCGGTCCATCGTCACGCGCTCGAGTTCCTGATGGGCGGCTATGAGCGTCATCGCCCCGGGGGCTTCGTAGATTTCGCGCGACTTGATGCCCACCAGGCGGTCCTCGACGATGTCGATGCGGCCGATCCCCTGGGCGCCCGCCCGGCGGTTCAACTCCTGGATCGCCTGAAGCGGCGTGACGCTCTGCCCGTCCACGGCGACCGGGACGCCGGACTCGAAGGCGACGACGACCTCGTCGGGGAGCGGAGGATAGGTCGGATCGTCCGTGTAGGTGTAGACGTCCTTCGTCGGGCCGTTCCAGATGTCCTCGAGGAAGCCGGTTTCGATGGCCCGGCCCCAGACGTTCTGGTCGATGGAGAAGGGGTTGTGGTGCGTCGTCTCGATGGGCAGGTCGTGCCTGTTCGCGTAGTCGATCGAGAACTCGCGGGTCATCGCCAGATCGCGGACCGGGGAGATGCAGGTCAGGTCGGGGGCCAGCGATGTGATTCCATTCTCGAACCGCACCTGGTCGTTGCCCTTGCCCGTGCATCCGTGGGCGACGACGGTTGCGCCGAACCGCCGGGCGGCGGTGACCAGGTGCTTGACGATCACCGGGCGGGAGAGGGCCGATATGAGCGGATAGGCGCCCATGTACAGGCCGTTGGCCTGAAGGTCGAGCATGCAGTACTCGTCGGCGAACTCATCGCGGGCGTCGGCCACATACGCTTCGACCGCCCCGCAATCCAGAGCGCGCTGACGGATGGTCTCGAGATCCTCTCCCCCCTGCCCGACGTCCACCGACACGGTAACCACCTCGGCGCCGGTCTGCTCGCCGATCCAGCCGATGGCCACCGACGTGTCGAGGCCTCCCGAGTAGGCCAGCACGACCCGGCCCCTGCTCTTCGACATTGCTTCCTCCTTCGTGGTTGACAGTTTCCGGTGCGTCACGCCAGTCGCAGCAGCTCTTCGCGAAGCGTCTCGGCGCGCTCGGCGCTTTCGGCGACTACGAGAACCGTGTCGTCGCCCGCGACGCAGCCCAAGACGCCCCCGAGCATGGCCTTGTCGATCCCCCCCGCCAGGATGTGCGCCGCGCCCGGAGGCGTGCGCAGGACGAGCTGGTTCTCCGCCCTCTGCGCGCTCACCAAGACCTCGGGGCACCATCGCTCCAGTTGGGCTCGCGCCCCCATGGCGGCGTTGTACAACTCGGTTTCGTCGGGAATCCGATAGACCTGGTTCCCGTCGGAGTCTCGGACCTTGACCGCGTTGAGCTCGTCGAGGTCGCGGGACAGCGTCGCCTGCGTGACGGAGAAGCCCTCCTTCAGGACGTGGGCCCGCAACTCTCCCTGGGAATGCACAGCGCGCTCGCCTAAGATCTTCGCTATGAGCACGTGCCTGGCCGCCCTGGTGGCCGGTTGAACCCGTTCCTGTGCCGTCACCGGCCCTCCTTCGTCTGCGTGCGTCCATCCGCTGGCCGCCGTCGGTGGGCGGACGCGGATCCGGAAAAGTCCGCACATAAGTATACGCGCAGTTGCATAAAAATGAGGATGAGGTTGGCCACGGCGCCGCCCCGCGAACCGGCCGGCGGCGAGCGTCAGCCGACCGAGGCCAGTTTGCCGATGCTGTCCATGACGCTCACGTATCGGGAGCGCTCGGTCTCCACCGGATCGAGGATCGACTCCCTCGCCCCCCGGTCGACCGCGTCGACCAGGCGCCCCTCCACGCGGATGCGGACCTGTTCGGCCGCTCGCGCGCGGGAGGACCCGGACACGAAGCTCAGCAGCCAGCCAGCCGCCAGCCCTCCCGCCACGAGGCACAGAGGCAGGGGCAGCGGCCCGACGTGCGGAGAGCCGAGGGCCCCGTCCCGCAAGAGGCCGATCGCCGCCAGCGGGACCAGCCACAGGGCGCCCACGAGGAACACGAGGAAGAAGAGGATCTGGAAGACGTTGACGGCCGCCCACCACGACGGCTTGTGCCGGTATTCCAAATCGACCGCGGACATGAGGGAGTCAGCCGATTCGATCAGCTTGGTCGCACGCTCGTCGCTCTTCTCGGCGACCTCGACCCGCCACGTCCCGGGCAGGCAGTCCAGGCGCTCGTCGACGTATTCGCGAACGCGCGAACGCGCGGCCGCAGACGAGCCCGCGGCGAGGTTCCCGGCGCTCGGCCGCCTCTTGCGGTTCGGAGCGCTCACGAGTCCGAGCCGGACGAGCGGGTCGGAGGCGCGGCGCACCAGTCTGGCCGGCGGCCACGCCGTTTCGCGTCTCGCTCTGGCCTCGTAGGAGTCCGCCGCCGCCTTGGCGACGTCGCGGACGCCCGCGGCCGCGGCGATCGCCTGCGACGCGGAGGAGAAGTCCGCCGCGCCGCCGGAGACGTCGCGCCCGCCGTCCTCGCGCACGGCGCGATCCAGGCATTGCCCGGCGGCCCGCAGCTCCTTGGCGAGTTTCAAGCGGGAGGCGTCGCGTCGCCCGACGAAGTCGAGGAGCGCCTGGCGCACGGCCGGCACGCCCTCCCCCGTCCTGGCCGAGGCCACGAAGACCTGTGCGTCCAGTCCGTCGCGGTCGAGCAAGGCGGACACGTCGTCGAGGACCCCTTCGCGCTCGGCGGCGGCGAGCCGGTCGACCTGGTTGAGCACGACGATGCAGGCCGCCCCGCGCTCCATGAAGCGCTCGAGGTACTCCTTGTGTATGACCGCGTCGGCGTACTTCTGCGGGTCGAGGACGAAGACGACGGCGTCGGCGCGCTCAATGAGCGAGTCGGCCACGCTGCGGTGCCGGTGCTCGATCGAATCGAGATCGGGCAGGTCGACGACGACCAGACGATCCTCGCCCAGGGCGCCCGGAAGGACCCGGCGAGAGTCCACCCCCATCCAGTCGAGGACCTCGGTGGCGGCCGAACCCGAGACGGCCAGGGGCGCGTCCGTCGTCGGACGCGTCGGGGCGACCCGCGACACGCTCTCCCCCGCCAGAGCGTTGAGAAGCGACGATTTGCCGCTTCCGGTGGCGCCCGCGAGGACGACGACCGTATGCTGTCCCCCCACCTGGACTCGGCCCCGGACGCGCTCGGCCGTCCGCCCGGCGGCCTCGACCTCGCCGGGGAAGTCCGGGCCGAGGATCCCGATGGCGCGGTCCAGATGCACGATGCCGTCTTCAATGGTGAGTGTCATCGACGCTCCTCCCTCGCGTGCAGGCGCTCTATCCGGCTGAACGCCCTGTTGACCTCATTGCGGAACTCCGTGCCGATGGCGACCTCCTCGCAGGCCTTCCTGAACGGCGCGAGCTCCTCGGCGAAGAACGCCGCGGCGCTCTCGAGGAGGCTCTCGCGGGCCCTCCTCGCCGCCGACCGGACGGCGTCGCGGCCGAAGATCGCCTCCAACAGCCGCTCCGCTCCCCCGGCCGCGCTTCCGGCCGCCGCGGGCCTGCCCTCCGAGAGGCCGGCGGTCGAGGAGAAGACCACGATCATGAGGGCGGCTCCCACGGCGTCCTCCCCGGCGGCGGCCAGCCTGGCCGTGGCGCGCTTGTCCTTGCCCGTCGTTCCGACCAGTCCGGCCAGCGACCGCCGCCACTGCCGAATCGCAGCCTCGGCGCTCCGGGCGCGCTCGCCGGGATCCCGGACGGCGGCCAGGGCCCTGTCGCGAACTTCCGCGGCCCCCTCGCGGGACCTCCAGGCGTCGTCGACCGAGCGCACCGCACCCTGCGCTTCCGCGACGAGGATCGTCCTGAGCGAGGCCTCGATGCCGTCTGCAACCCCGGCGACGGCGGACTCGGACTCCCGCCCCCTGCGGAACCACGCCGAGATGCGGCCCCGCAGCCCGGCGACTCCCCCTTCCAAGCTTCTCATGCGCCCGCTACCGGCGGCCTCGCTCCACCGTTCGAGCACCTCGCTGTGGAGCACGCGCCCGTCCGCCAGGCTCGCGACGACCGAACCGCAGGCCACCCCGTCGGCTTGCGCGACGTCGGCGCGCATGGCCCGCACGGTCTCGCGTTGGTCGTCTATCGCGGCCAGGATCTCCCTGCCGTTGGCGATCAGCCCTCCCATCGCGCCCAGGAGCGTCTGCCTGGCCACCGAGGCCCGTGCGCTGGCGTCGTGGGCGAGCCCGGCGAGCCATCCCGATATGGGCGCGACGTCGGCGGCGGGGATCCGGTCGTCGTCGTCCAGGCGCTCGGATATGACGAACAGGGGCGCGTAGCCCAGGCCGTGCTCGTCGAGCCTGCGGGCCAGGTCGGGCCGCACCTGCGCCCCGACCCCCGGAGGCACGCGGTTGAGCACGATGGCGACGACGACGTCGCGATCGGCCGCCTCGCCGAGCATGGACCACGGAATGGCATCGGCGTAGCGGGATGCGCTCGTGACGAAAAGCCAGAGGTCGGCCGCGGCCATGAGCTGGGCGGCCAGATGCCTGTTCCCCTCGACGACCGAGTCCACGTCGGGGGAGTCGAGGAGGGCCAGTCCGGCCGGAAGCGACGACCTCTCGGTCAATTCGATCTCCACGTGGGGGTCCTGCCCGTCCGCGGGGGCGCCCTCGTCGGGATCTCCCTCGCCGGACGCAGGGGAGTCGCCGGGAGCCCCTTCGCCGGGCGCGGCGGCGCTGCCGGGACCCGGAGGCTCCTCACCGGAGGCAGGGATGCCTTCGCCGTCCGCGGAGGCGGCGGGCTCCTCCGGCCTTGGCCTCTGGGGCGAGGGTCCCTCAGACGGCCCTCCGGTCGCCTGCTCCGGCGCCTCGGACTCCGTCTCCTCCGTCCCCTCTTCCCCTTCCTCCGGTCCTCTGACCACCCTCGTCAGGCCGGGGAGGATCCTTGCGTCGTCGAACCAGTGGGCGTCTCCGGGGGCGTGGATGAGGAGCGGACGCCTGGTGGTCGGGCGGATCGCCGAGGCCCTGGCGACGTTCTCCTCCAACATCGAATTGACGAGGGTGGACTTCCCCGACCCCGTCGATCCCCCCACGACGGCGACGAGCGGTGCGTCGAGGTTCGTGATCCGGGGAAGGACGTAGTCGTCGAGCTGATGCAGCGAATCTGCCAGGACGTCGCCTGCGCGAGCGGCCGAGGGTATCTCCAGCGGGAAGGCCGTACGCGCCAGCACACCCCTCAGGGACCTCAGCGCTCCCACCAGTCCTGTCTGCGAAGCGGCGGGAATGCTCACTGGACCTCACTTACACGGGGGAGCAGGTCGAGGGGAGGAGGGCTCCACGTCTCGGGATCTGCGGCCGTCTGTTCCCCCGAGCGGATGTCCTTGACCTGCTCGCCGTCCTCGGTGGAGAACCACACGTACGGAATGCCCCGCCTGTCGGCGAACCTGATCTGCTTGCCGAACTTCGCCGAGCTGGGAGAGACGTCGGCCGGTATCCCCCTCCTGCGCAGCCCCATCGCGGTCGCCTCGGCCCCGGGCCTCTGCTCCTCGCTGTTGACGGCCACGAGCACGCACGTGGGCACCTTCCTCGAGGCGGCGGCCAGGCCGCGGCCGAGAACGCGGGAGACCAGGCGGGACACGCCGATCGACAGGCCGACCCCGGGATAGGTTCGCCTCCCGTCGCCGACGAGCGAGTCGTAGCGCCCGCCCGAGCACACCGAACCGAGGTCTTCGTGGCCGGTCAGGAAGGACTCGTAGACCGAGCCGGTGTAGTAGTCCAGGCCGCGGGCTATCTTCAAGTCCGCCTCCACCGAGCCGGGGATCAGCGCGTTCGCCCTCTCGACCAGCCCCACGAGCTCCTCCAGGCCTTCATCCAGGAGGCGCGACTGCGCCCCGAGGGCGCGCACCCGGTCGGCCACGGACGCGTCGGACCCGCTGATCTCCGCCAGGGCGAGCGCCTTGTCCGCCTGCTCGCGGCTGGCCCCGACGCGCTCGACGAGCAGCTCGGCGACGGCCGCGGGGCCGATCTTGTCCAATTTGTCGACGACGCGGAGGGTTTGCGCGACGTCCTCGACGCCGACGGCCTCGTAGAAGCCCTGAGCGACCTTCCGGTTCGACGCCTTGACGCGGACGCGGGGTATCGGAAGCCTGCCGAGCGCGTCGACCATGACGAGCGGCAGCTCGATCTCGTGGTGGAAGGCCAGGGAATCGGCGCCCACGATGTCCACGTCCGCCTGCGTGAATTCGCGGAAGCGACCGTCCTGAGGGCGCTCCCCCCGCCAGACCCGCTGAATCTGATACCGCTTGAACGGGAAGTCGATCCTGCCCGCGTGCTCCAGGACGTACCGCGCGAGGGGAACCGTCAGGTCGAAGTGGAGGCCCAGACGCGATTCCCCGCCCTCCTCGCCCTGCAGACGGTCCAGGACGTAGACCTCCTTGGAGGTCTCCCCCTTGCGCAGGAGCTGGTCGAGCGGTTCGACGGCGCGCGTCTCGATCCCGGAGAATCCGTGGAGCTCGAAGGTCGATCGCAGGGAGTCGAGGATCCGCTGTTCGACGAGCCTGTCCTCGGGCAGCCACTCCGGGAAACCTGACAAAGGCGCAATCTTCATAAAGTGTATTATTTCACGAAAGCCGGGCGCCTCAGCCATGACGAGATCCACCCGGCGCGTGACCTTGCCCGCATGACGCGGGTGTATAAGACGAACGGCCTCTAACCGACGGCCAACGCCTGTCGCAGATAGTAAGAGTGGGCCCGTTCGCGCCCGACGGTGGAAGCCGGGCCGTGCCCCGGGAAGAACACCGTCGCGGGGTCGACGACGCGCACGAGGGTCCGCAGGGACGCGGCGGCCGCCGCGGGATCGCCTCCGTGGAGGTCCGTCCGGCCGACGCCGTCCCTGAAGAGCACGTCCCCGCTGAGCATGAGGGCCTGGCCGGCCACTCCCTCGGGGAAGGCCGCGGACTCGCGATCGGGGTCGACGGCCCCGTTCAGGAGGAAGACGCTCGACCCCTCGGTGTGCCCCGGAGCCGGCAGGGCGCGGATGGCCACTCCCGGGACGATCTCGGCGCCGCCGTCTGCGAAGAACTCCCCCGGAAGAGCCCTCGTCCCCTCGGGCTTGATCCATCCGTGCCCCGACGCGGCCTCGAAAGTCGAGCCGAGCGGCCGGGCGTAGGCGACCGGATCGTCCATGCGGTACAGGTCCGGCCCGGGAATGAAGACGGGCGCTTCGCCGGCCACGAGCCCCGAGTCCCAGACGTGGTCCATGTGGCCGTGTGTGCACAGCACGGCCCCCAGGCTCAGACCCTTGCGCTGGAGGGTCTGGTCGATCCACGCCGCGCTTCCGGCCCCCGGGTCGACGACGAGTGCGGGCGAACCGGGGGAATCGGCCAGGATGTAGCAGTTGGCTTCGATGAGCGTTCGAGAGTAGCGAAGAAAGATCATACCGCCACGCTAGCCACAACGTCCCGTTCTGTCACACCGGAGCCTTTCAGCGGACTGCCTCCTCCAGTGGCAGCCGGAACGGCACTCACCACGTACAATGTCGGTAAACGTTGCCACGCGGCGCGCCAGCGCTGTCTCTCAAGGAGCCTCAATGTCTGAGTCCACCACACCCCCCACCCCCAAACCCGTCCCCCG
>NZ_KE951435.1 GCF_000466165.1 Actinobaculum sp. oral taxon 183 str. F0552
GCCAGGCGAAGTCGCGGCGGCGGGCTGCGCGGGCGGAGGGCCCGACAGGGCGGCGGCGCCCAGCCCGCCGCCGGATCGGTCAGGTATTCGTCAAGCGGTCGCGCCCTCGCCGAATTCGGACGCTAGCCGCGCCCGTTCTCGCGGCGGCGGCGCTCCCATTCCTGGGCCTGCCGGCTCATGAACTCGGAGAACCGGCTCGTCGGCCTGCTCGAGGACGCCGGCCCCTGTCGGGGCGGTTCGCCCTTGCGTTTGGCCCTCTGTGCGCCCGGCCGCTCCTGGATCCCCTCGATGACGTACCACGTGCCCGCGAACATGACGACGACGCCGAGCACTCCGATGACGACGAGCTCCGTGGCGACCCCCGCCACCAGCACGCCGACCCCGAGAATCGCGACGAGAAGACCGAGGACGAGATGGCGGACGGACAGCTGCTTGGAGGCCGACACGCCGGGCGAAGCTGGCTTGAGGCTGTCGGCGAAGCCGGGATCCTCATCGGAGAGCTGGGCTTCCAGCTCCTCCAACATCTTCCGTTCGTATTCGGAAAGCGCCATGGTGTCTCCTCGCTGTCGATATCACCGTCAAGAATATCCTGTGGGGCTAGAGCGGGAAAGTCCGCCATGATCCCCCGGCGGCGCATCGGCTGGGAGCCTGCCCGTCCCGCGGCCGACCAGGCTCGCGGGGCCGGCCATTCGCGCGCCGAATTTGGCCACCACCTCGTCGAGGGCGGCTTCGGCCCTGTCCCTGCGGGGATCGGCGTCCAGGGCCAGCTGGACGCCCAGCCGGGGGTCGACGAGCTGTTCGGCGCGCAGCCCCAGGAGCCTGAGACCGGCGTCGCCGATGCGCACCTCGCCCAGGAGCCGTTTCGCGCTCGAGTAGAGATCCCACGCCAAGTCAGTGGGCTGGGCGAGCGTGGCGCTGCGGGAGATGGTGGTGAAGTCGGCGAAGCGGACCTTGATCGACACCGCACGCGCGGCCAGGCGCCGCTTCCTCAGCCTTCGCGCCGTGTCGTGGGCCTGGGCCAGAAGCACGCGCTCCAGCTCCGAGCGTTCGGCCACGTGGACGAAGAAGGTCTCCTCGCGTCCCACGGACTTCTCCTCCCGGCTGACCGTCACCGGACGGGGGTCCACTCCCATCGCCAGCTCGTAGAGATGGGTGCCCATCGCGCGCCCGAGGATCCTCGTCAACCGCGTCCGGCCCATGTCGGCGAGCTCTCCGACCGTGGTGATGCCCCGGGCCTCCAGGCGCTCGCGGGTCCGCTCCCCCACTCCCCACAGCGCCCCCACGGGAAGCCCGTGGAGGAAGGGGAGGGTCGCCTCCGCGGGAACGAGGAGCAGGCCGTCGGGCTTGGCGTGGGCCGAGGCTATCTTGGCCACGTGCTTGGTCTTGGCGATGCCCACCGATGCGGCCACCCCCTCCTGGGCGCGGATGCGGCTGCGCAGCCGCCGCGCGATCTCCACCGGGCCTCCCATGAGCAGCCGCGCGCCCGAGACGTCGAGGAAGGCCTCGTCCACCGAGAGCTGTTCGACGAGCGGCGTGACGTCGCGGAGTATCGACATGATCCGCCGCGACACCTCGCTGTATCTGCCGTAGCGCGGAGGGATCATGACGAGGTGGGGGCAGCGCCGCTTCGCCAGGCCGACCGGCATCGCCGAGTTGACGCCGAATTCCCGCGCCTCGTAGGAGGCGGCCGAGACCACTCCCCTCTCCTGGCCGCCGACCGCGACCGCCCTGCCCCGCAGCTCGGGTCGGTCGAGCAGCTCCACGGAGACGAAGAAGGCGTCCATGTCGACGTGGAGGATGTCGACGCCGGAGTCGTCCTCGCCCCACGATCGCCTCGCGGCGGCGGACCGGGGTGCTCGTGACATGTCTGCCTCCTGGACTCGATTCCGACACCAGCCTACGCTCCCCGTCCGACGTTTCCCCTCCGGCGCTTTTCGCTCCGGCGGCCCGCGAGGCTAGGCTCGTCGGGTGAGCCGCCGCCGAGCACCAGCCCAGCTTCCCGACGAGCCGACGCGGACGTCCTTCGCGACGGCCGAAGTCGTGCGCGACCCGGACCGGCCGTCCCTCGTGCGCCTTCTCCTGGACGGCGTCGAATCCTCGGCCCTGGACCTCGACGATCCGGGGTACCTCGACTTCGAGTACATGCAGCACATCCGCCTCCTCATCGCCGCCCATTGCGCCCGCCCGGGGGATGCGGACGGAACGCCCCGCCGCATGCGCGTCCTCCACCTCGGAGCCGCGGGCTGCGCCCTGCCGCGAGCGCTCGCCGCGACCATGCCGGTGCACCAGCTCGCGGTCGAGCTGGACGCCGAGCTGGCCCGCCTCGTCAGGCAGTGGTTCCCGCTGCCGTCGGCGCCCTGTCTGCGGATCCGGGTGGGCGAGGCGCGCCAAGAGCTGGAGTCCGGGCACGCCGCCTGGCAGGCCGTGGTCCGCGACGCCTTCATGAACCGGGAGGTCCCGGGCCAGCTTCGCACGGTCGAGTCGGCGCGCCGGGTCCACGACGTCCTGGAGCCCGGCGGCCTCTACGCGCTCAACACCGTCGCATCGGCGGGCCTGCGGAGAATCGACGAGGAGTTCGCAGCGCTGACGTCGGTCTTCCAGGACGTCGTCGCCATAGCCGACCCCGCCGTCTTCTCCGGCAGGAGGTTCGGAAACGTCGTCGTCGCCGCTTCGGATCGGCGATTCGACCTCCCGACCGTGGAACGCGAGGTGCGGCGCCTGTCCCTCCCGGCCCGCGTCATGGACCGCGGGACGGTGTCCCGGAGGGCGGCCTCCGTCCGCCCCCTGGAGGACGCCGCCGTTCCCTGGCCGGAGTCGGCCGGGTCGCTCTAGCCGGCCGGCGGCGACGGGCAGCGCACCGTATCCGCGCGCCCGGCACGCGGTCCACGCGGGTCAACTCCCGGCGGGCGCACCGTATCGCCGCCCGGTCCGGCCGGAACGCCGAGCGCTACACCCGTTCGTCCGGCTCGCTGGAATGCTTGCCCCTGCGCCTGCGCATCCACGTGCCGCTCCGGCCCGGCTCGGAGGCCGGGTCCGTCACGTGCCTTTCGAGGCGCTTCTTCAGCCCCTGCGGGTCGAAGGCCTTCTCCTGGCCCTGCCTGCCGGCGTCCGAGGCGCCGGCCAGGAACTGCTCAGCGGCCCTGCCGATCTCCTCCATCGTCGGCACCTTGAGCTCGGGAGCGGGGGCGGTCACGAATCCCGGCGAGGAGCCGCTGGCGTCGTACTCGCGCTCGAAATTGGCGATGATCGTGGCGAGCTCGTCGTTCTGGCGGACCATCGAGGCGAGGTTCGACGCCTCGGCCGCGGCCTCCTGCTCGAGGTCTCCCAGGGGGAAGTGGAGCCCGCTCAGGGACGACATCAACCCGAGCACCCCCGCCGCGCCGGAGGAGAACTGGTGCCCGGCCAGGTACATCGGCACGCGCACGGCAACGTTGGTGTGCGACACGCCCCCGAGCTTGCCGAGGTGGAACTCGACGTAGTCGGCGAAGGAGGCGGGGAACCAGAAGTCGGCTTCCAGGACGACTCGCCCGGGGTCGGGCACCGTCTGCCTGACGACCATGTCGGCCGGCCGGGTGTGGGGGGTCGTCGCCGCGATCGCGGTGAAGGAGTAGGTCCTGGTGACGCCGAAGCGCTCGATGACGTCGAGGATGTCGGCCAGCAGGGCGTCCCATTGGAAGTCGGGCTCGGTTCCGTTCAGATGCAGGAACCGGTGGCCCTCGACGTCGGTGGCGTGGGACAGGACGATCCCGTCGCGCCGCATTCCCACCAGGCGGCCGTTGCGGAAGTTCATGAGGGGGCGCTGGGCCCGGTAGTCGATGAGGGGGTCGGAGTCGAAGCGCGCCGCGACCCCGGTCGCCAGGCCTTTCAGGGACTTGGAGATGAGACTGGTCACCGACCCCGTGTCTGCGGCGGGGTCGACGAGGTTGAACACGAGGTGGTCAACATGTGACACCTCGCCCCCCTCGGTGAAGGATACGAAGTTCGTCATGGGCCCTCCTCTGATTCCCTGCCCCTACTGTGCCACAGCCCTCAACCACGAATCGCCCGCATGTAGCAAGCGATCCCGTGGTGTATCTCTCCCCGTCGTCTTCCCACGTTTACCTCCCTCCGGGACTCGCGTTCGGCTCGCGCGTAACGGATAATTGGATGTCCGCATTTCCACTAGGAGAACACGTGATGGGCGACTCTTCGGCGCGGTCCCGCGCAATCGCCGACGAGCAGCAATTCGTCGACACAGCCTATGCGGCCCTCGACCGTCAACGGGAGGGGTACACACGGCGGCTTCGCGATGTTCGCACGCAGCAGGACCGGGAGAGCCCCGGCGCCCTGTCGGAGAGGGACTCCTTCGCCACCCACTACGAGGACAATCTCATACGGCTGCGCAATGTGGAGAACCGTCTGGTCCTCGGCCGCCTGGACTTCGCCGACGGCGTGCACGAGCACATCGGCCGGATCGGTCTGAAGAACGAGCGGCAGGACATCATCCTCCTCGACTGGCGCGCCCCCCAGGCCGAGGCCTTCTACCAGGCGACGGCCGCCAATCCGGGCGACGTCGTGCGGCGCCGCCACATTCAAACGCGCTTCAGGCAGGTGACCGGGGTCGAGGACGAGCTCCTCGACTCCGAGGCGGCCTCCCGCCTGACCGACCTCAACCTGACCGGGGAGGGCGCCCTCATGGCGGCCATGTCCTCGGCCAGGGAGGGCAAGAT
The DNA here is from genome assembly GCF_000466165.1 of Actinobaculum sp. oral taxon 183 str. F0552. Lineage (GTDB taxonomy): Bacteria > Actinomycetota > Actinomycetes > Actinomycetales > Actinomycetaceae > Peptidiphaga. The sequence continues at coordinate 4,710 of NZ_KE951435.1, forward strand.
GGGCGACATCGTCGCCACGATCCAGGCCGAGCAGGACCGGATCATCCGGGCCGGCACCGACGGGGTGCTCGTCGTCCAGGGCGGCCCGGGGACGGGCAAGACGGCCGTCGCGCTGCACCGGGCGGCCTACCTGCTCTACGCCCAACGCGAACGGCTGTCCCGTTCGGGCGTGCTCATCGTGGGCCCCTCGCCGGTCTTCCTGCGCTACATCGACCGGGTGCTGCCGAGCCTCGGGGAATCGGACATCGTCTCGACGACCGTGGACGGCCTCATGCCCGCGGTGACGGCCGTCGGCCGCGACGCCCCCGCCGTCCGGGCCGTCAAGGGCCGGCTCGTCTGGCGGGCGATAGCCGAACGCGCCGTGCGCACGGCGCTCGAGCCCCGGCTGGACTCGCCGGTCTGCTTCCCCGTCGACGGGACGCAGGTGCGGCTGACGCCCGGGGACGTCGACGCCGCCCAGCGCAAGGCGCGCCAGACGGGGCGCACCCACAACGAGGCGCGCGACACCTACGCGCGGGCGCTCGTCGAGACGCTCGCCGAGCAGATCGCCGCCGCCCAGGAGACCCCCCTGGAGGACTCCAACTGGATCTACGGCGACGTGGCGGCCAGCGTCGACGCCCGGCGGGAGATCAACCTGCGGTGGCTGCCGGCCTCCCCGCAGCAGCTGCTCGAACGGCTCTTCGCCAGGCCGGGGCTCCTGGCCGCGTGCGCCCCCGAGCTGGACGAGGACGAGCGCCGGCTCCTGCGCCGCCCGAAGGGCTCGCCGATGACCGCGGACGACATCCCCATACTCGACGAGCTCGCCGAGCGCCTCGGCCCCTTCCACACGGACTTCGAGAAGCGCCAGCGCGCCGCCGCCCAGGCCCGCAACGCCGAGCTGTCCTCCTACGTCAAGGAGACGATGAGCGCCTTGAACCTCGGCGGGGGGATCGTCAGCGCCGAGACGGTCGCCGAGCGCGTCGGCGAGGCGGGCCCCTCGACGACGCTGGCCGAGCGTGCGGCCGCCGACCGCACGTGGACGTACGGGCACGTCGTCGTCGACGAGGCCCAGGAGCTGACGCCCATGCAGTGGGAGATGCTCATACGCCGGTGCCCCACCCGGTCGATGACGATCGTCGGCGACTTGGACCAGCGGCCCTCCGGCGCCCCGCGCGGGGGCTGGAAAGCGATCCTCGGACGCCTGGGGGGCGACGCCCGTGAGAGGGATCTGACCGTCTCCTACCGGACCCCGGCCCAGATCCTGCGCGCCGCCGAGCGCGCCCTGCGAGCCGCCGGCGTCACCGTGCGCGCCGTCAGGGCGGCGCGCGACGTCCAGGGGTCCCTGACGCTCGAGCGGGCCGAACGCGACCTCGCGGCCCGACTCGTCGAAGCGGCCGACCGATGCCGGAAGTGGATGGACGGCGAATACGGCGAGGGGCTGGGCACCCTGGCGGTCATCGCGCCCGAATCCCTCCTCGACGACGTCTCCCGGCGGGTCGCTGACCATCCCGGGCTGGCGCGGTGGGCCGGCTCCGCCGACTCGACGGCCAGGGTCCACGTCACCGGGGCCGTCGGGTCGAAGGGGCTGGAATACGACGCGGTCGTCCTGGCCGAGCCCGCGGCCGTGCTCGAGGAGGGCCCGGGCAACCTGTACGTGGCGATGACGCGGCCGACGCGCCGCCTGCACGTGGTCCACTCCCGTCCCCTCCCGGAGGGGCTCGACCCCCGGGAGGAGCCCGCCGGGACGCCGTAGGCCGAGGGCCCGGGCCGGGCGGCGAGCCTGCCGCGGCGGCCGGTGTGACCTTCGGCATTCGCGACGACTTTGCTTCGAGGGCGCATCAGGTACACAGTTGTGGAATGGCACGTGCACTGCTGCTGGAATCTCCGCATGAATCCGCCGACGAGGTCTTCGCTCGCGTGGGGATCGACGTCGTCCGGGCCCCCGGCGCCCTCCAGGGGGCGGAGCTCGTCGACGCCTTAAGGGGCGTGGACATCCTCGGGATCCGCTCGAAGACGAGCCTGACACGCGAGGTCCTGGAGGCCAGCGCCCATCTGACCGCGATCGGAGCGTACTGCATCGGCACCAACCAGATCGACCTGGCGACGGCTTCGCGCCTGGGGATCGCTGTCTTCAACGCCCCCTACGCCAACACGCGGTCGGTCGTGGAGCTCGCGATCGCCGAGGCCATCGCCCTGACCCGGCGTCTTCCGGAGAAGAACGCCGCCCTGCAAGCGGGCGTGTGGGCCAAGTCCGCCGAGGGGGCGCACGAGGTCCGGGGCAAGACGTTGGGCATCGTCGGCTACGGGTCGATCGGGACGCAGCTGTCGGTCCTGGCCGAGGCGCTCGGCATGCACGTGATCTTCCACGACGTCGCCGAGCGCCTGGCGATCGGCAACGCCGCCCGCGTGCGCAGCCTGAGCCAGCTCCTGGCCGCATCGGACATCGTCTCGATCCACGTGGACGGCCGACCGTCCAACAAGGGGTTCTTCGGGAAGGACCGCATCGCCGAGATGAAGAGGGGGGCGATCCTCATCAACCTCTCCCGGGGTTCGGTGGTCGACGTCGACGCCCTCCGCGAGCGCCTGGCCGACGGCAGCCTGGGTGGCGCGGCCATCGACGTCTTCCCCCGCGAGCCGGACGCCAACGGCGAGCGCTTCTCCTCGCCTCTGGCCGGCCTGCCCAACGTCATCCTCACGCCGCACATCGGCGGCTCCACCATCGAGGCGCAGGAGTCCATCGGCGCGTTCGTCTCCGACAAGCTCACGTCCTACTGGCGCAAGGGGCTGACGGACATGTCGGTCAACATTCCGTGCATCGACGCCTCCCCGGACTCCACCACCCGCCACCGGGTGGCGTGGATCCACTCGAACACGCCCGGGGCCCTCGCCCTCGTCAACGCCGTCTTCGCCGACGCCGGCGCCAACATCGACGCCCAGACCCTGGCGACCACAGGGGACGTCGGCTACATGGTCACCGACATCTCCTCCCCGCTTCCCTCCTCCGCGCTGACGGAGTTGGAGGCCCTCCCGCACAGCATCCGGATCCGGGTGCTGCACAGGGACTCCTGACCGGATTCGGGCACGCCGAACGAAGCGAAAGGAAACGCACATGGGCGATCGCGCCCCCCAACGTCCGCATTACGCGCCGGGCGTCCCGGCGAGCATCGAGGAGCCGTCGTCGACCCTCGACGGCCTCCTCGCCGAGGCGGCGCGCGACTATCCGCACCGGATCGCCGTGGACTTCCTCGGACGGACCATAACGTACGCGGAGCTCGACCATCAGACCCGCAAGGCGGCCGGGGCGCTCCATCGCGCGGGCGTGCGCGCCGGGGACGTCGTCGCGCTCGTCATGCCCAACTGCCCGCAGCACATCGTGGCCTTCTACGCCTGCCTGACGCTGGGGGCGACGGTCGCCGAGCACAATCCGCTGGCACCGGCCTCGGAGCTGCGCGAGCAGCTGGACCGGCACGGCGCGCGGGTCGCGATCGTGTGGGAGCAGTCCCTGGAACGCCTGACGGCGGACGGAGGCGTCCACGCACGGACCTACCTGTCGGTCGACCTCTCGCGCGAGCTTCCCCACGTCTCGCGGCTTCTGCTCCGCCTGCCGGTGCGCTCGGCGCGCGAACAGCGCGGGCGGCTGCGCGGGCGCGTCCCGCACGGCGTTCTGTCCTTCGACCGCGCCGTCCGCAAGGCCCCCGCCCTGGGCCGCGAGGAGCTGCCCGGCGGGCCGAGCCTCGACGACCTGGCGGTGCTCATCCACACCGGCGGCACGACCGGCGTGCCCAAGGCGGTGGCGCTCACCCACCGGAACCTCGCGTCCAACGCGGCCCAGACCCTGGCCTGGGTGCCGATAGTCAAACGCGGCGCCGAGGTCGAAGCCGGCGTCCTCCCCTTCTTCCACGCGTTCGGCCTGACGACTGTCCTGGTCCTCGGCGTGTCCATCGCCGCGACCATCGTCCTCCTGCCGAGGTTCGACGTCGCCGCGCTCCTCGCCGCCCACAGACGACGGCCCATCACGCTGGTGCCCGGCGTCCCGCCGATGTTCGAACGCATCCTCGAGGCCGCCGAATCGCACGCCAAGCCCGTGGACCTGACATCCATCTGCTTCGCCTTCTCGGGGGCCATGGCGCTCGAGGAGGCGGTCGCCTCCCGCTGGGAGGAGGCGACCGGAGGCTACATCATCGAGGGGTACGGGATGACCGAGGCCAGCCCCATCATCGCCGGCTCCCCCCTGTCGCCCGAACGCCGCCCGTCCACGCTCGGGCTGCCGCTGCCGTCGACCGAGATCCGCCTCGCCGATCCGGAGGACCCCTCCAGGGACGCGGAGGACGTCGGCGAGATCCTCGTGCGCGGCCCGCAGGTCTTCTCCGGCTACTACGGGATGCCCGAGGAGACGGCGGAGGTGCTCGCGGACGGATGGCTGCGCACGGGCGACCTGGGCCGCTGGGACGAAGGCTTCCTCGTCATGGCGGACCGGCGCAAGGAGCTCATCATCAACGGCGGCTTCAACGTCTACCCGTCGCAGGTGGAGGAGGCGATCATGGGGATGCCGGGCGTGCGGGACGTGGCGGTCGTCGGGATGCCGGAGGACAGGGGCGAGTCCGTCGTGGCCGCGCTGGTCCTGGAGCCGGGCGCCATCGTCGACCTGGACGCCGTGCGCCGATGGACGCAGGACAAGCTCTCGCACTACGCCATGCCCCGCTCCATAGCGGTCATGGACGAGCTCCCGCGTTCTCAACTCGGCAAGGTCATGCGCCGCAGCGTCCGCGAGCAGCTGGCGGGCTTCGAGCTCCTGGCGGGCCAGTGGCGGAGGAAGGCGAGCGAGCTCGGCGAGACGACGAGCGAGAATCTGAAGTCGGTGATCGGGAAGTCGACCAGCGCGGTCTCGGGAGCCGTGCGCTCGTCCTCCGACGCGGTCCGGCACGGCGCGGAAGTGGTGACCGGAGCCGCCAGGCACGGAGCCGAGGTGGTCTCCGAAGCCGCGCGGCAGGGTGCCGGAGCCGTCTCCGAAGCCGCGCGCAACGCGACCGAGGCCATCGCGGGGGCGGCGAGGAACGCGGGAGGGGCGATCCAGGGAAGGCTCACATCCACCGGCGAAAGCCTCGTCTCAGCGATGAAGCGAGGGGAGCGGACGCCCTCCGCCGGGGACGGCCGAGCGGAGGGGCCGCCCGCCCTTCCGGAAGCACCTGGCGAGCCGGACGCCCCCGACGTCTCGACGGATCGGGATGCGGCCGAGGGCGAAGACGCCGACGGTTCCGTCCGGGACGGCCGACCTCCCGGTTCCCCGCGGCCCTAGGCTGTGGGCGGGGCGTCGCGGCGCAGCACCGCTATGGCCTCCTCGAAATCCTCGAGGGTCTCGAAGTTCGAGTACACGGAGGCGAACCGCAAGTAGGCGATCGTGTCGAGGCGCCGGAGGGGATCGAGAATGGTCAGGCCGATGTCGTGGGCGTGGATCTGAGAGACGCCGGTGGACCTGATGGACTCCTCGACCTGTTGGGCCAGCAGCGCCAGATCGTCCTCGCCGACGGGGCGCCCCTGGCACGCCTTGCCGACGCCCGCGATGATCTTCTCCCGAGAGAAGGGCTCGATCGCACCCGATCGTTTGACGACCTGGAGGCTCGCGGTCTCGATGGTAGTGAAGCGCCGCGAGCACTGGGGGCACTCGCGGCGGCGGCGAATCGCCTGGGAATCGTCGCTGGCTCGGGAGTCGATGACGCGCGACTCCGGATGTCTGCAGAATGGGCAGCGCATTCCCTAACCCTAAGGTGGCGGGCGTGCGGCGGCAAGCGTTTTCGCGCCCCACCGCTCCGGCGGATCCGGTCGCCACTCCGCCGACATCGCCCGCCCGGCCGGGAGGCCGACCGCGCCTGCGAAGCCGTCTCCTCGCCTGCAGGCCGGCGGGCCCGCGGCGGTCAGTACCTCGGCAATTCGAGAACCTGCCCCGGAGCGACGGCGTGCGACGGCAGACCGTTGAGGGCGGCGATGTCGGCGACCGCCGTCGCGGTGTCCGGCGCCCCCTCGACGCCTTCGGCGATGGACCACAGGGTGTCGCCCGATTGGACGACGACACGCGGGTGAGCGGCCGGATCCGCCGAAGGGGACGGACCCATCAGCGTCCCGACGACGAGGCCCGCGACCGCCAGGGCCACGGCCACCAGCGCGGCGCACGCCCATCGGATCGCGGCGGGAACGGCGCGCGTCCGGCTGCGCCCACCGCGCTCGCAGGCGCCCCGCACGCCCTCACAGCGGACGCTCCCTTTCGGATCCGCACGCCGCGCTCCGCTCCGTGCGAGAGGCGGCGCTGCGGGGACGGCCCGAAGTGCGGGCCGGTCGGCGCTCGAAAAGAAGACTTCCTCCCCGGCGACGTCGAATTCGCCGACGATCAGCCGCCGACCGTGCGATCCAGGGCGTCCGGCGGAACCGAAAACGGCAGCTCTCCCAACGGTTGAGGGCACGGTGCTCATGAGTCCTCCTCGAACGGGCGTTCTTCGAATATGCGTTCCCCATGATACGCGTTTCGAACCTCGGATTCCAGCATCTTTGTTCGATTCGATTACTGAACAAATGTTTGCGCGAGAGGACGCTTCCCACTACCCTTGGGGGAGAGTCGGTCGATGGCCTCCGGAACGTCGGAAGGAGCCAGAGGGGAGGGCTGCATGAGAAAGCGGAAGCCGGATCTGACGAAGCGACAGAAGGAAGTGCTGGCCATCCTGCGCTCCGAGCTGCTCAGGCACCGGTACGCCCCGACCATGCGCGAGATCGCCGCGAAGGCCGGCCTGGCGTCGACGTCGTCGGTCAAGTACCAGCTCGACGAACTGGAGGAGAAGGGCTACGTCAGGCGCGACCCCAGGCGCCCGCGCACGATCCTGCTGACGGAGAAGGGCCTGGAGGGCACGCACCGGACCACGCGCGGCGACTACACGAACGCAGGCCTGCCCCGCGGAGCCCGTGAAGCGGAGGAGGAAGGGGCTGAGGAATCCGAGGCCTCAGTCGCCGACGCCTCCCCGGCACACGGCGGGGAGGCGCACGTCGATCAGTCCGTCGCCGTCCCGCTGGTGGGGCGGATCGCGGCCGGCGCCCCGATCCTCGCCGATCAGCGGATCGACGAGGCCTTCCCGCTGCCCCGTCGCCTGACGGGCGGCGGAGACCTGTTCATGCTCGAGGTCTCAGGCGACTCCATGCTCGAAGCGGCCATCTGCGACGGCGACTGGGTGGTCGTGCGCCGTCAGCGGGTCGCGGAGAACGGCGAGATCGTCGCTGCCATGATCGACGGAGAGGCCACGGTGAAGGTCTTCCGCAAGGAGGGCGGGCACGTCACCCTGCTGCCGCGCAACGAACGCTACTCCCCGATCCCGGCCGACGACGCCGAAATCCTCGGACGGGTGGTCGCCGTCCTCCGCTCCCTGTGAGGGCCCGGAAGGCCCCTCCGACGGCTGGCCCCGGCCCGGCGCCGCTCGGAGCCGGGCCTCCAGGCCGTTTCGGCCGGGGCGCCCCGCACTCAGCTTCCCGCCTCTCCGGCGCCGGCTCGGCCTGGAGGAACAGTCCCGAGCTCAGCCACGCGCGGGCCGCCGCTCATCCGGCGCGCTTCACCGGCATAGCCGCGCACGTCCCAGGCGAGGGCTGCGGGCCCAGCCGGACGCGCGTGGGGCCGTGGCGATGAGCTGCGTGCGGCGTCGACATCGGCCCAGCCGGACGCGCGTGGGGGGCGCCGAGCTCGGCGCCCCCCACGGCGGAATCGTCAGAAGCCGAATTGGCGCGCCACGTCGCGGATCGACTGGGCGGACAGCCTCAGCCCGTCGTATTCGCGCGGAGTGACGACGGGGACGAGCTTGCGTCCGACGCCGTCGCGGGCGACGATCGTGGGAACGGACATGCACACGTCCGAGATGCCGAGCCAGTCCTCCAGCAGCGAGGAGACCGGCATGATGCGGTGTTCGTCGCGGACGATCGAAGCCAGGATCGAGGCGACGGACAGCCCGATGGCGTAGTTCGTCACCCCCTTGCCCTCGATGATCTCGTAGGCCGAGCGCACGACGTCGTGGTGGATGGCCTCGCGCACGGAGTCGTCGAGCATGCGCCCGTCGACGGTCTGCCCCCACTGGAGCAGCGGAACGGCGCCGACCATGGCCGAAGACCACAGAGGGATCTCCGAGTCGCCGTGCTCGCCGGCGATGTACGCGTGGACGTTCTGCGGCGCGACCCCGCAGGCCTGCGCGATCAGGTAGCGCAGGCGGGAGGAGTCGAGGACCGTCCCCGACCCGAAGAAGCGTTCGGACGGCAGACCGGAGATCTTCCACGCCGCGTAGGTGACGACGTCCACCGGGTTGGCGACCATGAGGAAGATCGCGTTCGGCGCCTGCTCGACGGCCTTGGGGACGATCGACTTCATGATGTTGATCGTGGCGCCGGCCAGGTCGAGCCGGGACTGCCCGGGCTTCTGCTTGGCGCCGGCGGTGATGACGACGACATCGGCGTCCTTGATGACGTCGATGTCCGCCGAGCCCTCCACCGTGGAGACGGGCGCGAACTGGACGCCCTGGGCGATGTCGAGCGCTTCGGCCTTGACTTTGGACTCCGCGATGTCGAACATCGCGTAGTGGCGGGCGACGCCCTGAATCATGGATGCGTAGGTGACGGCCGATCCGACCGCGCCTGCGCCGATGACCGCGACTTTGGTTCCGCGCTCGGCTTCCCATTCTCCCGGCTGGGGAATCGACGGCTTCCCGTCCGACTCCGACTCGGGGGTCGTTTCAACGGACTCCTCGGACACTGCTCCTCCTCATCGTGGCTGGCGGGTCCGGTACCCGCCTATAGCATCAAGGATACGGCTTTCGCCAGTCATTCGGGGGTTTTGTGCGCTATTCGTCGGCTTGGGAGAGCCTGGCGAGGGCGCCGCGCACGGTCTGCCCGTCCGTCGTGCGCCACATGGGCGGCAGGGAGGCCAGGAGGAAGGAGCCGTACCTGGCCGTCCGCAGGCGCGAGTCCAGAACGGCCACCACGCCCCGGTCGGTGACCGTGCGCAGCAGGCGTCCGGCTCCCTGGGCGAGCAGCAGCGCCGCGTGCGAAGCCGCCACCCGCATGAACCCGTTGCCTCCTGCGGCCGCGACGGCCTCCGTCCGGGCCTGCGTCAGCGGCTCGTTCGGCCTGGGGAAGGGGATCCGGTCGATGACGACGAGCCGGCACGTGCGGCCCGGGACGTCCACGCCCTGCCACAGTGAGATCGTGCCGAACAGGCAGGCGGCGTCGTCGGCGGCGAACATGCGCACGAGGGTGGGGATCTGGTCGTCTCCCTGGCAGTAGACCGGCAGGTCGGTCCGCTCCCTGACGTACTCGCCGGCCGCCTCAGCCGCCTTCCTGGACGTGAAGAGAGCCAGGGCGCCGCCGCGGCTGGCCTGTATGAGGCCGAGCATCTCGTCGAGGTGTTCGGCGCCGATGCCGTCGCGGCCCGGAGGGGGCAGGTCCGCGGGGACGTAGAGGATCGCCTGCCGGGAGTGGTCGAAGGGCGAGCCGACGTCCAGGCCCCGCCACGGCCCTTGGCTCGGGTAGGAGAAACCGGCCTGAGCGGCGACGTGGTCGAAGCTCCCGCCGATCTTCAAGGTCGCCGAGGTGAGCACGGCCGGACGGCCTTCGAAGAGGGAGTCGGCCAGCGAGGAGGAGACGTCCAGCGGAGCGGCTCGCAGGCGGCTGCGCTCCTCGCGGTCCCGGACGATCCACGGAACCGTCCGGCCCGCCGCCACCGCGTCGGAGAGAAGCCGGTCCACCACGTCGGCCATGGAGTCGACCCGGTTGCGGGCCACGTTCCTGGCCGCCGCGGAGTCCGCGTCCGCCCCGCCGAGCCCGTTCACGTCCTCCCGGGCCTGCTGGAGCTCCCCCAGAAGGAGAAGGAGCGCGTCGGTCAGCTCGCCGGGCAGGCTCGTCAGGCGCCCCTCGCCGAGGGCGTCGAGGACGTCGCCGAGCCCCCGGCCCGCCGTCTCCAGTTCGGTCGCCGCGATCGATTCGCGGCGCAGGAGCCTGACCAGGGAGGACACGTCGGCGTAGGACAGCTCGACGGTCAGCTGGCTGGTCGCCCTGGCGGCCAGTTCGTGCGCCTCGTCGACGACGATCGCGCGCGCCTCGGGAAGGACGGGCGTCGAGGCCGCCTGGAGGCCGAGCATCGAATGGTTGGTCACGACCAGGTCGGCGTCCTCGGCCGCCTGCCGGGCCGAGACGGGGAAGCAGGAGTCGCGCACCGGGCATTTCCTGCCGATGCAGTCCCGCCTGGCGATCGACACCTGGGCCCAGGCCCTGTCGCCGACGCCCGGCACGAGGTCGTCCCGGTCGCCGGTGTCGGTGGACATCGCCCATTCGCGCAGGCGCACGACCTCCTCCCCCGTGGCGCTCGCCCCGTATTCGCCGGCCGCCCGGGACAGGAGCGAGTCCTCCTCGGGGTAGCCGCCGGCGGCCTTCCTCAGGCACACGTAGTTGTTCCAGCCCTTGAGCAAGGCGACGACGGGCAGTCGGCCGCACGCCCGGCGCACCGCCTCGGCGACGCGGGGAGCGTCGTGGTCGACGATCTGCCGTTGGAGCGCGAGGGTGGCGGTGGACACGATCACCCGCGCGCCCTCGTCGACCGCCCACCGCATGGCCGGGACGAGGTACCCCAGGGACTTGCCGGTTCCGGTCCCGGCCTGGACGAGCAGATGCCCCTCCTCGGCCAGGGCTCGGGCCACGGCCCGGACCATCTCCTCCTGGCCCTGTCTGCGGGCTCCGCCCAGGGCGTCGACGACGGCGTCGAGCAGTTCGACGTCCCGGTCGGAGGGATCCTCGCGGCCGTCGGCCGGCCGGGGCGCTCCGCCGTCTGCGCCGACGACGGCCTGCCGGCCGCCTGCATCCCCGCGCGCCGCGCCGTCTGCGC
>NZ_KE951436.1 GCF_000466165.1 Actinobaculum sp. oral taxon 183 str. F0552
CCCTCCGCCCGCGCAGCCCGCCGCCGCGACTTCGCCTGGCCGCCTCTCTCGCTTCGCGCGGCTCACGCGGCGCGACCCGCCGGCGCCGACGGAATCCCTCCACCGCATTCCCCACTTCCCTCCACCCGGGCCCTCCACTCCCCTCCACCCAGCCCGTTCCGCCGCTCGCCCCGCTCGATCCGGGCCATCCCCACATCCCTCCACTCCGCACGCGGCCGGCGCGCGGAAGGGGACTCGCCGATCACGTCGGCGCCCAGTCGCTGCATCCGCGATCTCCCGCGAACTCGGGGCTATTCGGGCCATGCGGGAGGGGATCCGGGCGCTCGCCTCCGCGCTGGCGCGGGCGAGTCCGCACCGGCGATCCCCGAGGCTCCGATCGTTCGAAAACGATGTCGATAATCCGCCCGGCCGCGGCCCCGGAAACGCGGCGCGCGGGCGGTTTCCCTCCACGGATTTCTGCGCTATATTGCGGGTGTTCCTCGGGGTGACACTCGCCGGAAACACTTGATTGTGGAGCGAAGTGGAGTAAAGTGGGGGCAGCGTCGATGGAGGAGGTGGGCGCGGTGTTTCTGGGCACGTATGAGCCGAAGCTGGATGAAAAAGGCCGGCTTATTCTGCCCGCGAAATTTCGCGACCAACTCCAGCGAGGGCTGGTGATCACTCGCGGGCAGGAGCGCTGTCTGTTCGTCTTCACCATGGAGGAGTTCGAGGATTTTCAGACGAAGATCCATCAGGCTCCCCTCACCTCCAGAGAGGCGCGCGACTATCAGCGCGTGCTCTTCTCAGGGGCCGTCGACCAGGTTCCCGACAAGCAGGGACGCATATCGATCCCCGCGAACCTGCGGGAGTACGCGGGTTTGGAAAGGGATCTCGCCGTCCTCGGATCGGGTTCGAGGGTTGAGATCTGGAATCTCAACACATGGAACGAGTATCTCAACGCCCAGGAGGTCGCTTTCGCAAATCGAGAAGACGAGGTCATCCCCGGCCTCTTCTGACCGGATGGGTCTTCTTCCGTCGGTCTGAGGCAATTCCCCAGCTCCAGAAGGAATGGAAGAAGACCGGGGTCCGGCCCCGTGCCATCGCCGTGGCACAGGCCCCGTCCGCATCGAATGGAAGGAGCGCATCGTGAGGACGTCGTCGACGAGGGCATCGGCATCGCCCGCCGGTGGCGCCGATGCCCTCGGCGTCTCCTCCAGTCCGCACGGCGCCTCCGGCATCGGCGAAAGGACGGCGGCCGCGTCCGGGGGGCCCGGGTCGCGGGGCGCGGCCGGCTCCCTGCACACGCCCGTCCTCGCGGAGGAGTGCGTCCGGCTGATCGCCCCCGCCGTGACGGGCCGGGAAGCGGTGATGATCGACGCCACCGTCGGCATGGGCGGGCACGCGGAGGCCTTCCTCGAGCGATTCCCCGGCCTGACGGTCATCGGCATCGACCGCGACGGGCAGGCGATCGAGATCGCACGCGAACGGCTCTCGCGCTTCGGCGCTCGGTTCGCGGCAGTCCACGCGACCTACGACGCCGTCGCCTCCGTGGCGGCGGATCGGGGACGCGAGGGGCGAGTCGACGCGGTCCTCATGGACCTCGGCGTCTCCTCGCTCCAGCTCGACCGCGACGAGCGGGGCTTCTCCTACTCGCGGGACGCCCCCCTGGACATGCGCATGGACAGAGCCCGGGGCCGGACCGCTGCCGACGTCCTGGCCGGCGAGCCGGCCGGAGAGCTGGAGAGGATGCTGCGCGAATACGGCGAGGAGAGGTTCGCCGCGCGCATAGCGTCGGGGATCGTCCGGGCGCGCGAGCGGGCCCCCGTCGTGCGCACGGGCCAGCTCGCGCGAATCGTCAGGGAGTCGATACCGGCGCCCGCCCGCAGGTCGGGGGGCAACCCCTGCAAGCGCACGTTCCAGGCTCTGCGCATCGCGGTCAACGACGAACTGGCCGTCCTCGAGCGCGCCGTTCCCCGCGCCGTCGAGGCGATCGCGGTGGGAGGCAGGATCGCGGTCGAGTCCTACCACTCGCTCGAGGACAGGATCGTCAAGCGCGAATTCGCGAAGGGGGCGGCGTCGTCGTCCCCCGCGGGCCTGCCCGTCGAACTCGAGGGCCACGAGCCCTACCTCCGCCTTCTCACACGAGGCGCTGTGAAGGCGACCGCCCAGGAGGCTGCGGCCAATCCCCGCAGCGCCTCCGTCCGGCTGCGCGCGGCCGAAAAACTGCGCACCATCACACACAACGCGACAACGTCATGAGGTGACTACAACAAATGAGCGCAATCCCAGCTACCCGAGAGGCCGCCGTCCGCGCATCGCAGACGCGTCCGGTCATCCAGGGGCTTCCCAACCTCAAGCTCGTCCCCACGCCCGCCCCCGCCCGCGGCTTCTTCGGGACGGTGATCGTATGCGCGCTCCTGTTCGTCGGCTCGTTCGGCACGGTCTTCATCCTCAACACTCGGATGGTCGGCACCGCCTACGAAGTGCAGTCCGTCCAGAAGGAGCTCAACGCCGCTACGGCCAAGGAGGCCACTCTGCGCGACTCCGTGGTCTCCGCCTCCACGCCCCAGGGCCTCGCCTCGCGGGCGAGGCAACTAGGATTGGAGCCTGCCGCGAACGTCCGCCACATCGACCTCCAGACCGGAAAGGTCGTCGGCCCCGTGGAGCCGCAGGGGAAGTCGCAGGTGAAGTAACGAGAGGCAACGAAGGAAGCATATGGCCGATTCCACCCCGACGTCGTCCGAGCGGAGCGCATCCGGGAACCGCGAGCATGCGCGTGCGCGCCGCACGGCCCTGCGCGCCTGCCTGGCCTCCTTCTCGGAGAGATTCGCCAAGCTGCCGCCGACCGCGCGGAGAGTGCGCGTGCTCGTCGTCGTCTTCTTCGCGTGCGTGGCCGTCTTGGGCATCCGGCTGCTCGACCTCCAGGTCGTGCGGTCGGACGCCCTGTCGCGGGCGGCGTCGGGCTTCCGCACCCGCTCCTACACCCTGCACGCCAAGCGGGGCGATATCGTCGACGCCAAGGGCGCCGTGCTGGCCACGTCCGTCGAGCGGTACAACATCGGGGTCAACCAGAAGGTCATCGGACAGTACAAGCGGTACGACAAGAACGGCAAGCTCACGGGGACGGGCGCGGCGGCGGCAGCCGAAGAGCTCGCCCCGCTGCTCAAGATGGACCGGGCAGAACTGGGCGGCCTGCTCATGGGGGGGCCGAAGAAGTCGAGCTTCGTCTACGTGAAGAAGGACGTCTCGCCCGAACTGTGGCGCGAGATCAACTCCCTGCGCATCGCCGGGATCGAGCCCGAGCAGTACATGAAGCGCGAATACCCGAACGGGTCCGTCGGGGGCAACGTGCTGGGATACGTCGGCCAGACCGACAAGGAGCCCGGCTCGAGCAAGGGTCAGGCGGGCATCGAGAAGTCCCGGGAGAGCGTCCTGGCGGGCAAGAACGGCAAGCTGACCGTGGAGGTCGCCGGCGGGGGAGCGGTGCTCCCCAACGGCCGCCGGACCGAGGTCAAGGCCACGAACGGCTCGACCGTGAAGCTGACCATCGACCGAGACCTGCAGAACCAGCTCATGCAGGCCGTCGACCAGTCGGTGGCGGCGAACAACGCCGAGTGGGGCTCGGCGGTCGTCGTCGAGATCGGCACCGGGCGCATCCTCGCGCTGGTCGACTCGAAGTCTCCCAATCCCGCCGACCTGGGGTCGACCTCGTCTGCCAACTGGGGCTCGCGCGCCGTGCAGGCCCCGGTCGAGCCAGGATCGACGGGCAAGGTCGTGACGTTCTCGGCGGGCATCGACCAGAAGGCCGTGACCCCCACGACCACGTTCACCGTGCCGTACTCGATCACCATGCCCAACGGCGAGACCGTCCACGACAACGACCCCCACGGCACCGAGACGATGACCGTCGCGGGCATCCTCGCCAAGTCCTACAACACGGGGCTCATCCAGGTCGGCGACAAGGTCCAGGACCAGGTCCGCTACCGGTACATGAAGGGCTTCGGCCTCGGGGAGAAGACGGGCGTCGAGCTTCCCGCCGAGTCCCGGGGCGCGCTCACGCCCCCGAACGCGTGGGGCCCGCGCGGGCACTACACGACGATGTTCGGCCAGGGGTGGTCGACGACCACCGTCCAGCTCGGGCAGATGGCCTCGATCGTGGGGAACAAGGGGATGAAGGCCCCCCTCCACATCATCGACTCGGTCACATCGGCCGACGGGAGGGAGAAGCCCACGGTCACCGGCAAGCCGAAGCGGGTGATCTCGGAGGAGTCGGCCGGCGAGATGCTCAAGATGATGCAGGCCGTCACGGACCCCAACTCGACGGGATGGCGGGCGAAGGTCGCCGGCTACAACGTCGCCGGCAAGACGGGGACCGCACAGGTGCCCGACGAGAACGGCAACCTCACCAAGAGGGTCGGCACCTTCGTGGGCGTCCTGCCCGCCGAGAAGCCGCAGATCGCCGTGGCGGTCGTCGTGTATAACGGTTCCGGAGCAGGATACGGCGGCGAAGTCGCCGCCCCCGTGTTCTCGCAGGTCTCGACCTTCGCGGTCCGGCAGCTGGGAATCGCGCCGTCGACCACGCCGCTGTACAAGTACCCCTGGTACAAGTCCGAAATGAGCAACCGAAATGGCTGAATACAGGAGGCAATCCGGCACTCCCACGAGCATCGCGCACCTGGCGGGGGAGGTGGGGGGCCGGGCCCGCGGCGACGCCGTCGTGGAGTCCGTCACCGCCGACAGCCGGGCCGTCCGCCCGGGCGACCTCTTCGCCGCCCTGCCCGGCGCGCACGTCCACGGAGCCCGCTTCGCCGCCGCCGCCGCCGAGCGGGGCGCCGGCGCCGTCATGACCGATTCCGAGGGGGTCGCCCTCGTCGAGGGGCTGGGGATCCCGCTCCTCGTCGTCGACTCCCCGGCGTCCGCGCTCGGGCGGGCCGCCGCCGCGATACTGGGGGAGCCCGCCTCGCAGCTGGACGCCTACGCGATAACCGGGACCAACGGCAAGACGACGACCGCCTACATGCTCGACTCCATCCTCGCGGCCCTCGGGCGTCGCAGCGGGCTCATCGGGACGGTGGAGATCCGCTTGGCGGACGCGGTCGTGCCCGCCCGCCTGACGACGCCGATGCCCGACGAGCTGCAGAGCTACCTGGCCTTCCACGCCCGCGCGGGCGGCACCGACGTGGTCATGGAGGCGTCCAGCCACGCCCTCGCCCAGCGCCGCACGGACCCCGTCCGCTTCTCGGTCGCCGGGTTCGCGAACCTCACGCAGGACCACCTGGACTTCCACTCCTCGATGGAGGAGTACTACCGGGCCAAGGCGAGCCTGTTCACGCCGGAGCGCTGTCGCCACGCCGTCGTGAACGTCGACGGGCGATGGGGCCGGCGCCTCCTGGCGGAGGCCGCGGGAAGGCTCCCGGGGACGGTCGCGGCGCTGGCGGTGGAGGGCCCGTGCGGCGATCTGCCCGACGGCGTCGTCGGATGGACCGTCACGCGGACCGCCGGGCCGGACTTCACGCTGGAGAGCGCCGACGGGCGCAGGTTCGCCACGTCCACCTCCCTGCCGGGCCGCTTCAACGTGGCCAACGCCGCCCTCGCCTCGGCCATGGCGCTGACCGCCGGATACGCGCCGGACGACCTCGCCCGCGCTCTGCCCGACGGCGTCAGCCCCGTCGTCCCCGGCCGGATGGAGACGATATCCGACAGGCCCCGGGTCGTCGTCGACTTCGCGCACAACACAGGGGCGCTCGTCGAGGCCATGCGGGCCCTGCGCCCCTCGACCGCCGGCAGGCTCATCGTGCTCACCGGCTCCGCCGGGCAGCGCGACGCCGGCAAGCGCCCGGCCATGGGCGAGGCGGTGGCCACGCACGCCGACCTCGTCTACATCACCGACGACGACCCGCACGACGAGGACCCCGCCGCCATCCGCCGGGAGGTCATCGCCGGCGCGCTCGGCCACGGCACGCCCGTCGTCGAGATCGCCAACCGGGCGGAGGCCATCGCCCGCTGCATTCGGGAGGCCGAGAACGGCGATACCATTCTCCTTGCGGGACGCGGTCACGAAACCGTCCAGGAAGTGGCCGGAGTCCCCGTCGAACTCGACGATCGCGCAGAAGCCCGGCGTGCGCTCCGAACGCGGGCAGTGGAGGAGATGAGGGCATGATCCCGGTCAAGCTCGCCGCCGTGGCCGAGGACTGCGGCGGCAGATTCCACCGCCGCGCCGGCACGGCCGTGACGGACGAGGCTGTCCGGGGCCTGGAGACGGACACCCGGCGGCTGTCCGAAGGCGAGGTCTTCGCGGCCATCAAGGGCGAGCGCGTCGACGGGGCGAGCCTGGCGGGCCAGGCGCTGGCCGCCGGCGCGGTCGCCGTCGTGACGGCCGACCCGCAGGCCGCATCGGCGTCGGGCGCCCCTCCCGAACGCCTCGTCGTCGTCGACGACGTCCAGGCCGCCGTCGGCCGGCTCGCCGCAGCGAACCTCGAACGGGCCCGCCGGACCGGCAACCCGGACCTGCGAGTGGTCGCCGTGACCGGCTCGGTCGGCAAGACGACCACCAAAGACCTCCTGGCGGGCCTCCTCTCCTCCCGAGGCCCGGTCGTCGCGCCCCCCGGCTCCTTCAACAACGAGCTCGGCCTGCCCCTGACCGTCCTGCGCACGGGGGCCGACACGGCCTCCCTCGTCCTGGAGATGGGGGCCGACCACGTCGGCAACATCGACTACCTGACGTCGATCGCCCCGCCGGACGTCTCGGCGGTCCTGGCCGTCGCCCGCGCCCACCTGGGGGAGTTCGGCGGGATCGACAACGTGGCGCGCGCCAAATCGGAGCTCGTCTCGGGAACCCGCGAGGGCGGGACGGTGGTCCTCAACGCCGACGACGAGCGCGTTGCGGCCATGGCGTCCAAGGCCCGCGGACCGGTCGTGACCTTCTCCGCCGCGGGACGCGGCGACGTCTCGGCCGCCGACGTCAGGACGGGAGCCGACGGGCGCGCCAGCTTCACACTCGTCACCCCGGAGGGCGCATGGCCGGTGACCTTGCGCCTCGTCGGCGAGCACCATGTGGCCAACGCGCTGGCCGCCGCGGCCGTGGCGCGCGCGCTGGGGGTCGACCCCCGGCAGGCCGCCTCGGCTCTCGGCCGGCACGGCGCCGCCAGCCCGCACCGCATGGACGTCTTCGAGGCCGGCGGGGCGACCGTCATCGACGACGCGTACAACGCCAACCCGGATTCGATGCGGGCCGGGCTGAGGGGCCTGGAGCGCATCGGCGCGGGACGGCGCAAGCTGGCCGTCCTGGGCGAGATGCTCGAGCTGGGCGGCGAATCCGAGGCGGAGCACGCGAGCCTGGGCGAGGAGGTCGGCCGGGCGGGGGTCTCGCTGCTCGCCTGCCTGCCGGGCACCCGGGCCCTGTCGCAAGCCGCAGCGGACGCCGGGGTGGGCGTCCACGACGCCCCGGACGCAGCGGACGCCCTGGCGTGGCTGAGGGCGACCCTCGCCCCCGGGGACGCCGTGCTGCTCAAGGGTTCGCACGGATCGGGCGTGTGGCGCATCGCCGACGCCCTGCGAGAGGAGACGAAGTGATGCTCTCGATCCTCCTGGCCGGAGGCGTCGCCCTGACGGTCACGCTCCTGGGCACGCCGCTGTTCATCAGGTTCCTCGTCGCCAAGCAGTACGGGCAGTTCATCAGGCAGGACGGCCCGACCAGCCACCAGATCAAGCGCGGCACGCCGACGATGGGCGGCGTCATGATCATCCTCGGCACGGTCCTCGGCTACGCCTTCGGCAACGGGGTGACCGGCCGGCCCCCCGACGTCTCGGGCCTGCTCCTCCTCTTCCTCATGGTCGGGCTCGGATTCATCGGCTTCCTCGACGACTCGGCGAAGATACGGCACAGGCAGTCGCTCGGGCTGACCCCGTGGATGAAGATCGTCGGCCAGGGCCTGATCGGGATCACCTTCGCGGTCCTCGCCCTGCGCTTCCGGAACAACCAGAACCGCGCCCCCGCCAGCACCCGGATCTCCGTCCTGCGGGACTCGGGGCTGGACCTGGCCTTCGCGGGCACGGCCCTCGGCCTCGTGCTCTTCATCGCCTGGGCGAACTTCCTCATCACCGCATGGTCCAACGCCGTCAACCTCACCGACGGCCTCGACGGCCTGGCGACCGGGGCCTCGATGTTCGCCTTCGGCGCCTACACGGTCATCACCATGTGGCAGTCCAACCAGTCGTGCGTCGGAGTGCTCAGCGCGGCGCCCGGATGCTACAACGTGCGCGACCCGCGCGACCTGGCCATCGTGTGCGCCGCGCTCGTCGGCGCGTGCTTCGGCTTCCTGTGGTGGAACACCTCGCCCGCGAGGATCTTCATGGGCGACACCGGGTCCCTGGCCCTCGGCGGAGCCTTCGCCGGACTGTCCATCCTCACCCACACCGAAGTCCTCGCCGTCCTCCTCGGCGGCCTCTTCGTCATCGAGGTGACCTCCGACGTCATCCAGATCGGCTTCTTCAAGGCGACCAGGCGCCGCATATTCCGCATGGCGCCGCTGCACCACCACTTCGAGCTCGAAGGGTGGAAGGAAGTGACGGTCGTCGTGCGCTTCTGGATCATCCAGGCGCTCCTCATGTGCGCGGGGCTCGGCCTCTTCTACGCCGAATGGGTGGCGAAGCAGTGAGCGGCGCGGCCCAGGGGGCGCACGAGCTGGAAGGCAGGCGCATAGCCGTCGTCGGCCTGGGCAAGTCGGGCAGGGGGTGCCTGGCCGCCCTGGCCGGGCTCGGACGGGTCCGGCTGAGCGCATGGGACGCCGCCGAGGACGCCCTCGGCGGCTTGGACGCCGTCCCCCTCGACGCCGCCGGGCACTCGGAGGATCCCGCCGACTTGGCCTCGCGGGTGCTGGCGTGGAAGCCCGACGTCGTCATCCCCGCGCCGGCCGTCCCCGAGACCGGCGCGCTCTTCGCCGCCGTCGAGGGCGCCGGGGTCCCGCTGTGGAGCGAGATCGAACTGGCGTGGCGGCTGCGGGCCGTCGACGGGGGAGAAGCCGCGCCGTGGCTGTGCGTGACCGGCACGAACGGCAAGACGACGACCACCGGAATGACCGCGTCCATCCTGAGGGCGGCCGGGCTGGGCGGACTGGCCGTGGGCAACATCGGCGCGCCGGCGGTCCAGGCCGTCACGCAGACGGGCCCGCACGCCCCGCGCGCCTTCGCCGTCGAGCTCTCCTCCTTCCAGCTGCGGACCACTCACACCGTCTCGCCTCTGGCGTCCGTGTGCCTCAACGTCGCCGACGACCACCTCGAATGGCACGGAAGCCGCGAAGCCTACTGGGCGGCCAAGGCGCGCGTCTACGATCGCGTCCGCTCGGCGCGCGTCTACCCGGTGGGAGACCGCCAGGTCGCGCGCATGGTCGAAGGCGCCCCCGCGGGCGCCCGAACCGTCGGCGTCACGCTCGGGCCTCCGTCGGCCGGCCAGATCGGGCTCGTCGGAGACGTCGTCGCCGACCGGGCCTACGGCGCCGGACGGCCCGACGAAGCCGCCGAGCTGTTCACCCTTCAGGACCTCACCCACCTGGCGGCCGGCCCCGGGCTGCCCGCGCACGTCGTGTGGGACGCCCTAGCCGCGGCGGCGCTCGCCCGGGCGGCGGGGGCGCCGCCCGAATCCGTGCGCCGGGGCCTTCGCGACTTCGCCCCCGGCCGGCACCGCATCGAGACCGTCGCCCGCGTCGGCGGCGTGGCCTACGTCGACGACTCGAAGGCGACCAACGCCCACGCCGCGCGGGCCTGTCTGGCCTCCCTGGAGGAGGGGACGGCCGTGTGGATCGTCGGCGGTCTGGCCAAGGGCGCGCGCTTCGACGGCCTCGTCGAGGACGTCGCGGGCAAGCTGCGCGGAGTCGTGGTCATCGGCGTCGACCAGGAGCCGTGGCGCAGCGCGCTCGCCCGCGCCGCGGACGTGCCGGCCGTCTACGTGGATCCGCGATCCGGTTCCGTCATGGCCGAGGCCGTGGCCGCGGCGCGGAGGATGGCCGAGCCCGGCGACACGGTGCTGCTGGCTCCGGCCTGCGCCTCGATGGACCAGTTCGCCTCGTACGCCGAACGCGGGGAGGCCTTCGCCGCCGCGGTGAGGAGTCTGGATGGCTAGAGACGTCCGCGGCGGACCGCCCCGCTTCGGGGCGAAGGCCCAGAAGGCCGGTCAGCGTCCGCGCCCGGCCCGCGGGGACGCCGCCTCGCACGGGCGGATGACCCGCGCGGGATCCTCCGGCGGCGAGGTCGAACGCGCCCCCGTCCGCGCCGTCGACGCCCCCGGCCGGGAGCCCGCCGCCGTCGACCGCGACGTCCGGGACGCGATGCACCAGGCGATCGCGCTCATCCTCGTCTCGGCCACCGTCCTCCTGATCATCGGGATCGTGATGGTCTACTCGGCCACCGCCCCGTCGGCCATCAGATACGCGCACGCCAACGGCCTGCCCACCGCCTTCAACACGGCCAACGGGCAGCTCATGTACGCGGCGATCGGCGTCGTCCTGACCGCCGCGGCGGCCTTCGTCCCGCTGCGCCTGTACGAGCGCATGGCCGACGCGGTCTTCGTGTGCGGCATCCTCCTCCAGCTGGCCGTGCTCTCCCCCCTGGGAAGCGCGGTGGCGGGCAACACGAACTGGATCAGCCTGGGGCCCATTCGCGTCCAACCCTCCGAGTTCCTCAAGCTGGCCACGATCCTCTGGCTGGCCGCCCGGCTCGGCGGAATGCGACGGGACGACTGGCGGATCTCCTCGTTCCTCCTGCCGACGTGGTGGCCGTGGCCGGCGCATCTGCGCGGGCGCTACACCATGCCCGTCGGCACGGGGGCGATCGCCGCCCTGGCCGCGGTCCTGGCCGGCTTCGACATGGGGACCGCCATGGTCTTCGCCCTTATCTGTGCGGGCATCTTCTGGCTGGCGGGCATGCCCGGACGGTACTTCATGTGGATCGGCGGGCTCGGGGTCTTCGGGGCCGCCGTGCTCGTGGCCGTGAACCCGTCCCGGCTCACCCGGATCAAGGAGTACCTGGACACGCTGCTCAGCCAGCCGGACGCGCTCAACCCCACGCAGGCCGACTTCGCCCTGTGGGCCTTCGGCTCGGGCGGACTGTCGGGAGGCGGCCTGGGCACGGGAATCGAGAAGTGGCCGGGGAACCTGGCCGAGGCCCAGAACGACTTCATCTTCGCCGTCATCGGAGAGGAGCTCGGCATGTTCGGCTGCCTCGTCGTCGTGGCGATGTTCATCGTGCTCGGATGGGGCCTGGTGAGGATCTGCCTGGCGCACCCCTCGCGCTTCGCCTCGCTGGCGTGCGGCGGCATCGCCGTGTGGATGTGCGGCCAGGCGATAGCCAACATGCTCGTCGTCACCGGCGTGCTGCCCGTCTTCGGGGTCCCGCTGCCCCTCGTCTCGCAAGGGGGGTCGGCCGTCGTCGCCTGCCTGCTGGCCGTCGGCTTCGCCGTGGCGTGCGCCATGGACGCCCCCGGAGTGCGGGCCTCCTTCCGAGTCCCCAGGAGACTCGCCTACCGGGCCAGAGCCGTCGTGAAGGGATAGCCGATATGAGCCTGAGCTTCGTCCTGGCCGGCGGCGGCACCGCCGGCCACGTCAACCCCCTCCTGTCCACTGCCCTCGCCCTGCGGGAGCGCGGGGGCGCGGTCCGCGCCGTCGGCACGTCCGAGGGGCTGGAGGCCGACCTCGTCCCCGAAGCGGGCGTCGAGCTGTCCACGATCGTCCGCGTCCCCTTCCCGCGGCGCCCCGACATGGACATGCTCCGCTTCCCCGTCCGCTACCGCCGGGCCGTCGCCCAGGCGACCGAGATCCTCGGGAAGGCCGGGGCCGACGCCGTCATCGGCTTCGGCGGGTACGCTTCGACGCCGGTCTACCGGGCGGCGAAGGCCCTCGGCGTCCCCGTGGTCGTCCACGAGCAGAACGCCAAGCCGGGCCTGGCCAACCGCTACGGGGCCCGCTTCGCCGAGGCCGTGGCGCTCACCTTCGATTCGACGCCGCTGGCCGCCAGAGCCGGCGTCACGCAGACCGTCGGGCTCCCCCTGCGCCCGGCGATCGCCGACCTCGCCCGCACCCGGGCGCGCGGCGCGGACGCGCCGCGCCTGCGCGCCGCCGAGCGGTTCGGCCTGGATCCCGGCCTCCCCACGCTCCTCGTCACGGGAGGCTCCCTCGGGGCCCTGCATCTCAACGACGTCCTGACCTCGGGCCTTCCCGCGATCCGGCGGGCGGGCGTGCAGATCCTGCACCTGACCGGGCGCGGCAAGGACGGCGCCGTCAGGGCCGCCCTCCGGGAGGCCGGCGGATACGGGCGATACCGCGTGGTCGACTACCTCCTCCGGGGCATGGAGGAGGCCTACGCGGCCGCCGACCTCGTCTTGTGCCGCTCCGGCGCGGGGACCGTCGCCGAGCTGTGCGCCCTGGGCCTGCCGGGGTTCTTCGTCCCCCTGCCCATCGGCAACGGGGAGCAGGAGAGGAACGCCGCCGACGTCGTGGCCGCGGGCGGAGCCGCGCTCGTGCGCGACCGGGATTTCGATCTGACCGCATTCGAGAGGGACGTCCTGCCGCTCGTGGGCGACGCCGCCCGCCTGGAGGCCATGGCGGCGGCCAGCCGCGGCCTGGGCCACGTCGACGCCGCCGAGCGGCTCGCCGACCTCGCCGTCCGGATAGGGGGAGAGAAGGGATGAACGCCTACCACTTCATCGGAATCGGAGGCGCGGGCATGAGCGTCGTCGCCGAACTGCTCGCCGACGAGGGAGCGCGCGTGTCCGGCTCGGACGCCAAGGCGTCCCAGGTCACCCGGCGCCTGGCCGAGGAGGGCCTGGCCGTCGCCGTCGGCCACGACGCCGCCAACGTCCCGCCGGAGGCGACCGTCGTCGTCTCCTCGGCCATACGCGAGTCGAATCCCGAGCTCGCCGTCGCGCGCCGCCGGGGGCAGAGGATCCTGCACCGGTCCCAGGCCCTCGCGTTGGCGGCCGCGGGCCGCGACTTCGTGGCCGTCGCCGGGGCCCACGGCAAGACCACCACATCGGCGATGATCGCCACCGCGCTGAACGGCTTGGGCCTGGACCCCTCGTGGGCGATCGGGGGCACCGTCATGGGGGTCGGAGGCGGCGGCCGTCTCGGCGGCGGGCGGATCTTCGTCGCCGAAGCGGACGAATCCGACGCGTCCTTCCTCAACTACGCCCCCCGCCTGGCGCTCGTGACGAACGTCGAGCCCGACCACCTCGACCACTACGGCAGCCGGGAGGCCTTCGAGGAGGCGTTCGCGGACTTCGCGCGGCGCATCGTGCCCGGCGGGCTCCTCGTGGTCTGCGCCGATTCGGACGGTGCGCGCCGCCTGGCCGCGCAGGCAGTCTCGGAAGGCATACGGGCGGTCTCCTACGGCCGCGGCCAGGGCGTCGACGGGGTCGAGCGCCACGTCCGCCTGGGCGCCGCGGACCGCGGCCCCTCGGGGATCTCCGGAGAGGTCGACGACGGCGACGGGGCGGTCACGATCGAGCTCGGCGTGGTCGGCGAGCACAACCTCCTCAACGCCGCGGGCGCCTGGACGGCCGGGGTGGAGCTGGGCCTCGGCAGGCGGGAGATGGCCGCCGCTTTGGCCGGCTTCGCCGGGACCGGACGGCGCTTCGAGCTGAGAGGCGTCGCCTCGGGGGTGAGGGTGGTCGACGACTACGCCCACCATCCCACGGAAGTCGAGGCGACTCTGCGCACGGCCCGCGACGTGGTCGGCGACGGCGCCGTCAGGGTGCTGTTCCAGCCGCACCTGTACTCGCGCACCCGGGAGTTCGCTCGGGAGTTCGCCCGGGCGCTCGGCCTGGCCGACGACGTGGTCGTCACCTCGGTCTACGGCGCGCGGGAGGACCCGGTCGACGGCGTGGAGGGCGACCTCATCACCTCGCACATGGCCGGCGCGGGCCAGTACGTCGCCGACCGGCTGGAGGCCGCCCGAGCCATCGCCTCCCGGTGCGCTCCCGGCGACCTCGTCCTGACCGTCGGGGCGGGAGACGTCACCGAGCTGGCGCCGGTCATCCTCGAGACGATCGGGGCGCCGTGAGGCCGCCGCGGCGGCCGACCGGGCGCCTCCCGAGCCGGAGGAGGGCGGAGGAGGGCCGCCAGGCGCAGGAGGCCGGCCAGATCGGAAGAGC
>NZ_KE951437.1 GCF_000466165.1 Actinobaculum sp. oral taxon 183 str. F0552
CCCCGCCTCCCTCGCCCGCCCGCCCGCACCGCTCAACGACGCAGCCGCTGCGCAGGCCGCCGCCTGGGGCCGCGTGGACGAGGAGGGAAACGTCTGGGTTCGCTCGGGCGACGGCGAACGGATAGTCGGGCAGTACGCCGCAGGCGGTTCCAAGAAAGACGCCCTGGCGATCTACGTTCGCCGCTACCTCGACCTCCGAGCGCAACTCAATCTCATCGCCACCCGCATCGAGACGGTGAGCCCGGACGAATCCGCTTCCGCTCTGAAGACCCTCGAAAAACAACTCGTCGAGCCCTCCGCGGTCGGAGACATCGAGGCCCTGCGGACGCGAGCCGCCGGCCTCCACGCGCGGATCGACGAACGCCGCGCCGAATACCAGGCCAAACGCCAGCAGATCAGGGCGGCCGCGCTGGCCGAGAAGGAGGCGATCGTCGCCCGCGCCGAAGAGATCGCCGACTCCGTGGACACGCCGATCAACTGGCGTGACACGCGCGCCGAACTCATGGATCTGCTCGAACGGTGGCGGCAGGCGCAGAAGTCCGGCCCCCGAATCGACAAGCCGACGAGCGACGCCCTGTGGAAGCGCCTGTCGCACGCCAGGAAGGTCTTCGAAGACGCCCGCCGCGCCTACTTCCACAGGCTCGACGCGCAGCGCAGCCAGGTCGTCGCCGCCAAGGAGCGGCTCATCGCCCGCGCCGAGGAGATCGCGCATTCGACGGACTGGCGGGAGACGAGCAACGAGATGCGCCGGATCATGGACGAGTGGAAGGCCGCAGGGCGCGCATCCAAGAAGGACGACGACAGACTGTGGGAGCGGTTCATGGCCGCCCGCGAAGTGTTCTTCTCCGCGCGCTCGGCCCACCACAGCGCCGTCGACCAGGAATTCGCAGCCAACCTGCAGGCCAAGCTCGGCCTCCTGGAGGAGG
This sequence comes from Actinobaculum sp. oral taxon 183 str. F0552, assembly GCF_000466165.1. Classification (GTDB taxonomy): domain Bacteria; phylum Actinomycetota; class Actinomycetes; order Actinomycetales; family Actinomycetaceae; genus Peptidiphaga. The sequence goes on from NZ_KE951437.1 coordinate 927, forward strand.
CCGAGGCCCTCCTGCCGGTCGACGACGTCGACGCCGCCCGAGCGGCGTACCGGGACATCGCGGACCGCTGGGAGGACATCGGAATGGTTCCCCGCTCCGACTATCGGCGAGTCGAGGGGCGCCTGCGGGAGATCGAGGACGAGATACGCCGGGCGGAGGCCGAGCAGTGGCGCCGCACCGATCCGCAGAAGAAGCAGCGGTCCAGCGGCATGGCCGCCCAGCTGGAGGCCCTGATCGCCGAGCTGGACGTCGAGATAGCGGAAGCCGAAGCCGCCGGCGACGCCGAGAAGATCAAGGAGCTGAGAGAGGCGCGCACCGCCCGCGAAGCCTGGCTCGCCCAGGTCACCAGCGATCTCTGATCCCCTCCAGACGTCGATCGACGTGCCCCCGCGGCCGGCGCCAGACAGCGCCGGCCGCGCTTCTCGTGTATACACGTATGCATGTACACGTGGCGCAACTCGACTCTCGCACACGAAGACCAGACGCTCGTCCGCGACGGCCTGGCCGTCGAGTACGCGCCCGGAAAGGTGTGCCCGCGAGACCTCTCGTCGACGCCGGGGCTGCGGGCATGGCTCGTCTGCCCTCTCCTCCCCCGCGGCGCCGTCCCGGCGACGCTCACGGCCTTCTGGATCCACACCGGCCTCTGGCCGTCGGGCAGGGTGATGCGGCTGTGCGCCGCCCACCCGACCCACTCACGGCCGCCCGTCGTCCACCGGGCGGAGCTTCCCGGAGAATTCGCGGTGCGCATGGGCGGCCACGCCGTCCCCAGCCCGGCGAGGACGGCCTACGACCTCCTAGCCATCGAAAGGCCGGACACCGCGATCGAGTGCGTTCTCGGACTCCTGCACTCGTGCCTGGGCATCGAAGAGCTGCGCGACCAGTGCGAGCTGGAAGGCAGGCGGAGGAACGCTCCCTTCGTGCGCCGATGCGTGGACGGCCTGGCCGACTACGTGGAGCGAACCGCCTTCCGCGAAACCGGACGGCCCGTCGGCTCGGCAGGCTCGCGGGCCGACGACGCCCGCCGCCCCTGACCGCGCGGGCCGCGGGCTAGGCGTCGATCCGGCGCTCGCTGCCCTTCTTGGACCCAGTCACCCGATAGGCGTCGAAGACCCCCTCCACCTTGCGCAGCTCGCGCAGGAGCCTGTCGAGATAGTCGGGGTCGGCCATTTCGAAGACGAAGCTCGCCTTGGCGACGCGCTCCTTGGTCGTCATCATGTTCCCCTGGAGGAGGTTGACTCCGTGCTCCGAGAGGACCCGCGACAGGTCGGTGAGCAGTCCGTGGCGGTCGAGCGCCTCGATCTGGACGTGGACGAGGAACACGGCATCCGACCCCTCCGCCCACGCGATCGGGATGAAGCGCTCCGGCTCGCGCTTGAGGGAGGAGACGTTCGGACAGTCCGCCCGGTGGACCGACAGGCCGTTGCCCCGCGTGACGAACCCGACGATCGCGTCGGGAGGCACGGGAGTGCAACATTTCGCGAGTTTGACGAGGACGTCGCCGGAGTCCATGGACTGGACGACGACGGCGGCATCGCCGCTGGGCGCGGGCCTGTGGGCGATGCGCGTGGGCGTGACCGCCTCGGACAGCGTCTCCTCGACCCCGGCCTCGCCGCCCTGGGAGAGGATGAGGTGGCGGACGACGGTCTCCGCGGAGACCGCGCCCTCGCCGATCGCCGCATACAGGTCCGTGACGTCGTTGCGGTTCAGGTCCTGGGCGATGCCCTTGAGAGTGTCGTGGCTCATGAGGCGCTGAACGGGCTGGTTCTTGCGCCGGATCGCCTTGGCGAGCTTGTCCTTGCCCGACTCGACGGACTCTTCGCGTCGCGAATGCTTGAACCACGCCTTGATCTTCGTACGGGCGCGCGGGGAGGCCACGAAGTCCAGCCACCCCGGGGACGGCCCGGACTCGGGATTCTTCGCCGTGATGATCTCGACCGTGTCACCGGACTCCAAGCGGTGGTCGAGGGTGACGAGCCTGTCGTTGACGCGGGCGCCGACGGTGCGATGCCCGACTTCGGTGTGGACGGCGTAGGCGAAGTCCACGGGAGTCGATCCCATGGGCAGCTGAAGAACCTCGCCCTTGGGCGTGAAGACGTAGACCTGGTTGCCCGAGATCTCGTAGCGGAGGGAGTCGAGGAACTCGGTCGGGTCGGCGGTGTCCCGCTGCCAGTCGACGAGTTGGCGAAGCCAGTTGAGCTGGGTCTCCTCCGCGGAGGCCTCGGCGACCCGTCCCTTGGCCGCCCCCGCGTTCTCCTTGTACCGCCAGTGGGCGGCCACCCCGTACTCCGCGCGCCGGTGCATCTCGTACGTGCGGATCTGGATCTCCAGGGAACGCCCCCCGGGGCCGATCACGGTGGTGTGGATCGACTGGTAGAAGTTGAACTTCGGCGTGGAGATGTAGTCCTTGATCCGCCCCTGGATCGGGGTGAAGACCGTGTTCGCGATGCCCAAGGCGGCGTAGCAGTCCGGGATGGTCTCGACCAGGACTCGCACCCCGACCAGATCGTAGATGTCCTCGAAGTCCTTCCCCCGCAGGATCATCTTCTGGTAGATCGAATAGAAGTGCTTGGGCCGCCCGGTGATCGTGCATTTGATGCGGGCCGTCTTCAACTCGCGTTCCAGGAGCTCCTTGATCTCCAGGATGTAGGCCTCGCGTTCGGGAGTGCGGTCGGCGACGAGGTGCTCGATCTCGGCGTAGACGGCGGGATAGAGGATCTTGAAGGAGCGGTCCTCCAACTCCCACTTGATCGAGTTCATGCCCAGGCGGTGAGCCAGGGGTGCGTAGATCTCCAGGGTCTCGCGGGCCTTCCGCCTGGCCCCCTCGGCCGAGACGTACTTCCAGGTCCGGGCGTTGTGGAGTCGGTCGGCCAGCTTGATGAGGAGGACCCGGATGTCCTTCGACATCGCGATGACCATCTTCCTGACGGTCTCGGCGGCGGCCGCCTCGCCGTACTCCACTTTGTCGAGCTTGGTCACGCCGTCGACGAGCGTGGCCACCGTCGAACCGAACTCGCGGGACAGATCCCCGAGGGTGTAGTCGGTGTCCTCGACCGTGTCGTGGAGGAGCGCCCCGACGATCGTGTCCTCGTCCATGCCGAGCTCGGCCAGAATCGTCGCCACCGCGACGGGGTGGGTGATGTAGGGCTCGCCCGATTTGCGGACCTGCCCGGCATGGCATCCCTCGGCCACCCGGTAGGCGTGGATGATCCGGGACTTGTCGACGCTCTTCGTTCCCAGGGCGCGCATGAGCGGCTCCATCGCCCAGGGGATCTCCGGCCCCGGCCTGCCGGCGAGCCAGCTCAAACGCGACCTGACGCGAGGACTCGTTTCGCTCATGTCAAACCCTCCTCGACGACAATCATACGCGGCGCGCGCAAGCGGGCCGTGCGCTTAAGCGCACGGCCTCAATCGCAGACGGGCTCAGTAGGTGAGGACGGCGTCGACCCGGCGGCCCGCGAGCCGTTCGCGGCCGCCGAACCCCTCCAGCTCGATGAGGACGCACAGCTCGGTCGGCAGGCCCCCGGAGCGCTCGATGAGTTCGAAGGCCGCGCTCGCGGTCCCGCCTGTGGCCAGCACGTCGTCGATGACGAGCACCCGCTGGCCGTCGACGACGGTGAAGGGCTGGAGCTCCATCCTCGCCGACCCGTACTCCAGGTCGTAGTCGACGCCGACGACCGGACCGGGGAGTCTGCCGGCCTTGCGCACGGTCAGCATGCCGACGCCGAGGTCCACGGCGAGCGGCGCGGCGAGGATGAAACCCCTGGACTCCAAGCCCGCGACGGCGTCGATCGTCCCCCGATAGCGGTCGGCGATCGTATCGATGAGGACCTTGAAGGCGGCCGGATCGGCGATGAGCGGTGTGATGTCCCGGAACAGGACGCCGGGGGCGGGAAAGTCCTCGACTTCGCGCAGGTGCGACTCGACGAGTGCGACGGCGTCCCGGGGGAACGCGGATTCTTGGCTCACTTCTTATTCCTGTTCTTGCGCTTCGGCTGAGCCAGGGAGCCCAGGTGACGGCCCGGTTCCCGGATGACTCCGCCGATGGCGGCCAGATCGTCCGAATCGTCCTCGTCCGGGTCGCCTCCGGCCGCTATCCGGGCGTCCCGACGGGCCTGGCGCTCCTTGCGCGCCTCCTCGACTCGCCTGGTGTGCTCGCGGACCTTGGGATCGAATTCTGCGAGCTGAACGGCGATCGGCGAGGCGACGAACATGGACGAGAGAGTCGACAGGATCAGGCCGACGAACATGACGAGGGACAGGTCCCTCAGGGTCCCGGCCCCCAAGAGGGTGGTGCCGATGAAGAGGATCGAGGCGACCGGGAGGATGCTCGTGATCGACGTGTTGAGCGACCGGATGAGCGTCTGGTTGACCGCCAGGTTCACCGAGTCGGCGAAGGTGTAGGCGGTCTGGGACAGAAGCCTCTGGGAGTTCTCGCGCACCTTGTCGAAAACCACGACGGTGTCGTAGAGGGAGTACCCGAGGATCGTCAGCAGGCCGGTGACGGTCGACGGCGTGACCTCGAAGCCGAACACCGCGTAGACGCCGACGGTGATGACGAGGTCGTTGAAGAGGGCGATGATGGCCCCCGCGGCGTTGCGCCAGCTCCTGAAGTACAGGGTGAGGCCTATCGCCACCGCGACGAGGAAGACGACGAAGCCTTGGAGCGCCTTCGAGGAGATGTCCTGCCCCCACAGGGGCCCGACGTACGTCGCCGCCACCTGGTTGACCGGAACGCCGTAGGCCCGGGCGAAGTCCTCGCGTATCGACTGGGTCTTGGCGCTGCCCAGATCCGAGGCGGTCGTCTGGGCCCGGATCGTCGAGCCGCCGACCCGGACGACCCTGGCCGCGTCGTCGCCGGCCTTCTCCCTGAGGATCTTCGCCGCGGCCGCCTGGCTCGTGTCCTTCGTTCCCGACACCGTGAACTGGGAGCCGCCGGTGAATTCGATGCCGCGGTTGAGCCCGCGGGTCGCGAGCGTGAGGATCGACAGGGCGACGAGGGCCAGCGCGATGGCGAACCAGACCTTCCTCTTCTGAATGAAGGGGAAGGACCGGCGCCCCGTGTACAGGTCGTTTCCGAGTGCGCCCTTAGCCATCAGAGTTCCTCCTCTCTCCTAGCAGACGAGCCGCCGTCCGCATGCCGGGCGTCGCCGTTGCGCGCCATCTTGCGCGCCAAGGCCTTCCGCTCGGCCAGGGACAGCCCCGAGCTCTGCGCCTCCTCGCCCTCGTCCGCGCCGTCCCCTCCGCTCGGCGCGTCGGAGGCGCGAGAGGCGCGGGAAGAGCGGGAGTCGGCCAACCTGCGGCCGCGTCCGCGGTACCGGGGCTCGTGTCCCAGCATCTCGGCGCTCATGCCCGAGAACCTGTGGCCCTCGCCGAAGAACTTCCTGCGGACCAGGAGGGCCATGACCGGATAGGTGAACATGATGACGACGACGAGGTCGAGGATGGTCGTCAGCCCGAGCGTGAAGGCGAAGCCCCGCACCGAGCCGACGGCCAGGAAGTACAGGACGACCGCGCACAGGAGGTTGCACCCGTCGGCGACGTAGATCGTCCGCTTGGCGCGGTGCCACCCGTGCCAGACGGCCGAGCGCAGCGACCGGCCCTCACGGATCTCGTCGCGTATTCGCTCGAAGAAGACGATGAAGGAATCCGCGGTGATGCCGATGGAGATGATGAATCCGACGACCCCGGCCATGGACAGGCGGTATCCGATGGTCCAGGACAGGAGGGAGACGATGAAATAGGAGAGCCCGGTCGCCAGGGCGACGGAGCCGATCGCCACGACCCCCAGGCCCTGGTACGTCCACAGCAGGTACAGAGCCAGGAGGACGACGCCGATCGCCCCGGCCATCAGGCCCGCCCTGAGCGACTCGGAGCCGAGCGTGGCGGAGATCTGCTCCTCGGACTGCACATTGAACTGGAGGGGCAGCGATCCGAAGCTCAGCTGGTTGGCGAGGGTCTTGGACGTCTTGGCGTTGATTCCGCCGCCTGTGATCTCCGCGCTGCCGTTGGAGATGCGCGAAGACGGCGCGGCCGCCGAGATGACGTTGCCGTCCAGGACGATCGCGAACTGGTTCCTGGGCGACTGGAGGCGGACGAGACGCTGGGTGACGGCGTCGAAGGTTTTCGTCCCGGAGGAGTTGAAGCGTATGGACACCGCGTACTGGCCGCGCTGGTTGATCCCCGAGGACGCCTGGGTGAGCTGGGTCCCCTCGATCTCCGCCGGGCCGAGGATGTACTTAGCCTTGGTCGTCGGATCGCAGGCCACGAGCGCCTTCTTGGGGTCGGTGGCCCTGCCGACCGAGGCGCTCTCCTTCTTAGAGCAGTCGAGCATGTAGGCGTCGTAGTTCGTCTTCTCGGTGATCCACCCCGGATCGGAGGCGTTGGCCGGCGTACCGTTCTTGGACGCGTTCCCCGAGGCCTTGGGGGTGTCGGAGATCTTCCCGTCCCCGTCGGCGTCGGCGTATTTGGCGGCCTGCGCCTTGAGCTCCTGGGGGCTGTAAGTGGCCGGAGCCTTCGCGGACGGCGAGGAGGCCGAGGGCGAAGGGGAGGGCGAGGCTGCGCCGGAGGACTGGGATTGAGAGGCCTTCGCCCGGGCCGCCTCGATCTGCGAGACGATGGAGGGCGTGAGAGGGGTGTTGAAGCCGCTGACCTGCAGAACCGGCCGCATGCGCAGGACGGCGGAGGTCTTGACGAGGTTGCGGGTCTCCTCGGACGGATTGCCCGGCAGCCCCACGACGATGTTGCGCCCTCCTTGCGAGTTGATCTCCGCCTCGGCGACGCCGGAGGCGTCCACACGCTGGCGGATGATCTGGATGGCCTGGTTGACGTCCGACCGGCTGATGTCCGATCCGTCGGTCGTGACCGGGGTGAGGATGATCTGAGTCCCTCCCTGCAGGTCCAGGGCGAACTCGGGAGCCCACCGGGACTTGCCGCCCCGCGAGCCGACGGCCAGCGTGGCCAGCAGTGCGGCGATGAGGACGAGGAGGAGGATGAGGCGGCGTTTGGGAAGAGCGGTGCCGCCGGAGCGATTGCTACGCGATGCCATGCGTGTTCGATTCCGTGTCGGTGAGAGTGTGGCTGACGTGCGGCGGGTCACTTCGAGGGGGCCGGGGAAGCCTCGCGATCCTCGCCTGACTGCGGATCGCCTTCGCCATCCTCGGCGCCGGAAGCCTCCGGGCGGAGATCGTCGGCGTCGGCCAGGGGCTCCTGTCCGCCGTCCTCGTCCGGTTCGGATTCGTCGGCGTCCTCGGCGAGCGGGAGCTCGGCGAGCCTGGCGATGGCCTGGCGATTCCACACGGTCTCGTCGCCGGCCGGGCTCTGCAGGGTGATGGCGTCGCCGTCGATGTCGACGATCGTTCCGTAGAAGCCGGCCGTCGTCATGATGTTCGCGCCGACCTCGATGAGGGACTCGCGCTGGGCGGCCATCTTGGCGCGGGCCCTCCGGCCCGAATAGCCCATCCAGACGAGCATCAGGACCATCAGCCCCAGGAAGACCAGCGTGGTCGCGTTTTTGGGCACAGAGACTCCTCAGATTGTGCGGACACGTACCGCACCAGTGTACTCACGATGCGCGCCGGACGGAAAGCGGACTCCTCCGCACCGCGGCAGCCGCGCCTGCGCCCGAGCCGCGGAGTCCCGGGCGCGGTTCGGGCGCAGGCGCCGTCGGAGCCCGCATGCGCCGAAGCCGAGAGGCGCCCGGCGACGCCTCTCAGGTGAAGAGAGTGTCCCCGGAGGCCGGAGCGGGGAGGTTCAGGTGCTCGAAGGCCAGGGGCGTCGCGGCCCGCCCCCTCGGGGTTCGCACGAGGAAGCCCTCCCGCACGAGGTAGGGCTCGACCACGGTCTCGACGGTCTCGGGCTCCTCCCCCACGGCGACCGCGAGAGTCGCCAGCCCCACGGGCCCGCCGCCGAAGCGCCGGCAGACGGCGTCCAGGACGGCCCGGTCGAGCCTGTCCAGGCCGCGCCCGTCCACCTCGAAGACGTCGAGCGCCGCACGGGCGGCACGCAGATCGAGCAGCCCCGTGCCCCTGACCTGGGCCCAGTCCTGCACGCGGCGCAGCAGTCTGTTGGCGATGCGCGGCGTCCCGCGCGACCGGGAGGCGATCTCCTCCGCGGCCTCGGAGTCGAGGTCGGCTCCGAGCTTGACGGCGTTCCTCGTGACGATCGTCGCCAGTTCGCCGTCCGAATAGTATTCGAGGTGGCCGGTGAAGCCGAAGCGGTCGCGCAGCGGCGCCGGGAGCAGACCCGCGCGAGTCGTCGCGCCCACGACGGTGAAGGGCGGGAGCGGCAGGGGGATCGACGTGGCGCCCGGCCCCTTGCCGACCATGACGTCGACCCGGAAGTCCTCCATGGCCAGGTAGAGCATTTCCTCGGCGGTGCGAGCCAGGCGGTGGATCTCGTCGATGAAGAGGACGTCGGACTCCTGGAGCGAGGAGAGGACGGCCGCCAGGTCGCCGGGATTCTGGATGGCGGGCCCGGAGGTCAGCCGCAGGGCTCCGCCGACCTCGTGGGCGATGATCATCGACAGCGTCGTCTTCCCCAGCCCCGGCGGCCCGGAGAGGAGGACGTGGTCGGGGGTCCGGCCCCGCCCGACCGCGGCCTGCAGCACGAGCGAGAGCTGCTCCCGCACGGTCCTCTGCCCCACGAATTCGCTGAGCTGGCTCGGGCGCAGGGCGGCTTCGGCGGCCCGCTCGGATTCCGAGGCCCCGGGGTCGACGACGTCGAAGTCTGCGGACACGGCTCACCTCCTGGCGCCCAGGACCCGCAGGCTCGCCCGCAACAGCTCGGGCAGGCCGGCCTCCGGCGAGTCCCCACCGGCCTCGGCCACGGCGGCGGCCGCGTCCCGTTCGCTCCACCCCAGGCCGACGAGGGCCTCGACGACGTCTCCCGAGACGGCCGCGGACTCCCCCGGATCCGCGCGCCCGCCGCGTTCGGGGCCGAGCTTGGCCCCCAGCTCCAGGACCAGGCGCTGCGCGCCCTTCTTGCCTATGCCGGGGACCCTCTGCAGGGCCGCGACGTCCCCGCAGGCGACGGCGCGGCGCAGGGCGTCGGGGGCGAGGGTCGCGAGCATCGCCAGCGCCAGCCGCGGGCCGACGCCGGACACCGACTGGAGGACCTCGAAGACCTCGCGTTCGTCGCGGTCGGCGAAGCCGAAGAGGGTCATCGAGTCTTCGCGCACGACGAGGGACGTGTGCAGCAGGACCTCGACGCCCTCGCGCAGCCCCGCCAGAGTCGACGGGGTCGCCTGCACGGCGTAGCCCACGCCGGACGCCTCGACGACGGCGGACGCCGGCCCCAGGGCCACGACCGTTCCCCGCACGGTGGCGATCATTCACCCTCCTCGAACGGTTGTTTGACGCTCCAAGCCTACACGCCCCGTCCCCCGCCGGGGGCGACGGCGCCGCGGCGCCGCGACATGCGCTCGGCGCCGGCCCACATCCTCTGGGCCGGCGTGAGGTCGCGTCCCGTGGCGCGCGGCAGGGTTCCGGCGCCTCCGTGCTGGGCGCGGTCCGGTTCGGCGCGCGGGCCGGACCTCCATGCGTGGGCGACGGCGACGGCGAGCGCGTCGGCGGCGTCGGCCGGGCGCGGAGGCTCGGCCAAGCCCAGGATGCGCTGGACCATCGTCTGGACCTGGCGCTTGCCGGCCCGGCCGTTGCCGGTGACCGCGGCCTTGACCTCCGAGGGTGTGAGCATGCCCAGGGGCAGGCCCGCGCGGGCGGCGGCGAGCATGACGACGCCGGCCACCTGGGCGGTCCCCGTCACCGATCGGACGTTGGACTGGGCGAAGACCCGCTCGACCGCGACCGCGTCCGGCCGGTGCTCGGCCATGACCGCCTCGAGCGCGTCGGCGATCATCAGCAGCCGCCTGTGCGGGGCCATGTCGGCCGGAGAGCGCGCCGTCTTCGCCTCCACGAGGCGCACCCGCCGTCCCGGACCGGCGTCGACGACGCCCATGCCGCAGCGGGTGAGCCCGGGGTCGACGCCGAGGATGCGCACGATCCCGCTCAGTCCTCGGCCTGGATCCGGGACAGGACGGCGTCGGGGATGTCGACGTTGGAGTAGACGTTCTGGACGTCGTCGCAGTCCTCCAGGGCGTCCAGGACTTTGAGGACCCTGCGCGCACCGTCGGCGTCGACTTCGACCTTCATGGAGGGGACGAACTGGACTTCGGCGGAGTCGTATTCGATGCCCGCCTCCTGGAGCGCCGTGCGCACGGCCACGACGTCCTTGGCGTCGGAGTAGACGGAGTAGGAGTCGCCGTCGTCCGCGACTTCGTCGGCGCCCGCGTCCAAGACCGCGGTGAGGATGCCGTCCTCGTCCACCCCCTCGGCCGCGGGCACCTCGACCACGCCCTTGCGCGCGAAGAGGTAGGCCACCGAGCCGGGGTCGGCGAGCTGCCCCCCGTTGCGGGTGAGGGCGACGCGCACCTCCGAGGCCGCGCGGTTGCGGTTGTCGGTCAGGCATTCTATGAGCACGGCCACGCCGCCGGAGGCGTAGCCCTCGTAGGTGACCGACTCGTAGGTGACCGCGTCGGCGCCGTCGCCCGATCCCCGCTTGACCGCGCGATCGATGTTGTCGGCCGGAACGGAATTCCGCTTGGCCTTCTGGATGGCGTCGTAGAGCGTCGGATTGCCTGCGGGATCGCCGCCTCCCGTGCGCGCGGCGACCTCGATGTTCTTGATGAGTCGGGCGAACAGCTTGCCGCGCTTGGCGTCGTTGGCCGCCTTCTTGTGCTTGGTCGTGGCCCACTTGGAGTGTCCTGACACGCTTGCTCCTCGTATTCGTCGGATGTACAACGGGCATTGTACCGGGTGCGGGGAACGCGGCCGGGGACGGCGTCGCGGCCCGGCGGCCGGTCCCGACGCCGGCTAGGCCTCGGCGACGTGCGGCGTCGTCCCGTCCCATCCACTCCACCACGACTCGGCCATGCCGGCGATGCCCACAGGGTAGAAGACCTCGCCCGCGGACTCGGCCCGCCGCACGTCCCGCGGCCACCACCAGGCGTATTCGTCGATGACCTCGCGTTCGATCGCGGTCAGGTCGTAGCCCGCGACGACGCTCGCCGCCTCCGAGCCGTCCAGCCTGAGGAGGAAGAAGCACTCGTGCTGCCTGCGGACCTCGCGGGCGAACCGGAAGGTGGCGTCCCGGACGAGCACCGGCCCCTCAAGCCTGGAGGGCGCCGGGCGCAGGCCGGTCTCTTCGAGCAGCTCCCGCAGGGCGCCCTCGCGCAGGCCCTCCCCGCCCACACCGCCGCCGACCGTGAACCACCAGCTGTGATCCGGATCGTCGACGTCGTGGCCGCGGATGAACAGGAGCCGACCGTCCGGGTCGAAGACGACGATTCGGGCCGCCTCGCGTTCCAGGACGCCGTCGGGCGCGGCGGTCCACTCCGCGTCGAGCTCGGCCATGGCCCGCGCTGCGGGGTCCGGCGCGGCGGCGCTCATCGCACTCCCCCGTACGGCCACTGCCCGGGGGGACCCGCGGGGTAGGGGCGGCTCCCGGGCGGAGCCGGGGGCGGCTTCTGGACTTCGGCGAAGACCCTGCGAAGCCTGGTGATCAGGTCGAGGTGCTCCATCTCCTGGCGCCTGGCCGCCGCCGTGTGGGCGGTGCGCCTGTCGACGTTGACGGAGCGGGAGTATCCGAGCTGGATGAGCTCCGTCTGGAACCTCTTCATGGCCCGACGCCCGTCGGCGGGCACGCCGCCCCGCTTCGCGACGGAGGCGGAGGCCCACGCCCGGCCCTGCCTCCTGTTCGACAGGCTCATGACCATGGCGATCTCGTTGCGGCTCACCCATCCCGCGGCCGCGTACTCGCCCAGCCCCCAGAGCGTGGCCCGCCGCTGCAACCGCGCCGTCGTGTAGATCAGCGCCCCCGCGCCGACGTACAGGGGAAGCTGGAGGAGTATCCGCTGGCCCGGCTCGCTGGCGAACCCCACGACGCTGGAGTAGTTGTGGAGGCCGTGGAGGAAGGCGGCCAGGACATAGCCGACGAAGCCGAAGACGACGGCGCACGCGTTCTGATTGCGCTGGGTGGCCGCCATGCCGACGAACAGCCCCGTGATAGCCGTCGCCAAGGGGTGGATGAACGGGGTGAGGACGGCCCTCATCAGGAAGATCCAGCCGACCGTGCTGCCCTTCGGGATCTCCTGCTGGGCGTACTCGTAGAAGTCCTCGACGATGGATGCCCTGCCGAAGTAGAGGATGTTCTCCGTGAAGGCGAAGCCCACTCCGGTGAGCAGGCCGAGGACGATGCCGTCGAGGGGGCCGTTGACGTATTTCTTCAGGACGAAGAAGACGAGGAGCACTCCCAGGCCCTTGGCGAGCTCCTCGACCACCCCGGCCCCCACGGCGATCTTGAGGACTTGGACGGTCTTCCCGTCCCACCCGAACTCCCGCTGCCATTGCGAGATCATCTCCGACCACCAGCGGTTCCCGAAGAACGCGATGAGGATCGAGACTCCCCCGCCCCATCCGAGGGCGATGACGTAGACGATGGCCGGCTCCGGCTCCCAACGGTCGATGGACCACACGATCAGGCCGATGACGAACGCCGGGACGAGGGCCAGGAGCGCCCCTTTCATGAGCTTCGGCGAATTCGGGTAGTCCAGGCTGCTGCGCCGGTTGGCGGAGTCGATTATCCTCTGGAGTCCGTCGCTGATGATCTCGATGGAGATGACGAAGGTGACCAGGCAGATGACGACGATGACGATGGACGCGGTGATGGGACCGGCCGACCACCTGCTGGGCATGATCCATCGCGGCGCCGCGTAGGAGCCGACCGCCTGGGGCGCGGCCTGAGGCTGCGTCCACTGCCGGTAGTCCTGCCTATTCGCGGCGAAGGGCCCCGGGGCCGGCGTCTGCTGCCAGGGGGACGGTTGACGGGGGGCCGGGGCGCCGGCGGCGTACGGTCCGGTCGGGGCCTGAGCCGCCCCGTAGCTCCCCGGCTGGGTCGACGGGGCGGGCGGGCCGGGGCGCCGTCCGCCCTGGGGAGGCGG
>NZ_KE951438.1 GCF_000466165.1 Actinobaculum sp. oral taxon 183 str. F0552
CGCCGCCAGCGGGGACACGGGTCGCGGCGGATCGGCCGCGGGGCGCGCCGTGCTCGTCGCCCGGACGCCCGCCCAACTGCCCGGGCCCGGCGACGTGCCCAGGGCGTACTCGGTGGAGGACCTGGGCATGCCGGCCTTCGACTACGCGCCGGCCGACGACGGCCGTCCCGAGCCCGGGGAAGTCGTGTGGACGTGGGTGCCCTTCGAAGAGGACCGTTCCCAGGGCAAGGACCGCCCCGTCGTCGTCCTGGCCGAGGCGGGGCCGTGCATCGTCTTCGCCCAGTTGACGTCGAAGGACCACGATCGGGACGCGGCGCGGGAGGCGCACAGCGGGCGCCGCCGGCTGGACGTGGGGGCGGGCGGCTGGGATTCGAAGGGGCGTCCCTCCGAAGCTCGCATCGACCGGCTGCTGTGCGTGCGTCCGGAACGGGTGAGGCGGGAGGGCGGCGCTCTGGATGGATCGCGCTTCACAGAACTCGTCGCCGCCATCCGGGCTTGCCACGGCTGACATCTGGTAGTATCTGCTTTCGGACTTCACACCTGGTCGGGTGGTGGTCCAGTCGGGGGCGTACCACGGGAACCCCACTTCCCCAGTCCCGCCCGCGGCGAATCCCTCACCGACCGTGTACACATCGCCGCCGGGCGATTGAACCGAAAGTAGAGCACGTGGCAAACATCAAGTCGCAGAAGAAGCGCATTCTTACCAATGAGAAGCGCCGCCTTCGCAACAAGGCGGTCAAGTCGGAGTTGAAGACCTACGTGCGCAAGACGCGCGAGGCCGTCGCCGCCGGCGACGTCGAGACCGCCGAGGCAGCCCTGCGGGTGGCCACCCGGAAGCTCGACAAGGCCGTCTCCAAGGGCGTCATCCACAAGAACCAGGCGGCCAACCGCAAGTCGAAGCTTGCGGTGCAGGTCGCCAAGCTGGCCAAGTAGCCGGTAACAGCCAGTGACAGGGGCAGCGGTTTCCGCTGCCCCTGTCACTGGCTTCCGTCATCTCTCCCAACGGAAACACCGCGCCGCCAGAACCCCGCACAGCACGCCCATTGCGATCAGCGAGGCTGCGGACCCCCAGTGTTGGATCCACCCCTCGCCTTCCCACAGACCCTTCGTCAGAAAGGTCAGCTGCGTGAGCGGGGAAAATCTCGCAACCGCGGCCACACCCTCCGGGAGCTGGGAAAGCGGAACCGCCGCGCCTGAGAGGAAAATGAGGGGGTAGACGAGGATGTTGCCTATCCCCTGCGCCGCGCCCTGGGAGGGCAAGAGCCCCGCCAACAAGTAGCCCAGCGCCATGAACGCGCACAGCCCCAGAGCCGTAGCCAGTAGGACGTTCACTGCCCTCACTGCATCGGCGCCGACGCCGAATCCCACGATCGCCACCGCGTAGAGGCAGGCTATCGACAGCAGGCTCAGGGCCACGCGAACGGTCAGATCCGCCGACATGTAGACGGCCGGGCGAAGCGGCGTCGCCCGGAACCTCCTGAGCACTCCCGTCTCTCGCTGAGTCACGAGGTCGACGGGAAGGATGATGACAGCCGCGATCGCGATGACGATGCCGGGGAAGGCCGTGACGTTCGCGTCGAGGAAGCCCTGGCCGCCGAACTCCTTCTTCGGGCCGTTTCCGAATATCAGCCCCATGATCAGCATGAACGTCGGAGCGAAGGCGATCATGAACACGACGTTCGCCGGCTCGCGCAGCGTGCGCAGGGCCGTGGTCTTGAGGACTTTCACAAACACGCGCATGTCAGTTCCCCTCCCTCATCGCGCGGCCCGTCAGGGCGAGAAAGACGTCCTCGAGCGAGGCCTTCGACGTTTCAATGTCTTCAACAGCCGCGCCCGCGGCCTCTATGGCGCGGACGGCCTCACCCGGGAATCCGCCGGCCGAATGCAGCCTCACGGTCAGGCCGTCGATCGATGCGTTCGAGACCCCGGCGACGTTCGCGAATATCTCAGGGCCGACCGGCCGGCTGGTCTTCAGAGTCACGAGGTTCGCGCCGCCGAGCCCGGCGATGAGGCCCGGCACGGTGTCGAGCGCGATGATCCGCCCGCGGTCGACGATCGCGACCCTGTCGCACAGGGCCTCCGCCTCCTCCATGTAATGGGTGGTCATGACCACGGTGCATCCGGCGTCTCGGATCGAGCGGACCACATCCCACATCGCCAGCCGCGCCTGCGGGTCCAGCGCTGTGGTCAGTTCGTCGAGGAAGACGATCTCCGGCCGGCTCACCAGCGCGAGCGCGATCGACACCCGCTGGCGCTGGCCTCCCGAGAGCTTTTCGACGTAGGAGTTTTTCTTGCCGGACAGTCCGAGCTCGGCGATGAGCTCGTCGGCGCCCCTGGGATTTTCATAGAAGGATCCGAACAGGTCGATGGCCTCGCCGACTTTCATTCTCGTCGGCAAAGCCGAGGATTGGAGTTGGACTCCCACCCGCGCCCGCCACGAGCGGTCGGCGACGTCCGGATCGGCGCCGAGGACCCGCGCGGCGCCCGACGTCCGGCGCTGGAGCCCCTCCAGGCACTCCATGAGGGTCGTCTTTCCGGCCCCGTTCGGGCCGATGATTCCGAAGATTTCACGGTCGGCGACGTCGAAGGAGACGCCGTCGACGGCGAGAAGATCGCCGAACCGCTTCGTCAGGGATTCGACCGCCACTGCCGGCGCGCCGGTCGAGCCGCGCGCATCGGTCGACATGCGCGTGCTCATCGTGAATCGCCGCCGCCGTCGGCGACCTTCCCGGCGGGACCACCCGCATTCGGGGTCTCTTCGTCGCCGTTGACTTTGCTTTCGAGTGGATTCGCGGCATCGCCCGCGTTCTCAGTTCGGTCCGAGTTTCCGGCGCCGTCGCCCTCGTTTTCGCCCTCGGGCGGCATCACCCCCGGGAGCATCGATCGGACCAGTCTCGCCACGGGATTGTCTTGTTTGCTCAGAAGGAGCTCGAGCGGGATGAGCGCGATGCCTTCGTTCGGGTCGGTCAGGACGACGAGCTGGGCACCCGCCTCGATTCTCAAGTCCCTGCGCGCCTTGGCCGGAATGGCGACCTGACCGCGCTGGCCGACCGTCACCACCCCGTGAAAGCCACGGCCGCCTGGGCCGTAAGAGCTCGTGTTGACAGGACTCATAACAGTTCTTTCTCTTGTGTTTTTGCGGGTCCCCCGCCGTGCGAATCGCCCGCCGTCGGGGAAGCTTGCGGTTTTACGCTGCAACGGCTTTCGTCTGATTTTTTCGGCTGACGACCCGTTCGGGCTCGTTGAGCCTTGCGACGCCGCTCTCGCCCAAGCGATGCGCCTCAACCAATGAGCCTATTGCATGTAAAACCTGTATACATGACACCCTACATTCGACGAAGCCCGTCGACAAGGCCTTTCGGAAGTTCGGGAGCCTTTGTCAATCTTGCGTTTCCCCTGATATTTCGCCGCTTTCCTCGATGTCTCGAAACTGCGACACTGAGGCGACCGTCCTGCCACATCGCCCCGATAGCC
Source organism: Actinobaculum sp. oral taxon 183 str. F0552 (assembly GCF_000466165.1). GTDB lineage: Bacteria > Actinomycetota > Actinomycetes > Actinomycetales > Actinomycetaceae > Peptidiphaga. The sequence continues at coordinate 3,475 of NZ_KE951438.1, forward strand.
TTGAAGCGCAGCAGGGCGCCGGCCCTCGCATCGATCGGAGTCACGGCTCCCAAGGAAAGGACAAGCAATGAAGACGTGGAAGACCACTGGACTCGCGCTCACAGCCTGCCTCGCTTTCGCCGCGGCGGCCTGCCAGGCTGAAGTCAAGGACGACGCCGCGAGCAAGGGCCCGGGCGTGACTGTCACCGGCAACAACGATCAGAGCGTCACCGCCACCGGCGGGGTCTCCAACAAGGCCGACGGAAAGGACTCCGAGCAGAACATCGCTTCCGACAGCGGGTCGAGCAGCTCGAAGGACTCGAAGGGCGGCTCGACCGCGGGCGCCTCTTCGAAGGGCGGTTCGTCGGCGCAAGGCGGGACGACCGTCGACGACGACGATTGGAAGGAGGCGGCGGCCGACAGGAACGCCACCGCGGCCACCGTCGTCGGCGGGAACGCGGTCGTCGCCAACTCCGGCGGAACCGTCCACGTCAAGGAGAACGTCGACCAGATCACCGTTACCGGATCGGACGTGAAGGTCCTCGCCAAGACGGCGAAGAAGGTCTCGATCCAGGGTTCGAACGTCAAGGTGTTCGTCGAGCGGGTCTCCTCCGTGGACTTCAACGGGTCCGACAACGAGGTCGAGTGGGCGAACGGTTCGCGGCCCAAGATCAACGACAACGGCTCCGATAACAAGGTCGAAAAGGCCGACTGACACGGGGGCCGGCCAAGTCCTGCCGTGCGAGCCGGCACAGTCACAGACACGGTGATAAGGTCGGCCGGACAACACGAGCCGGCAATCTCGGCGGACCACGCAGGCCGACGAGCTCAGCCGACAACACAGGCCGGCGAGGTCGGCCGAAACGAACGGCACGGTTGCGGCGTCTCCTCCGCAACCGCGGCCGTGTTCGGAGAGGACGGAATACATGGCCGACAAGCCGACCAACCGGCAAACGGTCCTGCTGGTCGACGACGAGTCGGCCATCACGGACGCGCTCGCCCCCTATCTCGAACGCTCCGGCTTCTCGGTTGCAGTCGCCCACGACGGCGCCGAAGGCCTCGACGTCCACGATGAGATCAACCCCGACATCGTCGTCACGGACGTCATGATGCCTCGACTGGACGGGCGCCAGCTCGTGCGCGAGATACGCGCCCGCGGCGGATGGACCCCCATCATCCTTCTGACGCAGATCGACCAGTCCTACGAACGCTCCGCGGCCCTGGACGAGGGCGCGGACGACTATCTTTCAAAACCCTTCGACCCGCAGGAGCTGGTCTCTCGCATCCGCGCCGTCCTGCGGCGGACGGCGGCGGCCCCCAAACCCTACTCGGCGGCTGACCGGCTGGTGTGCGGCGACCTCGTGCTCGACCGAGTCGCATTGCGAGTCTTCCTCAAAGCCCGCGAGGTCACGCTCACCCCCAAGGCGTCGATGCTCCTCGACTACCTCATGACCCATCCCGGCGAACTCCACACCCGCGAGCGGCTCCTGGCCGCGCTGTGGGGAATCGACTTCGCCTCATCGACGCGGGCCGTCGACCACCGCATCCGCGAGATCAGGAGGGTCCTCGGCGACGACCCGACCCAGCCGACCTACATCGAAACGGTGCCGTCCGTGGGATACCGCTTCATCGGGGCGGTGCGGGCATGAAACGGATTCGTCTGCGCAGGCTCGTCTTCGTGCTTCTGCCCGCGGTCGTCTGCCTCGGCGGCGCCGTAGCGTGGCGGTTTTCGGGCGAGTCCCGCTACCTCCTTGTGAAGTTCCCGCTTCCGACTCTGCTCGCCTCCGCCGGGCTGTTTCTCAGCCTGTGCGCTTGGATCGCCCTCGCCTGGCGAAGCGGCAGAAAACGAGAGTACGCCGACGGGTTGAAAGCCGGCCAGGAAGAGCTGCGCCAATCCCACCGCCAGTTTCTCCGCCGCCTCGACCACGAGCTGAAGAATCCTCTGACGGCGCTGCGAGCCGCCGCGGCCAGCCACGACGCCGAGGATCCGAGCTGGTCGATCGTCACCGCGCAGTCCTTGCGCATGAGCCGCCTGTTGACCGATCTGCGCAAACTCTCCGAGCTGGAGACCTCCCCGATCGACATCGAGGACGTGGATCTGGAGGAGACCGCGCGCGACGCCGTCGACGCCGTGGCCCAAGAGCTCGCCGCACGCGGGGAAAGCAGATCGTTCTCCCTGAGCTTCCCGGAGGCGCCCTGGCCGCTTTCGCATGTGGCCGGCGACGCCGACCTGCTCTATTCGGCTGTGTACAACCTCGTCTCGAACGCCGCGAAATACTCGGGCGCCGAATCCGTCATCGAGATTCGAGGCTCGGAGGGCCAAGGGACCGTCACCGTCGAGGTCGCGGACACCGGTATCGGCATTCCCGCCGAGGACGTCGGCGCGGTCTGGGACGAGCTCAGCCGGGCGAGCAATTCCGGCGGGCATCCGGGCAACGGCCTCGGCCTGGCGCTGGTGGCGACGATCGTCGCACGCCACGGCGGGACCGCGCAGATGAGCTCCCGCCTGGGAGTGGGAACCTCGGTGTCCGTCACCCTCCCCTCGGTGCACTCGGCGTGAGGCCAGCCGAAGGGCAGCCAGCACCGTCGACAGGCGCAGCCGCCAGCCTCGTCGCCGGCGGTAGCCGTGCCGCAATCGAACGGGCATCGCGGCTCGAGCCCGGCCGACGGCCGTTTCAGACCAGGCCGAGCCTCGTCAGAGCTTTCGCCAGCCCGTCGTCGTCGATGGGGTCGGTGACGATGTCGGCTCCGGCTTTGACGTCGTCGTGCGCGTTGCCCATCGCGACGCTGACGCCCGCCGCGGAGAGGACTTCCATGTCGTTCGTCGAATCCCCGATGGCGACGGTGTCGGCGATCGGGACGTCCAAGTACGCGGCGACGTCGGCGAGCCCCGTCGCCTTGGACACGTCTCTTATGAGGATCTCTCCGACCTCCCTGGCCCCCGTCTGGACGGTTCCGGGATCCGCTCGCAGGGAGTCGCCGAGTGCGCGGTCGAGGCCGTCGATGGTGATGTCCGATCCGCGGGGAAGGACGAACGTCGCCTTCGATGCGGACCGGGGCTCGCCGTAGTCCAAGTAGGGGGCGATCTGGCGCCTGTAGGGCATCCACGCGTCGTCTTCGTCCTCGTCGGGCCTGGTGAAGGCTTCGAGGAACGAGTCGGACGCGTAGAAGACCTCGGGCGCCTGCCACAGCCACGCGATCCCGTGGCTGCGCAGGACCTGCGTCGAGCGCCGCAGCGTCTCGGCGTCGATCCGTCTGTCGGCGATCACGTCTTCGTCGACGCGCACGTAGGCGCCCGCGGCGCCGACGAGCCCGGTGAATCCGAGGTCCCACAGCCACGGGTAGAGTTCGGGGATCGAGCGGCCCGTGCACAGCATGAGTCTGTTCCCCGCCTCGGCCGCCGCGACCAGGGCCTCACGCGCCGAGTCGGGCACCGTCTGGCGTTCGTCGATGAGGGTGCCGTCGACGTCGATGAAGATCAGCCTTGTCACACGCCAAGCCTACCCAGAATCGCCCTCCCGCGCCGTAGCGAGGAAGGGCTCCGTCACAGTTCGGCGATGATCTTCTCGACGCTGTCCTTGGCGTCCCCTAGGAGCATCTGGGTGTTCTCCTTGAAGAAGAGCGGGTTGACGAGGCCGGCGTACCCGGCGTTGCCCATCGACCGTTTGAAGACGACGACGCTGCGGGCCTCCCACACGTGGAGCACGGGCATGCCCGCGATGGGAGAGCCGGGCTCCTGGGCGGCGGGGTTGACGGTGTCGTTGGCCCCGACGACCAGGACCACGTCGGTCTCGGCGAAGTCGCCGTTGATCTCGTCCATCTCCTCGACGATGTCGTAGGGCACTTTGGCTTCGGCCAGGAGGACGTTCATGTGCCCGGGGAGGCGGCCCGCCACCGGGTGGATGCCGAAGCGCACTCTGACGCCGGCCTCGCGGAGCTTGCGCGCGAGCTCGGCGACCGGATACTGGGCCTGGGCCACCGCCATGCCGTAGCCCGGCGTGACGATCACCGATCCGGCCTCCCGGAGCGTGCGGGCCAGGTCCGCGGCGGTGGTCTCCCTGTGCTCGCCGCTCTCGCCGCTCTGGCCGGCCGGGGCCGCTCCGCCGGATCCGAATCCGCCGAGGATCACGGAGACGAAGGATCTGTTCATCGCCCGGCACATGATGTACGAGAGGTAGGCGCCCGAGGAGCCGACGAGCGCCCCGGTGATGATGAGCAGATCGTTGCGGAGCGTGAAGCCGGCCATGGCGGCCGCCCAGCCCGAGTACGAGTTGAGCATGGAGACGACGACGGGCATGTCCCCTCCGCCGATCGCGAGCACGAGGTGCGCGCCGAGCGCCAGGGCGACGACGCTCAGGATGGCGAGCGGAACCGAGGCCGCCGCCTGGGACGGGGCCCGGACGAACCACGCGATGCAGGCGACGCAGGCCGCGATCGCGCCGAGATTGAGCCAGTTGCGGCCGGGGAGCGCGAGGGGGGCGCCCGAGATCCTCGCGGAGAGCTTGAGGTAGGCGACCACCGAACCGGTCAGCGTGACGGCTCCGATGAAGACGGCCAGGCCGATCTCCCCCATGTGGAACGGCTCGACGCGTGAGGCGGAGGAGGGTCCGCGCGGCCAGTCGATGAAGGAGTTGTACCCCACCAGGACCGCCGCCAGGCCGACGAAGGAGTGGAGGAGCGCGATGAGCTCGGGCATGCCCGTCATCTCGACTCTGCGCGCCTTCCATATGCCCGCGGCCGCGCCGATGGACATCGCGACGGCGACGAGGGCGAAGGTCTGAACGGATTCGTTCCTCGGGGAGCTGACGGACACCCAGACGGTCGCCACGAGGGCGAGCGCCATGCCCGCGGCGCCCAGCAGGTTGCCGCGGCTCGCGGTCGCCTGCTTGGACAGGCCCGCCAGGGCGAGGATGAAGAGGACGGCCGCCACGATCGACCCCAGCGACAGGAATCTGCCGGCCAGGTCGGACGAGCCTCCGATGACGTTGGGGATGTCGTTCACGTCGCTCAACTCCTCTGGAACATCTTGAGCATCCGGTGGGTCACCGCGAAGCCGCCGAAGATGTTGACGGATGCGACGACCGTCGCGACGAAGGCGAGGATCTGGACCCAGACGCCGCTGGCGGCCGTCCCGATGACGGCCCCGACGACGATGATGCCCGAGATCGCGTTCGTCACCGACATGAGCGGTGTGTGCAGAGAGTGGGTGACGTTCGTGATGACGTAGAAGCCGACGACGACGGCCAGGGCGAACACCATGAAGTGACTCTGCATCTCACGCGGAGCGGCCATGACGAGCCATGCGAACAGCGCTGCCGCGCAGAGCGCGGGGACGAGGCTCTTCCACCTCCTCCATCGCGGCGGGGTCCGCCTCGGGGAGGACGGCGCGTCCGGCTCCTCGCCGCCCTCGGACGCGCCGGACGGGGCGGGGGGCGGCGCGGCGGAGACGTCGACGGGAGGCGGCGGCCACAGGATCTCCCCCTCGAGGGTGACGGTCATGCTGCGGACCACCTCGTCGCCCATGTCGAGGGTGAGGACGCCGTCCTTGCGGGGCGTGGCCAGAGCGAAGAAGTTGACGACGTTCTGCCCGTACAGCTGGGAGGCCTGCCCCGGGAGGCGTCCGGGCAGGTCGGTGTATCCGATGATGAACACGCCGTTCTCGGTTCTGAACACCTCGCCGGGCCGGGTCAGCTCGCAGTTGCCGCCGGTGGAGGCGCCCATGTCGACGATGACCGAGCCGGGCTTCATCTGCCGCACGGCCTCGGCGGTGATGAGCAGCGGGGCGGGCTTGCCGGGTATCTGGGCCGTGGTGACGACGATGTCCGACTCGATCGCCTGGCGCGTGTAGACCTTCAGGGACAGGGCCTCCTGCTCGGCCGACAGCGCCCGGGCGTAGCCGTCGGAAGACGTCTGCTTGACGGGTATCTCGACGAAGTCGGCCCCCAGGGAGGCGACCTGTTCGGCGGCTGCGGCGCGCACGTCGGTGGCCTTGACGACGGCGCCCATCGAGCTGGCCGTGCCGATGGCCGCCAGGCCGGCGACTCCGGCGCCGATGACGTAGACGGTCGCGGGGGGAACCTTGCCGGCGGCCGTCACCTGGCCGGTGAACAGGCGCCCGAACGCGTTGGCCGCTTCGACGACCGCGCGATAGCCGGCGATGTTCGCCATGGAGGAGCGCACGTCCATCGACTGCGCGCGGGAGATCCTCGGCACCGCGTCCATGGCCAGGACGGTGATCCCCATGGAGGAGAAGACCTCCACGTCGGAGGAGTGCGCGTCCGGGTCGACCCGGCAGACGAGCGTGGCCCCCGCCTTCACGAGCGCGAGCTCCGCGTCGGGAGGCGTGTCGAGGCAGGTCACGACGTCCGCGCCCCACGCCTGTTCTTTCGTCACGATCTGCGCGCCGGCCTGACGGTACTGCTCGTCGAGGTAACTGGCGTCCAAACCTGCGTCCTTTTCGACGCACACGTCGTAGCCGAGCCCGATGAGCTTTCCGACGGTGTCCGGTGTGGCAGCAACTAGGGATTCCCGCGTGTGTGGCTCCTTGGGCACGCCGATGAGCACCTTCACTCCTCACTTCGTCATGACTGAACGCGGGGCCTCCGCCATTGGACGGCCCCGGGGACAAGCCTACTGGCTCGCGGACGCCTCTGTCATTCCCGCGGCGGGGGCCGCCGCGCAGCCGGCCTCCTCCGCTCCCCGCGGCGTCAGGGCCGGCGGGGGCGCGAACGGCCGCTCCCCGCAAACGCGTCTCGGCAGTCCGCACCGACGCCGCACCGGATTCCGCCGGCTCACCGGCCCCTCGCCGAGGCGACGCGCACGATAGCGCGCTCGAGGGCGAACTGGGCGTCGCGGGAGGCGCCCTTCACTTCGGCGTCGGCCTGGGCGACCGCGAGGATGGCGGCGGCCAGTCCCTCCGAGGTCCAAGATCCCACGTCTCGGAGGGCTCGCTTGCGCTGCCAGGGCGCCATGGCCGGGTCTCCGTCGCGAGGGGGGCGGTTGCGCTGCGCCGCGGCGATGGCCAGCTGTCGGAGCTTCGAGGCGAGGGCGGCGACGATGGGCACGGGAGGCGTGCCCGTCGCGATCGCGTGCCGCGCCAGGGCGACGGCCTGCCCCGCCCGTCCGGACACGGCGGCGTCGGCCACCGCGAACTGGCTGGCTTCGACCCGCCCGGCGTAGTAGGTGCGCACGGCGTCTTCGTCTATCGTCCCGTCGACGTCGGCGAGGAGCTGGGATGTGGCGGCCAGAAGCTCTCCGACGTCCCGTCCGAGGGCGTCGACGAGGGCTTCGACGGCCGGGCGCGTCATGGTGCGCCCGGCTCCCGCCACGTCCGATCTGACGAGTTCCGCCTTGTCGGCGTCGGTTTTGACGGCCGGGATCTCGCAGCGCTGGTATCCGGCTTCGGCGATGGCGTCGAGGAGCCTCTTCCCCCGCGTCCCGCCGTCGTGTCGGGCGATGAGGACGACGTCCTCCTCGGGCGCGGCGACGTATTCGAGCGCGTCGGCGAGGAAGGCGTCGTTCATCCTGTGCAGTCTGGAGGCGACGATCGCCCTGGGTTCGCCGAAGAGGGAGGGGCCCGCCAGGGTCCTCAGAGTGCCGGCGCCGTACTCCTCGGCGTCGATCCTGGTCACCGCGGTCGTCCGGTCGCGCTCCAGGGCGGCGCGGACGAGCCGGGCGACGGCCCTGTCCCCGACGACGGGCTCGCCGACGAGGAGGAGAACCACCGGGGCGAGGTCGAGCCTATCCCAGGCCGGGCCCTTCGGTCTGCTCTGTCGTGCCGCCACGGGTCAAGTATCGCACGCTCATCCGACGGGCCGCTCGCATCGCGAAGTCACCTCGGATCCGCGGACGACAATCGTCCCGCATGCGCGGGTGGTGTACAGGTCGGCCGGCGCGTACATCTGGAGCATTCGGGCCGATGGGTGCCCGTAGGAGTTCTCCCCCACGGAGACGAGCGCTATGGAGGGCCGCGCGTTCCTGGCCAGGCGGGCGGATTGGTCGGCGCTGCCGTGATGCGCGACGACCATGACGCGCGCGGGTTCGACGGCCGAGGCGAATCGAGACTGGGAGGATGCGGGCTGGTCGCCCATCACGAGCAGTCCGCCGGGGATCTCGACCCTGACGGCGATGGACTGCGCGTTCGCCTCGGCGTCTCCCGGCGGGGCGTCGCCCCTCGGCCAGAGGACCCGCACCGCCGTGGCTCCGTCCCTCCCGCGCCTCTCCTCGCCCTCGGCGACGGTTTTCGCCGTGATCCCGCGACGTGTCAGGTGTTTGTCGAGCCATGCGCCGTTGACTCGGGGATCCATGTTCGGCGACACCCACACTTCGCCGACGTCGGCCGCGTCGAGCACGCCGGGGACGCCGCCTATGTGGTCCGAGTGGGCGTGGGTGAGGACGAGCAGGTCGATCGAGCCGACCCCCGCGGCCCGGACGCACTGGGACGCCGCCTCCCCCGGCGGCCCGGCGTCGACCATGATCGTCAGCCCGTGGGCGCGGACGAGGACTCCCGCCCCCTGCCCGACGTCGCACTGGACGATCTGCCAGTCGTCGGGGATGTCGGCCCCCGCCGAGCGCGCCTGGCGCCAGATGAGCGCCGCGAGCAGTGCGAGGGCGGTCAGGGCCGCGAGCGGGCGCTTGACGGCGAGCATCGCGGCGAGGATGGCCAGGCACGCCGCGAACGTGGCGGCGTTCGAGATCCCCGATCCAGGCCAGCGGCTGAGGGTCGTGGCGACCGCGTCGATCCACCAGGTGCACATGCTCGCGGGGACGAGGAGCAGGCTCGCGACTCCGCCCGCCCACGGTGCGGCGAGGGCGGCCGCCAGGCCGGCGACGGTGAGCGGGGCGACGACGGGGGCGACGAGCGCGTTCGCCAGAACGCCCCACGCCGAACCGTTGTCGGTGAACAGCGCGAGGATCGGCAGGCACGAGATCTGCGCCGCCAGGGGGATGGCGAGCGCCTCGGCCAAGAGGGGAGGCATCCGCGTGGCGAGATGGTCGGCCAGAGGGCCTCCCACCACGATGATGCCCAGCGTCGCGCCCGCTGAGAGGTAGAAGCCGTAGCCGGTGGCCGTCCACGGGTCGAGCGCGACGATCGCGATCGTCGCCGTCGACAGCGCGGACACAGCCTGCGTCGAGCGCCCCAGTGCGAGGGCCGCCAGGACGACCGCGGACATGGCCACCGCTCGCATCACCGACGCTTCGGGCCCGACGAGGGCCACGAGGCAGCACACCGACGCGGCGGAGAGGGCCGCCGCCGTGCGCCTGGCGCGGCGCCCGACGACGCCGAGCACCATCGCCAGGAGGATCGAGACGTGGCCTCCGGAGACGGCGATGAGATGCGTCAGCTGGACGAGTCGCATCGCAGCCTCCAGCGGCGCTGCGAGTCTGTCGGAGCGCCCCAGCGCCACCCCGGGGACGAGCCCTCGGGCGTGGGCCGGGAATCCGTCGAGCCTGTCGGACAGCGCGTCGTCGATGCGCCCGACGATGCGGGCCCGCATCGTGGGCTCCCCGTCGATCCGGGTTGTCCGCGCGTACACCGCGCCGGCGGCCCGGCGTCCGCTGGCGACCGGTTTGATCCGACCGCTCGCTTCGAGGCGCTGTCCCGTCCGCGCATCGCAGGGCATGTTCCATACGAGCATCCGGACGTGGCCGCCCACCGGCAGGTCTCTGCGGCCGGCCGCCATCCTCTCGGGCCGGACCTGTCCGGCGCAGCCGGTGCCCGCGCGCGCCAGGTCCTCGTCTACGACCGCGGTCAGCCGGACGTCGCCGCCGGAGGCGACGGCCTGCCGGACCCCTTCGGGAGCGGCGGCTTGCAGATGCGCCCAGGCGACGCTCCATCCCACGCTGAGGCCGGCCAGGCATGCCAGGCCCATGCGCCGTGCGTGCGCGGCGCCGCGGCGAGGCCGCCCGGCCGCGGCGTCGGGTCCGGGTCCGTTCCCGGCCTCTGGCT
>NZ_KE951439.1:0-97150 GCF_000466165.1 Actinobaculum sp. oral taxon 183 str. F0552
GCTCGACCGGCCGCGCCGCAGGAGCCGGCCGAGCGCCGCCGCCCCGGCAAGAAGCTCCTCGGCCGCGAACGGGCCGTTTCGGGCGGGCAACCCGCCGGAGACGGCCGAGGCGCCAGCCCGAGCGAACGCCACGGAACCCGCGCCGGCTCGCGCCGTAAGGAGAACCGCCGTCCGCGCACGGCCAGGCGGCGCTTCTCCACCCGCCGCGCCGTCGTCGTCGACGCCGCGGGCGGCCCCAAGCACATTTCGCTGCGCCTCATGTCCATCGTCCTCTTCGCCGTCATCGCGGTGATCGTTGTGACTCCCACGCTCTCGAACTACCTCGATAAGCAGCGCGAACTGCGCGACGTCAAAGCCCGGCTGGGCTCCGTCCAACAGCACAACAAGGACCTCCAGCGCGAACTCGACCTGTGGAAGAACGACGACTACGTCCGCTCCCAGGCACGCGAACGCCTCGGCTACGTCTTGCCGGGGCAGACCCTCCACGTCGTCACCGACTCCTCCAAGGGAACCGCCCAGGAGCAGCTGGAGAGGAAGGTCGCCTCGGTCGACCGCGACAAGCGAGCGGCGACCCCCTGGTACTCGACCATGTGGGACTCGGTGAAGGTCGCCGGGCAGTCGGGGAAGGCCGGCGGCGGCTCCGACAAGGCGCCCATCGTCAGGGAGACCGCGAATGGACGGTAACCCCGTGGACGTCGGCGTGGACCTCACGCGCATCGCGGCCAACGCGTCCCCGCTGCGCGACGGCGACGCGGAGACGATCCGCGCACAGATCGGACGCGAGCCGCGGGGCCTGGCGGCGGTCGGGGCCCGATGCGCCTGCGGCGCCCCCGCCGTCACGATCACCAGGCCCCGCCTGCCCGACGGGACGCCCTTCCCGACCCTCTTCTACCTCACCCACCCCCGCTTGGTGCGCGACATGTCCCGACTGGAGGCGACGGGCTTCATGGCCCGGCTCAACGCCCGCCTCGCCGAGGACGGCGAACTGGCGGCGGGGCACGCCGCCGCGCACGCCAGCTATCTGGCCAGGCGCGCACTCCTGGGCAGGGTCCCCGAGATCGAGGCGGTCAGCGCCGGCGGAATGCCCGGCCGGGTCAAATGCCTGCACGCTCTGGCGGGCTTCGCGATGAGCGCCGGGCGGGGCGTGTGCCCCGTGGGGGACATCGCGCTCGCGGCCGTCTCCTGGGACCCGGACCGGTGCCGCTGCGACGAAAGGGCGAACGCGTGAGGGTCGCGGGAATCGACTGCGGGACGAATTCGATCCGACTCCTGATCGCCGACGTCGACGGCGGGACTGTGCGCGACGTCGTCCGGCGCATGGAGATCGTGCGCCTCGGGCAGGGAGTGGACAGGACGGGGAGGATCGCCGACGCCTCCCTGGCGCGGGCTTTCGCCCGCACGGAGGAGTACGCCGCGCTGTGCCGCCGGCACGCGGTCGAGTCGATCCGCTTCGCGGCGACCTCGGCCGCCCGGGACGCCCGCAACCGCGACGCCTTCGTCGACGGGATCGCCGCCAGGATCGGCGTCGCCCCCAGCATTCTCAGCGGGGGCGAGGAGGCCCGGATGAGCTTCGAGGGGGCGTCGTCGGCTCTGCCCGCCGGCGGGCCGGATCCCGTCCTCACCGTCGACTTGGGCGGCGGGTCGACCGAGATCGTCCTGGGAAGCGTCGGCGGCGGGATACTCGGCACCTGTTCGATGGACGTCGGCGCCGTGCGCATGTACGAACGCCACATGGCCGGCGATCCTCCCGCCTCGGAGCAGATCGCCGCCGCGAGGGCCGACGTCCGGGCGGCGCTCGACCTGGCCGAGCGGCGCGTCGACCTGTCCGCCGCCAATGGTCTCGTCGGGCTCGCGGGAACCGTCACCACGGTCACCGCGGCTGCGCTCGGCCTGGAAGCCTACGATCCGGCGCGCATCCACGGCGCAGTGCTCAGCGTCCGGCAGACGCTCGACGCTTGCGAGTGGTTCCTCGCCTCTCGCCACGCCGAGCGGGCGGCGCTGGGGTTCATCCATCCCGGCCGGATCGACGTCATCACCGCGGGCGCGTTGGTCTGGGGCGAAGTGGTGCGACGGGTCGAAGAGCGCATGGCCGCGGCGGGCAGGATGCTCGCGGGCATCACGACGTCCGAGCACGACATCCTCGACGGGCTCGCCCTGTGGGCCGCGCGCGAACCCCAGGCGCCGGTGACAGGCCGTCGAGCCTAGCCGGAGCAGCCGGAGCCGATAGGATTGACGGGCGGAAAACCGGGGCCCAACCTCACCGCCCGCATCCCGTCTCGCCTCCCGGCTATCGCCCGCGCTTCAGACGTCGGTGTCGGAAGGTCGCCGCGGCCGTCGCCCGTGCCCGCCGGAGCCTGCCGGGCCGCGCTTGTCCGGCCCGTGGGGTGCGTCGCTCGAGCCGTCCGCATGGGGCGAGCCGTGCGGATCCGCCGCGCCGCGGGCCTCCCGCGGACCGGCCGAGCTGCGCGAGCCGTCGGGGTTGTGACGCCCGCGCATGTCGCCGTGGAAGCTGGAGCGGCGGCCCTGGTCGGGGGAGTGGCGCATCTGGTCGTCGTGGCGCATGCCGGGCTGCCCCTTCGGGCCGCGGACTGGATGACTCAGACGACGGCGCAGCGCGATCGCGCCCAATAGGATCGACAGCAGGGTGCCGAAGATGACGGCGACCCTGGAATGCGGCTCGTGCGGGCTGTCCGCCGGGAACGACAGTTGGGCGATGAGCAGCGAGACGGTGAAGCCGATGCCGGCCACCAACGAGATCGGGAAGATGTCGGCGAGGTCGACTCCCGCCCCCAAGCGCAGCCTGAGGAAGCGCGTCATGATCCACACGCCGCCGAAGATGCCGATGCACTTGCCTATGGGCAGGCCGAGGTAGATGCCCACCGAGACGGGGTCGGTGAGCATCTTCCTGAAACCGCCGGAGTCGACGATGTCCACGCCGGCCGCGAAGAACGCGAAGATCGGCAGGACGGCGCCGTTGCTGGCGAAGCTGAGCTTTTCGGTGAAACGGTGCGTCATCGGCTCGGGCTCGGACTTCCTCTGCCCGGTCGGCACGACCATGCCGAGGGCGACCCCGGCGATCGTGGCGTGGACGCCCGACATGTGCATGCAGTACCAGGCGAGGACGGCCAGAGGCCAGAGGAACCACCAGTGGGTGATTCTCTTGGCGGTCAGGAACCCGAAGGCGGCCACCAGGGCGATGGCTCCCCCCAGCCAGCCGAAGTTGACGCCTCCGGCGAAGAAGACGGCGATGACGATGATGCCGCCCAGATCGTCGGCCACCGCCAGGGTCATGAGGAAGGTGCGCGCCGCCGGCGGAAGGCCGCGTCCGAAGATCGCGAGGATCGCCAGCGCGAAGGCGATGTCCGTCGCCACGGGGACGGCCCAGCCGCCGTACTCGCCGGAACCGGCGGCGACCTGCGTCAGCGCGTAGAACGCCGAGGGACCCGCCATCCCGCAGGCGGCCGCGATGATCGGCACCGCCGCCTTGCGAGGATCGCGCAGGGAGCCGAGCGTGAACTCCTGTTTGAGCTCCAGTCCCACCACGAAGAAGAAGACCGTGAGGATCCCGTCGGACGCCCAGTGTTCGATCGGCAGGGCCAGGTGGACGGACCCGGGTCCGACGACCGTCGTCGCCAAGCGCTCGTAGGCCTCGCGCCACGGCGAATTCGACCACACGAGGGCGGCGGCCGCCGCGATCATCAGGACTATTCCGGCCGCGGCGTCGTTCTTGAGCACCCTGCGGTAGCGGGCGAGCAGTCCGGGGCGTTTCGTCATGTTCCTCCTTTTGGCTCTTCTTTTGCCTCTTCGATCGATCTCCATGGCACAGACCCTGTTCACTATACCGGGGCGGGTTCGGGCGGATACGCTGAAATCGGAAGATCCAGGGTCGGAGTCTCCAGAGCGAAGGCGCAGGCTCCGGGTCGGAGACTCCGCCAGCGGGGGAGCCGGGGTCGGCGTCCATCGCACGGCGGCCGAGGGAGCGCGCAGTAGGCAGTGAAACTGGCGGATTCCACCGGACGTTCCGGGTTAGAATCGAGGCGACCGCTCCGCTTCCACGGACCTGCTGGCCTCCGACGGCGGTCGGCGACCGCGCCCCCATAGCCCAATTGGCAGAGGCAGCCGACTTAAAATCGGCGCAGTGTCGGTTCGAGTCCGACTGGGGGCACCGCGAATGGATTCGCATTCTTCTGCGTCAGTCCGCCCGGACGGTTCGCCGTCGGCGCGCGCCAGGGTGGACAAACCCGAGTCCGAAGCATAAAAATAAGATAACGCCAACCCGATCACCGTTCTCAAGGATGAGGAAGCCCATGGTAAAACGCCAATTTCCCAAGCCCAGCGAAGTATTCGACCTTCTGAAGTTCAAGAAGCCCGAATTGAACCCCAAGCGCCGCCGCCTGGACGCCGCGCTGACGACCTGGGACCTGCGGACCATCGCGAAACGCCGCACTCCGAAGGCCGCCTTCGACTACACCGACGGCGCAGCGGAGGGGGAGATCTCGCTCGGCCGGGCCCGGAAGGCCTTCGAGGACGTCGAGTTTCACCCCGACATCCTCCGGCCGGCCGAGGACGTGGACACATCCTGCCAGATCCTCGGCGGGCCGTCCGCGCTGCCCTTCGGCATCGCCCCCACGGGGTTCACCCGTCTCATGCAGACCGAGGGCGAGATCGCCGGAGCCGGGGCGGCCAATGCCGCCGGCATCCCCTTCACGCTCTCCACCCTGGGCACCGCGTCCATCGAGGACGTCCAAGCCGTCAACCCCACCGGGCGCAACTGGTTCCAGCTCTACGTCATGCGGCGTCGTGAAATCTCCTACAGGCTGGTCGAACGGGCCGCCGCCGCAGGTTTCGACACTCTGATGTTCACGGTGGACACGCCGGTGGCCGGCGCTCGGCTCCGCGACAAGCGCAACGGTTTCTCCATCCCTCCCCAGATCACCCTGGGGACCGTGCTCAACGCCATCCCACGCCCCTGGTGGTGGTTCGACTTCCTGACCACCCCCAAGCTCGAGTTCGCCTCCCTGCACTCCACCGGGGGAACCGTGGGCGAGCTGCTCGATGCGGCGATGGATCCGACCATCAGCCACGAGGACCTGGACGTCATCCGCTCCATGTGGAAGGGCAAGATCATCATCAAGGGGGTGCAGAATGTGACCGACGCCAAGCGCCTGGTCGATCTGGGCGTCGACGGCGTCCTCCTGTCCAATCACGGTGGGCGCCAGCTCGATCGGGCTCCCGTTCCCTTCCGCCTCCTGCCCGAGGTCCTCCGCGAAGTCGGCCGTGACACGACGGTGATGATCGACACCGGCATCATGAACGGGGCGGATATCGTGGCGTCGATGGCCCTCGGCGCTGACTTCACGCTGATCGGGCGGGCCTATCTCTACGGTTTGATGGCCGGCGGGCGTCAAGGCGTGGACAAGGTCATCGAGATCCTGTCCAGCGAGATCGTGCGCACCATGAAGCTGCTCGGGGTCTCGAGCATCGAGGAGCTCGAACCCCGCCACGTCACGCAGCTGACGCGCCTCGTCCCGGTCTCCGGGAACGTCAAGGCCGCCTCCGACGCGCTGTCGCGCTGAGTCTGCCCCTCGGCTTTCCGGCTCCCCCGGTGGCGAGCCGGAAAGTCGAGGGTTCGGATTCGGGCCCAGTGTGTGCGCTAGCGGCTGAACGTCGCCGGTCTAGAGGGACGATCGGCGGCCCATCGCCCGTGGGCTCATTGCGATACCGCCCTCAAGCATCCGCTCTCTGTCGAATCTCCGTCGTACGGCGGGCCTGCGGGCGCGGATTCACTTCGCGTCGCACACGGTGAAGGCGAAGGACCGCAGCACGCCCACGGAGCCCGTGGAGATCTTTTCGATGTCGGGCAGCCCTTTGTTGGCGTCCACGTAGTTGATCGCGTAGACGGTGCCGTTCGGGGCGGTGAAGGTGAGGGCGGGGTCTCCCTTGCTATTCATCTTGCAGGTGACGGTTCCATGGTCTACTTTCAGATTCCACGCATGCCCGAAGTCAGAGGCTTTGACCTGCGCAGGATTGCTGGTGGCTTTGAGAGACGGCCCGTCGGTGGGGAAGTCTTCGGGGTGCCGGAGCCCGTTGCAGGCGCTCAGCCCCAAGGCGAGCAGGCCCGCGGCCGCCGTCGCGGATGCGCGCCGACGCCGGTGAGCGGACGGGCGGTTCGCCGGCTCGTCGGCGTGGGCCGCGGCGTGAATCGTGGTCATGAATCCTCCTAG
This sequence comes from Actinobaculum sp. oral taxon 183 str. F0552, assembly GCF_000466165.1. Taxonomy (GTDB): domain Bacteria; phylum Actinomycetota; class Actinomycetes; order Actinomycetales; family Actinomycetaceae; genus Peptidiphaga. The sequence continues at coordinate 6,225 of NZ_KE951439.1, forward strand.
AGAGTCGCGAGAGCCATGTATCCGTCCTCGGGTCGGCGCGGGGCGCTTCCGGCGATGCCGGACCCGGGAGAGGCTTCCGAGTTCGTCGCGCCGTATTGCCGGCGCCTTTCCGACGCGGCCGGAGAATTCGACCGTCGCCTTCACACAGTCTGTAGCGGGGACGGCGCCGTCGGTTCTGGGACCCCGCTGTTCCCGTTCCGGCGGGCGGCAGAAGGACGGCGGAAATGAGGCGAAGTCGGCGGCGCCGTGGGCAGGGCGGCCCCGAGGATGGACGATCCGATCCCAGCGGCTTTAGCGTTCTTGAGCGCTCGGTGTTCAGTGGAATTCCGGAGGCGGGCGATGCTCTCTTCTTCGCGGGTTCAGGGTTCCCGGTTCGCGGAAGTCGAACTCGGCGCGGAAGTCGAACTCGGCGTGCGTGCGATCTCTTCGGCCAGGAGGTCGGTCGGCTCGGTGAGCGTCCGCTTGAGCACCGCGTAGGAGGCCAGGAGCCCGATGACGTAGGGCACGCCCGCGTACCAGACGACGGGCAGGAGCCAGTACAGCCCGACGAAGATCGCCAGCGTCGCGGCGATGACGATCCAGTCGACGTAGGGGCTTCCCGCCAGGCGCCGTCGCGGCAGGGGGAGCCCGGCGGCGGCGCGCTTCTTCCTGAAGGCCAGATGGGCGCACATCGTCACGCCCCACGTGACGAGCACGCCGATGGTCGCACAGCCGAAGAGGTACATGAAAGCGCGATCCTCGCTGACCAGGGCGAGCACTGCGGCGATCAGCATGCCGAGGGTGGCGATCGCCACCGCTCTGCGGGGCGAGCCGTGAGCGGACGTCCGGGCTGCGAACCGAGGGGCCATGCCGTCGATGGCCAACGAGTGGATCATGCGACTCGACGAGTAGAGGCAGCCGTTGGCGGCCGAGAGCGCCGCGACGATGAGGACCGCGTTCATGATATGCGCGCCGGCGGGGATGCCGGCGATGCTCAGCACTTTGACGAAGGGGGACTCGGTGGCCGAGTCGCCCGATTGGGCCGTGGCGGTCCACGGCTGGAGCGCGATGACGATGAACATCGCGAAGACGTAGAACAGGAGCAGGCGCCAGATCATGGTGCTGGCGGCCCGGGGGACGTCCCGCTCGGGGTTCTCGGACTCGGCGGCGCCCACCGAGACGTTCTCGACGCCGCCGAAGGAGAAGACGGCCATGCACGCGGCCGCCAGGATCCCGGTCACGCCGTTGGGCGCGAAGCCGCCGTGGGCAGTGAGGTTCGTCAGGCCGGTGGCGGGCCTGCCCGGCAGGCCGAAGAAGACGATCACGGCCCCCATGACGATGAAGACGACGATCGCCGTCACCTTGACCATGGAGAACCAGTACTCGCTGCTCCCGTAGAGGCGCACGGTCGCCAGGTTGAGCGACACGATGAACAGCGAGCACAGCGCGGTCCCGAGCCCCAGCCGCAGGCCGGGGAACCAGAAGCGCAGGTACGTGGCGGTGGCCGTGACCTCCGCGCCGACCGCGATGAGCATGGTGACGGCATAGTTCCAGCGGGCGACGTACCCGCCCAGCCGCCCCAGGTACGAGGCGGTCACGGCCCCGTGCCCGCCGGGCACCGGGTGGGTCGAGACCATCTCGGCCAGCGCCCACACGACGGCGAGGGCGAGCAGGCCGGCGATCGCATAGGAGACGACCGTCGCCGGGCCGCCGAGCGCGATCGTCGAGCCCGATCCGAGGAACAGGCCCGTCCCCAGTGCGCCCGACAGGCCTATCATCGAGACCTGTGCACTGGTCAGACGCCGCATGAGTGCGGTTTCTTCATCCTTGGCGTGGTTCATGGCTTTCCCCTTGGCTGGCGGGAATGCAGCTGGGCGCTGTGGTCTGCCCGTTGGGCAGCGGCCGGGCGGAGGAAGGGGCGGCGCCCGGACCGTCTACGACGGCCCGGGCGCTACCTGATACTGGCACTCCCATAGAAGAATATTGCGGATGGCGTCGCCTAGATGTCACTCTTCCTGTAGCGGAACAGGCCGAGGAGGACGAGCACGACCAAATAGACGATCCACGTGATCAACGCGGCTCCATATGTAGGCGCGTCGAAGCCGTTAGCGCCGCTGTTCCCTGACGGGTAGGCCATCGTGGTGATCAGAGTGTTCGGGATGATCTTTTTGAAGGTGTGCTCGAAGAAATCGATCGGGAGGAGCGCGAGCAGCGGGGTGATCCACAGGAAGAAGACCATCGTTATGATCGAGCCCGCGGTGGACCGGATGGCGTACCCCACGCCGAGCCCCATGAGAGCCCAGGTCGTCGTCGCGAACCACGAGGAGAACAGGTGCCTGAAGTTGTTGCCGCCCATCTCGAGGCCGGAACTGGAGATCGTTTGGCCAAGTCCCATCAGCCACAGGAGGAGGAGGAAGGTCGCCGCTCCGATCATCAAGCAGACGGCAGTGGTCTTGGCTGTGAACGCGGTGATTCGGTTCGAAGTCGACAGCGCCGTGGTCCTCATCGTGTTCGACGAATACTCGCCGGTCACCGCTAGGACTCCGACCACGAGCATGAAGATCATGAAGAACGGCGTTTGCGCCGTGACGATCTGGGCGTCTGCGGACTTCCCCTTCCCCGAGGAGTCGGCCGCCACCGCCCACGTGACGAGGGTGGTGAATGCGGCGAGGACGACGAAGACGATCCATGTCGAGCGGAGGCTCGTCATCTTGCGCAGCTCGGATCGGACCGATCCTGCGAAGGTGCTGCGGTACCGGCGCGGGTCGAATGCGCGCTGGGCGAATTCCCGTCCCTCTGGGCCCTGCGGTGCGGTAGGCGGGACCGTGCCGGCGGACGCTGGAGCCGTGCCGGCCGGCGGACGCTGGGAATGCGCCCCGGGAGTGCGGTTGCCGTTGTAGTCGTTGTCCATGCTCATCGTGCACCTCCGCGTACCTGGTCGGGCGATTGCCCCGGCAGCCCTGGGGCGGGCGCTCCTACGCCGTATTCGACTTCGTTCGCCGTCAGCTCCATGAAGACGTCCTCCAGGGATGAATGCGATTCGGAGAGCTCGTGGAGCTCGAGCCCGGCTGTGTGAAGGATGTGGCCGATCTGCGCTCGATCTCCGGCGGCGATGTCGACGACGCCGTGCGGATTGTTCTCCGAGCCGGGTTGGACTTGCGGCTGCATCCCGGCTTTGGCCAGGGTGTCGGCGATCGCTCTGACGTCGGGGCCGGAGACGTGAACGGTCTTGTGGGAGGCCGATTCGGTGAACTGCTTGATGTCGCCTTGGGCGAGCAGGCGCCCGCGTCCGATCACCACGAGGTCGTCGGCCGTGAGTGACATCTCGCTCATGAGATGCGAGGAGACGAGGATGGTCCGCCCCTGTGCGGCCAGGTCGCGCATAAGGTCGCGGACCCAGCGCACGCCGTCGGGATCCAGTCCGTTGACGGGTTCGTCGAAAAGCAGGACCTCCGGATCTCCGAGAAGGGCGTTGGCGATCCCCAGGCGCTGGCCCATGCCCAGGGAAAAGCCTTTGAGCCGCTTGTTCGCCACCGAAGCGATGCCTGTCAGCTCGAGCACTTCTTCGACGCGTCTCCTCGGAAAGCCGTGGGTGTCGGCGACGACTCGCAGATGCTGGCGGGCTGTGCGGTTGGGATGGAACGCGCGCCCGTCCAGAAGGGCGCCGACCTGCGTCAAGGGGGAGGGGAGCTTTCCATACTCGACTCCGCGAATGGTGCAGCGACCTCCCGTGGGACGGTCCAGGCCGACGATGCATCGCATGGTCGTCGACTTCCCCGAGCCGTTCGGACCGAGGAATCCGGTGACGCGCCCGGACCGGAGTTCGAAACTTAACTGGTTGACGGCGACTTTCGAGCCGTATCGCTTAGTCAGATTGTCGACTTTTATCATAGATACCCTTTCAACCCTTTAACCCCCTGCCCCAGTTTATTTCACGGATCCGACGTCCGCTGCTCGTGCGTTCCGCATGTTGGGACGCGAGCCGGCCCCGTCGGCCTCCTGGCCGGTAAGGCGTTCAGAGGCGGGATTCGGCTGCCTTGCTGCGATTCCGCCGAAATCGAGGGTCGCGTCGGGGATGCTCCGATGTAACTTCTCTTACGTATGAGGCTTCCCCGCCGCCTCGAGGGGAAGTTCTATCCTGCCTCTGCGCTGAGAGCGGAGCCACAAAGGCGAGTGGAGGCGTCGGAGTCGCATAGAATGGGCTCGACATGACAAGCGAATGCTTGCCCACAAGGAGGAAACGTGGCCAACAATCCGGTGATGGACCGTAATCCATATTTCAGGGGGCCGACGATGCCGAACGGCTACCCCTCGCAGACTCAATACGGACAGCAGTACGACGCCTACGGTCAGCCCGTGTACGGCCAGCAGCCCGGCGTGAACCAATTCGCCGGTCAGCAGGCCTACGCTCCTCAGGCTGCGGGCGGCGGGGTCTTCACCCCGGGATCGTCCGCTTCGGCGACCATGACCTACGACGATGCGATGGTCAAGACCACCGTACTGCTGGCGTTCACGATCATCACGGCGATGCTCGGCGCGTTCATGCCCAGCAAGGCGGCGATGCCGCTGGTGGCCCTGACGATCCCTGTAACCCTGGGCATCGCCATCTTCTGCGCCTTCCGCCCGATGGTCGGGCCGGGCCTGTCGATCGCCTACGCGACGGTCCAGGGTTTCGCCATGGGTGTGGTCACGGCCGCATTGGAGGACCTCTACCCGGGGATCGCCCTCCAGGCGATCATCGGCACTCTGGTCGTGGTCGCCGTGGCCGTCGGATTGCACATGAGCGGGGCCGTCCGCACGACCAGCAAGGGAAACAAGATCGTCCTGACGATTCTCATCGCGGCTTTCGTCTACGGCATCGTGAACATCATCTTGGTCTCGACCAACGCCGTAGACGGCATGTTCGGACTCGATTCGATGAAAGTCGGCGGCATTCCGCTCGGGATCATCCTCGGCCTGCTCTTGATCTTCATCGGCGGATACATGCTGATCGGCGACCTCGAACTCGTGCACTACGCCGTGGCCAACGGCGCGCCCAAGAAGTTCGCGTGGATGACCGCTTTCGGCATCGTCTCCACGGTCATCTTCATCTACTGGCAGGTGCTGCGGATTCTCGCCGTCTTGGCCGGCGACCGCTGAGTCCGGTCTCCCGCACGGCCGGGGACGGGTGGCGCGCGCGTTCTTCTCGGCGCTCCAGTTCCCGGCTTTCCCGTGCGGACGGAGATGACGGCATGGCTCTCGGTGCTGTGCGCCGACCATCGCATCCTGTTCGGTAACCGAACGTCAGGGGCGTGAGCGGAACTTCACGGTTCCGTCCACGCCCCTCGTTCATGCTGCCGGCCGCTAGCGGACCGCTTCAGGGGCGCCGTTCCCCGTCCCTGATTCCCTTCGATCGTCGGCTTCCCGACCTTTCAACGAACCCCGAGGATGTCGACGACGAATACCAGGGTGTCCGTTCCGCGGATGCCCGCCCGTGGGTTTCCGGCCTTGCCGTAGCCCTTCTCCGGCGGGATCGATAGCAGAAGGCGGGAGCCGACGCTCTTGCCGACGATCGCCTGGTCCCATCCTTCCAGGACCATTCGGACCCCGATTGGGAAGGAAACCGAATGCCCGCGTCGGAAGGACGAGTCGAAGACCCTGCCGTTCCAGATCTGGCCGAGGTAGTCGACCTCGATTTCACGCCCGGCCTGAACGGCGGGGCCGGTCCCTTCTTCCAGCACGACCGCGTGAAGTCCGCGAGGCGCATCGGATTCGGGGAAGACGAGTTCGGGGGTCTCGCCGAAGCTTCCTACGACGGTGGGAAGGGTGACGTCCATGGTGTCCTCTCTGTCGCAATCATGCCGAGCCGTCATGGGGACCACGCCGTGGCACCGCTTCGACGGACGCGGCGACGTGCCGCCCGGGTCGGCGGCACCCGCCGTTCCCAGTCTAATGAGGTTCGACCCCTCCGGCACTGAGCAGAGGCGGGATCTCCATGGGCGCGACGCCATAGGCGAACGCGCCATTGCCCACGCGTGAACGGGAAGAGCGCACTCATGGGGGATAATCGAGGAGGGCTACGGCGCCACGGTCGGTCCCGAAACGTCGCGTCGGGGAATCGATGTTCACGCTGGGAAAGGGAGTGCGTTCGTGTCCGGTCTCGTCATGGTCTTGGGTCTCTTCGCGGTGACGATCCTTGCAGTGGTGGTGGGGGAGCGCACCCAACTTCCCTATCCCATCCTTCTGCTGCTGGCGGTCGCAGGCCTGTCCTTCCTTCCCGTGCTTCCCCGGTTCGCGATCGATCCGGAGATCATCCTCCCGCTCTTCCTGCCGCCTCTGCTTTTCGCGATGGCCAGGCGTGCCTCCTGGTCGGTGTTCCGGCGTCGCTGGCGTACCCTGCTCATCATGGCCTTCGTCCTGACCGCGGTGACCACCGTCTCGGCCGCGGGGGTCGTCCTCCTTCTCGTCCCGGGCATCGAAGTCCCCCTCGCCTTCGCGCTGGGGGCCATGGTCGCCCCTCCCGATCCGGTCGCGGTCGAGTCGGTCGCCGAGCCGGCCAAGGTTCCGCGTGGAATCATGCGGACGCTGCAGACCGAAGGTCTCTTCAACGACGCCGTCGCCATCGTCGTCTTCTCCACGTCCATCAGATCCCTCGACGGGGAGGGCGAATTCAGCCACGTCTTCCTCAACTTCCTCGTCGGGGCGGTCCTCGCCGTCGCCATCGGCTACGTCATCGGCTGGCTGGCAAGCGCGGCGAGCAGAACCATTCGGAACGTGGCCGCCACCGGCGCCGTGACGATCATCGTCCCCTTCGTCGCCTACCTCGTGGCCGAGGAGGTGCACGCCTCCGGCGTGATCGCAGTCGTGGTCACCGCCCTGGAGATCAACCGCCGGATCGATCCCGAGGCGGTGCGCGACCGGCTCATGACGGCCTCGTTCTGGGAAGTGGTCGACTTGCTCGTCACCGGCACAGCGTTCGGCCTGATGGGTTTGGAGATCCGCAACATCGTCGACGCCGAGGGGTGGCGGCAGATCGCCGGCTACTTAGGCGTGGCGGCCGCCGTCGTCGCGGTGAGCATTCTCGTCCGCTTCGCCGCCACACTTCTCCTGCGCTTCGTAGAGATCAGGAGGCACAGCGGGGCCGTGCCGCGATCGTGGCGGGACTGCCTGGTCATCGCCTGGTGCGGCATGCGAGGTCTGGCGACACTCGCCCTCGCCCTGTCCCTGCCGACGTGGAGCGAGAGTCACATGGCCGAATACCGGAGACTGGTCGTCGTTGTGGCGGCACTCGTGCTCCTCGTCACCCTCGTCCCCACCGGTCTGCTCCTTCCCTGGCTCATCCGCACCCTCAGGCTGACCGAGGACGGGAGTGTGGAAGCCGAGGAGGTCTCCGAGCTCGCCGGCCGCGCACAGTACGCCGCATGCCACGCTCTTGAAGTCTACTTCGAGAATCTCGACCTTCCCGAGCCCGAACGCCACGAATTGCGTTCATGGGCCAAGCGCTTGAAGACGCGGCTCGAAGTGGACCACCACTGGGATCACATCGGCGGCACGGCTTTGACGGACACGGCGATCAGGAGAGCCTCCGACATCCACGACATGGTCGTCGGCGCACAGTCTGTGGCGTTGGAGGCCGCGCGCGGCGAAATACTGGAGGCCAGGCGCGATCCCATGGTGGACGTCGCGGTCGTCGATCAGGTGCTCCGACGCATCGACATGCGCGCGCTGTCGATGCCGCAGGCGCCGGACGCTGCGCCCCCCGTGCCGTCCCCTAGGCGCACGCGCAGGTCGCCGGTCAAGAAGGCGACGTCCAGCGGCACCTCCAACCTCGCCAACTGGAGAGGCCGGATAAGGCGCAGGTGAAGATCAGGCGTCGTCGCGGCCGCGGGACGGCGAATCGTCTGCGGGCCCGGGCCGGAGAGGGCCGGATTGCGGGAGCGGGCAGGCCATGCCGGTGCGCGCGTGGCATTGGTAGCCGCCTGGGTTCTTCGCCAAGTATTGCTGATGGTAGTCCTCTGCCGGATAGAAGGCTCCCGCGGCGGGGGCCGGGACGATCTCGGTGACGATATCGCCGTATCCGCCTTCGGTCAGGACCTTCTGGTACGTCTTGATCATCTCGCGTGCCAGAGGCTCCTGGGCGGCCGTCGTCGGGAAGACGGCGGACCGGTACTGGGTGCCGACGTCGCCTCCCTGGCGGTTGAGACTCGTGGGGTCGTGCGATTCGAAGAAAGCCTGGAGGAGGCGTTCGGTGGGCAGCACGGCCGGCGAGTAGAGGACGCGGACCGTTTCGGCGTGCCCCGTCTGCCCGGTGCCCACCTCCTCGTAGGTGGGGTTCGGAGTGGAGCCCCCCATGTAGCCCACGGCCGTCGCATCGGCGCCCAGCTCCCACGCCGCCTTCTCCGCTCCCCAGAAGCATCCCGAGGCCAGATAGATGACCTCTTGGCCGTCGCCGGGCTCGCCGAGGATCGGCGTCCCCAGCACGGCGTGGGGCATGGGGTCGGCGAGTATCGGCTCGCTGCGTCCCGGAAGGGCTTGCGATGGGTCGACCACGGCCTGATCGCCGGAAGACTCCCAGATGAACATGCGGTACCCGCCTATCCTTGGAAGGGTTCGATGTCGAGGATCTCGACGCTGATCTTCCTGCCCGTGCGGGTGGCGAACGACGTCGTATCACCCTTCTTCAAGCCGAGGATCGCCTTGCCCAGGGGCGCATTCTCCGGATAGACCTCGATGCCGACCAGGTCCGCGGCCTCTCGCGAGCCCAGGAGGAAGCGCTCCTCTTCCCCGGAAATCAACGCCGTGACCACCGTGCCGGCGGCGACCTCGGCAGCCGTGGGAGGCTCGGAGACCGTCGCATTTTCCAGCAGATGCGTCAGCTCGGCGATACGGCCCTCCATCTTCGACTGCTCTTCGCGGGCGGCCTGGTATCCGCCGTTCTCGCGCAGGTCTCCTTCGGAGCGTGCGGCCTCGATCTTGCGGGCGATCTCCGCGCGTCCGGTTGTGGTCATCTCTTCGAGTTCGGATCTCAGGCGCTCGTAGCTTTCGGGGGACAGCCAGGCGCCTTTGCGCTCATCAGCCATGTTCATCTCCTTAGGGGACCGTGTGTGCGCGAGTAAAAAATCCATGCCCGCTGCCGCAGGCATGGTGTTTCTTCGGTAAGACTACCAGCGATGGGCGCACAATGCCCCATGCCGGCGTTTCCCCTCAAGGCAGCCATATGACCGTGAGCCACACGGCGATGGCCTGGCAGGTGTAGCCGATCAGCGTCCCCACGTGGAAGAACTCGTGGAAACCCCACACCCGCGGCCAGGGATTGGGCCAGCGCAGGCCGTAGAAGAGCGCCCCGACGGTGTAGGCGATGCCGCCGGTGAGGATCAGCGAGACGATGGCCGGCCCGCCCGTCTCCCAGAAGTAGGGGAGGTACCAGACGGAGAACCATCCCAGGGCCACGTACAGCCCCGTGGTGAGCCAACGCGGGGCGCCCGGCTTGGCGACCGCGAGGTATATGCCGCCCAGAGCGGCCACCCAGACGACGCTGAGGACGAAGATGGCCGTTCGGCCGGGCAGGAGCGAGACGGCCAGGGGAGTGTACGTGCCCGCGATGAGCAAGAAGATGTTGGAATGGTCCAGCCGGCGCAGCACCGTCTCGACCTTCGGCGACCACGTGCCCAGGTGGTAGACCGCCGAATGGCCGAAGAGGACGACGGAGGAGATCCCGAAGACGAGGCAGGCGAGTTTGGCCTGCGCCGTCGGGGCGAGCACGAGGAGCACGATCGCATTGGCCAGCGCGAGGGGCGCTGTGGCGGCGTGGATCCAGCCTCGCGCCTTGGGCTTCGGCATTGCGTTGAGGCGCAGCTTGCGCTGGGATATCACTGTGGTCATTCGTCCTCCTTGTTCCCCACCGATTCTAGGTGCGAGGTCCACCGGCTCACAGGCCCCTGCGGCAGGTGGGATCGTTCTCACCGGGTTAACCTAGTATCCGAGACCCGAGGAGGTGTTCATTGGCCGCACCGGCATTCCTGTACAAGCTCTACGAGCGTCGCCTCATGCGAGAGCTCGGCGCCACAGCTCTGCCCCGGCACATAGGCGTCATGCTCGACGGCAATCGCCGCTGGGCTCGCGAACTCGGCCAGACGGCCTCCTTCGGGCATCGCAAGGGGGCCGACAAGATCAGCGAGTTCCTCGGATGGTGCGACGAAGTCGGGATCCAAGTCGTCACCCTCTGGCTGCTGTCGACGGACAACCTCAAGCGCTCCGCCGAGGAGATCGGGCAGCTCGCCGAGATCATCGCGGGCGCCGTCGAAACCCTTGCGGCGAGCGGATACTGGCGCCTGCGGATGGTCGGCAACCTCGACATGCTCCCGGAGAGTCTGTCCAGGCGGCTGCGCGCCGCCGAGGCCGCCACGGCGAAGGCCGGGGGCGTGGAAGTCAACATCGCCGTGGGCTACGGCGGACGCCAGGAGATAGCCGACGCGGTCCGCTCCCTCCTGAGGGAGGAGGCGGCCTGCGGCCGATCGCTCGAAGACGTCGCCCAGTCGATCAGCGTCGACGGCATCGCCAGGCACCTGTACACGAAAGGCCAGCCCGACCCCGACCTCGTCATCCGAACGTCGGGCGAACAGCGGATGAGCGGTTTCATGCTGTGGCAGACGGTTCACACCGAGCTCTACTTCTGCGAAGCGTACTGGCCGGATTTCCGCCGCACCGACTTCCTGCGCGCGCTTCGCGACTACACCCAGCGCGAACGCCGGCTGGGACGGTGACGCCGGGTCTGGCGTAGGGCCGGGCACCGCCGTCGGCGCCATCTGAATCCATCTGAAAAGACGGCGTGGGCCACGAGGATGAAATCGTGACCCACGCCATGCGTGTGTGATATTCGGTTGCTCTGCGGTGCCCGCTCCTTCTCGGAGCGTCACCACGGGACGGGAGTGCCAGCTCAGGTCCCGCAGCGCAGATATTGAGTTGTCGCGCGGCGGCATTCGCGGCCGCCTCGACGGGGCGTCGGCAAGCGCACATCCCCTGGCGCAAAGGCAGTCGGAGCGACTACCATGGGAAGCCGAAGTGGCTTTCCTGCCATTGAGAGGCGCGACAACACCGTGGTTCCTTTCCGGTCGGCAGTCACATGTCTTGTGACTGCAACCACATTGTTATCATATTGTTATTTTATCTTTCAGTCAATTCCCGGCGCCTCGGATTTTGGGGTCATATTCCCCATTGCATAATCGGAAAATCCGTAAAGCATTGATGCGGCAAGGAAAAGTCCGGACCCCACGCCGAATGGACAGGCCTTGCCTTCGTGTGTCCTTACCGTTTATACCAGGTGTAACCGAGCTGCCTGCCTCTTGACGGAGACGGTCAAGGCAGGCAGCTTCGCGCCGGTCACATGGCGCGGTACCTGCCGTTCACCGCGGCCAGCTCTTCCCGCGTGGGCGGAACGGCCCCTCTCCGCGAGGCCGTCAGGGAAGCGGCGGTGGACGCGTACGCCCCCAGGCTCTGCAGATGGGTGCGCGAGATATGGTTGAGGTTGTCGCGATGGGCGGCTCCGTCCAGTGAGATCCGCGTCAGCCCGTCGATGAGCGCCGCGAAGAACGAATCGCCCGCTCCGGCGGTGTCGATCACGTCGACTTGCTGGGACGGTATGCGGATGGGACTGCCGGAGCGGGGGTAGAGGAGCGTGTCTGCAGTGCCGCGAGTGACGATGACGAGGGACGGGCCCAGGCTGAGCCATCCGGCCGCGATGTCCCCGCTGTCCGCCCGCGCGCCGTACAGGCGGGCGACGTCCTCGTCGGAGGCCTTGACGATGTCGGCGAGTGCGACGAAGTCCTCGACCCTGTCGCGCGCATTCGCGCGGTCGTCGATCAGGCAGGCGCTGACGTTCGGATCGTAGACGATCGTCGCCGAGTCGCGCAGGTGGCTCACCCAGTTCCGGACTTTGCTCGCGCCCGGCTCGACGTGGCAGGCGGCCGAGCCGAAGGCGAGGCAGGTGGGTGCCAGGACTTGGAGGTCCAGCTTGCAGGCGCCCGATTCGGGGATGTCCTGGATGTCCCAGGTGAAGGTCAGAGACTGGGATGAGACGCCGTCCTCGCCGATGACCGTGCGGGATACGGACGTCGGGTTGGTCCGCTCGGCGTCGGCGCGAAGCCACAGTTCCAAACCGTTGCTGGCCGTGTACTCGGCGAGGATCTCTCCGTCGGGGTCCAGCCCGAAGTCGGTGACCAGACGGACCGTCCGGCCCAGTCGCCTCAACCCGATCGCCACGTTCAGCATGGAGCCTCCCGGTCCGCGCAGGCACGATCCGTCGGCGAAGGCGACTTCGTCGATGAGCGCTTCGCCGATGACGAGCGTACTCATGTCAGCTCCCCGAGGGCGTCCTCTTCCGGTTCCTCGCCGTCCGCCCGCGATCCGCCGCTCGGTCCGGACGCCCGGGTCTGAGACCGCTGGCCGTCCGTCTCCGCTTGGGCGGCGGCGAGGCGTTCGCGGGCGCCGTCCAGCCAGGCTTGGCAGTGCCGGGCCAGCCTTTCGCCCGCCTCCCACAGCCGCAGGGCCTCTTCCAAAGGGATGGACCCCTGTTCGAGCCGGGTGACGATTTCGACCAGGCGCGAACGCGCGTCCTCGTAGGAGAGGCCTTCCACGCCCGGGTCGACGTCATCCTCGTCCGTTGTTCTTCCTCCCACTCTCGCCTCCTCGTGGTGTTGGGGACGTCACCTCCAGGTCGAGCCGGCCGCGTGACAGGACTGCCCGAAGGCGCTTTCCGCGGCCGGTGTTCGAGGCGTCGGACAGGACGGCGCCATCGGCGTCGAGAAGAATCGAGTATCCGCGCTCGAGAGTCAGCTTGGGGGACAGCGCACTCAGGTTGGCCACGACGGTTGAGAGCGTCCCCTCCTCGCGGTCGAGAGCGCGCGACGCATGCGCGTGAAGCCACTGTGTCAGAGAGGCGAGGTCGGATTCGCGGACGTCGATCATGGTCGACGGGCGGGCCAGCGGGGGGCGGGCCAGCAGAGCCTCCAGGTCGGCTCGGGCGCGGTCGAGCATCGAGGAGACGGCCGCCCGTCCCCGTCGCAGGGCTTGCATGAGGCCCGCCTCCTCCTCGGCGACGTCGGGGACGATTCGCTTGGCCGCGTCCGTGGGCGTGGAGGCGCGCAGGTCGGCGACCAGGTCGAGAATCGGGCTGTCGCCTTCATGGCCGATGGCCGAGACGACGGGAGTGACGGCGTCCGCGACGGCGCGCACCAGCCGCTCATCGGAGAAGGGAAGGAGGTCCTCCACGCTGCCGCCTCCGCGAGCCAGCACGATCACGTCGACGCCGGGAGCCGCTTCGAGCTCGGACAGGGCCTGGAGCATGGCGTCGACGGCCCCCGAGCCCTGAACCTGCACCTCCCGTACATCGAAGCCCACAGCGGGCCACCGGGTTCGCGCATTGACGACCACGTCCTCCTTGGCCTTCGTGTTGCGCCCGCAGATGAGCCCGATCGTCCGCGGAAGGAACGGAAGCCGCTTCTTGCGCTCCGCGGCGAACAGGCCCTCCGCCGCCAGCCGCGCCCTCAGCTGCTCCAGCCGTGCAAGGATGTCCCCGACTCCCACGGGGCGGACCTCGTCGGCCCACAGGGACAGGGAGCCGTTGGCCTCGTAGAAATCCGGCTTGGCGCAGACGACGACCCTCGTGCCCGACTCGACTCCCAGGGGAAGCAGGTGCGTCGAGATCTTCACCGACATCGACGCCTTGGCCTCCAAATCGCGAAGGGTGAAGAACTGAACCCTCGCGCCTGGGCGGCGTTGCAGGGTGATGACTTCTCCCTCGACCCACAGACGCGACATGGCGGCCACGTATTCGCGGATCTTCATCGACAGGACCCGCAGCGGCCACGGCCGCTGCGGACTCGTCTGTGCCGCGAGTTGGGGCAGCTCCGGCGGCACCGGGATTTTCTGCGCCATGCGTACATGCTTCCACACGCGCTTTCCCGGGTGATGTGCCCTTTTACCTAGTGAGACGTGTCCTTTCCCCGGCAGGCCGTCGCGATTGCGCGCGTTTTCGCCCGGGACCGCGCGTTTGAGAGCCGTCGCCCGGGCGGGCGCGACGAGTGGGGCTGTCGAGGTCTTCGTCCGGCGTCCCGCGGTGCCCGGGGGAGTCCGGGCTCACTCTCGCGCGGCTGTGACCCGCCGACTAGGCTTGGAGGGTGACTGAAAGATCAAACGGGCCGGCCGCCTCCCTCGCCGGGGCTTCGGCGTTCCCGTCTGAGATCCCGTCGGCTCCCTCTCCCGACGGGCGCAGGATCCTCGTGGCCACGCCGCGCGGGTACTGTGCGGGCGTGGATCGCGCGGTCGACGCCGTGGAGAAGGCCCTCGCGCTGTACGGGGCGCCCGTGTACGTGCGCAAAGAGATCGTCCACAACAAGTTCGTCGTCGAAACTCTGACGAGGCGCGGGGCGATCTTCGTCTCCGAAACCGAGGAAGTCCCCGAGGGTGCGCGAGTGGTGTTCTCCGCGCACGGCGTGTCGCCCGCCGTCCACGCCGAAGCGGCCGCCAGGAACCTGCTCACGATCGACGCGACCTGCCCCCTGGTGACGAAGGTGCACAAGCAGGCGGTGCGCTTCGCCAAGGGAGATTACGACATCCTCCTGATCGGGCACGCCGGGCACGAGGAAGTCGAGGGCACGCAGGGAGAGGCGCCCGAGCACATCCAGGTCGTCAACGGCCCCGAGGAGATCGACGCGGTCCAGGTCCGCGATCCGAACAAGGTCGTGTGGATCTCCCAGACCACGCTCTCGGTCGACGAGACCCTCAAGATCGTCGAGCTGCTCAGGCAGCGGTTCCCGAACCTCATCGACCCGCCGTCCGACGACATCTGCTACGCGACTCAGAATCGCCAAGGCGCGGTCAAGACGATGGCTCCCGAGTGCGACGCCGTCATCGTGGTGGGATCGGCGAATTCGTCCAACTCGGTGCGCCTGGTCGAGGTCGCGCTGGAGGCCGGTGCGGGAACCGCCTACCGGGTGGATCGCGCCGAGGAGGTCGACCCCGCCTGGCTGGAAGGTGTGACGACGGTGGGCCTGACCTCTGGCGCATCCGTGCCCGAGATCCTCGTTCGCGACGTCGTCGAACGTCTGAGGTCTTTCGGATACACGCAGGTCGAACGCGTCGAGACGGTGTCGGAGGACATCCGGTTCACCCTGCCGAAGAACCTCCGGGCGGACCTCAAGGCAACCGGGATCCAGCCTGACAGGCCCCACAAAGTCCGGGAACAAAAGGCCGGCGGGGCCGGCACGGCCGCGGAGAGGTCGCCTGGCAGGCGGGTGCGCAACGCCGGCGCCCGCAACAGGAGGGTATTCGACGGCGGCGCACAAACCGAACGCGCTGAGCCTGCCTCCGGCCGTCGGCGTGCGGACACCGCGTGAGGGCCCGATACAGGACACCGCGTAAGATCCCGGTTAGGGCGCCGCGTGAGGATCCGGTTGTCATCCGGTTGAGCCTGAGGCGTCAGCCGGTGATTGGGATCGAGGGCCCAGCCGTCGATCTCAACCGGTGGTCGAGATCGAGGGCCCAGCCAGCTGAGCTCGAGGGGCTCCGGCAGGGGAAAGGGACTTCAGTCAGGGAAGGCGAGGAGGAAACATGATCGACGCGGATGCGCTCTTCCGCGATCTCCGTGAGGCGTCGGATCCCGGCAGGGCCGGGCCGATGTCCTCCTACATGCGCAATCAGTTTCCCTTCCTGGGGATCTCGGCCACGCGGAGGCGCGATGTGTGCAAGCCGCATTTCGCCGGGGTTAAAAAGGAGGGGCGCATCGACTGGCCGTTCGTCGATGCCTGTTGGCAGTGCGAGGAACGGGAGTTCCAGTACGTGGGCGCAGACTACCTGCGGATCGTGCGCAGGCATTTGGTCCCCGGCGACCTGCCGCGGCTGAAAGCCCTGGCGACGTCCAAATCGTGGTGGGACACCGTCGACTCCCTGGACCGTACCGTCGGCGACGTGATCCGCAGGTTTCCCGATGCGCGGCCGACCATTCTCGAATGGGCGCGCGATAAGAACATGTGGGTGCGGCGGATAGCGATCGACCATCAGCTGCTCCGCAAGGGCGACACCGACACGGAGCTGCTCGCCGACATCCTTCAAGCCAATTTCGGATCCGGGGAATTCTTCATCGACAAGGCCATAGGCTGGGCGCTCCGCGACTATTCGAAGACGTCTCCCGAATGGGTCCGCGGCTTCATCGAGGACCACCGCGGACGGATGTCGGCGCTGTCGATCCGCGAGGCGAGCAAATACCTCTAGGCGCAGGCATCGCGCGTTCAAGGGCCGGGCTCAACCGGTCTCGAGACTCAGGCTCAACTGGGCTCGGACTCAGCCATGTTCGGGCCGGACTGATCCAAAGATTCAGGCTAAATCATTCGGGCTCGACTCGCCGCGCATCCGGCAAGGCCTCTCTACTCTCACACGAAAGGCGTCTTCGAACATCTCTCAAGGGATGCTCCTCTCTACAGGGGCTCCTGAGAGGCGTCGAACTGCAGCTGGGGCGCCGCGATCTTCCTGACCTGGGCGGCGTCGCCCTCGATCGGGCGGGGCGGATCCAGTTTGGCGTCGAGCGAGGTCAGGTCCCGGGCCGTCACGAGGACGCGCTTCTCCAGCGAGCCGACGGTCTTGTTGTACCGGTCGACCGTGGTCCGCAGCGACGAGCCGAGGCTGTCCAGGTGCTCGGCCACTTTCCCCAGCCGTTCGGCGAGCGTTCTGCCGAGCTCGAGAATCGCCTGGGCCTCCTGGGTGATCTGGGTCGAGGACCATACAGCGGCCACCGAGCGCAGGAGTGCGAGCAGAGAGCTCGGGGTGGCCAGGGCCACCTTCTGGCGGAGCGCGTCTTCCAGCAGGGAGGGGTCATTCGTCAAAGCCTCTGAGAGCAGGGACTCCGCGGGGAGGAAGAGGACGGTGATCTCCGGCGAACCGGCGAATTCACCGGGATAGTTACGTTTGGCGAGCTCCTTGACGTGGGTGCGCAAGGCGTCGGCGTGCTTTTGCACGAGTTCGCTGCGCTTGGCCAGATCCTGTTCGCCGATGCCTTCGATTTCGTAGGCTTCGAGCAGAGCGGACAACGGGACTTTCGCGTCCACGGCGATGTGCGCCCCGCCTGGAAGGTGGATCGTCAGATCGGGCCGCGAGGCGGAGTCGGATACGTGGGAGGACCCTCGTGTCGTGGTCGAAACCCGCTGCTGTTCGGAGAAGTCCACGTGGGGGAGCATGCCCGAGGCCTCGACGATCCGACGCAGCTCGACCTCCCCCCACGTGCCGCGGGCCGAGACGGATGTGAGCGCCCTGCTGAGCGAGGCCGTTTCGTGAGCGAGCTTCTCGCTGGTCTGCGCCGCGTGGGACAGTTGCTCGCGTATCGCGGCGTCGTGGGAGGCCTGCCGGGTCTGCATCGCCGTGACCTGTTCCGTCATACTCCTCAACTGGGCTGACAGCGGCGTGATCATCTGGGCCAGGGATTGATCCGAGCGGGCGCGTTCGGCCAACTCGGCGTTCTCGCGCTCGAGGACGTCCGCGCGGCCGGAGGCTTCGGCCGCCTTGGCCTGCCATTCGGCGGCCTGGGATTGGGCCTGCCCCGAGCGCTCGCGTTCGGTGGACCGCAGGATCGCCCTCGCGTACCCGAGGACGAAACCCACGAAGAGGCACAGAGCCAGCAGAATGAGCAGCAGAAGCGTCGGTATCTCCATGCCAACCATTGTCGTCCCGGCCTCCGACGGTTTTCGGGATCGGGGATCGTGCGTCGGGTGGAGGCCCGGCGCCCTCCGGTGTAGGCGTCGTCATCCCGTATGGAGCCGGCTCCGCGAGGCGCGCCTGTTTTCCGCGCGAGTGCATCATCGCCGCGGTCGGGGCGGGTGCGATTAGGATGGCCCGGTGGTCACCTCGTCGTCGGCTCCGCCGCCCATGCACTCCGCCTTGCGGGCCCGGTTCGGCATCTCGCTGTTCTTCTTCACGAATGGGGCCGTCTTCGCGGGGATGGTCGCCCGCTATCCGGAGATCAAGCACCGCTTGGGCATGTCCGACGGGGCATTCGGCCTGACCGTCGTCGCCTTTTCGATAGGCGCGATGTCCGCGACGATCCTGCCTTCGCTCTTCATCCGGAGGCTGGGCGCTCGGGCGACGTCGCTGTGGTGGACCGCGGCCCTGGCGCTCGCCATGGGTGTGGCCGGTGTCGCCGCGAACGCCGGCTACACGCGGTTGTTCATGGTGGCCCTCTTTCTCGGCGGTGTGTGCGACGCGATCGTCGACACCGCGCAGAATTCCCATGCGATGCGAGTCCAGGAGGCCTGCGGACGTTCCATCATCAACTCCCTGCACGCCCTGTGGAGCGTCGGTTCGGTGGCCGGCGGCGCCGTCGGAGCCCTGGCCGCCACGCATGGGGTTCCGTTGGCCGTTCACCTTCCGGCGATGTCGGCGGTGTGCTTCGGCCTCGCCGCACTCGCCACACGCCTCTCGCGCCTGCCGGCGGCCGCCTCCCGGCCGCCACACGCGGAGGCATCGGGGAGTGCGGCGAATGGGGGTGGAACCGCCAGGCTCATCAGCCTTCTCCCGATCGCGATCGTCGGCATAGCGGGCATGCAGGTGGAGATCGTCGGCATGGACTGGAGCGCCAACTATCTCAACGACAGAGTTGGCTGGCCCAGCGCCGAGGCCGGGGTCGTCTACGTGGTGACCATGGTCGCGCAGGTCGTAGGCCGGATAGCCGGCGACTCAATGACGGACAGGCGAGGGAGAGGTCGGGTTGCGCGAGCGGGCATGGCCATGGCTGCCGCCGGCCTGTCCATCGCAGCGGCCTTCCCCTACTCCTGGGCGGTCATCCCCGGGTTCGCCCTGGCGGGGTTCGGGAGTGCGACCATCGTTCCCGCCGCCTTCGCGGTGGCGGACGCCGCCCCAGGCTTCCGGGACGGCACGGCGCTCACGGTGGTCGGCTGGATCATGAGAACGGGTGCGGTGGTCACGAGCCCGCTCATCGGGACGATCTCCGACGCCGTCGGCCTGCGCATCGGCATCCTCCTGCCGTTCGCCCTCGGCGGGGCGGCCTGTTTCTTCTTCTCGCGCTTCGACGCAGCGGAGGGGAAACAAGCGGCGGAGGAGAAGCGAGCGGCAGAGGGGGAGTGAGGAAGCCCGACTGGCGGTGAAACTCAGGTCAATTCAAGATTTCACCGGGTATTTGACCGGTGAAATCTGGTTTCATCGAGGTTTCACCGGCTCGGCCAGCCTCCATTTGATCAGTACCCGTTTGATCGGTACCCGTTCAAGGCAGCAATGATTCAGGCAACGCCCATTCGGTCAGCACTGACTCAGGCTGCACCGGTTGAGACGCATCGCCGAGATGCGTCGGCCCAGGCGTACCTGTCCAGCACGGCCAGGCGCGCCCTCCCAGACGCCGGCTCAGATCCCCGATTCGGGCTCACAGAGACACACTGGTCAGGGCGCACTGGCTAGACTCGGATCAGCGACTCGACGAGGAGGAAGCATGAGCGAATTACTGGAAGGCCGCACGGCCCTGGTGACGGGCGGCACGAGCGGAATCGGGCGGGGCATCGCCGAGGTCCTGCGAATGCGCGGAGCGGCAGTCGCCGTCACCGGGGCGACCGAGGCTAGATGCGAGGACGCCCGCGCGGCCGGCTTCCCCGCCTATCGCCTGGACGTGCGGGACCGGCAGGCCTGCAACGAAGCCGTCGCACGCGCCGTGAGCGACCTGGGCGGGCTGTCCGTGCTCGCCTCCAACGCCGGCGTCTACCCCCAGACTCGCATCTCGGACATGGCCGACGAGGACATCGCCGCGATCTTCGGCGTCAACGTCACGGGCACGATCCACATGGTCCAAGCGGCGACGCCGGCCTTGAGGGAGTCCGGGCGCGGACGCGTGGTGGTGACTTCCTCGATCACGGGCAACGTCACGGGATACCCCGGCTGGTCGCACTACGGGGCGACTAAGGCCGCGCAGATGGGCTTCGTGCGATCGGCGGCGATGGAGCTGGCCAAGGACGGCATCACGATCAACGCCGTCATGCCGGGCAACGTGGTCACACCGGGGCTCACCGCGCTGGGAGAGGAGTACATGCAGCGGATGGCCGCCGCGGTTCCGCTCGGATACCTCGGCGAGCCACGCGACATCGGCGAGGCCGTCGCCTTCCTCGCCTCCGACGGCGCCCGCTACATCACGGGCCAGGCGATCGTGGTGGACGGCGGCCAAATCCTGCCGGAGTCCCCGGAGGCCATCGCGGACATGTGAAGGCCACGAACCATTAGCGGACCTCTGCACTGGCCGAGGTCTGCCCGCTACGCCTGGCGAAGGATGTGATGTCTGGTTGGTCGCCTCGCTGCCCGCCTACGCCTGGTGAAGGAGCGCCTCGGATCCCAGGGGCATGTGCGCGCCGAGGAACGTCAGATACTTCTCACCGCCTTCGAAGACATCCGTGCCGTTGATCATATAGGCGCTCATGAACGGGTCCACGGCCTCGGCGTGGCGGCCCGTCTCGAAACGGGCCTGGCCCAGCCGGTACCAGACGAGCGGATTGTCGGTGGCGCCCAGGGCGATCGCATGCTGCGCGCAGTTCTCCTCCGTGACCCAGTCGCCGAGTTCCCCGGCGCTGTCGGCGATGCACGAAAAGTACCACCACGCCGTCTCGTCGTCCGCCGGAAGCATGTGGAGTGCACGGGACCACGCCTGGATGGCCTGCGGATGGTACCCGTGGTCGGCCAGGTATCCTCCGGCTTCGCCGAGTTCCCTGGGTGTGCGTGCTGTCGAGGGGTCTGTGTGCGTGCGGGAACGGGAGAAGAATCCCATGGCGCCTTCCTGTCGGTCTGGATGTCCGCCGTTATTATCGGGGCGGTGCGTGCTAGATTTCCAACAGAATCGAGGGGTAACGTTCCCCCGTCCCCGGGTCGCTAGAATGGCAGTGTGTCACTCACTATCGGAATCGCAGGCCTGCCCAACGTCGGCAAGTCGACTCTGTTCAACGCTTTGACGCGCGCCACTGTGCTGGCCGAAAACTATCCGTTCGCCACGATCGAGCCGAATGTGGGTGTCGTTCCCTTGCCCGATCCGCGCCTGGACGTGCTGGCACGGTTGTTCAACTCACGCAAGGTCGTCCCCGCAACCGTGAGCTTCGTGGACATCGCGGGAATAGTGCGCGGCGCCTCCCAAGGGGAGGGCCTGGGCAACCAGTTCCTGGCCAACATTCGCGAGGCGGACGCGATCTGCGTGGTCACCCGCGCGTTCTCCGACCCGGATATCGTGCACGTCGAGGGCCGCGTCGATCCGAAGGGGGACATCGAAACCGTCACGACCGAGCTCATTCTGGCGGACATGCAGACGTTGGAGAAGCAGGTTCCGCGTCTGGTCAAGGAGGTGACGGGAAAGAAGACGCCCAAGGACGTTCTGGAGACCGCGCAGGCCGCGCTGACCCTCTTGGAGAAGGGCAGGGTGCTCTCCTCGGGCGGGGCGGACCTCGACCCGGCGGTCCTCAAGAGCTTCGGCCTGATGACCACCAAGCCCTTCATCTACGTCTTCAACACCGACGACGCCGGCCTGGCCGACGAGGCCATGCAGGCCGAGCTGCGCAATTTCGTGGCTCCGGCCGAGGCGATTTTCCTCGACGCGAAGTTCGAGGCCGAGCTCGCAGAACTGGAGCCCGATGAGGCCCGCGAGATGCTGGAGGCCTCCGGGCAGGACGAGGCCGGGCTCGACAAGTTGGCGCGGGTCGGCTTCGACACCCTCGGCCTGCAGACCTATCTGACGGCGGGGGAGAAGGAGGCGCGCGCCTGGACGATCCACAAGGGCTGGACCGCGCCTCAGGCCGCCGGCGTCATCCACACCGACTTCGAGCGCGGCTTCATCAAAGCCGAGATCGTCAGCTACGACGACCTGGTCGAGTACGGCAGCATCGCCGAGGCCCGCGCTCACGGCCGTGTCCGCATGGAGGGCAAGGACTACGTCATGGCTGACGGCGACGTCGTGGAGTTCCGGACAGGGCTTACGTCCGGCGGTAAGAGGTAGGGTAATCATTTCCATACACACCCAGATGGCAGCAGCTTGCCATTTTTGAGGCAGTGCAATTTAGGAGGAAAACGGTGCTGAGAACATCACTGGCTGGTCGTGTGCAGAATACGTCGTTGCCCAAGACTCATGCTCTGCTACCTCTCCTAGAGGCGGTCGTCAATGGTATTCAGGCGATCGATGCTCTCTACGGTGATGATGTAGGTCGCGGTTCTCTGAAAATCTTGATAAATAGATCGCTTCAGGAAGAGTTGGCTATCTTGGAGGTGGGTAGGGGACGCTCTCCACTGAGACCAATCATTGGTTTTGCTATCCAAGACAATGGTGTGGGTTTCACTCCTGAAAATATGTCTTCTTTTGAAACGCTCGATAGCGACTTTAAGTCTAAGCTTGGATGCCGCGGGGTTGGAAGGCTCCTATGGCTCAAAGCTTTCGACCGTGTCGAGGTCACGAGCGCGTATCGCAATGACGATGGGTCGCTCCAAGGGCGTAAGTTCAGTTTCTCGGTGATGCGCGAGGTCGAGCAGGATGCGGCTCCCGAGAACGTCTCCGATACTGGTTCGATTGTGAGATTGATCGGGTTTAAGGAGTATTATCAACAGAGCGCTGCGAAAACTGTGGAGGCAATCGCACGCGAAGTCTTCGAACACTGCATCTGGTATTTTCTTCGTCCTGGCGGCGCGCCGGACGTGATCGTCTCGGATGACGACGACTCGATTTCTCTCAGGGGCCTGCTTGACGACTCGGGCTACTCGAAGACGACGCGAGCGACACTGGACATCAAAGGGAAGCAGTTCGATCTGCTTGGTCTTAGGCTAAAGTCATCGGCGCGCAACTTGAGTCCCCGCTTGCACTGGTGCGCTGCGAACCGTGTTGTCAAGGATGAGAGCATTTCCGGTAAGATACCAGGGCTGTATGGGCGACTGAAGGATGAAGATTCGACTGAATTCAGGTATGTTTGCTATTTGTCTTCTCAGTTTCTCGACGATCACGTTCGTTCCGACCGTACAGAGTTCGATCTTCCTGAGCGGGTTCCTGGGGAAGCTCTGATTGATGAGCCGTCGCTAGACGACATTAGACAGGGAGTGTTCGCGGAGATCTCCCGGAGCCTCGCCGGGCCGCTCGCGTCCGCTCAACAGGCAGGCCGCGAACGGATTCAGCAATTCGTCAGCGCCAAGGCCCCGAAGTATCGCCCGCTAATAAATAAGATCGAGTCGTGCGGTATCACCATAGACCCCTCGATCAAGGATCAGGATCTGGAACTCGAGCTTCATCGCTACAGTCAGAAGATTGAAGCCGAAATGCTAGCCGAAGGCCAGGCTATCTTTGCGGAGTCTACCGGGGAGAGGCTCGAGGGGTACGACGAGCGTCTCACCAAGTACTTGGAGACGGTCACAGAGTTCAATCAGTCGGACTTGGCGAACTACGTCTTCCGGCGGCGGATGACGCTCGACATTCTCGATAAACTGATTCAGTCTGACGGCGACAGTAACTATGCTCGCGAGGAGGATATTCACAAGCTGCTTTTCCCAATGCGAAAGGATTCGAACGAGGTCGACCGTGACGCCTCAAACCTCTGGATCCTGGACGAGCGGCTTGTGTTCCATGATTACCTCGCCTCGGACAAGCCTTTCAGGAAGATCGACATTGTCGACGACGACTCCCTGAACAGGCCTGACGTTCTCGCTACACGCGTTATTGAGCCGGATTCCCCTGTGCTCACTGCGGAGGGCAAGAAGTTACCGTTGCAATCGATCGTTGTAGTGGAACTCAAGCGGCCGATGCGCGATGACGCGACTGAGGATAAGAACCCCATTGAGCAATGCTTGAACTACGTCGGGCGGGTGCGGGCGGGAAACGCGAAAACCGCCAGGGGAAGACCTATTCCGAGGACGGATGAGTCCCCAGCTTTCTGCTACGTCATCGCTGACCTCACGCCGACAATGGTCAACCGGTGTAAACTGTCCAATTTAACCATGACACATGACGGAATGGGTTATTTTGGTTTCATTGAACCACACAAAGCCTATATTGAGGTCATTAGTTTCGACAGGCTGCTAAACGCTGCTGTAGAGCGAAATCGTGCCTTTTTCGACAAACTTGGTCTTCCTTCAAGCTAGTGCAAGAGTGTGTGGGGTTCCGTGTTTGTCGAAGTCCTTCGTATGTGTGCTCAGGGTAGGGATTTGATAGAGACGAACATGCAGCGAATGGCGAGCGTTAATGGTTAATATGGAACGGATAGTGTCGTCGACCTAGAAAGTGCCTCGGTAGTTAGATAGCTGTCCGATAGAAAAGTACTCGCATTGGTGTTACGGGTTTTCTAACATTTCTTCCTTGGAAACAACGAATTCTTTCCTTACTATGGAGAAATATTAATGTTAATTTAATCTAATGTCGTTAACTTACAAATAATCCATTTACGGAAATTTAGATTGTTAAAAATCTAGATATTTGTCTATAAATCGGAAGACTTCATTATAGTTGTATATAACACATTTTGTCTAAAATTGTGCCTATCTAATCCTCAAAATCGAACAGTTTTACGAATTCGTCTCAATCAAGATGACTACTGAATCAAGTTTAAGATTAATTTGTCGATTAAGGAAATTTGATAGATTTAAGTGAGCATAATACTTTTTACGGAAAGTTAGACGATGCGGTTGCATTCATGGCCGGAGCGCGTGCAGCGGGAAGGTGATCGTGCCGTCGGGCAGGGTTGCCGTGAAGCCGGTTCCTGTGATCACCGCTTTGAAGGTTGGTGGTGCGGTGTCGATCTGGGCGACGGCGGAGGTCAGGCTCCCGGCGCCTCGCTGCGCCTGCGCGCCGCCGAGCTTGACCTCGATCGCCGCCCAGTTTCCGTTGGGCATCGTCAGAACCGCATCGATCTCATGCCCGTTGGAGTCGCGGTAGTGGTACACATGCCCGCCCAGGGCCTCCGCGTAGACGAGCAGGTCGTGGACAACGGCGGACTCGAACAGGAAACCGAGCGTCGCCAGGTCCGTGCTTAGACGGTTGGCGTCGGCGTGCAGCGCCGCGGCGGCCAGCGCGGGATCCGCCAAATGGTATTTGGACGAACGGCGCAAGCGAGCCTTGGACCGCAGGGAAACGGCCCAGGGCTGGATCGTCTCAAGGAGGAAGACGCGCTCCAACAGCTCGAGGAGCTTAGCGGTTGTGCCCTCCGAAGGCGCAGGGAGCGTCCGCGACATGTCCTTGCGCAGCGTCGCCTGGGAAACCTCGCTCGCGGTGGAACGGGCCAGCGAGGCGATGAGCTGCTCGACGACTGCCGGTTCGGAGCGCAGGCTCGCGAGCCGGTTGAGATCGGTGGTCGCGATGTCCTTGATATAGCTCTCCATGCTGCGGGCGGCGATGTCCGATGGGGCGCTCAGCAGGCCGGGGAAGCCGGGATGCAGAATGCCGTGGACGATCTGCTCAAGTGGAGCCGCGGACATCGAGGGGTGCGGTATGGCGCCGTCGAACAGCGCTCTCAGTGAGACCCCGTCGGCGTTGAGACAGCCGCCTTTCTCCGCCCAGGTCATGGTGCGCTGACGGACTCGGATGAACCGCGCCGCGCCGGTGTGCCGGATGGGATCGGCGGTCGGCACGGCCGAGCCGGTGAGGATGAAACGTCCGGGCTCTGGAGAAAAGTCGACCTCCCTGCGTGCCAGGTTCCAGATTTGGGGGACGATCTGCCACTCGTCGAGGAGGCGAGGGCTCGCCCCGGCCAGCAGCAGACGCGGATCGACCTCGGCGGCCATTTGCGCCTCCGGCGTGTCGAGCAGCGTGTAGGACGATGCGTGCGCGAGACCCGTCATGGTCTTGCCGCAACCACGAGGGCCTTCCAGAATGGCTGCGCCGGTCGACTCGAGCACGCGAACCATGAGAGGGTCTACGGCGCGCGGAAGATAGCTGACGCCCGTGATCTCGCTGGTGTCCACGGGGCCAGTCTAGACGCATTCCGGGGCGCGCAGAGGCCTTGTTGGGGGATTTGCAGGGCTTGAAATGAGGGATTTGCAGGATCTGAAAAGGGGGATTTACAGGGCTCGAAGTGGGGGTTTTGCAGTTTTGGGGAGGGGCGGGGCCCTCCGCCGATTCTGATCGACGAAGCGCCCATGGAAGCGCCGATGGCGTTCGATTCCGGTGCACCGTTGACTTCGCCGTCGTCGCGCCATAGCCTCGCGACAGCGGACGGCGCGGCGACAATCCGCTGAACGACGTGCTGAAACCGCAGCCTGCCTAGCTAGATGGGCAGCCTACTAGACAAGATGGTGAGTTCGATAGCGCAGGTTTTCTGGACGGTCAACGTCCTTTCGCAGGCCATTGCGGCCGGTTTCGCCTTCTCCTACGTCGTCGTCTTCGGATCCTTCCTGCAATGGACTATCCGCCGGCGAAACTGGGAGTTCTTCACTGAGCAGTACGCGCCGTTCAGGCGGAAGCTGAAAGTCAGGAGGACCTACTTCGCCTTCCTTCCGGTGGGGCCGTTGCTTGTGGCGGTGCTCTCCCTGATCGCCAACCACGGCCGGCATGCCCTGCTGCCGCAGGTGCTCGCCGTCGTCTTCTTTCCCCTCTACTTAGCCCTCGCCCACATACCCACCGGGTTTGCGAAGCTCGAGGAGCAGGTCAATTCGGGGCATCCTATCGACGACGAGCGCCAGATCGCCACATATCTCCGATGGAACCTGCCGCTCCACATCCTTCTGGGCTCCCTCTACGCTGTGGTCGCCGCCGCGCTGCTCCTCACATAGGAAGGCCAGCGCCGCGGGGCCCTGAGGGAACGCGGGGCCCTGAGGGAATCGGTTGGTGTTCCGAACGCTTTTCTCGATTCTCCATCGCAGGCCGATGGCACAAGGTCCTTTCGAGCAACGGCGAAACCCCCGACGCCGAGCCGCCATCGACAGCCAGCGCTATGCCGTCTTAAGCCCGCATTTTGCTACACCGACTGCTCCACGCCTGTGGCGGGTTTACCCCGCACACCGTCGCCGATGGGCTGAAGCCGTGGGGCGGCCCCTCGCCAATGCCGATTTACCGCCCCTGCCGAGTCCTCCAGCGGTTTGTAAGGATTCTTCGAGACAATCGGCGGCATGGGATCGCCAGCGCGAGTTTCGAAAGGACCGATCGATGAACTTTGAAAGGACCGATGGCATGGACAATCGCGATCGCACGGGCGCCGAGCGGGCGCCCGAGGCCGCCAACCCCCTCATGCTCCAGGCCTTCGCCTGGGACCTGAACGCGGACTCCAGCCACTGGCGGCTCCTGGCGGAAAACGCCGCCTTCCTGGCCGCCTGCGGGGTGAGCTCCATGTGGCTCCCACCCGCCTATAAGGGGCAGGCGGGGGTCAAGGACGTCGGGTACGGCGTCTACGACACCTATGACCTGGGCGAGTTCGACCAGAAGGGCACCGTGCCAACCAAGTACGGCACCAAGGACGAATACCTCGCCGCCATCGAGGCCCTGCACGCCGCAGGCATCGCCGTGGTCGCCGATATCGTTCTCAACCACCGGATGGGAGGCGAGGCCACCGAGACCGTGCGCGCAACCCCCGTCGACCCGGCGGACCGGCGCCGCCCCATCGGCGAGCCCGAGGATATCACCGCCTGGACCCGCTTCACCTTCCCGGGCCGGGCGGGGGCGTACTCGGACTTCGCCTGGGACTGGACCTGCTTCCACGGCATCGACTGGGACGAGGCCCGCCAGCTCGCCGGCGTATGGCTCTTCGAGGGCAAACAGTGGAACGAGAACGTCGACGACGAACTCGGCAACTACGACTATCTTATGGGCGCCGACGTCCACGCCACGGACCCCAAGGTGCGCGCCGAGCTCGACCGGTGGGGCCGCTGGTACGTCGAGACCACCGGGGTCGACGGCCTGCGCCTGGACGCCGTCAAGCACGTCGGCGCGGACTTCTTCGCCAGCTGGCTGCCCGAGCTGCGCCGCGCCACCGGGCGGGCCCTCCCCGCCGTCGGCGAATACTGGTCTCAGAACGTGGCCGAGCTGAAGGAATACCTCCAGGCCGTCCCCTCCACGAGCCTGTTTGACGTGCCCCTCCACTTCCACCTGCACGCCGCCTCGACCTCCAACGGCGACGTGGACCTCTCCCGCCTCTTCGAGGGCACCCTCGTCGAAGCCGATCCGGCACGCGCTGTCACCTTCGTCGAAAACCACGACACCCAGCCGGGCCAGTCGCTGGCCTCCACCATCCAGCCGTGGTTCAAGCCCTCGGCCTACGCCCTCATCCTCCTGCGAGACGCCGGAACGCCCTGCGTCTTCTGGGGCGACCTGTTCGGCACTCCCGAAACCGGCGACCTGCCGGCCGTCACCGAACTGCCGATGCTCATGACCATGCGCCGCGCCCTGGCGCACGGGCCGCAGCACGACGCCCTCGACGCGCCCGACGTCGTCGGCTTCGCACGCGAGGGGGACGCCGCCCACCCCGGCTCCGGGCTCGCGGTGGTGCTCTCCGACCGCCTAGCCGGAACCAAGCGCCTCCACGTCGGAGCGCGCCACGCGGGGGAGCGGTGGGTCTGCGTCTTGGGCGGCCACGAACCGGTCACCGTCGGCGACGACGGCACGGCCGAGCTTCCCGTGAGCGACGGCGGTCTGAGCGTCTATGTGCCCGAGGCGGCCAAGCCGATCCTCGACGGCTCCGAGGAATACCGGCTGCGGGTGGGAAGCGGGGACTGATCACGCCGAATGCCGGAGTGAATTGGCGCCGACCGCCTGGCCGCGAGTGTTGATCGTCGAGAGGAGCAGGGTGACGCCTTAATCAACATGCAACATACTCGAAAACAAGAGCCAAGTTCCCTAGCGAGGCTCATGGTAGTGTTGCCAATGACTAATAAACACAACACGACGGGCTTGGCTGTGACCCGCGGAGGCAGTCGCCCATTCGTCGGCGTGCAGACGCGGGAACCGCCCGAAACCTGAAAGGACATCGGCGCCACGGACATTGCCATTCCTCGACTGTGCATCGGGGGTATGAGCTTCGGGAAGGTCTTCCCGGACTTCCACCAGTGGGTCATCGACCAGGAGGCCACCCAGGCGGTCATCGCCCGCGCTCTGGAGCTGGGCGTCAACTTCATCGACACCGCCAACGTCTACGCCCACGGCACAAGCGAGGAGTTCATCGGGGCCTCGCTGAAGAACCTCGGCATCAAGCGCGAGGACGTGGTGCTGGCGAGCAAGGTCTACTTCAACAAGGGGCACCTGTCGCGCGCGGCCATCGAGCGCGAGATCGACGGCACGCTGAAGCGGCTGGGCACCGACTACCTCGACCTCTACATCATCCACCGCTTCGACTACGCCACCCCCATCGAGGAGACCATGGAGGCCCTCGACTCCCTCGTGCGCGCCGGGAAGGTGCGGGCCCTGGGGGCGAGCGCCATGTACGCCTACCAGCTGCACACCATGCAGGTGGTCGCGGACGCTCACGGCTGGACCAGGTTCTCCTCTATGCAGAACCACTACAACCTGCTCTACCGCGAGGACGAGCGGGAGACGATCCCCGTCTGCCGCCAGTACGGCATGTCGCTCACGCGCTACAGCCCGCTCGCCTCCGGGCACCTGACCCGACCCACATGGGACTCCGACTCCATGCGGGCCACCACCGACGCCACCATGCGCGGCAAGTACGACCGCGAACGCGAGACCGACATGCCCATCATCGAGCGCGTCGCCGAGCTCGCCGGACGTCACGGGGTGGCGATGGCGGATGTCGCCCTGGCCTGGCACTGGGCCAGGGGCGTGACCGCCCCCATTGTGGGCTGCTCGCGGCCCAGTCGGGTCGACGACGCCGTGCGCGCCCTGAACCTGACGCTCACCGAGGAGGAGATCGCCTTCCTCGAGGAGCCCTACCGCGCCCACGAGCTCGTGGGCCCACTGGCCCGGCCCGGGGACGCTCCGCTGGCCGGCTCGACGACCGATCGGGTGACGTCCGCCGGGCGGGACGTCTCACCGCGGTGAACCGCGCCCGGACGCACAACGAGGAGACAACTGACATGACTCATGAGACTCCCGAACCGACCGCCGAGTGGGACAAGGTCTTCCCGCGGTCCGACGCCGTAGACCGCGAGAAGGTCGCCTTCCGCACCCGCTTCGGCATCACCCTGGTCGCCGACCTGTACAGGCCCAAGGGGGCGGAGGGCGAGCTGCCCGCCCTGGCCGTGGCCGGCCCCTTCGGCGCCGTCAAGGAGCAGTGCAGCGGCCTGTACGCGCAGACGATGGCGGAGCGCGGCTACCTCACCATCGCCTTCGACCCCAGCTTCACCGGCGAGTCCGGCGGCGAGCCCCGCTACATGAACTCCCCGGACATCAATATCGAGGACTTCCAGGCCGCCGTCGACTTCCTGTCCGTGCGCGACGACGTCGACCCCGGGCGCATCGGCATCATCGGCATCTGCGGCTGGGGCGGCATGGCCCTGGCCGCCGCGGCCGCAGATCCGCGCATCAGGGCTACGGTCGCCTCCACCATGTACGACATGAGCCGCGTGGCCGCCAAGGGCTACTTCGACTCCGCCGACTCCGTCCAGGAGCGCAACCGGACCCGGGCGTCCGTGGCCGCTCAGCGCACCGCCGACTACCGCTCCGGCGTCTACGCCATGGCCGGCGGCGTGGTCGACCCGCTGCCCGGGGACGCGCCCCCCTCGTCAAGGACTACTACGACTACTACAAGAAGCCGCGCGGCTACCACCCCCGGTCCCTGAACTCCAACGCCGGCTGGACCGTCATCGGCGGGTCCTCGCTGACCAACGCCACCCTGCTGGGCTACATCGAGGAGATCGAGGGCGCCGTCATGATCGTCCACGGCGAGGCAGCCCACTCCTACTACATGGGCAGGGACGCCTTCGCCCGGCTCACGGGCGACAACAAGGAGTTCGTGACCATTCCCGGCGCCGTCCACACCGACCTGTACGACGGCGGCGGCAAGAACGCCATCCCGTGGGACCGGCTCACCGGCTTCTTCGACGCCCGCTTCGCCTGACCGGGACCGGAGTCCGGGGCGGTCAACTCGGCGGCGGGCCGCCCCGGAGATCGCCCGCACCGCCCAATAGCCGGGCGTGACGCGGGAGACGGCGGCAACGGCGTCGGGCAGCCAGCCGCTGGGGACCCACGCCCCGGCGCTGCGCAGCGTCATGGCCGGGGTGTGCGTGCTGGAGGGGAGGTGCTCTCTCGCAACGCGGCCATGGGTCTGGGGTGGTCGGGCGCGCCGCGCGGGGTCGTGTTCGCGCCCCTGACCGAGCGCGAGTACGAGGTGGTCGAGGCCGTGGCGGAGGGCCTCGACAACGCCGGGGTGGCGCGGCGGCTCTTCATGAGCGAGGGGACGGTGCGCAATCACATCAGCTCGATCCTGGCCAAGCTGGGGCTGCGCAACCGGACCCAGGTCGCGGTGGCGTACTACCGGTCCGCGCGGGCCGGGTAGGCAGCGGAGGCTCCGGCGCCAGATGAACGACTGGAACGGCGCCACATGAATGGCTGGAACGACGCCAGATGAACGATTACAATGACGCCAGATGGACGACTGGAACTGCGCCAGATGAACGACTGCGGAGGTGCCGCGGGCCGGGTCGGCGCCGTGCGGCCATGCTGAGGGGAGAGGCAGATGGAGCAGAAGGGTTATCTGCCGCGGGTCGTGGACCGGCTCATCGACGACTCGCTCGGCTACTCGGGCGGCATCCTCATCGAGGGCGTCCGCGCTTGCGGCAAGACCATGACTGGGCGGCAGCACGCCTCCTCCGAGGTCGCACTGGACTCGGGGCTGCCGCAGATCCGCGCCGCCCTGGAGGTCGATCCGTCGCTCCTCCTGAGAGGCGGCGTGCCGCGACTCGTAGATGAGTGGCAGATCGAGCCCTCGCTGTGGAACCTCGTGCGCAGGCAGATCGACTCCCGCCGTCTTCCGGGCCAGTTCATCCTCACCGGCTCCTCCGTCCCGGCCGAGGACGCCTCCCGTCACTCCGGCGCGCACCGGCTCTCACGGATCCGGATGCGGCCCATGACCCTGTTCGAACGAGGCCGGGGCGACGGCAGCGTCAGCCTGGCGGGCCTGTTCGACGGCCGGGCTCCGGAACCGGTGCTCGACTCGGGGACCAACGTGCCCGAGGCCCTGGACGACCTGGTGCACGGCGGATGGCCGGGCGACCACGACCTGACGACCCGCCAGGCGCAGCGCCACTTGCGCGACTACGTCGAGGACGTCATCAATATCGACGTCGGCCGTCTGGACGGCGAACCGCGCAGGGACCCCGTGCGCCTGCGTGCGCTCATGCGCTCCCTCGCCCGGCACGTGGGGACGGAGGCGTCTTTCAGCACCATCGCCAAGGACGTGTCTGGGCAGTCCCTGACCGCCCAGACCGCCGTCGCCTACGTGAACGCCCTCAAACGCCTGTTCATCATCGAGGAGCAGCCTCCCTGGGCGCCCCACCTGCGGTCGCGCTACGCGGTGCGCACCTCCTCGAAATTGCACTTCGTCGACCCCGCGCTCGCCGCCGCGGTGACGGACACGTCCGCCGAGCGGCTCCTGGAGGACCTGGAGACCGCCGGACTGTGGTTCGAGTCCCAGGTGGTGCAGCACCTGAGGGTCTTCGCCCAGGCTCTCGGCGGGCACGTCCACCACTACCGCGATAAGGCCGGCAAGGAGGCGGACGTCATCGTGGAACTCGACGACGGCCGTTGGGCCGCCTTCGAGGTCAAGCTGGGCCGGCGCCAGATCCCGACGGCGCAGGCCTCGCTCGCCGCCTTCGTGGCCGACGTCGACACCGCGCGGACGCCGTCCCCGGCGTTCACCGCCGTCGTCACCGCGGACGGGCCCACGATGCCGCTTTCCGACGGCGCCGTAACCTTCCCGCTGGGGGCGCTGGGGCCCTGAGCGGAGCGCGCCGAAGCCGTCGTCGTACCCCGTCACCGCGATCGGCCACAGGCCGGTGTCCCCGAAGCGGGAGGCCAGGTGGCGCACCCACTGCTGAGCGAGCTCGGCCTCAACGGCCCCGTCGGTCACCCACGCGCACGGCGGGGTATCGGCGGTGGCTGGGCTGGCAGCGTCGATCTGCTTCTGCCAGAAGGCGGCGGCGTCTTCAATCCAGCCCTCGGCGGCGGTGCCGATGCCGAGCCCGAAGCTGTGGGGCAGACCGTCGTAGGCGTGGAACTCCGACGGCGTCCTCGCGGCCGCGATGGCGTCGGTGCGCGCCTGCATGGTGCGCCAGGAGACGATCCCGTCAGCCGTGCCGACGCAGGCGTAGCTAGGAGGTTCCGTCCCGGTGATCTCCGAGTGCCCGGTGTACTGCATGACGACGGTGCCGGGACCGGGCACGTCGCCACCTCCGAATCGAGCGGGACCGTAGGAACTGAGGGCTGCGGCCAGGCGCGCTCCCGCGGAGCCGCCCTACAGCGAGTAGCAGGCGGGGTCCACGTCGAGCTCGTCGGCGCGGGAGTGGATGAAGGAGATGGCCCGGGCCAGGTCCGCGCAACCGCTGCGAAGATCCGGGCGGTATTGCAGTGTGAAGGCCGTGTAGCCGTGGCGGGAGAGCCACAGGGCGTGCGGCATCGAGTCGTGGATGGAGCCCACGTAGGCGAAACCACCGCCCGCGCTGCACACGGCCACCCGCGGGCGCCCGCCCGCAGTGCTCCCCTGAGCCGAGGAAACGAAGATCCCGGTGTCCCTCAGCGTGGGATCGGAGGCCTTCTCCGCCTCGGTGTAGATGCTGTGGAAGACGACCTCGCCGCGCTCACGCCGCCCGAGCAGGTCGCCCACGACGTCGACCGTGGTGTCCGTGTTGACGAAGGAGTACCAGGTGAGCAGGCCGGCCACGTCGGCCAAGGTGTCGCCGGGCCAGGGTGGGTTGAAGGCGATGGGGAACAGAAAACGGCCGTAGTCCTCTAGCAGCGGGTTGCCGATGACATCGGCGATGAGAGTGCTGCTGGTCACCGGTGAATCGCCTTCTGCTGCTTCCCGCGTTGGCGACCCTCACTGTTGTGTGTGGCGCCCCGTGTTCTCACTGACGTAGGGCTCCTGGTCGTACATGGAGAAGTGAGTCGCCTCGGGGGTGACGTGGATCTGTTTGATCTCGGAGCCCAGACGTGTGTACATCTCCTCGTCGCCGGCGCGCGTGAAAGCATTCTCGCCGACGATGAGGCCACTGCCCTTTTCGACTGGGTAAGCCGTCAGTGATGGCCGGATTGCGCTGGCGCATCCCCTCGGCATGCGCGCTTCACCAGGGCCAGTTCGAGGTGAGGCGAGCCTCGACGGCGCGGTGTTGGAAGCGATAGGGCCTGCCGCGGTGGATGATCCTGCGGGTGCGATCCAGGCGCTGCGCGGTCGGCCCCGCGTCTGTAGCCTTCTCGCAGCCTGCTTTCCGTGCGATGTTCGTCAGCGATCGTTCTTCCGGCGCAAGCTCGGCCATGGCCTCGATGAACTGGCGCTCGCGAGCCGGAAGCCGGTCGAGGATGCGCTGCACGTGTGCCTCGGCCTCGGGAGCGGCATTCCGCCACCCGGCCTTGACGTGCTCGGCCGTGATGAGGTTGTCCGTTCCCGCGTACCAGGCGCGTTCTCCGGCGAGTTGGAAGAGGAACGGCTCTCCGCGAGCCCTCTCGACGATGGCCCGCTGAGCGTCCGCCGCCAGGAACACCCGCTCGGCGCCGCCGGCTTCGGTGGCGACCGGCCAGCCTTCGGTGACGAACGTCTGAAGTGCGGCCGTGAGATCGGCGTCGTCGATGGCGTCGAGAGTGACGGTCTGGAATCGACGCGCGAAAGCGGCGCCCGCCTGTGCGCCGGCCATGCCCTCGAACTCGGGCAGGCCCGTCAGGTATACGGCTATGGGCAGGGCGAGGTCGACTTGCGGCCCACCCGGGAGAGCGACCGTCTCTTCGTAGGCCAAGGCGTCGCCGAGGGCGATGAGCAGCTGTGAGCGCGCATGCTCGTCGGCGATGTTCTGCACCTCGTCTATGTGGAGCATGACCATGACGTTCTGGCGCCGCATCGCCGCGCGCCCGATCTCGATGAGGAGTTCGGTGAGGGCGGTGTAGGGCTCGGGTCCGTCTTGCGCGCGCACGGAGAGCGAGATGCCCGAGGCAGCGACTGTCTCGACCCTGCGCAGGAGATCGCCGATGCGTTTCTCCCGGGCAGAGGAAAGGCCGGCTGTGGATGACAGGTCGAGGAGCGCGGAGGCGACCCGCTTGATGGGATCCGTGCCAGAGGGGATGCGAAGCTGCGGCGTCGCCCAGTCGCCGGCTTCGGTGGCCTCGCGTGCGATCCTTCGCACGAGCGAGGACTTGCCGGAGCCGGCCTCCCCGAGAATGGTGCGGCCTCGCTCATGGATGCCCGCCAGACGGCGTGGGCGAAGGACGTCCCTCCAGTCGTTGAGCTGACTGGTGCGGCCAGCCCACACCTTGGGCACGGTGTCGGAGCCCGGGCTGAAAGGCGAATCGAGTGGGGTCCTCACGGCGATAAGTTTATCAACGGGTTATGGCTTTGATAAGTTTATCAAGGACCTGTGTGGGTGTTCTCCTCTTCAGCGGGCGGTGGTCCAGCGCTCGGCGAGCGAAGCGCCTTCCAACGCCTTCTCGCCCGACTCGGTGAGTTCCACCGCACGGGTCTGCCCCTTGCGCACGATCCACCTGTGCTCGAGATAGAGCTCAGTGAGCGCGGCGCCGAGCTTTCCGCCCAAATGGAAGCGACGTTCGATCGAATCCATGCACGCCTCTCCTCGGGGCACGACCTCGAATGTCAAACCCCACGAGGTGACCAGCTTCCGCCCCCGCGGCGACAGCTGCCAGGCGCCATCCAGATATCCCCGTGCGCGCATCCGATCCGCGAGGCGAACCCCGAGACGGCCGGCGAGATGGCGATAGCACGTGCGGGCTTCGCGCAGGTTGTGATTCTGCGTCCACGCCCGCAGACTCCGCGCGGAAGGGGATTGGGTCGCCGCGATCACGCCGAGGCCCTCGACGATGCGGACGACGTCGTCGCCGGAGAACACCACATAGGTGTGCCTGCCCTGGCGGATCTTGCGGACGAGCCCGGCTCCCGCGAGTGCGTTCACGTGTTCGCTTCCCGTCGACCGTGTGATACCCGCATAGGAGGACAGTTCGCCGACGGTCCACGCGCGCCCGTCCATGAGCGCGCTGCACATGGCCGTGCGCGAGGGATGCGCCAGCGCGGCCGTGACCCTCGCGATGTCCGGGAGGGACTCGTCGCGGTAGGCAGGGCGTCGCATATTCATACGCCCAGAATACGGGGCGCATTATTCGGCGTGAGTCGAATCGTGAGTGCTTTGGATTCCGCTCGAGGCTGCTGGCGCGCGCCGAGGTCGTCACTCGATTCTTCGAAGTGCGGCGTGTGGCCTTTCTTGTGGCCGATAGTCGGCGACCGCCGGCCACAGTCTGGATTCGACCGTGCGGTGGTAGCGTTTCGGCCATGGCATTCTCCGATTTCCTCATCGACGGCCTGTCCCGCTCGCGTGAGCGTTTCGACCGCGCGCTCTCCGGCGTCACCGTGAAACAGGCCAACACGCAGCCCACCCCGAAAAAGGCGCCCCGCGTGGACTCGCTGAGCTGGCTCGCCTGGCACACCGCCCGGGAGATCGACTTCCAGATCGCGCCGCTTGCGGGCGTCGAGCCGGTGTGGATCACCGGGCGCCACAAGGAGCGCTTCGCCCTGGACCTCCCCGACGACACCGAGGACTGGCGCCATACCCCCGAGCAGGCGGCCAAAGTGGTGGTCGGCGACATCTCCGTGCTCACGGCTTACCTCGACGACGCCTACGCCATGGCCGCCGGCTACCTTCGCACCGTGGGCGAAGACGATGTGGACGCCGTCGTCGACGATTCCTGGGACCCGCCCGTAACCCTCGCCGCGCGGCTGGTTTCGATCGTCGACGACGCCGCCCAGCACTCCGGCCAGGCCGTCTACACCCGCCGCCTCCTCGGACTGCCCGGCTGACAGCGGGCTGTATAATCTGGTCATCGCCGTTTCAAAGGAGCACCATGCCGCAGGAACTGTCAGTGCTGACGATGTGGACATTCGTCTCGGAGTGCCCGATCCCCCGGGACATTGGACCGGTTCTCATAGACGGCGAGGAGCCGATCGCCGCTTATAAGACCTTGCGTGACTCCGCCGTCTTCACGGACCGGCGTCTGATCGTGCGCGATGCACAGGGGATGACAGGGAAGAAAGTCGAGATCTATTCCCTGCCGTACTCCTCGATCATCATGTGGTCGTCGGAGAATGCGGGGATGATCGACTTCAACTCCGAACTCGAGCTGTGGACGCACGCCGGGCATATCAAGGTCAAGCTCGGCCGAGGCATTGACGTTCGGCGTCTCGATTCCCTCATCTCCACAAGGATCCTCACGAAAGCAGGGCACTGACCACTCCGAAGCGTCGATCGCGCCGCGCGAGCGGCGGTGGATTGATCTGCTCCCGGGCGGCCTCGGCACCGGCTCCGATGCTGGCGGAGTGCATGGACTCTCCCGTTCTAGGAGCGTCGACGTCGGTGGGATCAGAAGCTCGATGAGGAGCCGGAGCCGGAGAAACCGCCCCCGCTGTACCCTCCGCTGGAGGAGGAGCCGCCGGAGGAACTGCCACCCCCGCTGGAGCTGCCCGGAACGTAGGACGACGCGGAGGAATAGCCCACCACCAGGTCGGAGATCGAGGTGAAGGAGCTGAACGACCCGCTGTCGTCGGATAGGCTTCCCCCGCCGTCGCCCGAGCTGACGGCTGAGAGCGCGGGGGAGTCGGGGTTGAGGCGGATCGTCGAATGCGGGTCGTAGTATCCGTGCGTGCCGCTGAAGAGCCAGTAGCCGCTGTAGGACGCGTTGTTGCTTGAGGACAGCGAGTCGTTGAAGCGGCGACGGCGTTCATCGGCATACCGTGAGGTGTCGGAGTCGATGGCTCGGCGCGCCAGCCGCCTGGCCCGGGTCTCGGTCTCGTCGGCGATCCCGTCCAGCTCGTCGAGCGCTGTCGAGGGCTTGAGCTCGCCGGCCTCCAGCTCGGAGGTCATCGCGTTCAGCCGTTGGCGCTGAGAGCGGACCCATGCCCGCGTCTCCTCGGTGTCGACCGTCGCCTGCGAATCGTCGACCTGTTCGCACAGGCGGTTGAGCGACTGCAGGTCCTCCATCACCGGCCCCTGCTCGTTGACCCAGACGCCCTCCCAGCCGGAGGACATGGTCAGGAGCGTGGCGGTGTTGGCGATGACGTCGTCGAGCGAATCCAACGCGGCGGAACGCTTCTTGAGATCGCTGACCCGTCCCAGCATCTTCAAGTTGAACCACTGGGCGCCCACGGGGTCGCCGAAGTCCTGCCACTCCCGCGTGAACTTCGCGTACTCCCCGCGGAACCATCGGTAGCGCGCCATCACCTGAGCGCCGTGGGGCTCATCCTCGGGAATCGTGCTGGCATGCAGCTCGGTGGTGTCGTAGTCGTGAGTGACCTGGGAGTAGTGGCGCAACGCCTCCCGCGCGCGGCGTCGGGCCGCCAACCCGCGATATAGGTAGCAGCAGAGCCACGCCAGGCCCGCGATGGCGACGACGCCCGGCATGGCATAGGTCGTCCCCACGTCTCCGCTGCCGGGACGGCCCATGAGGTCCGCGGTCTTCTTCGCCATCGACACCGTGCCCCCATACCAGTCGCCGATGCGGTACTGATCCTTCGCCGCATTCTGGACGGCGGCCTGCTGGCGGAGAGGAATCGTGATGTCCTCGCCGAAGTAGCAGCCCACTTTCCTCCCGTCGGGGGCGACGGCGAAGATCACCAGACCATCACTCCAGTAGTTGGAATTCGACTGAGAGATCCACGGAACGTCGGTGTCGCTGTGCTTGCGGGCGTACTTGAGCACCTCGTCGTTGAGATTGACGATATCGGAGCCGCGTACGGTGAGCACCGCGACGTGCACCTTCCGACGGAACGTCAGGCGTTGGAGCTCGTCGGCCAAGGGCTCGGTCTGGAGGACGTCCGCCTCGTCGTGGATCTCCACCGTGGGATGGTGAGTCTTGCCGAAAGGCCACAACGCGACGATGGGGAAAACGGCGATGAGAGCCAGACTCATCGTGACGTTGAAGGCGAAGGCCAGAACCGCCCGTATGCCTCCCATGCGAACGATGAGCGGCTGCCGAGCATTCCCTTTCGCTGCCTTGGGATCCGCGTCTTGCTGTGATGTCCGCGCACTGTCAATATCCTTCTCTGCCATGAAAGCCATTCTCCCTCCTGTGCGTAGAAGTGGAGCACCGCCTACGTCGAACGGGGACATCTGCCCGTCATTCTCTCTCCTGTGCACAGAAGTGGAGAACTGCGTCCACGACAAGAGATGAGACGTGGTTGAGGCTTGCCCGAGGGCCGAGCTCCGCCTCGATGCCGGTGGCGGCACCGTTGCGTGAAGGTCCGGCCCGAAGCGTCGACGCGGGCGGGTCTCAAACGCCGAGCATCCTGCGGTACTCTCTGGGCAGCATGCCGACTTCGCGCTTGAACAGCGCGGAGAAGCGGCTGGCGGACGCGTAGCCCACGGACCGCCCCACTTGCTCGATGGTGAGATCGGGCTGGCGCAGCAGAAGCTCGGCCTGGCTCATCCGGCGCCCCTGCACGTACTGGGTGACCGTCTGCCCGTTGAGCAGCTTGAAGGTCTCCTTGAACTTCGTGGGGCTCATGCACGCGATCCTGGCCAGATCGCCGATGCGCAGGTCCGCCGAACAGTGGTCGTCGATGTAGCACACGATGTCGTGCATGCGCTCGCGGTCGGCCGAGTTCACGTGCTTGACGCCGCCGGCCGCCGAGCCCAGTCGGGAACGCTCCACGATGAGCCCCATCGCCTGGAGGACCTTGCCTTCGTAGTAGAGCTCGGAGTGCTCGGGGTCGCCCGGACGCGGCCAGAGCCGGGACAGCAGCGTCTTCATCTCGGGGAATTCGCCGTCCGAGCCGAGCGAGACGAAGGCCCGCTCGACGTCCTGGAACTCGCCCGCATATTCCCTGTCCAGGAACTGCGCCGAGAACTCCGGCGTGATCTCGATGGCGACGCTCTGCACGGGGATGCCGCCGTGCGCCACGCCCTTCCACGGGCCGCCCCCGATGCTCTGCCCCCACACGCTGTTGGGCCTGAGCCT
This sequence comes from Actinobaculum sp. oral taxon 183 str. F0552, assembly GCF_000466165.1. Lineage (GTDB taxonomy): Bacteria > Actinomycetota > Actinomycetes > Actinomycetales > Actinomycetaceae > Peptidiphaga. The sequence continues at coordinate 46,270 of NZ_KE951439.1, forward strand.
GCGATACGGGCTGAACTCCTCCCCGGCGATCGACTTGAACCACGTGACCGTGAGATAGCTGGGCGGCTCGACATCCATGATGAAGTCGCGGCGCATCGTGAAGTCGTGGATGCTGATGCTCCACAGCGCCCTCTCGGGGGAGAGGAAGTGAAACCAGCCGGTGCACTCCCAACCCTCGGACCGGTACGAGCGCCAGAGCCCGCCGAAGCCCGCCTGCGGCGGCGCCTCCACGAAACCTTCGCTCTCCAAGAGCGGATTCTGCAATGACTTCCTCACGCCGACGTCCTCCCGGCCTATGACGATGAGACGCGATTATGCGCCGATGAGACTGGAATGCCCAGCGGACGGCCTGCGGCCGGCGTCCCATCCATACACTCGGATAGGTTAGCAATACCTGAGTTGGGAAAGGACGGGAAGTGGGCAAGGCAGCAGCGATGTCGACCGGCGACGGAGGGACCGGACAGAAGGGAGGACCCGGAGAGAAGGAATCCGGTGACAGGGGCCCGGCCGAGGCGAACTCCACCGAGCAGGTGCCGACGAGGGGCTTCGCCGGGCTCACCGCGCGCGACCTCATCACGACCGGCGTCTTCACCGCGGTCTTCCTCGTGTTCATGATGATCGGGAGCGCCCTCTTCGCGCCCAACCCCGTCCTCACGTTCTGGATGCCCGCCGCGTCGGCCCTGCTCACCGGCCCCGTCTACCTGCTGCTCGTCGCGAAGGTCCCCAAGCACGGCCCGCTGGCCATCCTGGGCGTCGTCATCGGCGCGATCATGTTCGTCACCGGGATGTACTGGGGGTGGGCGGTGAGCTCCGCCCTCCTGGGCGTCGTGGCCGACATCATCGCCGGCTTCGGCCGGTTCAGGGTCAAACCGCTCAACCTGACCGCCTTCGTCGTCTACTCGCTGGCCCCCATGGGCTCCTACATCATGCTGTGGGTGGACCCGGACGCCTACACGGCGTACCTGACCGGCAAGGGCACCGAACGGGCGTACATGGACACCATGCTGGACACGGCCGTCGACTGGATGCTGCCCGCCATGATCCTCGCGACCGTGGTCTGCGCCCTCGTCAGCGGCCTGGTGGGCATGCGCCTGCTGCGCAGGCAGTTCGAGCGCGCCGGCGTTACCGCCTGACCGCCGCCGATGACGCAGACGCATAGCCTCGGCCTGCCTGTGCAGGCCGGGCACGCGGGGCGGGGCGTCCACCTGGATCCGCGCACCAAGCTGATCCTCATCGCGGCCACGGCCACGGCGGTGGCCCTCGCGCCGAACCTCGCCTACGAGACGCTCCTCATGGCGCTGGCCTTCGGCTTCGGCGTCATGCTGGGAAGGCCCAAGGCCTCCGCGGTCATGCTCGTCCTGTACGCGGCGGCGGTCGCCGGCACCCAGCTCGTCCCGTACCTGGACAGCGTGGCCCTGCGCACCGCCTTCGGATCCTTCTTCCTGCTCGTGCGAAAGGTCTTCGCCTGCGGTCTCATGGCCTACGCGACCGTGACCACCACCCATGTCAACGAGCTCATGAGCTCCCTGGCGCGGGTCCGCGCGCCACGCCAGCTGAGCATCCCCCTGGCCGTGGCCATGCGCTACGCGCCCGCCGTGAGCGAGGACTGGAGCTTCATCAGGGACGCCATGCGCATGCGCGGCATCTCTCCCAGCCCCATGAGCCTCCTCAAGGCTCCGGCGCGCACCGTCGACTGCGTCTACGCTCCGCTGCTCATGAGCGCCAGCCGCGTCTGCGACGACCTGTCGATGGCCGCCATCGTGCGCGGCATCGAGAACCCCGCCGAGCGCACTTGCTACCTGCCCATCGCGATGCGCCCGGTGGACTACGCCATGCTCGCCCTGGGCCTGTGCGCCGTGGCGGGCGCTCCCATCTGCGGGGCCATCGGATGATCCGCTTCGAGCACGCATCCTTCGCCTACCGTTCAGGCGCCGCGGCCGAGGCCGGGGTTCGCGACGTCTCCCTCCACGTGGGCTCCGGCCAAGTGGTGGTCCTGTGCGGGCGCTCCGGATGCGGCAAATCCACCCTGCTGCGCATGGCCAACGGGCTCGCCCCGCGCTTCTTCCCGGGAGAGAGAACCGGACGCGTCCTACTCGACGGCGAGGAGGTCGGCGACCTGGCCACCTGGCGGATCGCCGAGCGCGCGGGGACACTGTTCCAGAACCCCCGCACTCAGTTCTTCAACGTCGACGCCACCGGGGAAGCGGCCTTCGCCTTGGAGAGCGCCGGATGGCCGGGAGAGGAGATCCGCGCCCGCGTCGGCGAGACCTTCCGCGAGCTGGGCCTGGAGGACTTGGCCGGACGCAGCGTCTTCCGCCTCTCCGGCGGGCAGCGCCAGAAGGTCGCCTACGCGAGCATCTGGGCCCTGCGGCCGTCGAACCTGTTGCTGGACGAGCCGACGAGCAACCTGGACATGCCGTCCATCGCGGACATCGCGGCCTTCGTCGTGCACGGGAAAGCCGCGGGCCGTTCGATCCTGGTGGCCGAGCACAGGCTGGCCTGGCTCACGGGCATCGCCGACGCCTACGTCTACCTCGAGGAAGGCCGCGTCTCACGCGTCATGGAGGCCCGCGAGTTCGCGGCGCTCAGTCCGCAGGAGCTGGTTTCCATGGGACTGCGCACGCGCGACCTCGACGACGTCGCGCCCGCGAACGACGCCGTCGCCCCGCCAGGGCGCCGCGGCGTCGCGCTCTCGGCACGGGGACTGTCGGTCGACTACGGCCGGGGCCCAGTGGTGCGCGAGGCCGACGTGGACCTGCGCTCCGGCGAAGTCGTCGCCCTCGCCGGCCGCAACGGCGCGGGGAAGACCACGCTGTGCCGCGCCCTGTGCGGCTTCGAGCGCAAGGCGAAGGGGGCGGTCAGCCTCGACGGGAGGCGCGCTGCGCGCAAACGCCGGGTGCGCGCCTCCTCCATGGTGTTCCAAGACGTCGACTACCAGCTCTTCGCCGAGTCCGCCGCGGCCGAGGTGACCTTCGGCCTGCCGCGCCGCGAAGCCGCCGCCGTGGACGTCGACGCCGTCCTGCGCGAACTCGCGCTGAGCGAGGCGGCCGCCAGGCACCCGGCCACGCTGTCCGGCGGCCAGAAGCAGCGCCTGGCCGTAGCGGCGTGCCTGGCGGCCGACAAACGGCTCCTCGTGTTCGACGAGCCGACCAGCGGGATCGACCTGGACGGGATGCGCCGCGTCGCCCGCCTGCTGGGCCGATTGGCGGGCCAAGGCCGCGCGATCCTCGTCGTCACCCATGACCTGGAGCTCATAGCGTGCGCCTGCGACCGCGTCCTGCACATGGACGGCGGGCGCGTCGTCGGCCAGGCCTCAGTCCGCGACGACTTCGACGCGGTCCGGGCGATGACGGGCGCGTCCGCGTCCGTGCAAACGGAGAGGGAGGAGAAGCACCCGTGAACAAGACGAGCAACCCGGTCGCCCTCGTGCTCCGATGGGCGGGCAGGAACAGGAAGTACTTGGTGGCCTCCATCGTCTGCGCGACACTGTCGGGATTGATGGTTGCGGTGCCCTATTTCGCCGTGTTCGACATGATGCGCGCCGTCTACGAGGGCAGGTGCACGACCCGGGTGGTCGCCGTCGACGCCGCCGTCCTAGTGGCGGGCACGCTGCTGCGCCACATCCTGTTCGGCGTGTCGAACGCCCTCGCGCACAAAGGCGCGTACGGCGCCCTGCTCGACGTGCGCTGCAGCGTCCTCGACCGCCTGTCGAAGGCGCCGCTGGGCGAACTGGACGACCGCAGCACCGGCCGGATCAAGACCGTCCTCTCCGACGACGTCGAGAAGCTCGAACTCCTGCTCGCGCACAACCTGCCGGAGGCCTTCATGTACGTCTCGGGGCCCGCCGCCGCATTCGTCTTCCTCCTGACCGCGAACGCGCCGCTGGCGCTGGTCACGCTCGTCCCCGCGATCGCCGCGTTCGCGGTGCTCGTCCGCCTGTTCAAGATCGCCCGAGCCGTCATGCCCCGAGCCATGAAGTCCCTGGAGGACATGAACTCGGTCATGGTGGAGTACGTCAGCGGCATGCGCGTGATCAAGGCGCTCGACATGGGCGCCCGCTCGTTCAGGCGGTTCCGCGCCGCCGTGGACGAGGAGCACGAAGTGTGGGGCGAGATGTCGCGCCGGACCGGCCCCGGGTTCGCGGCCTACGTCGTCGTCATCGAGGCGGGCCTCCTCCTCATGGTCCCCCTGGGCGCCCTGATGCTGACCCACGGCGCCGTCGACGGGTCGACCTATCTTCTCTTCGCCTTCGCGGGGTCTCTCTACCTGACTGAGATCAGGCTGCTGCAGGACTTCTCCAACAAACTCTCCCAAGCCTCGGCGGGCGCCCAACGCGTCCAGGAGCTCCTCGACGTTCCCGCCTTCGGGGCTGGCCAGGCCTTTCCCGAGGACGCGTCGATTCGCTTCGACGGCGTGTCCTTCGCATACGGCGACGACGCCCCCGAGGTCCTGCACGACGTCTCGCTCACCGTGGGGGCGGGCGAGCGGCTGGCCCTCGTCGGGCCCTCCGGTTCGGGGAAGTCGACTCTCGTCGAGCTGGTGGGGCGCTTCTACGACGTAACCTCGGGCGCCGTGACCATCGGCGGGAGGGATGTGCGCGACATCGACTACGACGACCTGCTGGCGCACGTATCCGTGGTGTTCCAGAAGACCTTCCTCACCAGCGGGACGATCGCGGAGAACATCCGCATGGGCTCCGACGCCACGCTCGAGGAAGTGCGCGCGGCAGCGCGCCTCGCGCAGGCCGACGCCTTCATCGCGGCGCTCCCCGACGGATACGACACGGTCATCGGCACTCTGGGCGCACGGCTCTCAGGCGGCGAGCGTCAGCGCATCGCCATCGCCCGCGCCATCCTCAAGGACGCGCCCATCCTCGTGTTGGACGAGGCCACGAGCTCGGCCGACCCGGAGAACCAGGCCTTCATCGACGAGGCGATCGCCAGCCTGTGCGAGGGCAAGACGGTGCTGATCGTCGCCCACCGGCTCGACGTGGTACCCGGCTGCGACCGCGTCGCCGTGATCGAAGACGGATCGCTCACCGCCGTGGGAACCCACGACGAGCTGCTCGCGTCCAGCCCCTACTACCGCACGGTCTGGGAGGACTACAACCAGTCCCGTTCCATGAACTATCGCGTCGGAGCAGCGGACTCCGATGCGATGGACGCCCGCGGGAAGCGGGAGGCGCTCGCGGAAGCGGCCCCGAAGGCGGCTTCGACGACGGCGACGTCAGCGGATGCGGCGCCGGCTGAGGCGGCTCCCTTCGCGAAGGGCCGGGACTTCTACGTCTCGTGCGCGTGCACGGTCGTCGAGGGCATGCTGGGCGGCTTCAACTTCGTGCTCGTCTACCTGGTGATACAGCAGGTCTTCTCCGATTCCGTCAGCCTTGCGGCGTTGTTCGGGGTCACGGGCGCGCTCGTCGGGGTGTTCGCCCTCCGCCTAGCCGTCTACTCCTTCGGCTACGTCCGCGGGCAGATCGGCGGCTCGCGCATCAGCCGAAACCTGCGCGTGGCCTTGGGCGACTCCATCAAACGGATCCCCCTCTCCCGCTTCACCGAGCGCTCCAGCGGGGAATACCTGCAGGCCCTCACCGTGAACGTCAACGACTACGAGCAGATCCTCACCCACAGGACGGGCGACATCCTCAAGAACGTCTCCCTGGCGAGCGTGATCACCGTCTTCGTCGCATTCTTGTACGCCCCGGCCGGAGCGGTCGTGCTGCTGTCCTTCCTCCTCCTCGTCCCCGCCGTCGCCCTGTCATGGCGCCAGGTCAAGGTCCACGGCCCCCACAAGGACGAAGTGCGCGCGAGCAACTCCAGCGCCATCATGGAGCACGTCGACGGCATGCAGGCCCTGCGCGCCTACGGCATGGCGGGCGTGCGCAACGATGCGATCGTGGACAGCATGCGGGAGTTCTCGCGCGTCAGCTACGTCTACGAGCGGGCCGTCATACCCGTGGGGGTGGCTCTGGCGATCCTGGCGGGCCTGAGCCAGCCCCTACTCGTCGTGCTGTGCTACCAGGCGTGGAAGGCGGATGCCGTCGCCGCCTCTTCCTTCCTGCTCATCTCCATGATGCCGCTGTTGACGTTGAGGCTCGTCAACGGCATATTCATCGACCTGACCGCCTACCGGAACCTCAGGATCGCGAGGAACAACGTCGCCGCCGTGCTCGCTGAGCCTCAGGAGGAGGGCAGCTTCGACGCCGTGCCCATGGAGGGAGCGGCGATCAGCCTCTCCCATGTGGACTTCTCCTACGGGCGGGGGCCGCGCGTGCTCTCCGACTTCAGCCTTCGCGTGCCGGAGGGGAGGCTGACGGCGCTCGTGGGCGAGTCGGGCTGCGGCAAGTCCACGGTGCTCAGCCTGATCGCCCAGCTGTACCGCTCGGATCGCGGGACCATCGCCTTCGGCGGCGCCGACACCGCCGCCTACGCGCCCGAGAGCGTGCTGCGCAACGTGGCGCTCGTGGACCAGGACGTGTTCCTCTTCGACGACTCGGTTATGGACAACGTGAGGTACGCGCGGCCCGGAGCGAGCGACGAGGAGGTGCGCGAGGCGTGCCGGCTGGCCAACGCCGACGGCTTCGTCAGCGCGCTGCCCGAAGGCTACGCGACGCGGATCGGGGAGAACGGCGGGTTCCTGTCGGGCGGCGAGCGCCAACGCATCTCGATCGCCCGCGCCATTCTCCGTGACGCGCCGATCGTCCTGCTCGACGAGGCCACCTCCAACCTGGACGTGGAGAACGAGCTGGCGGTACGCAAGGCCGTCGCCAACCTGCTCTCCTCGCGCAAGACCGTGGTCATGGTGGCGCACACGCTCTCCGTCATCCGCAAGGCAGACAGCATCGCGGTCATCGACGGCGGGGCGGTCGCCGAGCAGGGCACGCACGAGGAGCTGCTCGCGCGCGGCGGCAAGTATGCGCGCATGTGGAGCGCCTCGCGACCATAGCGAAGCCCTTCAGCATCTGCGCGAGGCGAGGCGTTCGCGAGGACCGCCCTTCAACTGGGTGCCGATGAGCACGGCTATCTCGGCGGCCACCGCCCGCGAGCCTCATCGCGGCGTATGGCATGAACCGAGTCAGGTAGAATCCCCGATGACGGAAGGCTCCTGTCAGATTGGGAGTGCAAGGCATGGCAAATCCGCGCAAGGCGGCTAGCGCTGCTCGGACGTCCAGTGTTGGAGGGCGTCGAAGGATAACCACAGGCGGCCCTCGCCGGATCCAGAGCGGTCAGAGCGACGGCCCCCAGCGCCAACGCTACCTTGTGACCTTCCCGGCGGGGCTCGCCGCTTTGGTCGAGGAGTGCCTTCGGGCCGATCTGCGCCTGGTTTCAGTGTCTCACAGGGACGATAGCGCCCTGCTCTTTTCGACGTCGGCTCCGGCCGAGTCGGTGGCCAAGCTGCTCTACGTCAAGAATGCCTTTCAGCTGGTTCTGGAAGTGCCCCGGACTTCTTTGAGCGGTGCGGCCAAGGCTATCGCCCAACGGCTACGGCGATCCGTCTCGCCTGGCTTGGAACGCATGTCCGGTTTCCGGATCATGGCGCAGATAGATGGCCAGTTGGAGCCGTTGGATCGCCATGCGAAAGGGACGCTGGAGCGTGCCGTGATGTCTGCTACAAGGGCGCGGGTGATGTCCCGCGGCGGCGGGGACGAGCTATGGCTCATCGGGAGGCGCGCCTTGGGGACCATCGTGCTGGGGCGTCGCCTTTCACGAGCGGCCAAGCCGGGGCCGGCCGGGTCGCTGAGCCCCGAGCTGAGTCGGTTGCTAGTGCGGATGTCGAAGCCGCAGGGCGGGGATGTGTTCCTGGATCCGTTCGCTGGAAGTGGAGCGCTTTGCAGGGCGCGCGCGGAATGGCCGGCCAGGCGGGTCATCGGGGTCGACCTGTACGCCGAGCCTCGTTTCGACAGCCCGAGGGCCCGCGCGCCGATCGAGTTCCTGCGCGAGGACGCGCTCGAACTGCCCTCGGTGGAGTCGGGTTCGGCAAGCGTGGTGGCGACGGACCCGCCGTGGGGGGAGTTCGAGTCTTTCGCCGGGTCGGCCCAGGAGTTCTACGCGGCCATGGCGGCGAGCTTCCGCCGCGTACTCGACCCGCGGACGGGACGGCTGGTGCTACTGGTCTCACGGAAGATGGAGCAGCTTGTGGCAGATGAACTGATACGTGCAGGATTCGAAGGGCCACGGCTGGTTCCGGTGCTGGTCAACGGCCATCCGGCGACTGTCTTGAACGCCTGTCCGGCGGAGGCGAGGGACGATGGCGGCTGACAAGGAGCCGGCCCCGGCCGGCAGTCATCGCCTTCATTCGAACTTCATTCGAAGCGCCCCCGCTCGCAGACCACTCGATTGCCCCACTCGGTCAGGGCGGCCAAGGCGGGAAGGAAAGTGCGCCCGAATTCGGTGAGCGAATAGACCGTCTTCACAGGCGGCTTGCTCCCGAAGACTTCCCGTGAGACCAGCCCGTCCCGCTCCAGCTGCCTGAGCTGGTTGCTCAGCACCGCCTCCGTCGGCGAGATGAGGGCGCGCCGCAGCTCGCCGAAACGTTTGGGCCCGTGCTGCAGGTGGTAGAGGATGACCGCCTTCCACTTGCCGCCCACCAAATCCATGGCGACGCTGATGGGACACGGGTAGGTTTTCCCACCCAGACTCACGAAATCGCTGATGCATTCTGTTCTCATGGCCTGCGCCTGCCTTCCCAGGGTACCTATCCGAAAGGATAGTTCTTGTTCCAGTCGACTCGCGGTTCCATACTGGCGTTTGCACACGATCATAACCCCCTGAAGTTCAAGGAGAATGCCGCAATGCCCGCTGAACCGCTCATAGCCGTCGCCGGCGGCACCAGCAAGCAAGGTCGCAGCGTCGTCAGGACGCTGATAGACGACGGACGCTTCAGAGTGCGCGCCCTCACCCGCGATCCCTCCTCCTCTCAGGCGCAGAACCTCGCCCGGCTCGGCGCGGAAGTCGTCTCCGCCCCGCTGGCGCTGGGGCACGACGAGGAGTGGCTCGCCGCTTTCGTCGGCGCGGACGGCGCCTTCCTGATGACCCCGCCCATCGCGCCGGAAGGCTCGCGCGAATACGAACTGGGGTGCCGCCTGGCGGACGCCGCCGTGCGGGCGGGCGTCGGACGCCTCGTGTTCAGCACCCTCGAAAACGTCGACGAGATCTCAGGCGGGCAATGGTTCGCCCCTCACTTCACCGATAAGGCCCGGATCGCCGACTACATCCGCACGCTGCCCGTGACCTGCGCCTTCGTCATGCTCTCCTTCTTCTTCACCAATCTGCTGGAGTACTACGTGCCACGCAGGGAAGGCGACTCGCTCATTCTGCCCGTCTACCTTCCCGAGGATTTCCGGGCGCCCTTCGTGGACCCGCTGACGGCCACCGGCCCGGCGGTACTCGAAATCCTCTCCCACCCCGAGGCCTACCGGGGCCGAACGCTCCCGCTCGTCGGCGACATCGTCTCGCCCCGCGAGATGATCGAGACCTTCCAGCGGGTCACCGGCGTGAAGGCCGAGTACGGCGATGCGTTCACGCGCGAGGGTCTGCTCCACTACTTCCCCGAACTCGCCGCCGAATCGCAGGCGAAGGAGATCCTGGGCATGGTCAACTACACGGTGAACTACGGGTATTTCAGGCCGGGACGCGACTTGGAATGGAGCCGCCGCCTAACCCCGGGCACCCTCACTTGGGAGCAGTTCCTGCGCGCCACCGGATGGCGCGGCGAGCGCACCCCCTTCGGCGGCTCGCATAGCTGAACGGGGATTAGATGTGTATGGGTAACTCTGAATGGGTATGAGGGGTTGACCTGCGGGGCTTCCGGATCGCATCCTGTTGGCAGCCACTTCCAGCGCTCATTTCGCACAGCCAGAACAACCTGAGGAATCCACCGTGTTCAACAATTCGCACTCCCCGATCCCGTCCGTCCGCCCGGTCGGCCAGCACCTTCAACAGGCCCGGGGCCTGGGAGGAATCCGAATCCTCCAGCGGGCTCGGCGGCGTCGGCGTTTCCCGCGTCCTCGATCCTCCCGGCTCGGCCTTCTCTCAGCGATCGCGATGATCCTGACCGTGGCCGACGTCGGTGCCACGGCCCACTCCGCTCAACGGCCGGCTGCTGTGCCGACCGGCCGCTACGTGGCCCTCGGCGACTCCTACGCTTCAGGCTTCGGCGTACTCCCGTATGCCAAAGGCACCGACGTCGTCGGCGGCAACAGGTGCAAGCGCTCCGAGGGCGCCTACGCTCACAAGGTGGGCAAGCGCATCGACAGGGCGCTGGATTTCCACGCCTGCGCCGAGGCCCGCACCAAGGACTTCTACCAGGCCAACACCGCCTGGGGCGAGCCCGCCCAACTCGACCGCGTCGGCTCGTCCACCGGCCTGGTGACGTTCTCCATCGGAGGCAACGACGCAGGTTTCCGCAAGACCCTCACCGACTGCATCGGGGGCGCGAGGATATTCCCCTTCGTCACGTGCAGCGGCGACAAGAAGATCACCGACCCGGTCGACGCCGCCCTGGACGCCCTGCGCGGCAAAAGCACGCAAGAAGGCATCCACAGCTACGACGCGATCATGGCCGACATCCGTTCACGCGCCCCCAAGGCCGCGGTCGTCGCAGTCGGCTATCCCCACATGTTCCCCGTCAAGGGAGGGGAAGGCGGACTGATCCCGGGGCGCTGCGAAGGGGTCAAGAAGGTGGATCAACGTTGGATCGCGGCCAAGACCGATGAGGTCAACGCGGCCCTGAAGGCCTCCGCGCTGCGCCACGGCTACCTGTTCGCCGACCCGACCGGCGCATTCAACGGCCATGAGCTGTGCGGCGCCAAGGGATCGTGGTTCTACGGCCTCTTCGAGGACGGCCGCTTCCACCCGATCGCCGACGGGCACACCGCAACCGCCGACGCCGTCATGAACGCCCTGAAGGACGGAGGCGGCCAGCAGGGCGCCGCCCTCCCCGCCGCCGAAGAGCAGGTCCGCAACGCGCGGCCCAAGGGCGCCATGACCGTCGCCCGCAACGGCTCCCGGCTCTCCTTGGACGCGTCGGCCTCCACCGACGCCGACGGGACCGTCGCCAAAGTCGACTGGTACATCCAACGCCCCGACGGCAGCGAAGAGGAACTCCACGGCGTGCGGACCGCCACCACGGTTTCCGCCGACCAGGCCGTCTCCGTCACCGCCGTCGTGAAGGACAACCGCGGCATGGAGGACTTCGTCACGCAGGTGTCGCCCGCAGCCAAAGGGCAGGCCAATGGCGCCAAATAGCCCGGGAAGCCCCCGGGCGGGCCTGGCGAGCAGCGGTTCGCCCTCCTAAGGGGATTGCGATGTCCGAGCATTCTCCACACGGCCGCATGAGCGCCCGGTACACCCATGGACACGGCCCGGCGGTGCTCGAAGGGCACTCGCGCCGCGGCGCCTTGGATTCGGCGGGATATCTGCTCCCCCGCCTGCACCCCGGTATGGACCTGCTCGACGTCGGATGCGGGCCGGCGTCCATCACCGCCGATCTCGCCGAGCTCGTGGCGCCCGGACGGGTCGTGGCGCTCGACGCCTCTCCCGCCGCGTTGGAGGCGGCCCGGGCCACGCTTGAGTCGCGGGGCCTCCTGGACCGAGTCGAACTGGCCGCCGGCGACGTATTCGCTCTGCCCTTCGAGGACGGCGCCTTCGACGTAGTCCACGCCCATCAGGTGATCCAGCACGTGGACGAGCCGGTGGCGGCCCTGGCCGAGATGCGCCGAGTCGCCCGCCCCGGCGGGACGGTCGCGGTGCGCGACGCCGTCTACTCGGCCATGAGCTGGTTCCCGCGGCCCGAAGGCATGGACCTGTGGCTTTCCGTCTATACGGCCACCGCCCGGGCCAACGGCGGCGAGCCCGACGCCGGAAGCAGGCTGCTGGCATGGACGCGCCAGGCGGGGCTGACGCAGGTGGTCGCCTCGGCCTCGACCTGGTGCTTCGCCACGGAGCGAGATCGCGAATGGTGGTCGGCCACATGGGCCGAGCGGTGCCTGACTTCGTTCGGCCCGCAGGCGTGCGAGATCGGTTTGGCGACGGCCGACGACCTCGAGGCGATGGCCGAAGGATGGCGGCAGTGGGGTGCAAGCGAGGACGGGTGGTTCACCGTGGTCCACGGAGAAATCCTCGGTAGTGCGTGATTGTAACGAACTCAACTCCAGCAGGGAAGGCTCATCAGGTTCGTCTTCTTCAACGGCAGAAGTCCGTCGTCAAGCTCTTTTAAACGCAGGTAAATGTTTCTCATGGCTGCCCTATCCGATAGATGCTCACCTACCGTCGCTACTTCGTTCGACTGCTATCGATAACCCTTTTGCCACATCATCGAAAAGAATATGCAGGAGTCTCGGCGGTAATTTTCTCCAGACGCGTCCTGCAGCTGAAAAGCGCTTATCCTGGCGCGCTTTTCGAAGGACTTCCTCCTCTACAGCTTCTGGTGCATTCAAAGCTCCTAAAACGCTGAAAAGTAATCTTTCCTTATTTATAGAAAAGAAGTTGATGCTCGGTCCTGCATAGATAATGGCATACCCACTCATGTGGGATTTTCTGGTTAGTCAATGTCTAAACAGCTCAAATCCACGGTGACGGGTGGTAGATCTGCAGCCGACACCCGAGGTATTTCGAGCGGAGAGGGCGTGATTCCGGCCTTTGAGAGTTCCTCGACTGCGTTTTCGACGCTGCCCCCCCTAAGTGTGGCGATGGCTTGAGCTGTTACGACGCCTTCCCTGTAGCCGGAAATTGCGCGCGCAAGTAGGTGTTGCGGTGCGCGTGAGCGGTTGGAACCGTCCTAGAGGGACTCGTACTGATCTTTCCATCCGAACTGCGTAGCTAGTTGGAGTGTGTTTATCGCCATCCACTGCTTTTTGATTGAAACATCGATGTATTGACATTCGCAGAGAGCAATGGCGGCAATCGCCGGGGAGACCAGAAAACTTTGCACGACGGCGGACAGATCGGCTGTGGATAAGGATTTTCGATTCCCGAGCAATTCTCTTAAGCCGTCTTCAGGTAGAAGCAAATGACGTGCAAATGCATCTGCGCGTATTTCTTGTGGACTGCGGGAGCCGAATTCTGTTTGGCTATTCCAGTCTTCGAACAACACGTGGGCAAGTTCGTGCGCTAAAGTGCTGCGCTGCCGCATTGGATGAGGGGTTCGGGCGATGCCAATGAAAGTGACTTCTCGATCTGGGTCGTGCATAGTCAACCCGTGCTCGTCGGGATCTGCATCGATTATAGCCACATCGTGTCCGGTAGTTTGTTCGATAAGCGCAACGAGATCGTCTAACGGTTGTAAGCCTAGACGATGTTCGCGACAGAAAGAGATCGCCGCTTTTTTGGCCTGAGCTTCCAGGTTCATTATTGCGGTATCAGCGAGACACTGCGGGAATCGCCTGATCGTCCAGGTAAGCGTCTAGTTCGATGAAATGAAGCAAACGCTGGCGCATTCTCTCCATCATCGGACTATTCGTCGTTCGCGCGGCATATTGAATTCTCTCGGTGACGGAATTTCCCGACAGCTGCGCGACTGTGCATCCAGTGGCTTCGGCCATCAAGATGATCTCGGTCATCTTCGCTGAGCGTTTGCCGGAGAGAATGCGGCTGAGCGTCGATTGGGATATGCCGGTGCGGTCTCCAAGCGCCCGTTGAGAGAGCCCGGCTGCTTCGCAGGCACTTGCAATCGCCGCTCCCATAGGTGTCTTCGCCATACGAACCGCCTTCTGAATCAAGTCTCGTATTGTGATTCAGTCTGGCACGTCGCGGGGGAGTGCAGTGGAGTGCAGTCAAGCCATCCCGTCGAAACAGGGACGCATCCTCTGCGGTCAATCTCCGAGACGTCATCCGGCCTTGCCGCCGATTGCGGGGCAGGCCGATGCCCCCGATCGCGTCAGGTCGCGCTGCCTGTGAAGGTCACGACCACCTCGTACATGCCCTTCAGCAGGCGCATGGCGGTGAAGCCGAAGCGAATCCCGCGTGGGAGCTGTGAGCGAGAATGGCCGGGAAGGTAGGAGGAGAAGTCGAACTCGATGCGCACGTCGTCTATTCGATCGCTCCAGGTCCGCACGCTGTAGGGGTCCTTGACCCGGAAGGGCATGCGCGCGTCGGGGGTACCGTTGCGGTGGATGCTCTTCTCGCTGCCTGCGGTCATCTTCGGGGATTCGGCGTCGTAGCACAGCCGACCGCCCGGGAAGCGCGTGCCGATCTCGCGCACGAGCGCTCTGACTTCGTCGACCTCGAAATAGTAGAAGACGCCGGCTGCGATCGCGATGAGCCCTCTGCCGGCGTCGACGTGGTCCATCCATCGATGGTCGGTCGCCGAATAGGGGAGGGCGACCTCGCGTTCGTGAGGATCGATCCAGCGGTCACGCGCCTGAAGCACTTCGGGGAAGTCGAGATTGTAGACGAGGGAATCGGGATCGACGATTTCGTGCACGATGCGGTCGAGCCCGCAGCCGATGTTCACGATCGCCGCACCGGGGTGGCCTGTGAGATAGGCGTTGATCTCGCGGATCGTCAGCAGATGACGCAGGCCGTAGACGGCGGTTGGAAAAGCGCCGAGCTGCTGCGCGGTGCTCCCCTCGGATTCCCGGATGCTCATCGCGTGCTCCGCCCAGGGGTCCGGGAAGAGGTCCGGCCAGCGGCGCGCGGCCTCGGCGCGGCCCATCAGCGGGAAGAAGAGCGTTTGCTGTACGTCGTTCAAGTTCACGGAGAGTCCTTTCGATGGGGCGGCTGAGGGCGATGAGGCGGTTCCGGCCGTGGTGAGTCGGCGAACCGGGCGGATTCGATCCGCCGGGCTCGATGCTTGAACCCTGACTCCGAACGCCCTGAATGTCTCGCAGCGGCATGGTTGAGTCTAGCCGGAGCCGACCGAGCCGGAGCCGTTCTTCATGCGGCCATCCGTACGGGGCCCGTCGGCTCATCGAGTCCGTGGCTGCCGGATCGATAGGATTGCCCCGTGTACACGCCGCGCTTCGTCACCCTCCCTCCCGGGGCCGTTCGCCTTCACGACGCCCGGCTCGGCGAGCGAGTCGACCTCGAACTTCAGGCCTTCGCGATTGCCGACGCTCCGGTGACGCAGGCGGAGTACGCTGCGGTGCTCGGGCGGCACGCCGCGGTCAGGGCCGACGCCATTCCGAAGACGCCGGGCCCCCATCGTTGCGAGCCCGCGGGCGCGGCGCTGCCCGACACCCCCGTGCATGGCGTGACCTGGTTCGATGCGATCGGCTGGTGCAATGCGGCGTCGGACCAAGCTGGCCTCCGACGCGCGTACCGCGTGGACGGCAGCTTCGTCGACTGGGCCGTGGACGCCGACGGCTACCGCCTGCCCACCGAGGCCGAATGGGAGTACGCGTGCCGCGCGGGAACGGACGGACCGACATACGGGCCGCTTGGCGAGATCGCGTGGACCGAGGCCGACGACGTCGACGAGCCTCAGCCGGTGCGCGGCAAGGCGCCGAACGGCCTCGGGCTGTTCGACACCCTCGGGAACGTCTGGGAGTGGTGCTGGGACTTCGCCGACCCCGCGAGATACCGCGACTACCGCGTGCTGCGCGGCGGTGGGTACTCCGATCGGCAGTGGAGCGTGCGGGCGTCCGTCCGCCGCGGCACCGCTCCCGACACAACGTTCGAGGACCTCGGATTCCGCGTAGCGCAAGGCGCAGTCGGGAAAGCCGGGGCCGTGGAGGCGCAAGGCTGGTCGGCGTCCGACGACCGACGGCGTGCGGGCATCGGCGGATTGCTCCCCGTGGGATGGACGCCGTACCGCGAACTCCTCGAACGCGGAGGGTGAAACAGAAGCCTGCGTGCGGTTGCGGCGAGAACCGCGAGCCGGGCCCGCGCAGTGGGGCGGCAGGCACAACCCGAAGGAGACGACCTCATCGCACCACCCTAGGCGACGCGATTGTGGGAAAATGGCGGAAAAGCCGAAAGGCGACAGATGAAACGAAGGACGAACAGATGAACGAAGAATACGCGGAGGATGCGCGCTACCTCCTTCATGTCTCCGCGGCTGACCGCTGGCCCGCCGTGCTCAGCAATCTCGGCAATCTCACGAATCTCGGACTGGCTTCGAGGGTCTCCGTCATGATCAACGGCACCGCGATCTACGTTCTGCAAGGCGACAACGATTGGACCGAAGCCATGGAGCGCGCCGCGCAGGCCGGAGCCACCTTCGAAGTCTGCTCGCGTTCCATCGCCAACCACGGGATCGATCCGAAGACGCTGCCGCAGTGGGTGACCCCGATACCGGCGGCGATTCCCTCGATCGCCGAGTATGCGCGGCAGGGATACGCGTACGTCAAGCCGTAGCGCGCTGGCCGCCGGGGATCGGAGAGCCTGAGGAGCGGGAATGCCGAAGGGCCGGGCGCCGGAGCGTCGCCGTCAGCGAAGCGGGCCCTCCGCCCAGGCGAGCTCGCCGGCGGCGAGGCCGGGAAGGGGTTCGCCCGACACGATGAGGTGTGCGCGCTCCCAGGGGCGGTCGGCGGCGAAGAAGGAACGCTCGCCAGCCATCCACCAATGCCAGAAGTGGATCGTCTCCTCGGCGTCTCCGTTCACGCCTAAGGCCGTGTCGCGCCCGATACCGCGTTCCTCGGCCACGCCGTCGTCGGTCTGAACCCATATGTGCACGTCGATCAGGTCGACGACCGCGCGCATTCCCGCGCCCGTCCCCTCGACGATGACGAACGGCGCACCCGCGGGAACGACGACGGAGCCCTCGCGCCCGTGGCGGTGCCACGCCGGAGGCGTGAAGTCGAGGGAACCGGCTCTGTGCAACTCGCCGAGCGCCGTGACGAGCAGGTGATCCCACTGGTAGAGGGGCTCGTTCCAGTCGACGTCGTCGATGTGCAGCACCTGCGCGCCGGGGGACGCGGATACGAGCATCGACGTGAGCGTGGTCTTGCCGGCGCCGCCGCGGCCGTCCACCGCGACGATTCCCGGGCGGTCGGAGTGCGCCCCGGCGAGGGAGAGGACATAGCCGGCGAAGGCACGGGCATCGCTGGCTTGCCACGCGCAGACTGGCGGTTCCTCAGGTTGGAGCATTACGCGCTCGCGAATGGGCAGAGCGCGCCGCGCAAAGGCGGGGGGATTCGGATGGACTGCCATGGGGCCGATACTAGCGAAGACGCAGGGCGAGCGGGAGGGAACGCCATATGCGGGAGTCGACGGAGATAGCCGGATATTCGGAAGCGCTGGCTGCGCTGCTAGGCTAGGGATTCGGAAAGAAACAGAGACGGAAAACGCAGCGATGCCCAGAATCCCACCGATGTTCCTCATGGTGTTCGGTCTGGCGGCACAGGCCTTTCTGCCTGCTGCACCGCCCGGCCCACGATGGTGGCAGTGGACGCTTGCCCTGCCGCTTGCTCTGGCGAGCTTGGCATTCCTTTTCGGTTCGTCGATGCGCTTCTACCGTGCGGGGGTTTCGGCCGATCCGGTCGACGTCGACCGCCCGCGGGCCCTCGTCAGGGACGGCGTCTACCGCGTGACGCGCAACCCCATGTACGTCGCAATGGCGGGAATCCTCGCAGCTCACGCCGTTCTACGCGGCCCATGGGCGTGGCTGCCCGCGGCCTGTTTCGCACTCCTCATCGACCGGTTGCAGATCCCGGCCGAGGAGGAGGCGCTGCGCCGTACTTTTCCCGAAGAATACGCCGAATATTCCTCCAAGGTGCCCAGATGGTTGGGATGGCTGCGGGCATAATCCCTGTTCCGTCGGAGATCTGGAACGGTCACATGAGGATAGGGAGAATATTACCTTACGCCAATTAGAATAGTACGGTCAGAGATTACATTAGAGTAAGAATAATTTGCATTAACCGGTATGGGAACGACCAAAGAACCTGGTGTCGGGATAGCCACGAGGCATCTATCGCTTTCCTGGCCGATATCCGGGCTGTAGCGAATCAACTGTAAGGGAACGGACACGTTGACCGATTCGGTGAATCCTGGTCGAGTGAGGACAATTTTTGGCGATATCGCATCATTATTCTGCTGATCATTCCATCTTACGGAAAAAATATCTCGCGTAGGATAAAGAGATTTCACTATATTTTTTTCATATTCTTTAAATGTAGCAGAAGAGATTAAATCTTTCCCTTCGGGAAGGCCAACTATTCTAGGCGGGGTACTGTCTTTGTCTTCAAAATAAAAAACAATGATATTACTTATGGCGGGCGGAAGTGTTCGTGCGCTATTCCCCAAATGAACAATTGCACCATTGTCGACATTCACAGCTTCGAGATCGTGATGGGGACTGTTTTTCAATCGTATGTTGTTCTTATTGTCTCGATCAATACGTCTGACAAGCCATCCGTTTCTAATATAAGGAGTTGCGGTATCAGAATCAAAGAAAAGGACATTAGTGATCGCGTGGGTAGTGGAAGGATGTAAATCGCTGGCCATCCGAACCTCACAGACTTTCGAAGGCCAGGTAGGTTTATATCTGTCATTCGGACATGAGAATCTGGTGACGAACGCGGAACTCCCGACGGAACCCCAGTATTGGCCACTTGCCTCGGTGGTGTTTTCCCACAGGGTGCTACCGTCTCTCAGGGAGATGCCTTCCTTGCCGATATAAGCAATGTGATCTGTAAGTTGAGCTCCATTGTAAGGCCGTTCGATGACAACAGCGCCAGTATTAGTATCGACAACGACAACAGATGCTAGGTCATATTCTTTTGAATTCTGCGCAGCGAAAACCGCGAATGCAGCGTATCGCCTGTTTGGGCTGGTTATAATACCGCACGGTATGGTGGATATCGTTCGATAACGACTTATTTCTCCTTCACAATTACCGCCAGGCTTAACCTTGTCTCTGCGGTAGGACCAGGCGGTTGTTCCCGATGCGCCGTTGATGCCGACGAGTTCCACGCTATGCCGTTTCTGTAGAAGAACGATGGGGCCTCGAGATCCCGCCTTGACGTCGATTTGGCGACCTGTCAAGTTTCTGATCCACGTCCGTTCACCTTTGACGGCGGATATGGGTTTCGGCGCTGCGATCGGAGTCGCGGTCGTCGTATGAACGGGAACGTAGACATGAGGAAGTCCGAGAATCCCGGCGAGCAAGAATGCCCACAGAGCCAAGGATGCTGCGATCCCCATTTTCGGAAAGTGCTTGAGGGCCTCGATCTCCCTTCGGAGACGTGCGGCAAGCTTGTCGATATGACGGCGACGGAAAAGAGACACGATCCGCTTTACTTGAGACATGGAAAAAGGCGCGGTCTGTTTTCTCACGTCCTTCGTTTGCTTGGCAGATGAGCGATGGTGCTGGAACTTCAAGTATACTCGCGAGGTCACCGCCAGACCAAGTGATAGGGCTGTCGCTGTGAGGAGCAGAAGGAAATGAATGCTGAAACCTGTTGAGACAAATATATCAAGCCATTTATACCATAGAAAACATGTTGGGTAGAATAAACATATGAAGAATGCGGCGAAATGAATCCTTCGAGGACGCCGGACCCTTAAAATCCATGGAGTCGCAAGAACCACGGCACATACAAGAAGAATAACCACTCTACCTGAAGGAACTTTTACCTGCAAATTGAGACCATGATTGAAAAATAATATACAAATCAATAAGCAAGAGGCTAAAGAGGAGCCAAAATATAAACCACGAAAAATATCTAGTTTTTTGAACTTGCAATATTTCCAGACATGGAATTTGCTACTAAAATATGAAATCATTCTTTATCCATTTTCTTCAAGTTTACGTCAGTTAAAGATATATATTCATCATGTATAGCGATTGCATAGATTGCTCTGACGTTTTCAATCGGAATATCTTGACCGGTGCTCACATCGATTAACCGTTCAATCGCAACATCATGCTGTTGTTTCCCCAATCCCTTCTCTAGGTTGAAGGGTCTCAATCCGATAGCTGGGCCAGTGGTTAACATTATAAGTTCAATTCTTTTCCCGTTAGCGTTTACCCTCTGGCCAGTTTTCATATTGTAAATTTCCCTAGGCAGTTTAGACCATTTGTTTTTAAGTTCTATCATTTCATCGAGAGTCATTTGTTCAATTATATTTTTTTGGGGTATCTCATCAATGAAGCGAACAACCCAATCGGTGGCGGTCGTTTTCCCCATGAATTCGATACCGCCATTGCCGTTCGGAGAATATGTGTACATGGGAATCCAAGGCATCGCATGCATGACTTTAATGGTGGACGAACCATTGCGATTGGAAATGAGGGTGAGGGAAGTCGAGCCACACGCATACAGACGTGCGTCGCAATGGGCAAGACGGGGGACTGTGACGAAGCCCTGGGAAATCGGGCCGGCGAGCCAATCCGAACGGAACTGCTTCCATTCCCGCCTCCCATTGTCGAGACGGTAGGCGATGACTGCCGTCTTATCCAGGGAAGCGGGTGAGAAGGTCTCAACGGCCACAAGTTGGTCGTTCACAGCGAGCCGAGCGATTCTTTCCTCGCTGCGAAACGTTCTGACTACTTTTCCGTCGCGGGAATCCAGGACCACAACGGTTGACGGCCCGGTCGCTGCGGAGATATTCGCTGAAATATAGTGTTTTGCCTGGTGGGAATGCTTCCCGTCGACTACCGAAGGGGCGATGAGGAATCCCACATAGCGTCCGTCTGGGGAAACAGCCAGAAGCTCTTTGGGCTCACCGCGAGGCGGCGCTCCGCCGACTGGAAGCTGCCCGTAGATCTGCGCTTTCGATTCCCACCGCCAAACCGCCTTTTTGCCGCCTACCTTGCTGGAGTCCAGGCCCTCGACCACCACACGCCCCGATGTGCTCGACACAGTGACGGTGGTGGATGCGGCCTGGACGATATCGAGAACCCTCTTCTTTCCGATCGTTGAGGCGTGGGACGTCGTCCACGTCAGTTTCGAGCTGGACGTGAGACGCATGCGTCCGATGGCGACCCCGCCGCACACGACGGCGATGGCCGTGGTCCCCGCCAGGACTCGCACCGCCGCCCTGGAAGCGACGTGCCTGATTCTGCGAACGGATGCGCCCGAACTCCCTTCGGACATGTGAACTCCGCTCCCAGCATTCACGATTCCCAGACCGCCGAGGGAGATGAAACCGGCCACTAGGAGCGCGATCGCCAGTCGAACGAGTAAGTTTGCCGATTCGGAGCTCGAGGCGGCGGAAGGGAGTTCTCTGGGTGACAGAAGGGAGTAGAAAATCGCCCCTGCAACCAGGGCGACGAGGTCGAGGGCGAAGAGGTCGCCGTAGCCATTCAGTGTTCTGTTCCGATACGCTGGGTCCGCGCGGACCCATAGCTTCAGGGATAGAAGCACGTTGGCGACGGCCAAGACATAGGCGGCTGGGGCGCGATACTCTCCGGAAAACGCAGCTGGCGCGGAGACGACGACGATGAGAAGCATACAGCCCGAGCTGAATAGGAAGACAACGGTGAGGAGTACGGCAACCCTCCAGAGCTTCAGCGCCCACGAATGCGAAGAAGCCGAAAATCTGGCGCGAACGAATCGCGAGGCCGTACTCGGAGAAAGAGAACGGCCTCCGGATTCGGGAATCCCACGTTGCGCTTGTTCAGACCCGTCCATTTCCACCTTTGAAGGATACGACACGTAAAACGCCTGCGTCTACGGTTTTCTACGCATGGACTCGATTCAAGCATGGAATCCGCTATGTCGGTTCGACAGTGATCGTGAAGTCGACTCCCGCTTTCCGATCGCCGCTGGGAACCGTCAAGTTCACCGTTGTGCGACGGTACGCCGTGCCGGGGCAGACTACCGTGACTTTGTACGTGCCCGGCGACTTGTAGAGGGTGAAACGGCCATCGGGGCCGGTGACGATGGCTTCCTCGGTGGTCCTGCCTTCGTCGTCGATCGAGCAGCCTGAAACTGGCCGCCCCTGTTTGTCGGTCACTGAGCCGTTGACTACCGTGCGATGACCCGATGACGTGAGCGGGGAGGATGGCGGTGACATGGGCGAGGATGGCGATGACATGGGTGAAGATTGCGGTGATGTGAG
This sequence comes from Actinobaculum sp. oral taxon 183 str. F0552, assembly GCF_000466165.1. Classification (GTDB taxonomy): domain Bacteria; phylum Actinomycetota; class Actinomycetes; order Actinomycetales; family Actinomycetaceae; genus Peptidiphaga. Next base: position 68,214 of record NZ_KE951439.1, read on the forward strand.
CGAGGAGGGAGACGGGGCGCCACTGCGAAGCGGTGAAGCGTCGCGGCTCGGCCCCGCCTCCCTCGCGCAACCGCACACAGCGGCGAACAGGCTGGCGCCCAGCAGCAGGGCGTGCCTCAACCTGGCGTTCGTGCGGATGCGTTCCATGCCGGCAGACTATCAGGATTCACAGGCTAGCGGGCGATGTTGAGGATGACGGAGAAGAGGCCTTGCGTTATCCGAGTCCCCGCATTCCTCTTCGGGCACAGGCCAAACCGGCTGACTCCGTTGGTGTGGATGCCGATGACGGTGTTGTTGCTCAGATAGATGGGCGAACCACTCTGCCCGCCGAAGGTATCGTGCGAGTAGCACAGCTTGTTCGGCTGCGAATCCTCGATCTTTCCCGACATCGTCCACATTTGACCGTGCGGCTTGTCCCCTGGGTAACCGCGGACGGTGGCCGTCGTCCCATTGTAGGTCTGAGCCTGCCAACGAAGTCCGAACCATCCTGTGGTATCGCCGATGCGTCTGTTCAGCTTCACCACACCCCAATCCTGCCGGGTGTCACCGGAGCGAGTGTAATTCACGTCCGTCCACAGTTGAGTGGCGGTCGCGAATCCGTAAGGACGAACGTTGCCGTTAGCGCCGGGGAAGAACTTCAGATTCGTGTACCACGCCTTCCCACCCCTGTTGTAGAGGCAGTGGCCCGCCGTGACGAGCGTGTCGGCGGAAACCATCCAGCCGCTGCAGTGGTGCCTGTCGTCCTTCGTTATGTAGACGATCGCCCGGTCGGGGTATCCGGTCGTCGGGTTGACGCGTGTGCGCTGGTCGGGCGGAATCACGCTGTCGGGGGAGTCGCCAGTCCGCTTCATCGGATAGAGTCCGGCGGCATTCCCCGAATACGTGCGGAGAGAGGGATTTTTGCGCAGCTGGAGATCGGACAGGCGGTTGCCGTTCGCGTCGACGCCCGTGGGGTGGACCTCTTCCGTGGACGACGAGGAGCCGTCGGATGCGGCTGGGGCTGTGGAGGATCCCGACGCGCCCGTCCCCGTGTCGGCCTGAGTGGCGGAGCCGAGGGGAAGGGCCAGGCAGACGGATGCGACCGACGCCAGAGCGATGTGGCGGAATGCAGTTGAAAGTGATTTCACGAGAATCGCCTCTTCATATGTGTTCGGTTAATGCGAACCGCGAATTGCGTGTTCGCTGGTTTTCACGCGCCTACCGCAACAGGAGTTGGAATTCATATGTATATTCGACATCAGAATACGCATTTCACTCACAGCTGAGAGAGAACGTGTGAAGTATTGACGATGTCCACATTACGATCCAAGTTTGTTGAGAAACTCTGTGGACTGGAGGTGAGTGCCTGTGCCTTTCGCTTGACGCGTATGAATCCGAAATTGCGTTCGGGAATGGCCATGACGAAGTAGTAGAGGATGCCGATGGGGACGACGATCAAGCTGACGAAGAGAGAGTAGACGGGCTGGAATATAAGCCACTTGCTTCCATCGTCCCAATGGAGCCATATCATGGCGATGTAGTATATGAACAGGGCCAAGAGCAGAGTCCAGCCGGGAGTCAAGATGGCGAACCAGCGCAAGACGAACATCAATATGACGACGACTCCGCTGTACGCCCAGAGGAAGGGATGGCGGAAGATGAATCTGAAGTTGACGATGAAGAGCCTGAACGCCCCTCCGCTCCAAGCGATTCGCTGACGCCACCATCCCCGGAAGGTGTCGGGGACGTTCGTGTTCACGGTGGCTAGGATGTGCACGGCTTTGAACCCCATGGCGTCCCCGATTATTCCGGTTTCGACGTCGTTTCCCTGGAAGAAGAGGGAATGCCTTTGCATGATCTGCCTCATCACGTTGGTTTTTCCGATATGAAAGGCGCCGCTAAGGAGCCAAGGCATAATCTTCCTGACGCGCATGCTGATGATGTATTCATGTCGCTGCATCTGAACGATGGCCGGCCCGTCAGTTTGCGTGACAATTCGAACGGAAGCGAAATCGCCTCCGCTGTGAGCGAATGACCCGATAATCGTTTCCAGAGGTTCTTCGGTCGTCGTGTCAGCATCCAGGCATATTGTGTATGAATTGAGGTCGACTAGATTCAAAGCGTCACGTACTATAGTGTCTCTGGTGACGCCGCTGGTGCTTCGCTTGCGTCCGGAGGAGCGTGAAGTGTAGGTGCTTTTGAAGATCCGAAACCCGTATCGTTCGGCGATTGCCTCCAGTTTCTGGTAGAAGTCGGCGGATTCGCCCGATGTGGTGCAGAGGACGACGCGCCTGCCATAGTCCTGGAGGAAGCCAACGTTCTGCAAGTAGTTGACTTTGCCGTAAATAGGCACGAGAACGCTGAAATCATCGGAGTACATATTCGGATTCAATTTTACTGCGCTATACCATCTGGATGATGTGCCGGCCCAAATATCTACACCTATCCAGAATAATATTCCCACCAGAAGTGTGATGGCTATCATTGCATTTCCTTCCTGTACGGGAGAATGCGTAATACACGTGAGGTATGAGGATTCTCCGCTTGCGCGGGTCGGATATGTTGGCGGAGCGGAGGGGTGAGCGTTCGGGTGTATAGGAGATTCGGGGGGTGCCTTGGACGACAATCCCGACGTCACACGCAGGAGGTGAAGATCCTGATGCGACCCCATCGTGCCACCATTATGTCACGATGCTACAGTTCGCACCAGTGGATTCGGGAACGAACACGCCGAACGGGGAGCCCGGCGGCGCCATATCCTGTGGCTGGCCGTCGGGTATCCGATCCGCTTGTGGAATGCGGAATTTGGATTCGATTCCGGCCGGCCCATCGCTCGGGGCCGGTGGAAGCCTGTACTCCGGGCGAGTGGAGCGGAAATGGTGGAAGGCGGGATTAGGCTATGGAGCATGATCGACCACATTTCCCTCAACGTCAGTGACGCGAAGGCCTCACGGGCCTTCTACGAGTCGGCTCTGGCCCCTCTGGGGTATCGGGTCCTCATGGAGTTCGAAGGCATGTACGGCCTGGGCGCCCAGACCGGCCCCGACCTCTGGCTGGTGCCCGCGGAGAGCCCCACGCCCGTCCATTTGGCCCTCACGGCGGAGTCGACCCAACAGGTGGACGACTTCCACCGTGCCGCACTCGCGGCCGGGGGCGCCGACAACGGCGCTCCCGGCGAACGCCCCCACTACCATCCCGGTTACTACGGAGCCTTCGTCCTGGACCCGGACGGGCACAATCTGGAGGCCGTGTTCCACGGCACCGGGGAGTGACGGGAAGCGATCGGACGAAGGGGCGCATAGGTGTGTGAAGGCTGCAAGGCTCCATGGCCCGATGCCTTGGCTTCCAGCTCAGTGGCCCAGCGGAGCGATGGGTCGGCCGGATGCGGTAGGGCCGGGGTTTCTTCCACACCGCTCATGCGGCGTGGAAGAAACCCCGGCGTTCAAGCGGAGGACGGGACGTGAGCGGTGCCGTGCTACCGCGCTTTCCAACGCCGTGTTAACCGCTTACCGGCCTCCGCATGGGTGGAGGATGTCCGCCAGTGAGTCGAGCAGGCCGATCCTCCACCACGCCCAGTCGTGACCGCCGCAGGCCACTGCGAGCCTCGCCCGGCGTCCGGCACCCTTCAGCGTCGTGACGAGGCCTGTGGAGAGGGCCAGAGTCTCGGTCTCGTATGCGCCCGCCTGGATGTCCGCTCCGGCCCAGCGCCGTTCGGCCAATAGCGGCTCGGCGACGTCGAACCGCCACAGCGCCGGCGACTGGGCGATGGCGTGCCCCACCGTGCCCTCGCCGAGGGCCAGAGTCCACAGAGCCGACAGCCCGCCGAGGCTCTGCCCCGCGACGATCGTTTCGGCCCCTTGCGCGCTCACCGGGTAGCAGGCTCGGATGTGCGGAAGGAGGCCGTCCAGGACGGCGTCGACGTGTCCCCCGGGCACGCCGAGGGTACGCCACCGGGTCTCCACGTCGAGGGAGTCGAGCATGGCGACGTGGAGAGGCGGCAGCAGACCTAAGGCTATGGCTCGGTCGAGGGCGTCGCCCAGGTGCAGACGACGGGCCCACATGTCCCCGTCGAAGAGGACGAGAAGCGGGGTCGCACTGGACGCAGGATCGTCCGGAGGCCGGGCGGGACGGGGAACATCTCGGAGGGCGGGGACGCCGCGGATGTGGGGAGGCCTGTAGATCCACGCCCGCGTGCCGTCGACCGACAGGCGATCCACGCCACCGCGTGGGGGATCGACGCGTTCTCGTGGGCAGACGCCGCCAGGGAAGACGCGGGAGGCGCACTTGACGCGGACGGCGCCCCCTGAAGCGCGGACGGCGCCCCCTGAAGCCCGAGTGGGGTCCTCATCCGGTTTCCCGGGTCTTTGGGGCGGCCCCTCCGACCCGCCGGCCGGCCGCCCGCCGGCTGGGGACGACGGCTCCTCGGCGCAGGACAGCCCGACGCCCCACCGATCCGCGGGCGCGTCGGGGCCGGCGGCCAGACTCACAGAGCCGCCGGAAGGGAAGGCGATCCTCAAGCGCGCCCTCGGATCGGGGCCGCCCGAGGCGATCGCCGCCCTGCGGCTGGCGTGCCGTCCCTTCACGACGCGCCATGGCGGAGGCACGGCGTCCCGCCAGACGGCCAGGCGGTAGGACGACCTCCACTCCCGCGGGAGGCACAGCGTGATCGTCCACAGATCGGAGCCGGGAAGCCTGGTGAGCTCGTTGCATTCGGGGGAGCGCTCGTCGAAGACCGCGTTCGTCCACAAGGCCACGGCGGTGGCGGCCGAGTCCACGATCGTCCACGTGTACAGACAGGTCGAGGGACCCGATCCCGGACTCAGGCCGCCCCTCTCGGTAATGCTCGGATTCTCCGCGTACAGGGCCGTGGCCAGTAGATCCTCGCGCAAACGCGAACAGTGGGGATCGCCGCCGGCGGCCATCCACGCCTCCTCCAGCGGCCCGGTCACCCTGGGCATGCGGGCGACGGGGTGGGGGACGTCCGCCGCGCGCTCGGCATGCCATCGGCCGTGGCGGTCGCGGTGCCTGCCGGGCGGGCCGAACTCCGCCCCTCTCGCAGAGGGTGCGCCCGCAGGGCGCGTCACGGTCCGTCCGCCGTCGCGTTCGCCAGCGCCCCGGCGGGCAAGCCCGCTGCCGGAGCGGTCTGCTCTGGATCCATATCCGTCTGTCCTTCCCCTATTCGCGGTCTCGCGTACCGGGCGCCGGAGCCGACTGCGCGCAGCCTTCGCCGGCCTCCGGGGCCGGGCCGCGGGCGGCGTCCGGCACGGGCGTCTCCTCTTCGTCGAGCGGAATGACCAGCGGCCTGCCCGTGTGGGGATCGGGAATGCAGGTGCAGCGGATCCCGTAGACCTCTTCCACGAGCTCCGGCGTGACGATATCGCACGGGGAACCCGTCGCCCGAATCTGACCGTCCTTCAAGACGACGAGGTGCGTGGCGTACCGGAAGGCCAGGTTCAGGTCGTGCAACACCGCCACGAGAGTGTACCTGCCCGAACGGTGGAGCCGCCTGCACAGGTTGAGGACCTCCAGCTGATGGGAGACGTCCAGAAACGTCGTTGGCTCGTCCAGGAGCAGGAGCGGAGTCTGCTGGGCCAGGACGAGCGCAAGCCAGACCCGCTGGCGCTGACCGCCCGAGAGCTCGTCGACCTGCCGATCGGCGAGATCGGCCACCCCCGAATCCTCCATGGCCCGCCGAACGGCGTCGTCGTCCTCGCTGGACCATCGGCGCAGCAGCGTCTGGTGCGGGAAGCGACCGCGGGCGACGAGGTCCCCGACGGTGATCCCCGGAGGCGACGTCGAGGACTGGGGCAGAAGGCCTAGGCGTCTGGCGACGTGCCGCGACGGGTACGTTCCGATCTCCCGGCCGTCGAGGACCACCTGGCCTTCCACCGGAGCCAGGAGGCGCGCGAGCGCGCGGAGCAGCGTCGACTTCCCGCATGCGTTCGGGCCGAGGATGACGGTGAACGAAGCGCGGGGGATCTCGACGTCCAGGTCCGCGCTGACGACGCGGTGCCCGTATGCCAGCTTCAGACCCCGCCCGATCAGGGGTGAGGAGGGCGTGACACCCGCCGTCCGCGGGTCGGATGCGTCAGACATCCTCGAACCTCGCGAGGAGGAAGAGCAGGTAGACGCCGCCGAGCAGCCCCGTCACGAGGCCGACGGGAAGGGGCAGCTGCACGGGGGCACGCATCGACAGCAAATCTGCGGACATGAGCAGGACCGCGCCCGTCAGCCCCGAGAGCACGACCTGGACGCGACTGGCGCGGGTGATCCGGGCGGTCGCCTGCGGGGCGACGAGGGCGACGAAGGCGATGGGACCGGCCGCGGCCACGGCTGAGGCCGTGAGCACGACGCCGGCGAGCATGGCCGCGATGCGCAGCCTCTCGGGGCGGACGCTCAGCTGGCTGGCTTGGTCGTCGCCCATCTCCAAGACGTCGAGCCGGCGGGCGAGGCCCGCCAGAACCGGCAGGACGAGGGCTACGACGGCGATCGTGGGCCCGGCGCCCTCCCAGGTGACCGCGTTGAGAGACCCCGACAGCCATACCCGCGCCCGGACGGCCAGATCGATGTCTCCCCGGGCCAGGATCAGCGTGTTGAGCGCGCCGAGGAAAGCGCTGACGCCCACGCCGACGAGGATCAGCCGGTAGCTGCCGGTGCGCCGGTCGGCCCGGGCGAGCCAGTAGACGAGGAGGGCCGTGGCCATGCCCGAGGCGATCGCTCCCGCGGAAGCGGCGCGCCCGCTCGCGCCGAAGACGACGATGTGGACGACGGCCCCCGTGGCGGCGCCGGTCGTGAAACCGATGACGTCCGGCGAACCCAGAGGGTTGCGCGAAATCGACTGGAAAGCCGCCCCAGACGCCCCGAGGGCGAGGCCGACCGCGAGCCCCGCTGCGACGCGCGGGAGGCGGAGGCCGAGGACGATGCGGGAGTCGGCGGAGTCCGGCGAACCGCCCGCCAGTGCCTCCCAGATCCTGCCGGCGCTCAGACGAATCGTTCCGGAGGACAGGGAGAGCCAGGCCAGAACGAGGAGGAGCGCGAGGAGGGCCGAAGCCAGGGCGAGGCTTCGAGCCTCGATCCGCAATCGGGCCCGGCCCCACGACATGCGTAGCTCGGTCCTCATATTCCCGCGATCCTCCCTTTGCGTACGAGTGCGACGAAGAACGGAGCGCCGATGAGCCCGGCCGTCACTCCCGCCCCGATTTCGTCCGGGTAGTCGGCGACTCGTCCGAGGACGTCGGCCGTGAGCAACGCCATAGCCCCGAGGAGGGCCGACATCGGCAGCAGACGGGCATGACCCGGGCCGCCGACCGTCCGAGCGATGTGCGGGGCCGCCAGGCCGACGAAGGCGACGGGGCCAACGGCCGCCGTCGCACCGCCGGCCAGCACGACGACGGCCAGGTTCGCCAGGGCCCACGTCGTTCGCGTGTTCGCGCCGAGGCCCCGAGCGGCGTCCCGTCCGAGGACCGCGACGTCGAGCGATCGGGCGACGATGGCCGCGATGCACGCGCCGACGGCCAGGCAGGCGAGCGCCACCCACAGGCTCTCCCATCCCCGGCCCTGGAGCGAGCCCGTGGCCCACCCCCGGAAAGACTCGTGGACCGTTTCGGGCCGGGACAGGATGGCGATGGTGGTCGTCGAACCCAGCAGGATGGACAGGGCGGCGCCCGCCAGCACCAGGCGGGTCGGATTCTCGCCCGCTTCGTTGGCCCGACCCAGACGGTGCACGACCAGGCCCGCGGCGGCCGCGCCGGCGAAGGCGAACCACGTGTAGACGAGGATCGACGAGCCGCCCGATGCGGACAGGCCGACGACCACGCCCGCCGCCGCCCCGTGATTGACCCCCAGAGTGCCCGGTTCGGCCAGAGCGTTGCGGGTCAGGGACTGGGTCAGGGCTCCGGCCAGACCCAGGCAGGAACCGGCCGCCACGGCGATGGCCGTCCGCGGAATGCGGACCTGGCGGATGAGAACGTGGTCGCCGTTCTTCGGGCTGTAATGCCAAAGGGCGCTCCACGTCTCGTGCAGGGGGACGATCCGGGAGCCGACGGCCATGCCGACTGCGCACAGCGTGGCCAGCGCCAGGCACAGCGCCGCAAGCGCGACGAGCCGCCGCCGGGAGCCCCGCGCGCTCGTCCCGGCCCGCCGCCGGGCCGGGATCCCATGCGAAGGGTGTGTCGTCAATTGAACGACTTGACCACGGCGTCGACGATCTGCCTGCCCGAGTAGTAGTCGATCCTGAACGAAGTGGGCCCCAGGGAATGGACCCGCTTCGATTGGACGGCCGGAAGATTGGCCAGCAGAGGGTCGGCCAGGAAACCGGCGACGGTCTTGTCGCTGGCCGAGATGAGGAATATGCTCTTGCCCTTGATCGCCTTGGCGAGGTTCTCGTAGGTGACGAAGGCGAAGTCGGAGCGCTTCTGCCTGCGGGTCTCGAGACCGGGTGGGGCGTCGACGACTGTGAACCCCATGGCCTCGAGCAGTTTGGCGTGCGGGCCCTCCCTCTTGCCGACCGCTTGGTTCTGCCCGCCGGCGCCGTTGAACGAGACGATCGAGACGTCGCCGTCAGGCGGCTTGATCTTCGCCTTGGCGTCCCTGACGTACTGGTCGAAGTCGGCCGTCACCTTCTTGGCCTTGGATTCCAGACCGGTCGCCTCGCCCAGCTGGACGGACAGTTTCCGCCAGTCCTGCTTGGAGTAGTCCACGACGACGATGGGAAAGCGAGCCGAGATCTCCGCGTAGTGGTCGGCGACCGAGTCGGCGCCGGAGGACGATACGACCACGAGGTCGGGTTCGGCCGCGACGATGGCCTCCATGTTGAACTGGAGGTTCCCGTAGAGGGACTTGACGCCCCGCCTGTCGGCGACTTTGGCCCACTGGGAGAAGAAGCCCTTGGAATCGGTGATGGGGGAGGGGGTGGTCGCGGCGGTGGCGACGAGTGGTGCGTCGATGGCCAGCAGGCTCCCGGTGACGCTCGGAGACGTCGAGACGATCCGCTTGGGTCTGCTCTTCAGCTCGGTGGTGCCCTTTTCGTGCTTGATCTCGCGGGGCCATCGCCCGGCCGAAGCGCCGGAGGCCTCCGGACCGCCCGACGATGCGCCGTCGCCGCGAGACGAACAGGATACGGGGAACATGGAAGCCAGCGCGACGATGCCGGCTGTCAGGATGCGTGAGATGCGGGTCCGCATGGTCCTCCTCCGTACGGTAGTGCTGGATGCCTCTCAGGGAACGGATCGCTGAGGTATGGAAAGGTTAGCAATGCCTAACTCCCTTGAAAAGACCTCTCGCACGGCCGTCCAGCATGCGAGACGCCCGTCGACCGGCGGATGCCGGCCGATGGACCCGCCTCCGGCGTTCGGAAGCCGGGATCGGCTGGATTCCACCGGAATCCAGGTGAGGCGGCGTGTACATGCGGAGCGCGACGACGACCAGGGGTAATGGTACCCGCGTGTTCCTCGTTGACAGGCAAAACGGATCATCTATTCTCTATTTCCGGACGGCGCTCTGAAAGCGCCGAAAAATGAATGAACACGCATAGAGGGGATTTTCTGCCGGCCAATCGGCCCGATCGTGATAAACGCCACCATTCATCGCATATTTTCAATTCGAGCTTCGTCCGGGCCCGGGTCTCCAGGTTCCGGTCGGCGTCTCAGTCAGGAGCGATTTCGTGAGCAATATGAACGTATTCACCGGTGCCACGCGTGAAGTCAGCGTGGATCAGATGCTTTTCTCGACGACGGACGAGCGCGGCGTCATCGGCTTTTCGAACAGGGCCTTCGTCGAGCTGTCGGAGTACAGCCGCGAGCAGCTGGTCGGCGCTCCGCACAGCGTCATCCGCCACCCCGATATGCCGGGAGGCGCCTTCCGGACGATGTGGGACACGCTGAAAGCCGGCAGACCCTTCGCCGCTTACATGCGGAACCTGGCCGCGGACGGCGCCGAATACGACGTCTTCGCCGCTATCACGCCCTTGGACGAGGGGGGTTATCTCTCGGTCGGGTTCCGCCCCACCGTCGACGAGCTCCTGCAGACCGCTCTGTCGGCTTACGAGGGCGCCAAGGCGTTGGAGGATTCCCTCGACGGCGCCGATCGCCACGAGGCGGCCGGCCGGGGCGCCGGAAAGATCCTCGAGCTTCTGGGCGAGGCGGGCATCTCCTCGTACGAGGAACTGCAGAGCGCCGCGCTCCTCGCGGAAGTCGCGCGGCGGGAGGAGCTGGCCGGCGGTCTGCCCGAGCGCCCCGAGGCCGCCGGGACGCTGGGCGAGGCGCTGGAGGAGGTCAAGGGCGTAGCCCGGGAGCTCGACGCGTGGATGGAGCGGTCCTCCGCGCTCGCGGATCTGTCCGGCGCCCTCCGGACTGCGGGAGAGAGCCTGGAGCGGGAGATGGATGACGAGACCCTCACGGCCGACGCCCTCGATAGGCTCGATCGCTCCGATCCGGGCAGCCGCTCCCTCGCCGAGCTTTTGGACGTGTGGATCCACATGCAGGAGATCGTCGCCCAGCCGGTCGGCAGGCTGCACGACGTCTTCTCGAGACTGGACGCGAACAGTGCGCAGACGCGGTTCCACGTGGCTCTGGCGCGCCTGCACACGACGATGACAGCCCAGTTCATCGCGGAGCTCGTCGACGAGGGGGCCGACGCCGATGCGGCGGCCTCCGCCATCTGCATGCTCGCGGGCGCGATCCGCCGGGGACTGGCGGACATGGAGAGCCAGGCCGACACCCAGCGCCGGCTCGTCGCCGAGACCGCGGACTACATAGAGCAGACGAGGGAGTTCATCGCGATCCCGCGCCAACTGCTCATGCTGTGGGACGGCGGAGCGGGCGCCGGGGAGCTTCCCGAGGGCGCCGCCCAGATCGCGGCGGGCGTTTCGCAGAGGGTCGACTCCGTGGGCAAAGAGCTCGACAGACTCGACTCCATCGCCCGTCGGTGCCGGGGCTCCCGTCGGCGCCGGGGCTTCGGCGCCGATGGAGAGGCCTCGACGACGCAGTCCCTGCTCGACAGGGTCGACCGGGTGGCGCAGAGCTTCGGCGCCGCTGTCGGCTCCAGAGCCTGAGGCCTGGCGGCCGGCTGGCTTGCGACCAGGCGCACGAGACGTCGCAGCCGCAGCCAGCCGACGCCGCCCTTAGCCCTGATCGAGCCCCGCGTCGTGGAGGACCGTGCGGATGGCCCTCTCGTGCTGTTCGCGCTTCTCACGGCGTCCGCGCACCACGAGCGCCGTAGCCGAGGCGACGAGCCCGCCCCAGATGACGAGGGTGCTGATGAGCATGAGGACGATCGCCGAGCCTTGCATCATTCGCCTCCGTTCGCGTGCGTGCGATCCGCCCGGTCGGCGCCGGGCGATTGCGGGTCCGTCGGTCGGCGGGAGCCGACGGCCGAAGCGGCGCCCACGGCGCGGCGACGCCGGGAGCGAAGGGCCGATTCGTACTCGTCGAGATCGACGGGCGTGAAGTCGTCGACGGGGCTCCTCCACCGGGCCCAGGTCATGACGAGCGTCCCCACCGCGGCGGCCGCGATGCTGCCCCACCCGAAGGCGTTCTCGAAGGCCCGCGAGTAGTCCTTCCCGTTGTACTGGTTGGAGACGAAGGCGACCATGGTGTCGACGAGCATGTACGTCAGCACGGCCGGGGCCACGACGCCCACGAGCAGGCGCCACCATGCCCCGATCGTGCCGCCCGCCTCGGAGACCACGTTGAGGTGGCGCTGCAGGACGGGCAGGCGCCGGACCGCGAAGGCCAGGGAGAAGCAGACGAAGACGGCTGAGACCACCACCCCGATCTGGGTGATGTAGGCGTCTACGACGTCCAAGGCCTTGATCCCGGACACCGAGCCGAAGACCACCAGGGAGACGGCGGCGCCGGGAATCCCCACGGCGAGCGAGGCCTTCATCGGGCTGAGCTTGAATTTCTCGCCGACGCCCGCGGCGATGACCTGCATGACGGAGATGATCGAGGTGAAGCCGGCCAGGGCCAGCGAGACGAAGAAGAAGACGCCGAAGATCGCGCCGCCGGGCATCTGCGCGATGATCGTCGGGAAGGTGACGAAAGAGAGCGTCACGCCCGTCAGGCCGTCGAGATCGGCGACGTTCACGTTCTGCTCGAAGGCCATGAAACCCAGCGTGGCGAAGACGCCGAAACCCGCCAGAACTTCGAAGGACGAATTCGCGAAGGCCGCGACGAGCCCCGTGCCGACCAGATTGGAGCGTCTGCGCAGGTAGCTGGAGTAGGTGAGCATGATGCCGAAGGCAACCGACAGGGAGAAGAAGACCTGCGCGTAGGCGGCGATCCACACCTTCGGATCCTGCAGGGCGTGGAAGTCGGGAGACCACAGGGCGTTCAGGCCGTTGACGGCTCCGGGCAGGAGGAGCGCGCGGACGACGAGTGCGACGAACAGCACGACGAGCAGCGGGAGGAAGATCCTGTTGGCCCGTTCGATCCCGCGCGTGATGCCCAGCCCGATGACCAGGAGCATGAGCGCCCAGACGATCGCCAGAGGGACGAAGACGTTCCACACCGGCGATGCCGAGAACCCCGGAGCGTCCGACGCGCCGATCGATTTGTTGAAGAACGCTCCCGCGCCTCCCGGGCTGCCCTTCCACGCGACGTTCACCGAGTAGAGGACGTACCTGAGCGCCCAGGCGATGATGACTGCGTAGTAGGTCATGATGACGAAGCAGATGAAGGCCTGCCACCAGCCGAGCCATTCCAGTTTGCGCGACACGCGGCGGAAGACCGCCGGGGCGCTGCCGCGGTAGCGGTGGCCGAGCGCGTAGTCGAGGAAGAGGATGGGGATGCCGGCGGTCAGCAGTGCGACGATGTAGGGGATCATGAAGGCTCCGCCGCCGTTGGCGTACGCCACGCCGGGGAAGCGCCAGATGTTGCCCAAGCCGATGGCCGAGCCGATCGCGGCGAAGAGGAAGCCGACCTGGCTTCCCCACTGCTCGCGTTCGGCGATGCCGGGCTCGGCGATATCGGGTTGTCGCGCTGACGAAGACATGTACGGCCACCTGTTTCGCTCGTGGGCGGGGGAGCCCCGGCCTCGGCCGGAGGCTCCCGTTCACTAACCGGCAAATCATAGTGAGGGAAGAGGCCGGGTACACATCCGTCTCACAATGCGGCTGCCGGGAGCGGCGATCCGCGTCGCCGGGCGGATGGAGACGGGTGGTGTCCGGGTGAGGCCGGGAATGTGTGGGTGTTGCTCGGATGAGGCCGAGATGGAGGCCGTCTCTCGGCCCCATCCGAACGCCCGGTCCGCTTGCTGAACTATTTGGACGAGCCGTCTCCCATTCGGCCACCCGAGGCGTCCGAGCCGGAAGTCTTCCCGTCGGACATCTTGCCGTCCGACATCTTCTTGTCGTTCATCTTGTTGTCGGACATCTTGCCGTTGTCCGACTTCCCATCCTTCATTTTGCCGTCGGACATCTTGCCGTCGGACATCTTGCCGGTGTCAGATTTCCCGTCCTTCATCTTGCCGTCGGACATCTTCTTGTCGTTCACCTTCCCGCCGGACGTCTGCGAGGTGCTCGACTCCTCGGAGGGCTTGTCGCCTGAGTCGTCGCTGCCACAGGCGGCCAGACCGAGGCCGGCGGCCAGGACGACGGCGGCCAGAGCGGAGGAACGGAAGGTCTTGCGGGCCACGATGGGTCTCCTTTGTCTCATGGGCAGGCGCTTCCTGCCCCTCGCGCAGTGATTCGGAGCCGGAAAGCCCCATGGATGTGTGAAATGTTGCACACATCCATGGGGCGGTCGGCGCCGAACCGGTGGCGACAGACCAAGGAAGGACATCATGCTCTCTCAAGCACTCATCGGACTACTGGGCGGACTGATCACCGGCATATCGCCGTGCATCCTCCCGATGCTCCCCATCATCTTCCTCGCGGGGGCCACCAGCGCCGCGACCGGCGACGAACGTTCGCGCTCGCGCAGATACCCGCTCCTCGTGACCCTCGGACTGGTGGTCTCCTTCACGCTGGTCACTCTTCTAGGCTCGACGCTGCTCTCGCTCCTCGGCCTGCCGCAGGACTTCATCCGCTGGATGGGCATCGTCCTGCTGGCGGTTATCGGAATCGCCCTGATGTTCCCGACGTTCGAGGAATGGCTCGAGAAGCCCTTCAGATACCTCGGCAACAGGAACGTCGGCAAGCGGTCCAACGGATTCGTCTTCGGCCTGCTGCTCGGCACGGCCTACGTCCCCTGCGCGGGCCCGGTCCTCACGGCGATCACGGTGGCCGGATCGACCGGACAGATCGGGCTGGACACCGTGGTGCTCGCCGTCTCCTTCGCGACCGGCGCCGCCATCCCCCTCTTCTTCTTCGCTCTGGCCGGCCGCGGAGTCACGGAACGGGTCAAGGGGTACCGCAAGCACCAGCGCGGCATCCGCATCGGCGCGGGCGTGGCCATGCTCGGGCTGTCCGCCGGACTGGCCTTCAACCTGCCCGCGGCCCTGCAGCGCCTGATCCCCGACTACACATCCTCGCTCCAGAAGTCCACGGACAGACTCCTCAACAAGGGCGGCCAGGAGTGCCAGGCCGACGCCGACACCCTCCTAGACTGCGGGAAGCAGCCGGCCGTCGAGGGAATCGCCGCCTGGCTCAACACGCCCGGCGGCAAGCCGCTCGACGCCGCCGTCCCGAAGGGAGGGGTGCGCCTCGTCGACTTCTGGGCATACTCGTGCATCAACTGCCAGCGTTCCGTGCCCGGAATCAAGAAACTGTACGAGACCTACAAGAGCGCCGGCCTCCAGGTGCTCGGCGTGCACTCGCCCGAATACGCCTTCGAGAAGGTGACGGAGAACGTGCGCGAAGGGGCGAAGAAGCTCGGCGTCACCTACCCCGTCGCCGTCGACTCAGACTTGAGGACGTGGAAGAACTTCGACAACCACTACTGGCCCGCGCAGTACCTCGTCGACGGGTCCGGCAAGGTGCGCCACATCCACTACGGCGAGGGCGGCGAAGCCACGGCGGAGAAGCTCATCCGCCGGTTGCTGACCGAGCAGAACCCGGGAGTCAAGCTGCCCGATCCCGTCTTCACCGAGAACAAGTCGGGGGCCCGCGACGGCAAGGCGGGGTCCCCCGCCGAGAGGACCAACCCGGAGACCTACCTGTTCCCCTCCCGGGCCTCCTACTACGCCGGACGGCCCCAGCTCAGGGAAGGGACCGCCGACTACGGCGATCCGGGCGAGCCGAAGCGGGGGACCTTCAACCTCGCGGGCGCGTGGAACGCGGGGGCGGAGTCGATCACGCCCGCGCGGGGATCGGCGCAGGTGCGCCTCGGCCTGCACGCCAGGCGCGTGTACCTCGTCGCGTCGGGCGAGGGAGAGGTGACCTACACCTTCGCCGGCAAAACTTACACGAAGAAGGTGAGCGGCACCCCCAACGCCGTCGATCTGCTTCCGGGCGACGGCCGCAAGGAGGGGACGCTGAAGGTCGAGGCCTCCAGCGGGGTCCACCTCCACTCCTTCACGTTCGGGTGAGAGCGAGTGGCCGTTACGATTGAGGCCGTGCAAGCACGAACCTCCGATCCGGCGTCCGGCGGCGAACTGGAACGCCTCATCGGCGCGGTCGGCGAAGGGGACCAGGAGGCCTTCTCCCGACTGTACGACGCGACCGCCGGCTATCTCCTGGCCCTCATCAGGCGAATCGTCGTCAGCCAGGCTCACGCGGAGGACGTCCTGCAGGAGACCTTCCTGCAGGTGTGGAGGCGGGCGCCGGGCTTCGACCCCGCCCGGGGCAGCGCCAAAGCCTGGCTCGCCGTGATGGCGCGGGGCCGCGCGATCGACTGCGTCCGTTCGAGCCAGTCCCGCCGGGACCGCGAGAGGTCGGCCTACAGGCCGGACGTCGATCGCGACGACGTCGCCGAGGCGGTGGCCGCCGGCGAGCAGCGCGACGAGCTGTCCCGGGCGATGGCGGGCCTGTCCGCGCCGGCGAGGGCCTGCATCGAAGCGGTCTACTTCCGGGCCCTCACGCACAGACAGGCCGCGCAGGCCCTCGGCATGCCGCTCGGCACGGTGAAGACCCACGTCAGAAACGGAATCGCGCATCTGCGCGGGGCGCTGGAGGGGACATGAACGATCGGATCGAATTCGGAACGCCCGAAGCGGAGATCCTGGGCGAAATGGCGTTCGCGGGGGATCAGCCCGCCGTCGCGCCCGGCGTCAAGGACGCCCTCATGGCGCGGGTCGCCGCCCTGTCGGACCCCGGCGGGCCGCAGACCCCGACGGAGCAGGACCGGAAGGGCGGGGCGAGCGGGCCGGCGACGGCCGACGGCCCGGAAGACGGAGCCGACGGGAACGGGCCGGCCGGGGGGAGCGAGGCCGGCGGCGCGGAGGTCGTCGAGATCCCGCGCAGGCGCTGGACTCGCAGGGTCATGGCCGCGGCGGCCTCCGTGGCGCTCCTCGTCGCGGGGTTCGCCGCCGGACACGCCTGGACGATGCGGGGGATGTCCCAGGAGACGCGCTTCAACGCCCTCAACCAGGCGTCGGACTACCGGTCGGTGGACCACAGGATGGCCGACGGGCACGTCATACGCCTCGTGTGGTCGCACAGGGAGCACTCGGCGGCGCTCGTGATGCCCGGCGGCATGAAGGTCCCCGAGGGCAAGGCGATCCAGGCGTGGCTCGTCAAGGGCGCGCAGACGAAGTCGATGGGGATGTACCGCGCCGGCTCCAAGGGCCTCTACACCTTCCTCGACGGCATGCCCGACGACGGCGAGGCCGTCATGCTCACATACGAGCCCAGCTCCGGCTCCCGCCGCCCCTCCTCCGACATGGTCGCCGAACTGCCCACCGGCAAAGCCTGAGGGCCGGGCGGCGGTCCGCACGAGCCGCCCGGCCGAAGAGGACGGGACGCCCCTCCACGCCGGGGCGCCCCTCCACGCCGGGGCGCCCCCCAGGCTCGGCCGCTGCGGCCGGCTCACTCCGCGAGCAGGTCGCGGGAGGTGATGCGCCGGGTCCGCCGCATGAGCAGGAGGATGAGCAGGACGGGAAGGGCCAGGAACGCCGCGCCGAGGCAGACGACCGGCCCGGCCGCCAGGCCGGCGTCCAGGCGCATGATCCCCGTGCTTCGAAGCAGCTGCCCCAGGGCGGGCATGGCGAACGCCCATCCGAGGGCGACCCCGGCGGCCGTCCCCAGGGCCATGGAGGGCAGCTGTGCGGCGATCATCTGCACCGACAGCTGCCGGTTGGTGAATCCGAGGGCTTTGAGGACGCCGAAGTCGCGCCGCGACCTGGTGATCAGCGACGTCACGACCAAGCCGACGACGAGGATCGCCACGATCCCCGTCAAGGAGAGGATCCCGACGGCCAGGCCCTCGCTCATGGACACGTAGGTATTGAGGATCGAATCCCCGTAGGCCTGCATGTCCACCGTCGAGGCGTAACGGCCGACGAAGGAGGAGCTGATCCTATCGAACAGCGTCTTCGCGTCGACCCCGTCGGCGTAGACGGCGAGGGTTTTGGGCTGGTAGTTCGGCGTCGCCCGGCGAACGCCGTCGACCGTGAGCACCGCGCTCTTTCCCAGGCTCATGGCGGACTGGGTCAGGCCGGTCACGAGATAGGTCGCCTTGTTGCCGGTGTGCGAGATCGTGATGTCGTCCCCCACGCCGACCCCCAGGGCGGAGGCGAGCGGCCCGCCGATGGCGATCTCGCCGGCGCGAGCGGGCAGACGGCCTTCGTACACGGTTTTGCCCAGGGCGCGGTGCGCGCCGTCGCTGACGATGAGGGCGATCGCGCCCGCGTCGGACTCGGCGCTCGTCAGATCGTAGACGATCGACGAGCCTACTCCGGGCGTGCGCTCCAGGTCGGCGCGCAGTGCGTAGACGGACTGGTCCGGCGCCGCGGTGATCGTGACGTTCCCGCGGTCGCCCATGAGCGTGTCCATGAACTCCCGGGGGTTGCCGAGGATCGCGGAGTCGATCGCCAGTGCGAAGACCGAGGCGAAGACGGCGATGGCGAAGACGACCGTGACCATGACGTTCTGCGCGCGTGCGCGCAGCCCCGCCTTCAAGCCGATGAGGACCGGCGCCGATCCGCGCGTGGAGTCCAGCGGCAGCCGGGTCGGACGGAAGGAGTGGGCCGTCTCGCCGCCGCGAAGGGCGTCGACCGGCGGGATCTTGCGCACCCGGGCGGAGCTCAGCCACGCCGTGAGGAGGACGATCGCGAACATGCTCGCCACCGCTATGGCCGATCCCAGCCCCGACAGGCCCGGGTCCCAGACCAGCCCCGTCTGGGACTCGATCATCCGCCTGAGGAAGGGCAGGGCCAGGCCGCTCGCCAGAGCCCCGAGGGCTCCCGCGCATAGGGCCACTGTTGCGAACGGGGCCATGACGGCCCGCATCACCTGACCGGCCGTCATCCCCGCGGCCTCCAGCGTGCCGAAGGCCGGCATGTCGCGCACGACCGTCGACCGGAGGACGAACCGGACGATGAGGGCCACTACCGCCGCGATGAGAACGGAGAAGGCCCCGAGCAGGGCGGTGAACATGTTCGGCGTCAGCGTCTGCGTACTCGCGTACGACGTCCAGCTGAGGGAGTAGGCGACGGGGTCGGACTGGCCGGAGTCCATCGTCGCCTTCCGGATGCGCGACGTGAGGACCGAGCTGTTCGCGTCCGACCGTGCGGCCGCGGTCTGCTGGACCCGTGCGTGCCACGCCTGCCTGACGCCGGACGAGGACGTCAGAGCCTTGAGAGAAGCCGGGGTGAACTGGAATTCCATGGCCCCCACGTTGAGGCTGTCGCGCATCGGGCTTTCGAAGAATCCCTGGATGTGGAAGCTGTGCGCGACCCCTCCGATGGTCATGGTGAAGCGATCGCCGAGCCCGTAGCCTCCGCCCGTCTTCATGATGTAGGGGAGCCAGATCGGGTCGGACAGCCTGGTTCCCAGCTCCTCGACCGTGCTCGTCCGCCCGATCCTGGGCTTGGACTCGTGGCTGGTCAGCATGGTGAAGGGATTCTGGGTGTCCGCGCCGGCGTATCGGAAGGACGCCGTCGCCGTGGCGAGGGCGACGATCTCATGGTCGGCGACCCGGCGATCCGAGTCGAGGACGTGCGCCGCCCGCTTCGCCCCCTCCGCCGAGGAGAGGAGGATCGACGTGTCCTCGGTGTCGAGCCGCTCGGTGGTCTCGGAGATGCTCTCCCGGTAACCGGTGAGGATGACCGCCAGATGCAGCATCATCGCCGTGATCGCGACGAGCAGACCGGTGATGGCGAACTGCCCCTTGGCCTTGCGCAGGCTGCGGCGGGCCAGGATCCTTGCCGTCGTGGACACGCTCACCACCCCATGTCGGCCAGGAAGCCGGACAGGCGGGCAGTGCGGCCCTCGTCCTCGGCCGCGTAGGCGCCGAGGTCGAGCTCCCCCTTGACGGTGCCGTCGCGGAGGTAGAGGATCCGGTTCCCGCGCACGGCCGATCGCACGTCGTGGGTGACCATGACGATCGACTGCCCGCGGCCGTTGATCCTCGCCAGCAGGTCGAGCACCTTGGTCGAGTTCTCGGAGTTGAGCTGCCCGGTGGGCTCGTCGGCGAAGAGCACGTCCGGCTCGTTGATCAGAGCCCGCACGATGGCCGCCCGCTGCGCCTCGCCGCCCGAGACCATGCCAGGGAACTTCTTCCGCGTCGCCGCGTCGATGTCGACCAGGTCGAAGAGCTCGACGGCCCGCCGCGCGACCTCCGCGCGTCTGCGCTTCGTGAGCAGGCCGGGCGCCATGACGTTGTCCATCAGCGACATGGAGTCCAAGAGGTTCATCTGCTGGAAGACGAAACCGCAGTGCGAGCGCCGGAAGACGGCCAGGCGGTCCTGCGAGGCGCCCGAGATGTCCGTCCCGTCGAAGACCACCGTGCCCAGCGTCGGGCGGTCCATGCCAGACAGCGCGTACAGGAGCGTGGACTTGCCCGCTCCCGACGGTCCCATGACGACGGTGAAGTCGCCCCGGAGGATCCGCAGGTCCATGTTCTTCAGGACGTGCTGCTGGACGCTCTGGAGCGAGAACGTCTTGGACAGCTTCTTCGTGGAGATGACGGCGTCCGCCTCCGGGGCTTCTCCCGGAGGTGAGGGACGGTCGGTGGTATGCGCACTCATGGGGTCGAGGGTAGAAGGTTGCGAATCGGCATTCCTTTCCACTTTCTTAACGGATTCCTACGGGTCGGTTACGCGGCGTCGCCGGCGATCGCGCCTGGCGCCCGCGGACGGAGGCGCCCGGTGAGGCGGCGGGCGAGCCGCTACCTCGCCAGCGGCATCTCCACGACGACCCCCAGCCCGGGCGCCGCGTCGCGGCAGTGCAGCGATCCGCCCATGCGCTCCATGAGATAGCTCGCGGTGAACAGCCCGAGCCCCTGTCCGGGCCGGTCCTCCGCGTTGGAGCCGCGCACGCCCTTGCCGAGGATCGCCTCGAGTTCGCCGGACGGGACTCCCGGGCCGGTGTCGCGCACGTCGACTACGAGGAAGTCGCCCTCCAGGCGGGAGGCGACCGTGACGGGCGTGGCGGCGTACTTCCGCGAATTGGCGACCACGTTGTCGAAGACCTGGCGCATGCGCAGCCTGTCGACCGACACCAGGCAGCCGGGCAGGTGGAAGGGTCGGATCGCCCCGTCGGGGTCCGCCGCGCGCAGGAGCGCTGCCACCTCGCCGCTGGCGACGACCTCCGGCTCGACCCGCAGGACGGCGAGCTCTTCCTCGTTGGCCTGGAACAGGTCGGCCACCAGCGCCTCGATCTGGCCGGTCAGCCCGCCGACGGTCTCCAGCTTCGAGCGGCGCGCCGCATCCGTCTCCGTGAGGGCCAGAAGCTCGGCCGTCGCCGCGATCGACGCGACGGGCGTGCGGATGTCGTGGCCGAGCTCGGCCACCAGGTCCTTCTTGGACTGCTTGGCCTCTTCCTCCCGCCGCCGAGCGCGGGCGAGCTCGTCGCGCATGATGTCGAAGGCCTCCGTGAACGGCCCGAAGAGGTTGCCGCGATCCATCGTGAGCGGGGCGTCGAGGTTCCCCGCGGCGACGTCCGCGGCGAAGGCCCGAAGCGCGGCGAAGGGCCGGGCGATCCGCCGACGGTGGAAGGCGTGCAGCGCCAGGCAGGCCAGCGAGATCGCCGCGATCGCCCCGCCCGCCAGGAGGAGGACGCGCCGTCGGGCCCGGGCGAGCTCGCCCGCCCTGCCGTCGGCGATCCGCAGCACGCCCACGCGCTGGCCGCCGACGACGACGTCGAAGCTGGAGGCCCCCGCCCGGAACGCCTCGCGGTCGGTGTCCATCGGCCTGCCGCGCGACGCCGCGACGGCGCCGTCCCCGGAGAGCACCGTGATCCTCTGGAAGGCCTCGGGGGCGCGGCCGACCGCGGCGGAGGCGTCCGGCCACGAGCGCTCGACGGCGAGGCGAAGGTCGCAGGCGGCGACGGTGTCCGGACGCGCGACGGGCCGGTCCACCGAGGCCCACAGGCCCAGGAAGGCCGCGGCCGCCGCCGCGACGACGGTCAAGGCCGCCCTCACGCGGGCTCCTCGAAGATGTAGCCGCGTCCCCACACGGTCCGGATGTAGCGCGGCCGATCGGGGTCGCGCTCGATCCGGGTGCGCAGACGCCGGATGTGCACCGACAGGGTGCCGTCGCCGGTGACCGCCCCGCCCCACACCTGACGGAACAGCTCCCTCTTCTCGACCACGCGTCCGCGGTTGGCCACGAGGTACTCCAGAAGCTTGAACTCCAGAGCCGCCAGCGAGACGTCCCTCCCGCCCACGCGCACCCGCGCCGAGCCCGGGTCGAGGAGGAGCCAGCCGTCGTCGTAGACGGCCGGCTCCGGCGGGCCGCTCGAGGAGAGGCGGTCGAGCATCCGCCGGATCTTCGCCAGGAGGACCGCCAGCGAGTAGGGCTTGGCGATGTAGTCGTCGCCGCCGAGCGACAGGGCCAGGATCTGGTCGTCCTCCGCGGTGCGCGCCGAGACGAAGACGATCGGGATGTCGCCGCGCTCGCGGCGGAGCCGACGGCAGAATTCGAAGCCGCTGAGCCCCGGCAGGTTGACGTCCAGGAGGACGAGCTTCGGCTTGCGGGAGGCGAGGGCCGCATGGGCTTCCTCGGCGCTGGAGACGTAGGCCGCCGATACGCCGGAGAGCGTCAGATATTCGACGGTGGAGGACGCCAAGGCCTCCTGGTCCTCGACCATGAGCACGTCGACGGGATCCGAGACGGTCGTGGGCTCCGGCATGCCAGTAGCCTACATGCCGGGCGCCGTCGGACCGGCCAGCGGCCCCGCCGGCGGGGCTCATCGCGACACCGGCCGGGGCGAGACGCCTCGGCCCCGCCGGGAACCGGGGGAGCCGCCGATTCGCCGGTTCCCGGCCGCCCTCCCGGTCAGCGGACGAGCGCATCGGCTCGGACGCGGTCGGTAGGATGTTCCGGTGACGACTTCGACGACTTCCAGACCCGCGCTGTTCGCCGGCGCCACCGTCCACGGCCTGGCCGGCCTGAAGCGACTGCGCCATCGCTGCGAGATCCCGCTCGTCGTCCTCGCCGGGGCCATCCTGGCGGTCGGATACGCACTCTGGATCGTGGCGATCGTCCAGCTGTTCGCCGTCGAGCCGGGCGACCGGCTCTTCGACGGCCTCCCTCTGGCGCGGCTCCTGTCCTTCCTCCCTCTGCCCACGGGCGACCCCACGCTCATCGTCGTGATCCTCGGCTTCGCGCCCCTCGCCATAGCCGTCGTCCGGGCGGTGATCTACGCGAAGGTCCGCGCGGGCGGCGTCCGCATGAGCCCGACGCAGTTCCCGGAAGGCTATCGGATGGTCGTCGAGGCCGCCGAGAGATTCGGGATGAGGAAGGTGCCCGACGCCTACGTCGTGCTCGGCAACGGCGTCGTCAACGCCTACGCGTCCGGACACGGGTACCGGCGGTTCGTCGTCGTCCACTCCGACGCCTTCGAAGTCGGGGGAGGCGCCAGGGACCCCGAGGCCCTGCGCTTCGTCATCGGCCACGAGGTGGGCCACCTGGCCGCCGGCCACGTCAGCTTCTTCCGCATCCTCTTCATCAGCCTCGCATACGTCGTCCCGGTGCTGGGCCCGGCCGTCTCCAGGGCGCAGGAATACACGGCGGACAACCACGGCTACGACTGCGCCCCCGACGGAGTGGCCGGGGTGATGGGCCTGCTCTCCGGCGGCAAGTACCTGGGCGCCCAGGTCAACCTCCACGCCCTGGCCGACCGCGCGGCCACCGAACGCGGCCTGTGGCTGCACGTCGCCAACTGGATGTCGACCCACCCGGTCCACACCTGGCGCGCTAGCGCCCTGCGCGACCGCAGCCGTCCCGGACGCCTCATGGTCGCCCCGCCCCGCGACTCCGCCTGGTTCGCGCCCTCACAGCCGGCGGGCGGCGACCCGAGTGCGGCGTGGGGCACGCCCGCCCAGGCCCTGCGCCGACTCGACGCCGCCCCCGCCGCGCGCGAGGAGCAGTTCGGCCGCTACCCCGGCGTCTCCTACGACGAGCCCGCCGACGCCCTCCGACTGGCCGACCCGAACGGCGCGAACCCCGCGGCGGCGCCGTCTCCTGGGGCGGCCCGTGACGTGTGAGGCGTACGAGGGCCCCGTGACGTGTGAGGCGTACGAGGGCCCCGTGACGTAAGGTGTGGTGGAACAATCGGCGACCCCGGGGCAGGCGAAGGCTCGACGAAGGCGGATCCGGGCTGCTCGTGAGAAGGAGAGGCGAATGAACGCGCAGAAGACGAACGGCAACAGCCCGCTGCTGTGGACGCTCTGGCTGTGGAGGCTGGCGCTCGCGCTGGCCTCCGGGTGGGCCGTGTCGCTTCTCCTGGAACACCGGAGCGCCGAGCAGGTCTTCGACCAGCTCCTGTACTTCACGACGCTCTCGACCATCGCGGTCTTCCTCTTCAACCTCTCCGAAGTCGTCCGCCCCTTCGTCATACGGACGGGAGGGCGGAACCGCTTCGAGTCGAGAAGCCCGTGGCTGCGCGGAATGGCCACGTCCATGGCGATTTTCACCGGTGTCGTCTTCGCGACCCTCCTCGAGGGCTCCTACCCCGATACGGTCGACAAGCTCGCGCATCTGGTCTGCCCGATCGCGATGGCCGTCGACTGGGCGGCGGTCGGCCGATCCCAGGGCCGGCTCCACGTCCTCTCGCCGGCGACGTGGAGCGCCCTCCTCCTGCCCTACATCTTCTTCGTCTATCCGTGGGATGCGCGCAGGGACGGCAAGCCGATGTACGAATTCCTCGACCCGGCCAAGGACGACTGGCCGGTCACGGTCGGCGCCGTCATCGCGGCCTTCGTCATCCTCTCCTACCTCTTGTGGGCGATCGCCAGGCTGCGCGCGAAGGCGCTGAGCCCGCGCTGATCCGGCCATCCGCACCGCGGCTTGCGTGACTCGCGCGGCTCACTACGCGGAGGCGGGTGAGAACGCCGGGACGGTCTTGCCCAGCCACTCCAGGCCCTGCATCTGCGCCTCCTCCCAGACGGGCCACCGGTGCGAGCTTCCGGCGACTTCCACGGAGGTCAGCGACGTCGGCGCCTTGACCTGCGGCGCGAACTTGTCGAAGGAGGTTCGGAACTTCCCGTCGCCGGTGCCCGAATAGTTCCAGATCCTCACGGGAGGCTGGGTCCGGGAGGCGATCGCGCCCAGATCGTAGGCCTCCGCGCCCGCGGGCGCCTCGCCCTCGCGGAAGGTCGGCGAGTAGTAGCCGCTCATCGACAGCGTCGTCCTGAACAGCTCGGGGTGGCGGATCGTGAACATGTTGGCGCACCACCCGCCCGCGGAGTAGCCGTACGTCGCCCAGGCCCCGGGGTCCCCCTCCGCGCGGAGATTCGCCTTGACCCACGGCACGACCTTCTGCGTGACCCACGTCTCGATCGAGGTCCCCTCCACGTCCATGCACTCGGTGTCGCGGTCCCGCGGGAACACGTTGGGCGCGACGATGATCGAGTCCCGGATCTTCCCCTCGCTGACGGCCTTGGCGAGATCCTCGCCGGTGTGGAGGGGCTGCTCGAATCCGACGGGCGAGCCGGGGACGCCCGCGAAGGCCATGATGACCGGGTAGGCCTTGTCCGGGTTCTTCAGATAGGACGGCGGTAGCCACACCCTGACCGTCGCGTCGCCCTGCTCTCCCTGACCCGGGACGACGACGTTCACCCACTGCCCGCCCGAGGCGTTGGGGTTGATGCCGGTCAGCTGGGCGTTGGCCAGGGGATTGCGCTGCGCCTGGGTGAAGTGGGCCTTCGGCGTCTTCTTGGAGGGGGCGGCCGCCTCCGCCCTCTGCGGAGCCCCCGCGGGCGCCGCCCCGAACTGCTGCTGCGTGGCCGGCTTCTTCGACAGGAACCCGAGGAGGTCGTGCCAGTTGGAATACCACAGGCTCACCCGGTTGACCGCGAGGAAGGCGAGGGAGATCGCCAGGACGCTGCACAGGAGGACGGCCAGAGCCTGCTGGACGTAGGCCCACAGCTTCGTCCACGGGTGATTGGGCACCCACAGGATCGCCCAGAGGAAGCAGGCCGCGGTGAGCACGGCGACGGCGGCCAGCAGAGTGCCTGAGGTCAGGGCGAAGAACGACATGCAATCAAGGTATACGGCTTGGCTCGGATATTCCTGCGAATCGAGATGGGCCTCGGGCCCCACGCCCGGCGGCACGTGCAGGCCATGATCCGCATCACGCGGGTTCGCTCCGGCGTCGCCGGCGGGATCCCGGGTGGGACGTGCGGTCCCGCGTCCGGAGACGGAACCCGGTAGGCTTGCGTCCATGACTTCAGAGACGAATCCCACACGTACGGAAACCGACTCGATGGGCGCGATCGAGGTTCCCGCCGACCACTACTGGGGTGCCCAGACCGAACGCAGCCTGCACAACTTCGACATCGGCCGCGACACCTTCGTCTGGGGCCGCCCCATGATCCACGCCCTGGGAGTCCTCAAGAAATCCGCTGCACGGGCGAACGCCGAACTCGGCGAGCTTCCCGCCGAGATCGCCGACCTCATCGCCGCCGCGGGCGACGACGTCATCTCCGGCCGGCTCGACGCGGAATTCCCGCTCGTCGTCTTCCAGACGGGATCGGGCACGCAGTCGAATATGAACGCCAACGAAGTCATCTCCAACCGGGCCGTCGAACTCGCGGGCGGCGAGATGGGCTCGAAGGCCCCCGTCCACCCCAACGACCACGTCAACCGCGGCCAGTCCTCTAATGACACCTTCCCGACGGCCATGCACATCGCGGTCGTCTGCGAACTGGCGAACATGTATCCGCGCGTGCGCCGACTGCGCGACACCCTGGAGAGGAAGGCGAAGGAGTTCGACGGCGTCGTCATGGTCGGCCGCACCCACCTCCAGGACGCCACCCCCATCCGCCTGGGCCAGGTTCTCTCCGGCTGGGTCGCCCAGATCGACTTCGCCCTGGAATGCGTCGAATACTCGGACTCCCGGGCCCGCGAGCTGGCCATCGGCGGCACCGCCGTGGGAACCGGCTTGAACGCCCATCCGCGGTTCGGCGAACTGACTGCGGAGAAGATCAGCGAGGAGACCGGCATTCGGTTCACTCAGGCGTCCAACCTCTTCGCCGCGCTCGGCGCCCACGACGCCCTCGTCCAGGTCTCCGGCTCGCTGCGGGTTCTGGCCGACGCCCTGATGAAGATCGCCAACGACGTGCGCTGGTACGCCTCCGGGCCGCGCAACGGCATCGGCGAGCTGCTCATCCCCGAGAACGAACCCGGCAGCTCGATCATGCCCGGGAAAGTCAACCCCACCCAGTGCGAGGCCATGACCATGGTCGCCACGAAGGTCTTCGGCAACGACGCCACCGTCGGCTTCGCGGGCTCCCAGGGCAACTTCCAGCTCAACGTCTTCAAGCCCGTCATGGCCTGGTGCGTCCTGGAGTCCGTCAAGCTGATCGGCGACGCCTGCGCCTCCTTCGACGAACACTGCGCCTACGGCATCGAGCCCAACCTCGAGAAGATCGAGCGCAACCTCGAGTCCAACCTCATGCAGGTCACCGCCCTGAACCGCCACATCGGATACGACAAGGCCTCCAAGATCGCCAAGAACGCCCACAAGAAGGGGCTCTCGCTGCGCGAATCCGCCCTCGAGCTCGGCTTCGTCACATCCGAGGAGTTCGACGCCTGGGTGGTGCCGGCCGACATGACCCACCCGTCCGCCGCCGACGAGTGAGCGGCTGGGGGACGGGCCTGGATCGCATTTTCATCCGGCGCCACCGCGGCGCCGCTCACCCCGAGCGGACGGCCGACGCCGATGACGAACGCCTGCGCGAAGGGCTCGACGGCGCAGAGCGGGGAGGGAAGACACCGGCGCTGAAGCAGCACCGGACGTTCTGCCGCCGTTGACCGTCCAGGCCGCCTCGGGCAGGATACGAGTATGTCCCGCATCGATCACGCGGCCCTATGGGTGGCCGATCTCGTGGGCGTACGCGACTTCTACCTCCGTTGGTTCTCCGGCCGCTCGAACGGCGAGTACCACAACCCGCGGACGGGCCTGCGCACGTTCATCATCAGCTTCGATCCCGATGACGCTGGCGGGCGCGGCGCCCGGCTCGAGCTCATGAGTCGCCCCGACGTCATCGCCCGTCCGCAGGCGGAGGCTCTTGGCTGGGCCCATGTCTCCTTCGCTCTGCCCGGATGCACCGATGTCGACGAGTTGGCCGCCCGGGCGCGTGCGGCCGACGTGCCCGTGGTCGACGGGCCCCGGCGCACCGGCGACGGCTATTACGAGGCGGTCCTGCTCGACCCCGAGGGCAACCGCGTCGAGATCGTCGCCGGCGACTACACCGACGAGGTGGCCGAGCGCCCGGGGCCGTGAGCCCGCCCGCCTTCATCGGCGATGAGCCTGAGGGCGGGCGCGGCCAGGACCAGCCCCCGGTGCCGCGCATCGCCCGCGCCGCCTCCGCCGGGCTCGGGCGCGACGGGGTGACGCACGTCAGGCTTGGAGCCCGCGCCGTGCCGATGCGGGCCCGCTCAGCGGCGAGGACGGCGCGGGCTGGGAAGCCGCCGTCCCCGTTTGCGACGGTCCCCGCCGCGGCGGGCACTGCCGCACCGGAGACGCTGCGAGTGCGCGCCGGCCGGCCGCCTCAGCCCTGCGAGGCGATCTTGACGGCGAGGTCCTCGGCGTGGTGGAGGAGCTCGGTCATACGCGTCGAATCGTGCTGGTCGCCCAGGGCCCGGCAGCGCTCGGCGAGCTCCGTCGACTCCCTGAGCACCGTGCCCGTGTAGTCGACGACGCTCTCGGAGATCTGCGGGACCAGGGCGGCGACGTCGTCGGGGAGCGGCGTGGACTCCGCCGTCGCCTTCCACATGGCCAGCACCTGGCTGGGGATGGTGATCATCGAGTTCGCCTGGTCGATGTTCCAGGCGGTGTTGGAGGCCAGACGGCGGTGGGCGCCGGTCTGCTCCTCCATGTCGTACAGGCCCTGGCGCAGGGCCTTCGTGAGCAGCCAGATGGCGGGCACCGACTCCTTGGCGTCCGGGCCGCCGTCGATGAGCTCGGCTATGAACGTCGCGAGCATCGTCGCGTGGAGGCGGGCCAGGGCGACGAGGAAGCGGGTGCGCACGTTGGTGGCGTCGAGTTCGCGGAGCGAGCCGACGAGCCGGATGAGGGTCGAGCCGACGATGCTCTGCATCGACGTCCACACCTGGAGGGGCTCGACGAGCGGGGTCATCGACGGCCCGTGCGCGGTGATCGTCGCGAGCATCTCGGGGGTGATCGTCGCGTCGCCCAGGCGGCCCTCGATCTCGTTGGCGACGTGGCGCAGTCTCGAGGAGAGTTCGGCCAGCGAGTCCTGCTCCCTCATCCACACCGAGAGCTCGTCGTAGATCCCGGTGACCGTGTCGAGCGCATCCTTGAGCATCCCCTCGGCGCCGGGCCG
The DNA here is from genome assembly GCF_000466165.1 of Actinobaculum sp. oral taxon 183 str. F0552. Taxonomy (GTDB): domain Bacteria; phylum Actinomycetota; class Actinomycetes; order Actinomycetales; family Actinomycetaceae; genus Peptidiphaga. Next base: position 97,022 of record NZ_KE951439.1, read on the forward strand.
CGAGGGGAACCCCGCCGAGAGCTCCTCCCTGCGGGCGACCTCGGCGGGGAGGGCGGCCATCTGGAGGGCCTCGTAGGAGTTGTAGCCGAGCTCTTCCAGGAGCTCGGCGGCCCTGCCCGCTCCCTTCCG
>NZ_KE951439.1:97175-107175 GCF_000466165.1 Actinobaculum sp. oral taxon 183 str. F0552
GGGCGGCCATCTGGAGGGCCTCGTAGGAGTTGTAGCCGAGCTCTTCCAGGAGCTCGGCGGCCCTGCCCGCTCCCTTCCGCGACGCGGTGCGGCGGTTCATGCCGTCGGCGAGCAGCTGGTTCTCGTAGGCGCGGACCTTCGTGTAGAGCCCCTTGGCGGCGTCGAAGAGGTCGTCGCGGACCGGCCGGGTGCGCACCGAGAGGTAGCGGTGGCCCGGCAGGGGGGTGACGGTGGCGAACACGTCGTACTCGGTGCCGTCCGCGGCGAGGTTGCGGACGTAGGCGGCGAAGGGCTTGCCCTCTTCGATGGTGTCCCACATGAGCCTGAAGGCGGCGCCCGGCATCTCGGGGTGCCGGATGATGTTGTGGGGGGCGGTCATGAGCTCCCCGCGCGAGTACCGGGAGAGCCTGACGAAGACTTCGTTGGAGGACTCGATGACGCCTCGGCCGTCCGTCACGGAGAAGAAGAGCTCGTCGACTCCGACCTCCTGGATGGCGCCGTTTGGCTGTACCGCGTGACCCACGGGGATACTCCTTTGCGTGTGCGTGAAGAACATCGACCGCAAACACATTGCACGGTGAAAAGCAAATCGTTCGCTTGCGGCGGGCTGCCCATTGACAACCTCCCCAACGATATGCGAGGGAAGCCGAACTGCCAAACTACTGGAGGGTAAACTCCCGACGGGCCGGGCCGGAGCGCGGTGGCGCTGCTCACGCACCGAGGACGTCGGGGACTTTCGGCCTGAGACCGCGTCGTCCGACGGCCAGGAACAGTATGGGCGGCGCCGCGCCGCCGCGCAAGCGGGCTGCTTGAGGGCCGGCACCGGCTGTCGGCCGGCCCCTCACAGGAACCGGGACAGCCATGCGTGGGAGACCGACCGGTTGGCCTGCCCGGCGAGGGAGTTGCCGTAGCTGGAGAAGTGGTTGTACACCGGCATCCTCACGGTCGTCACATTCACACCCGCCGTCCTGGCGCGGTCGCAGAACCTGAAGACGCTCTCCGCGGGGACGTACCCGTCCTCCTCCGGCTCGACGACGAGCGTCCGCGGAGCGTCGCGCGACAGGTACGTGTCCGTGGAGATCGCCCTCATGCGGTCGGCGTGGCGGTCGGGCCTGCCGCCGATGTAGTTCTCGATGAGGGCCTTCGTCTCCCTGCCGCCGACGGCCTGGCCGTGATCGTAGACGTACTGGGGGTCGACGATCGGGACGTAGGCGACGACCGCGGCTGGAACCGGCACCGAGACCCCGCACGAGGGCCGCGCCTGGCCCATGGAGGCCTGATACCCGAGATTAAGCGCGAGATTGCCGCCGGCGGACGCGCCGAGGACCACGATCCTCTTCGGGTCGCCTCCCAGATCGGAGGCGTGCTGCGCCACCCACCCCAACCCGCAGGCCACATCGGCCGGAGCCTTGTCCCACGTCGCGTAAGTCGCGCTGGCCAGCCGGTATTCGACGCTGAAGACGAGGTAGCCGCGGTTGCGCCACCAGTCCGCCTCGGCGCCGCTGCTGCGGGCGTCGCCCATCCCGTCGTTCCACCCTCCCCGGTGGACGAGGTAGAGAACCGGCGCGTTCTTCTTGGGAAGGCGCGGCTTCCACACGCCGATCCTCATCGCGCGCCCGTCGACGACGTTGTAGGTGAGCCAGCCGTCGGCCTCGGGGTGCGCGGGCGAGGACAGGTCGAGCGCGGCGAAGGGGTCGACGCGTCCTCCGTTGGCGGCCGCGGCGGCCGCTATGCGCCCCACCTGCGTCACCGATCCTGCGAGGGCGATGCAGGCGACCAGGCCTCCGGCGATCCGGCAGGCCCCGTTGGGGGCCAGAGGGAGCGAGAGCGCCAGCCCGGCCAGCGAGGCGAGCACGATCCAGCTGCCGTAATTGCCCCAGGCGAATCCCGCTCCCTCCTGCCGGACGGAATGCCCGGGGGCGAGGCTGGCGACTAGGAGTGTGAGGGTTGCGAAGGCGATCGCGACGCCGAGCACGAACCCTGCGTAGCGCATGGTCGTCGCCACGGACGAGCGGGAGGGGAAGGGCATGTGGCACTCCGGTGGTACGAGCGCGGCTTTCCGCGCTGGAGGAGGTGATGAGGGCCGGAAGACGGCATGGGTGAGACCGCGCCGCGGCCACGTCGCCGGGCGATGGTGCGAAGTGAAGGGGTGTGTGCCGCGGGGCGGGGAGCCGTGGGCTGCGCGGACGATCAGGTCAGGAGCGACGCGGTGAGGAAGGCGATCGCCATCGCGGGGAAGAAGCCCTGTTTGGAGGCGGCGCCCCGTTTGCCGGGCGAGGAGACGAAGAGGACGGCCGCGGCCGCGAGCATCGAGCCGGCGCCCGCGAAGATCAGGGCCGCGCCGATCCCGCGGTGCCCGAGGAGGAAGGAGAGGGCGCCGACGCCCGCTTGGACGGCGAGGAAGAGGTTGTAGAACCCCTGGTTGAAGGCCAGCTCTCGCGTATTGCGGGCCTGCTCCGCCGTCATGCCGAAGGCCGTGCGCGCCCTCGGCCCGGCCCAGGCGAGGGACTCCATGTAGAAGATGAAGACGTGGAGAAGGCAGGCCAAAGTCGTGAAGACGGTGGCGGTAACGGCCATGTGGGCTCCTGGATGTACGCGGCGCGCCGCACGCGCGCCGGGGTGTGCGCGGCTCGCGTCGGCCGCGAACCGTGAAGAGTCTATGCTGGCCCCGCGGGCTGAGCATCCACCGTTCGGAGGGATTAGCCGGGCTCGTCTCCCGGGGGTTCGCCGGCCTGGTCCGCCGATGCCGACGGCGTGTGCGGTAGGTCTACGTCCGGGGATGGGCGGCCGCGCGGGCGGCCCGTTCGCGCCACGCCGCGAGGGTGACGGCCGGGCCGAGGACGGCGCGGTCGCCTTCGACCTCTTCGCCGAGTCCTCGCACCGGCGCCAGGGCGTCGGGGGCGAACTCGCGGCCGCGGCTGACGACGATGCGCAGGTCGCGCAGAGCCCCCAGGCCGTCGCGGGGGTCGCCGGCCACCGCGATGACGTCGGCGTCGTAGCCGGGCGTCAGAAAGCCCGTGATCCCGGCCAGGCCGATCGCGGCGGCGGCGCGGCTCGTGGCGGCCATGAGCACGTCGGTGCGGGGGACGCCGAAGGCTTCGAGCGCCTCCAGGCCGGCCACGTAGGCGCGGTGGGGGACCCCGGGTATGCCCGAGTCGTGGCCGGCGACGATGCGCACGCCGTGCTCGTGGAGCTCGCGAACGGGAGGGCGGTAGGAGTCATCCCTGCGGACGATTTCGGGAAGGTCGGCGGTGCTCGTCGTGTCGACGTAGACGCCCGCCTCCGCGATCGCGTCGGCCAGCCGCGGGTCGAAGACGCTGCGCCCGGAGGGGGAGACGAACGAGGCGTGGGCGATGTAGTCCACCCCCGCCGCGACGGCGCGTTCGATGCCCTCGGTCCCGTGCGCGTGGGCGGCGGTCCGCTTGCCGAGCCGGTGCGCCTCGGCGAACAGGACGGCCAGCTCGTCTTGTGAGAACTGCGCGAACCACGGCGCCGAGCCGTCGGTGGTGAAGCCCCCGGTGGCCATGACCTTCACGACGTCCACGCCCCGCCGGTGGTGCGCGCGCACTTCGCGCCGGATGCCGTCCAGTCCGTCCACCTCGGCCCCCGCCTGCCACGAATGCCCCGCGGTCGTGGTGATCTGGGGGCCGGAGGCGAGCACGCGCGGGCCTCGCAGGGCCCCGGCCTCGATTGCGTCGCGCAGGGCGACGTCGACGTAGTGGCGCGCCCCCAGGCTCTGGACGCTCGTGACCCCGATGCTGAGCAGTTCCCGCGCCGAGGCGGCCGCGTTGAGGGTCAGGCGGGCCACCTCGTCCGGGCCGTAGTCCGGATATTCCACGTCGGTGCCCGAGGTGGCCAGGTGGGCGTGGGTCTCGATCAGGCCGGGCATGAGCGTCGCCCCGGGGAAGTTCACGTGCCGGGCGTGCGGGTGGGCGGCGAGCAGGTCGGCGGCGCGGCCCACCGCGGCGATGCGCGTGCCCTCGATGTAGAGGCCGCCTGCGTCCAGGACGTCGAGCTCGCGGCCCTGGCGCCCGCCGGTCAGGACGCGGTCGGCGCTCAGGATCGCCTTCTCCCGGCCGTTCAGGCGTTCTCCGCCGTCCGTGGCGGGAGCGACCCAGCGGACGCCGTCGAGGAGGACGCCGACCCGCGCGATCGGCCGGCCCGGCTGTTGCCCAGGGGCGTCGGACGAGGCTGCGCCGCCTTCCGCGGGGGCCGGCGCGCTGACCGCCGGGGGCGCCGACTGATCGGGCGGGGCGGCCGCACGAGGGTGGTTCGAAGCGTCGTTCGTGCTCACGGGAACTCTCCTTGAACGGGCGGGGAAGCTGATCGGAGGGACGGGGAAACGGCGGATCGGATACGGCAGTCAGCGATCCGTCCGCCCCGAACCGCGGCGCATGGCCGACACCGCGGATTGTACGCCGACGAAGACGCTTCCCCAGGCGAAGCCGGCGACGAGCGAGCAGGCCGTCTCGACGAGCCAGTGCAGCGGCGCCGGGCCGGAGACGGCGGCGGCGATCGCCGCGACGGCGTCATGCGGGGCGCGCCATCCGAGTTCGGCCGCCCCGGAGACGAGCAGATGGCCGCCCACCCACAGCATGGCGGCCACGCCGACGGCCGTGATGCCGGACAGGACCCGGGGCATCGCCGCGACGACGGCGCAGCCGGCCCTCCGGGCGAAGGGGCTGTCGCTGCGGGCGAGCGCGAGGCCGGCGTCGTCGGCCTTGACCAGGAGCGCCACCACGCCGTAGACGAGGGCCGTGATGACCACGGCGACGATCGCCAGCGCCGCCGCGCGCAGCGGAAGGGAATCCCCGGCGACCTCGCCGAGGGCGATCGCCATGATCTCGGCGGACAGGATGAAGTCGGTGCGGACCGCGCTTTTGACGATGGCGTCCTCCGCCTGGGCGTTCTGCGTGACGGCAGCCTCGGCGCGGTGGCCCGCCAGCCTGTCCCAGATCTTGTGCGCGCCCTCGAAGCACAGGTACGTCCCGCCGAGCATGAGGAGCGGGGTCAGCCCCCAGGCCGCGAATTCCGACAGGAGCAGCGCCAGGACGAGGATGACGCTCTTGTTGACGAGGGATCCGGTGGCGATCCGCTTGATGATCGGCAGTTCGCGCTTCGGGTCGATGCCTTCCACGTACTGCGGGGTGACGGCGGTGTCGTCGACGACGACGGCCACGGCCTTCGTGCTGGCCTTGACCGCCCCCGCGGCGATGTCGTCCAGACTGGCCGCGGTGGCCTTGACCAGCGCCGCGATGTCGTCGAGGAGAGCTGCGAGTCCCAGAGCCATGCCGTTCCTTTGAGCGAAGGGGTGTCGACGGAAGACTACCGGCTCGCTGCCCTCCCGTCGCCGGCTCGGCCGGAGAGGGGTCCCATCGCCCGGTGGGAGAGAGGCCCCGCCGCCCGCCGCTTCGGCGCGCTTCGACCCCGACTCGCGGGCGCGCCGATAGCGTGGGAGGGCCGGACCGCCGGCGCGGACAGCCGCTCCGGGGCCCCGCGGTCCGCGAGGGCGGGACCCGGCGAACGTTCACGAATCGCGATCGCAAAGGAAGCCCGATGCTCACACTCCGCGTCACCGACCCGGCCCGCCGTCGCTACCGGGTGGCGGCCCTCGTCGGCTTGATCGCCGGCCTCTTCTCGGCCGTCGTCAAGTTCGGCTGGGAGGTTCCCTTCCCTCCGCGCACCCCCGCCCGCAACGCGACCAACCCTCCCCAGGAGCTGCTCCAGCAGCTGGGCGTGTCGCCCGAGACGAGCCATACGACGGTCGGCTTCAACGGCAACGAGCTGCCGATCTACTCCTTCGCCGTCCACTTCGGCTTCGCCGTCTTCTTCGCGCTGCTCTACTGCCTGGCGGCCGAGAGGTACCCGCAGATCAAGCTGTGGCAGGGCGCCGCGTTCGGCCTGGCCCTATGGTTCGTCTTTCACGTCGTGGCCATGCCGGCCATGGGCACCGTGCCCGCGCCGTGGGACCAGCCCCTCGAGGAGCACCTCTCCGAGGTCTTCGGCCACGCGATCTGGCTCTGGTCCATCGAGATCGTCCGGCGCGACCTGCGCAACCGCATCACCCGCCAGCCCGACCCCGAGGTCCCCCTCGACGAGGCGACCCGCTGAGGGGAGGCGAGCGGCCCCGCGGGGTCGGGGGAGCCCTCTCCCGGCCGTCCGCGGGCCCGGGCCGCCGAGCCGGCCGAACAGACTCCTATCCCCGGGGCCTGAGCAGGACCTTGACAGCGCGGCGCTGGTCCATGGCCTTGTATCCTTCGGCCGCATCCTCCAGCGGGAGGCGCATGGTGAAGACCTTGCTCGGATCGATCTCGCGCTTGAGGATCCGGTCGATCAGGTCGGGGAGGAACCGGCGGACAGGGGCCGGGCCGCCGTGCAGGTGCACTTCGGCGAAGAACAGCGGTTGGCCGGGGATCTCCACGCCGTGGGAGACGCCGACGAAGCCCACGTGCCCGCCGGGCCGGCAGGCGCCGATCGCCTGCATCATCGACTCCTGGGTGCCCACGGCCTCCACGACGCTGTGCGCGCCGAGCCCGCCGGTCATCTCCTTGATCTTGGCCACGCCTTCCTCGCCGCGCTCGGCCACGACGTCGGTGGCTCCGAATTCCCGGGCCAGCGCAGCGCGGTCCTCGTGCCTGGACATGGCGATGACCCGGTCGGCTCCCAGCTGGCTGGCCGCCAGGACGGCCATGAGCCCCACCGCGCCGTCGCCCACGACGGCGACGGTCTTGCCCGGGCCGGCCTCGGCCGCCACGGCGCCGAACCATCCGGTGCCCAGAACGTCCGAGGCGGCGAGCAGGGAGGCGACGGTCGCCTCGTCGTCGGGGCGCCCGCCGGGCACGGCCACCAGCGTGCCGTCGGCCTGCGGAACCCGCGTGTACTGAGCCTGGGTGTCGCTCATGAACCCGCCGTTGACGCAGCGGGACTGGTAGCCGCTCCGGCAGATCTCGCACGTGTCGTCGGAGACGCAGAAGGAGCCGACGACGAAGTCGCCCGGCTTGACGTTCTTCACCGCCGAGCCGACTTCGGTGACCGTCCCGACGTACTCGTGCCCCATGGGGCGGCTGTCCGCGGGTTCCAGCCCGCGGTAGGGCCACAGATCCGAGCCGCAGATGCAGGCTGCGGCGACCTCGATGATCGCGTCGGTGGGTTCGACGATCTGCGGTTGCTCCCGGTCCTCGACTCTCACGTCTCCGGGGGCGTGCATGACGACTCCGCGCATGGCGAAGCTCCTTCCTAGTTCCTTGGCTTCTTCCAATCGGTCTTCGGCGTCGACGGGGCGCGGGCCCGATCCGATGCGGCGTCCGGCGCCCTGGAGCCTTCTCAGGCGGGGCGGCGGACGAGCCACGGCCCCGCTGACACCACCCTAGGGGATTCCCCCGGGATGCCGTGGAAGGCCGATCGGTTGTTCTGCGGGACAGGGTGGTTGCAGGATTCCCCGCGGGGCGTCGTGGAAGGCCGCGGAGTCAGCGCGGCGCCGGATCGTCGGATCCACCGGAACGCTGCGGGACGCCGCCGGCCCCGGCGACTCGTCTCGCCGGTCTCCCACAGGCGAGGCGGGATTCCGTATGCTGATGCCAGGCACGCCGTCTCCGGTGTTCGAGCGCACCGTCCTCTCCGGCATGCGCCGGAGCCCTCGGTTGCGCACCGGAGGCTCCGAGCGTGCGCCGCCGGAAGTTAGGAGTCGCCATGCGCGCCATCGGATTCGACACATACGGAGGCCCCGAGGTCCTCCACGAAGTAGAGCTGCCCGACCCCCGTCCGGGACCGGGGGAGATCCTCGTCCGCGTCGACGCCGCGGGGGTGGCCCCCGTCGACGCCATGGCCCGCAGCGGAGGGCTCGCCGCGCTCTACGAGGGCATCACGACATGCCGGGCGGCGGGAGAGAACCCGTGGACAGGGCTCGCCGCGCTCTACGAGGGCATCACCCCTCCCTACGTCCCCGGGATGGACGTCTGCGGAGTCGTCGAAGAGGTCGGCGAGGGGGCGTCCGGCGGGCAGGAGAACCTGGCCGTCGGAGCGCGGGTCGTGGCATTCGTCGCCTTCTCCGGCTCCCGCGGCGGCTACAGCGAGGCCGTCGTCGTGCCGGCCGTCTCGGCCGTGCGCGCTCCCGCGAACGCCACGCCCTCCGAGGCGGTCGCCTTCCTCTTGAACGCTCTGACCGCCCGGAACTCGCTCGACGCCCTCGCCCTCCCGCCCGGGGCGACGGTGCTCGTGACCGGTGCGGCCGGATCGGTGGGAGGCTACATCACCCAGTTGGCCTACGCCGAGGGGCTGCACGTCATCGCGCTGGCGGGCGCCGGCGACGAAAGCCTGGTCCGGGGCTTCGGGGCGGAGGACTTCATCCCTCGGGGAGCCGACGTCGTCGCCGAGGCGCGCGCCCTGGCCCCCGACGGCGTGGACGCCGTCGCCGACACCGCCCAGATCGCTGTGGATCTCCTGGGCGCCGTGCGAGACGGCGGGCGGGTCTCGATCCTGAGGCCCGTCTCGCAGGACGACCCCGGCAGGGGCATCACCCTTCTTCCGCTGACCGTGCGCAAGCGCGCCACCGACCAGGCAGCCATGGCCGGGCTGCGCGACCTGATCGAGTCTCGGACGCTGAGCATCCGCCTGGGCCCCGTCCTGCCGGCGTCGCAGGCCGCCGAGGCGCACCGCCTCCTGGAGGCGGGAGGCCAGCGCGGCCGGATCGTCCTGACCTTCCCGGTGGACTGAGCCTCTCCCGGCCTCGAAAGCGCCTTCCGCGCGGCTCCCCGCGGGCGTCAGACCGCCACTCGTTCGTGCGCCGCGCACTGGGCGGCGAAGGCGCGGACGATGAGGCTCCCGGAGGCGGCGACCCGCGGGTCGACCGCCTCGATGCCGCGGATGAAGCCGGGGTCGGCCATGCCGTCCCGCGCCCGCCACATGAGCATCCGCTCGGGCGTGGCCTCCGGGTGGAACTGCACCCCGAGCGCGTTGCCGAGGCGGAAGGCCTGGACGGGGCAGGCTTGGGAGCTGGCCAGGAGAGTGGCCCCGGCCGGGAGTTCGGCGACCGCGTCGTCGTGGCACTGGTAGGCGATGACGCCGCCGTCGCCCAGGGCCGTGGACTCGTGCAGCCGGCCGAGCACCGGGTCGCACGCGCACGAGTCGAGCAGGACGATCGACTGCGCCCCCCTCTCGCGACTGCGCCTGTCGCCGACGCTCACTCGGCCGCCGAGGGCGGCGGCCAGGATCTGGTGGCCCAGGCAGATGGCGAGCACCGGCAGCCCCGCGCCGACCGCCTCGCGCAGTCCCTCCGCCAGATCCCCGATCCACGGATGCCGCGCGGCATCGTGGGCGCCCATGGGGCCGCCGAGCACGACGGCGCCGTCGCCCCACGAGGACGCCTGCGGGACGGGCTCCTCCCACAGGCGGACGGTGCCGCAGTCGACGTCCGGCAGCCACTCGGCCAGCCTGTCGGGAGGGCACTCGGGATGCGGCTGGAAGATCGTGATTCTCGTCATTGTGAGCTTTCGTGTCGTACCATGGAGCCTTCGGCGGGATGCGCCGGAAGATGGATCCTCAGCGGCCAGGCCAATGGGTGCGCCGGTGATCGCCGGGTCCGCTCATGGGCGTATGCCTGGAATCGTAGGCTACCGGCGTGTGCGTCTCGGCAGGCGACGGGCCGCAGCAGACATTTCTCACATGTGAGATAGGGTCGAGCGCGCGGTTCGTCCGGCGACGGCCGCATCCCGCAGAAGGGGCCGGCCGATGCATGCACCGGCGCGGTCCGCGCCCACGGTCCAGGAGGAGAGATGACAGGCAGGAAGGCGAAGGGACGCGGCGCGGCGGCGCCCGCCCGGATTCTCGGCGGCGATATTCTCGGCGGCGATCCGCCCGACGGGGCGGGCGAGCACCTCCGCAGAGGGCTGAGCAACCGCCACATCCAGCTCATCGCCATCGGCGGGGCGATCGGCACGGGCCTCTTCCTCGGCGCCGGGAAGTCGATCAGCGTCGCCGGCCCGTCGATCCTCCTCGTCTACAC
>NZ_KE951439.1:107200-109436 GCF_000466165.1 Actinobaculum sp. oral taxon 183 str. F0552
CCGCCACATCCAGCTCATCGCCATCGGCGGGGCGATCGGCACGGGCCTCTTCCTCGGCGCCGGGAAGTCGATCAGCGTCGCCGGCCCGTCGATCCTCCTCGTCTACACGGTCATCGGCCTCATGCTCTTCTTCGTCATGCGAGCCATGGGCGAGCTCCTCCTGCACAAACTCGAGTACCGCTCCTTCCAGGACTTCGCGGCGGACATCCTCGGACCCTGGGCGGGCTTCCTCGTCGGATGGACCTACTGGTTCACCTGGGTGGTCATCGGCATGGCCGACATCATAGCCATCACCGGCTACTGGCAGCTGTGGGTCGGAAAGGAGAGGATCTGGGTGTCCATGCTGCTGGCCGTCGCGGTCATGCTCGTCCTCCTCCTCATGAACCTCGCCACCGTCAAGCTGTTCGGCGAGATCGAATTCTGGTTCGCGATCATCAAGCTCGTCGCGATCGTCGCCCTCGTGGCGGCCGGGATCTTCATGGTCGTCACCGGCTTCACCTCGCCGAACGGCACCCAGGCCTCGATCGCGCACCTGTGGGATCGAGGCGGCTTCCTGCCCAACGGCGTGCAGGGTTTCCTCGGAGGCTTCCAGCTGGCCGTCTTCGCCTTCGTGGGCATCGAACTGGTCGGCACCACGGCCGCCGAGACCGAGAACCCCCGCGTCACCCTGCCGCGGGCCATCAACGCCATCCCCGTGCGGGTCCTGCTCTTCTACGTCGTGGCGCTCGCGGTGATCATGTGCGTCACCCCGTGGGACCAGGTCGATCCGGAGAAGTCTCCCTTCGTCCGGCTCTTCGGGCTCGCGGGGCTGTCGGCGGCCGCCTCGGTCATGAACGCCGTCGTCCTGTCCTCGGCGTCCTCCTCGTGCAACTCCGGGATCTACTCGACCTCCCGCATGGTCTTCGGGCTCGCCCACAAGAGGATGGCGCCGAGCGTCTTCCGCAGGCTCACGCGCGGCGGCGTGCCGTGGGCCGGGCTGATCGTGACGGTCGTCATCATCTGCTGCGCCCACCTGCTGACCCTGTCCGGCGGCGTCATGCGCGCCTTCACGCTCGTCACCACGGTCTCCTCGGTCCTCTTCCTGTTCGTCTGGTCGGTCATCCTCGTCTGCTACATCCTCTACCGCCGCCGGCACCCCGACGCCCATCGTGCATCGGCCTACCGCATGCCCGGCGCCGCCTTCATGCCGTGGGTGGTCCTGGCCTTCTTCGCGTTCGTCGTCCTCGCCCTGACCACCAAGGCCGATACGCGCAACGCGCTGGCGGTCACCCCGGTGTGGTTCCTCATCCTGGGCGTCGCCTGGACGCGAGTCAGGCGGCGGATCCGCCGGCCGGCGACCGGTGGATCGGCCACCGGCGAGGGCGCTCCCACGGAGGATGCGGCCGCCGACGGGGACCGGACGGGGGAGTCGGGGCTTCGGGAGGGCGGGGCCGGCCAGGCGCCGGCCTGACGGTAGGATTGCCCGAGCCGGGGGAACCCTCGGAGAACGGAGCGAACCATGGACAGACCGGGCGTGGAGATCAGGCGGGCGGCGCAGCGCGACGTCCCCGGCATCGCGGGGATGCTCGCCGAGGCGTTCTCGCGCGACCCCGTCTTCCTCGACCGGCTCTCCCCGCGACAGGACGGGCTCCGCGTCCTGGCCGGCCTGTTCGCCTTCGAGCTCGAATACGAGTACATCGCCCACGGCCGAGTCGACGTGGCCGTGGACGGCGGGGCGCCGCTCGGCGCGATCCTCATGCTGCCCCCGGACGCCGCCCCGGTCTGCGGGCCCGTTCACAGGGCCCGCCTCATGCGCGCGCTCGGGCGCTCGTTCTGGCGGCTCTGGCGTTCCGAGGCGGCCGTCCAGAAGGCCCGCCCCGTCTTCCCCCACTGGTATCTCGGCTACATCGCGGTGACCGAAACGGCCCGGGGGAGGGGACTCGGCTCGGCGCTGCTCGACCGAGCCGTCGAGAACGCGGGGGAGGAGGCCGTGTACCTCGAATCGACCACCGCCGCCTCCCAGGCCCTCTACGAACGCAAAGGCTTCGTCCCCCTGGGCGCCGTGCCGCGCCTGGGACGCCACTGCGAGGTGGGCATGTGGAGGCCCGGCGTCGTCACGCGGTGACCGCCGAGCCTCCCGACCGCCGGACGCCTGCCTCGCGAGCCCTACAGCTCTCGCCTGGCGAAGGAGCGCGCCCCCAGCGCCAGGATCGCGGCGGCCGCGAGGGCCCCGGCGGCCAGCGGGGCCGCGACCGGG
>NZ_KE951440.1 GCF_000466165.1 Actinobaculum sp. oral taxon 183 str. F0552
GGCTCGGTCTCGGCGCGCCGAGACCGGCTCCGCGTACGCGGCGGCCGGCGTGGACACCGAGGCGGGCGACGCGGCCGTCGAGCTCATGAGAGCGGCCGTCGGCCGGACGCTCACCGGCAGGGTCGTCGGCGGGCTCGGCGGCTTCGCCGGGATGGTGGACGTCTCCGATCTGCGCGCGTACCGCCGACCCCTGCTCGCGACCTCGACCGACGGCGTCGGCACGAAGATCGCGATCGCACGGGCGCTCGACGTCCACGACACCATCGGCCAGGACCTCGTCGGCATGGTGGTCGACGACATCGCCGTCGTGGGCGCCCGCCCCCTCCTCATGACGGACTACATCGCCTGCGGCCGAGTGGTCCCCGAACGCATCGCCGACATCGTTCGGGGCGTCGCCCGGGCCTGCCGGGCGGTCGACGTTCCCCTTCTGGGCGGGGAGACCGCCGAGCATCCCGGCCTCATGGCCCCCGAGGAATACGACATCGCCGGGGCCGCCACCGGCGTCGTCGAAGCGGACGCCGTCTTGGGAGCCGAGCGCGTCCGCCGGGGCGACGTCGTGCTCGCCCTGGCGGCTTCGGGACTGCACTCCAATGGGTACTCGCTCGTGCGCCGCATCGTGGCCGACTCCGGGTGGCCGCTGGAACGGCACGTCCCCGAATTCGGGCGCACGCTCGGCGAGGAGCTCCTCCAGCCGACGCGCCTGTACTCGCCGCTGTGCCTGGACCTCGCCGGGCGTCTGGAAGTCCACGCCTTCTCCCACGTGACCGGCGGCGGCCTCGCGGCGAATCTCGCGAGGGTCGTGCCGCCCGGGCTGTGCGCGCGGATCGATCGCTCCCGGATCGGGGTTCCGCCCGTCGTCGCGCTGCTGCGCTCGCTCGGCGGCCTGACATGGCGGGACGTGGAGGACACCCTCAACATGGGGGTCGGCATGGTCGCCCTCCTGCCCGAGGCCGACGCCGAGGTCGCCGAGGGCGTCTGCCGGCAGGCCGGCGTCGAGGCGTGGCAGATCGGCCGTGTCGGGGCCGAAGGCGCCTCCGCGGCGAGCCCGGGTGCTCCTGCGGGCCGTCCCGTCCCCGACGCGAGAGGCGGGCAGCGCACGGTTCGCGGAACGAAGGGCGCCGACGCCGGCAGCGTGCGCATGTCCGGCCGGTACGCTTAGCGCGTCGGGGTGGCTCGCCGGCCTCTCCGGAGGGCTCGACCTTGCGGTGCGCTCGGCGCCTGGCGCGTCCGGGGCGGCACCGGCTAACCGGAACCCGCCCGGAGACGCCCCCGGAAAGCCGAAGGCAGCCCGGAAAAAGGTGTGGGAGCGGGTGAAACCCACTCCCACGGAATGCTTCAACGTGAACGCTTCGGCGGACCGTCGTCCCAATCGTCCGTCGCCGGGGGGATCTCGTAGTAATCCTCGTCTTCGTCCTCGTTCGCGCTGCTGTTGGCCGCTCGGAGCTCGCGCTCGAGCGCCTGGTAGTCAGTATCCGGCGTGAAATACTTGAGATCCCGGGCTACCTTACGCTGCTTAGCCTTTTGACGGCCGCGCCCCATGGCTCGACCCCCTTCGTCTCATCGCGGGGCGGGCTCGAGGCGCCCCATCTGGTTAATCGTCCGTTCGCGGTCCTAGTTTAGCGCCTTGGACCCCGCCGATGCCACGTGTTGACGGAAAACACCGTGGGCGTAACTGATGCGTCGACGTTCGACCGCGACGGAGCCGCCCTCCCCGTCCTCAAGACGCAGTCGTCGCTGCTTTGGGCTGTTCTGGCTTCTGCTCTCGGAGGGTCGCTAATGGCCCCTGCGAGCGGCCTTCAGCGTTATATAACCGATCACGGCCGTCGACACGCAGGCGAGGATCCCGATCGCTGTCGTGTCCCCGTTCTTGGCGTCCGCGACCAGGGCCGTGGCGCGGTCTTTGACCTCTCGGACCCTGGTCTTGACCGCCTCCTTGGCGCCTTCGGCCGTCGCCTTGGCCGCTTTCTTGGCGTCTTCGGCCAACGCCTTGGGAGCCAGGCGCTCGGCGAGTTCGCCGACGGTGGCCGAGAGGTCCTCGCGCGTGCGCTGGAGATCGGCCTCGATCTGCTCGATGCTGCGTTTTTCGCTCACTTCTTCATTCCGTTCTTGATCGCGGCGACGTCCTTGGCCAAGTTTGCGCCAAGGGAGCTGAGAGAGGCCAGATGCGCCTTCAACGCCTTCAACTTTCTGCCGCCTAGGAGCGCGAAGATCCCCGTCGGGAGCAGGAGGACGGCGCCGACGATGAGGAAGCTCGCCCACATGGGGAGGAACGCGGCGAGCACGTGGACGAAGGTCATGAGGATCATGGCGAAGGCGAAGATCCCCGTCAAGGCGGCGGCCGCCACGAGGACGCCGCCGACGGTGAGTTTGGGGATCGCCGCCTTGACGTTGGCCTTCGCGTACTCGACCTCGTCGTGCACGAGCGTGGCGACTTGAGACGACACGGAATTCACGAGGGAGTCGATGCTCTGCCTCTCTCCGTCAGTCTGCTTCTCTCCGTTCTCTCCGCCGGTCGCCTCCGTCCATTCGCGACGGGGCGAGTCCCCGCCGTGCCGTGTCTTCCCGTCTCGCGTGGACGTCCGGCCCGTCTGGGCTTTGAGCCTGTCGTACTCCGCCTGGGCGCGTGCTCGCAGCTCTTCTTCCTGTGGGGTGTTCGATTTCTCCACGTTCATACTTCTCCCGGTTTAGATTGCCCGGCGATGGTCGCCCGCCATTGCAGCTTGTTCCAATTCTCGCCCAAGTCGGGGGAAAAGGCGATTCATCGGCGAGGCGAAATTCAGCGGCCGCGATCTCCACTCTTGAAATATTCAAGTGAATATCCCGATAATTGAAACATGGCCACAACTCATTTTCATGGCGACCCCGTTTCGACGGTCGGCGAGCTCCCCGCCCCCGGAACCGAGGCCCCGGCTTTCGTCCTCACCGGCGCGGACCTCTCCGATGTCACGAGCCAGTCGCTGACGGGCAAGCGCGTCGTCCTCAATGTCTTCCCGAGTATCGACACGGGCGTCTGCGCTGCGTCCGTCCGCGAGTTCAACAAGAGGGCCGCGGATCTCGACGGCATCGTCGTCGTTTGCGCATCGGCCGACCTCCCCTTCGCGGCCGGCCGCTTCTGCGCTGCGGAGGGCATCGAGAACGTCGTGACCGGTTCGAGCTTCCGCTCCAGTTTCGGCGAGGACTACGGAGTCACGCTGACCGACGGTCCGCTCGCCGGGCTGCTGGCCCGCGCCGTCGTCGTCCTCGACGCCGACGGCCGCGTGCTCCACACCCAGCTCGTCGACGACATCGCCGACGAGCCCGACTATGCGGCCGCCCTCGCGGCCCTCGACGCCTGAGCGCTGCCGTCAACCCGCTCCGCGGGCATGCGGCGGGGCGGGGGTGAGGATCCCGCCGTGCTCCCGGGCCGATCACTTCTTTCCTGACTTCAGGATCCAGAAAAGGCCCGCGAAGTACACGAGGACTTCGCATATCAGGACGAGGAGGCCGGTGTCGCCGTCGCCTATGAAAGCGCTGAACGCCCAGGCGAGCGCCAGGGGCACGAAGACGATCGTGAAGCCGCACAGAAGGGCGGCCTGTGCGCAGCAGCTGAGGCCTTCCCGGGCCCCGGGGGCGTCGCGGACGGAAGGGGCGGGCGGCCTGGTCTTCTGCGAAGCGTTCTCAAAGCCCGGGTAAGGCGCGTCTTTGTAGAAATCGAGGGGCTTGTCCCTGCGGGGATCGGTGGGGTAATCGTCCATGCGCGACTCCGGTACGAATGGTCTTTCCCCGTATACCTTAATCGATGTGAAGAAGGTATGGGTTCTGAGTGCGTCGGCGCGCACGTTCCGCCACGCCTCGACTCGCAGGCATGACGGAACGCTCCGGAGCGGAGGGGGCGGGAGCTTGACGTTCGGCTCAGTCCTCGCGCGGGCTCACTCCTCGCGCAGAGTCTTCTTCGCAGCGCCGATCACGACGACGGCGAGTACGTAGAGAGGTGTGCCCACATAGAATACGATCAAGGGATCGTTCCAGTTATCTGCGATCAACCCCCAGATGCTGTATGCGAAGGCGAGGAGCGGCCAGTAAACGGCTGTGATGAAATTGATCGTCCTCTTAGTGCGTTGGGTGTTTGATCGGTAGGTTTCTTTAGCCATTCGCATGTCCCTTTCGCTTGTGCGGCAGCGCAATCAGCGGGAGCGCTTTCTCCTGCGTGTCTCAAGTGTATCGACGACGGTGTGGATGGCGCCGAAGAGAACTCCCCCGACCGGCCAGATGATCCAGGAGATGCCCCAGCCTTCGCCGAGGAAGCTCCACAGGAAATACGCGACTATCAGAAGCGCCCAGTAGATCGAGGTGACGATGGCGGTGACGGGGCCCTCCTCTCGGTTTCCGTCGGGCTCCCAGCCTTCGTCGGGGCCAGCCGGCGGTGCGGCCTGCCTCGGCGCCCCGTCACGTGGAGCGTTGCCGGGGAAGGCATCGGAGGTGCGGGTGATCTCGGTGCTGATCCCCAGTGTCTCGGCGAGTTCGTCGAGATTGCCGAACTCCGTGATGACCTGCCCGACCGCCTCGTTGTGGGATTTCCCCTCGGAGATGAGGGAGCTGTAGGCGTCCTCCATCATTGCGCGGAGTTCCGCTTTGGCTTCGTCCAGCCGTGGGCTGGGCGGATAGGGGGAGAACATCGTCTCGAGGTAGGCGATGATGACGTCCATTACTTCTGTCCTTTCACGAAACGGTCGACGACTGCCTTGGTCGCCTGCCATTCCTCGCATTTGGCGCGGAGGTATTCGTTGCCGGCGGCGGTGATCCGATAGTAGGTGCGCGGTTTGCCCGATTCCGAGACGCCGGGGCGGGAGTCCACCAGACCTTGGGATTCCAGCCGCTTGACTGCGGAGTAGAGGGTCGTCTGCTTGATGACGTACTCGCCGCGGGAGACGCGCGCGATCGTCTTGACGAGTTCGTAGGGGTAGGAGGCCTGCCGTTCCAGGATGGAGAGGATCATGATGTCCACGTAGCCGCGGATCGCGTCGGCGCTGATCATGCTCGCTCCTCGGATGGGGTTTCCTTCACCGCTAAGATACTACGTCTGACGTAGTACGTCAAACGATGTATATGAAAGGGCGTCCGGGCCCAGCCGGACGCGAGGCGAACGGGCTCGTCCTCGGAACTCTCGCCGACCGATTCATGCGCGGGGAGCCCGGGTGTGGAACGGGGCCTGAGGCGGGAGACGGACCGTGGGACATGGAAGGGGCGCCCCGGTGGTGGTTCCGGGACGCCCCTGAGGGCTCAGACCTGACGATGCTCGGGGTGAGCGCCTGAGCTGCTATGCCGGGCTATGCCGTGGGCGCGGCCGCTTCCTCGGGTGCGGGCTGCGCCGCCTGGGAGGTGTAGGCCTCGACGAAGGCCTCGGCGAAGGCCCCGGCCTCCTGGCCGACCACGAGATGCCATACGCGCTTCGCGACCTCCGCCGCGCCGTGGATGCCGGCGTCGGCGAGTGCCGTGGCGTCCACCTTGGAGGAGTCCTTGACCTTCACCCTCAACCGCGTGGCGGCCACGCCGTCGCTCGAGGCGATGTTGCCCCGGCCGCCGAGGGCGACTATGCAGGCCTCCACCTTCACGGGATCGACGTCGGCCGGTTCGGCGGCTCCGGTCGACGTAGCCTGGGCCGCCGGAGCCGCCGGGCGTCCGCCCTTGCGCGAGGCCTTTGCGGCCGCCCTCTGGTCGGCGTCCCGATAGTCGAAGACGATGACCAGGGCCATCGCCGTGACAAAGGCCACGGCGATACCGGCGGTGTAGAGGACCGGTTGGTTGAAGGAAGGAATCGTCAAGATCGAACTGAAGACGAATGCCTTGGCCGTCACGCCGTCGCCGAGGCCCATGATGAGGCCGCCGAGGACGCAGCCGCCGAGCATCAACGGGTAGATCCTCTTGAACCGCAGATGGATGCCGTAGAGGGACGGTTCGGAGATGCCGCCCACCAGGCCCGCCACCAGCGCGCCCGTCGCCGTCTGCCGCATCTGCTTCTCACGATCGCGCCAGGCGAGGAAGAACACCCCGGCCGTCGCGCCGTAGCAGGCGAAGTTCCACGCGCCCATCGGGCCCTCGATGTAGTCGTAGCCCAGGGTGCGGATGTTCACGAGCATGATGGCGTTGATGGGCCAGTGCAGGCCGAGAGGCACCATGAACGGGTAGATGAGGGGTATGAACAGCGAGAGGATGAGCGGAGACAATCTGTTGATCGACTCCAGGGAGTGGGCGAGCCAGGATCCCATGTAGACGCCGGCGGGCCCGATGAGGTACGCCGCCAAGGGCATCATGATGAGCATGGCGAAGAAGGGGACGAAGATGAGCTGGATGTTGGACGGGATGACCTTCTTCAGGAGTTTGTACAGCGGCCCCAGCAGCGCGGCTATGAGCAGCGGCGGGAAGACCTGCGAACCGTAGTTGAATATCGTCATCGGGAGGCCGAAGATGTCGACGACGGCGTATTCCTCTCCCTTGGGTATGGGCTTTAGGGCGAGGAATCCCGGCAACATGAGGACGCCCATGATCGCGAAGCCGACCCACGGGTCGGCCCCCACCTTCTTCGAGGCGTTGTAGGCGACCATGAGGGGCAGGAAGTAGAGGACCGACTTCCACAGCAGATTGACGAACTGCCACGAGGGCGACAGCAATTTGGCCTGTTCATCGTCCGCCCAGTTCCCGATGACCTTCATCGTGGTCATGAGCGACATGAACGTGATGAACAGGGACGCTCCCAACAGCGCGCCCAGGACCGGACGGAAGGAATCGGAGAGGAACTCGAAGAAGGAGTCGACCCACGCCGCCTTCCCGCGGACGCCGCCCGCCCGGGCGGCCGCCTTGACCTCCTCGTCGGTCGGCTGCTTTCTGTTCGACATCTCCGGCAGGGCGTTGATCTCGTTGAACACCGTCTGCACGGCGCCCCCGATGATGACCTGGAAATGGTTCGCCCCTTGGGGGACCGCCCCCATGACGCCGTCGATAGCGTCGACCTTGTCCGCGTCGGCCTTGGAGCCGTCCACCAGTTCGAAGCGCAGCCTCGTCGCGCAGTGGGTCAGGTTCGAGATGTTGTCGGGGCCGCCGACGGCCTTGACGATCTCTTCAGCAGTGCTCATGTGACTTCTCCTCCTCAGATCTCGTCGACGGGGACGAGAGCGCGGACCTCTTCAGGGGTGGAGCAGGCGACCGCCTTGGAAGCGAGCTCCTGGCATGCGCTCAGCGCATAGGAACGGACCATGGCCTTCACGGCGGGAATGGCCGGGATCGAACAGCTCAGCTCGTCGACGCCCAGGCCGACGAGGATGGGCACGGCCTGCAGATCGGACGCCGCGCCCCCGCACACCCCGAGCCACTTGCCATTGGCGTGGAGGGCGTCCGCCGCCCGGCCGATGAGCGAGAGCACGGCAGGATTGCACGGGTCCATCTGGGAGGCGAGGTTGGCGTTGCCCCGGTCCATCGCCAGGGTGTAGGCCGTCAGATCGTTGGTGCCGACGCTGAAGAAGTCGCAACCGGGCTCGGCGGCGAACTGCCCGGCCATGATGCCGACCGTCGGGACCTCCATCATGATCCCGACGCTCACCTCGCCGGAGAACGCGACGGCGGAGGCCTCCTCGTCGAAGATCTCCTTGGCCCTCCGCCAGTCCGTGACGGTGGAGATCATGGGGAACATGACGTGCAGCTTCGCTCCGGCGCCCGCCGAGGCGAGGATCGCGCGGATCTGGGTGCGCAGGGTCTCCGGCTGGTCGAGGCCCACGCGCACGCCGCGCAGCCCCAGGAAGGGGTTCTCCTCGGCGGGGATGGGCAGGTAGGGCAGGGGCTTGTCGCCGCCGACGTCGAGCGTCCGGATCACCAGCGGTTGGCCGGGCCGCAGGGCCTTGGCGCACTGGGAGTACACGTCTGCCTGCTCGTCCTCGGAGGGGGCGGTGGTGCGGCCGAGGAAGACGAACTCGCTGCGCAGCAGGCCGACGCCCTCGGCTCCCTTCCCCGCCGCGTCCTTCGCGTCGTCCACTCCGCCGATGTTGGCCACGACCGCCACTCGGTGCCCGTCGGAGGTGACGGCGGGATCGTCTTTGGCGGCCTCCTCGCGGGCCTTGCGCTCGGCCTGTTTCCTCTGGCGCTCCCGGACGGCCCGGAGTTCGGCGTCGGAGAGGTTCAGGCGGAGCTCGCCCTTGGAGCTGTCGAGCACGACCCGCGTGCCGTCGGCGATGTCGAGTGCGCGCTCCTCGATCCCGACGAGGGCAGGGATGTCCATCGACCGGGCGATGATGGCCACGTGGGAGGAGACGCCGCCGTTGACGGTGGCGAAGCCTATGACCTTGGCCCGGTCGATCTGCGCGGTGTCGGAGGGGGTGAGCTCTTTGGCGACGAGGATCGTGTTCTCGTTCAGATCCGGCTTTTCGACGAGCTGGCCGGTGATCTCCCCGAGCACGCGGGTCCCGACGTCGCGGACGTCCGTGGCCCGCCCCGCGAGGACCTCGTTGTCGAGCGAGGCCAGCTGCTCGGCCAGATCCGTGTAGGCCTTCCTCCAGGCGAAGGCAGCGCTCTTGCCGCCGTCGATCTCCGCATCCGCCCGTTCGAGCAGCTCGGGATCCTGCAGGATCTCCTGATGCGCCCCGAAGATCCCCGCCTTCTCGGAATTGCCCTCTTTTTCCAAACCGTCGCGCAGTTCGCCGAGGGACCACATGGCGCGATCGACTGCATCCCGGAGAGTGCGGCGCTCGTCGGCCGCGTTCTGGCCGAGCTCGGCGATCGTGAACTCCTGCGTTCGCAGCTGGACGACGGTTCCCGCGGCCAGGCCCGGAGACGCCGAGATTCCCAGGAGCGTATTCGGATCGCCGGAGCGGGGAGGAGCGGCGGGCTTGGCCGGTTCCGGCTTCGGCGCCGCAGGGGGTTCCGGAGCAGGCGCGACGGCGACGGGCTCGGCTTCCTCGCCCAGCCCGTCCTTGATCGCCTGGATGAGGTCGGCCGCCGCGGTCCGGGCGTCGGCACCGGTCGCCGAGATGGCGACGTCCTGCCCGTGAGCCAGGCCGAGCCCCATGATCGCGACGATGCTCTTCGCGTTGGCGGACATGTCCCCGGACACGAGCTTGACGTTCGAGGAGTACTTCTTGGCCAGCGCGACGAGGGTGGCGGCCGGCCGGGCGTGCATGCCCGTCGGATTGGGCAGCGCCACCGTCTCGGAGGTGACGGTGGCGCCCTCGCCGCCGTCCTGCTCGGCCTGCCCGACGGCCTTCTTCAGGACTACCGTGGCGGCCACGTCCTCGCCCGCGTGCTTCAGACCGTGAGTGGGCGTGATGGATTCGACGAGCTCTCCATTGGTGATGACGACTTGGGTGAGAAGGCTTTTGGCGTCGCGGGCGACTTGATCGATGTCGAAGGTGATGAGCTCGTCGCCGGCCTTCACGGCGTCGCCCGGGGCGACGTGGGCGGTGAAACCCTTGCCGCCGAGCGCGACCGTCTCGAGGCCGATGTGGATGAGTATTTCCAGACCGTCCGCGGAGCGGATGGTCAGGGCGTGCCGAGCCGCTTGGAGATCGGCGATCTGGCCGTCTATCGGGGCGAGGAGCGTGTTGCTCAGCGGATCGATGGAAAAACCGTCACCCACCATCTTCTTTGCGAATACCGGATCCGGAACGTCGCCGATCGGCACCATGATGCCCGTCAGCGGGGAAATAATGTTGACCTGGGTTGCCGCTTGACTCACGGGGGCCTCCCTTCGAGGATTGTCATGCGTGCCCCTCTCCGTTGGGGGACGCTGTAGTGGAGCCTATGCCAGATTCTGCCGAGATGCGAGGGTCAATTCCGGGGAAACCGGACCGTCCGCGCCGCCGGCGCCCACGAGGGGCGCAGGCGGATCCGCGGGAATCAAGGCTTTGCCGCCTCTCATACACCAATGCGCGGCCCTTAGCCACCGTATTTTCCTCCCGGTGAGGGATCCACATATTGATACGCTGGACTCAGCCACCACGCTCTGCGCTGCCATCAGATCGCTGGGGACCGACTATGAGACACGGGAAGACCATGAGACACGAGAAGAGAAGGAAGAGTAGGCGGGCCGGCCTCGTCGCCGTGGCGCTCCTGGCGAGCTGCGTCACCGCACTGCCCGTGGCGATGAGCGGACGGCATTCGACCCGGGCATCGGCCCCTTCGTCGAGCGCGACCGTGAAGGCCGTGAAGAAAGAGGCCCCCTCCCCGGGGGCGAACCCCGACGACCCGTGGCGCCCCCTCACCCACTACACCCCCGGCAAGAACTGGATGAACGACCCGAACGGGCTCGTCTACCACGACGGCGAATACCACCTCTTCTACCAGTACAACCCCCAAGGCTCCGAGTGGGGGAACATGTCCTGGGGCCACGCCGTCTCCTCGGACCTCGTCCACTGGAAAGAACTCGACGTCGCCCTGCGAGCCACGGACCGGTACGCCGTCTTCTCCGGCTCCGCGGTCGTCGACTCGCGCAACACCACCGGTTTCGGACGCAACGGCAAGCCCGCCATGGTGGCGGTGTGGACCCGGCACGAGACCGTGGGCGGCAAGCAGAAGCAGTCGCAGTCCCTGGCCTACTCGACGGACCGCGGCCGCACGTGGTCCCTGTACAACGGCGGCGCGCCCGTCTTGGACATCGGCGCCAAAGACTTCCGCGACCCCAAGGTCTTCTGGGACGAGGCCGCGGGCCGCTGGACGATGGCCGTCGCCCTCTCCGAAGAACACAAGGTCTCCTTCTACTCCTCGCCCGACCTGAAGAACTGGACCCACCAGTCGGACTTCGGGCCCGCGGGCGACGCGTCGGCGGTCTGGGAGTGCCCCGACCTCTTCCCCATGCAGACGGACGGCGACCCCGCGAAGAAACGCTGGGTGCTCACCGTCAACGCCTCGGCCACGGCCCAGTACTTCGTCGGCGACTGGGACGGGAAGGCCTTCACGGCGCGCACCCCCGCCGCCTACGACGGCAAGGAGGGGAAAGCGCTCGCGACCTTCGACGACGGCGGCTACGGGGCGTGGACCCCCGGCGGCAAGGGAACGGCGTTCGGAAAGGCGCCCGCCACGGGGAACCTGCCGGGGCACCTCGGCGCAGGATACGTCGACAGCTTCGGCGCCGGGGACCGGGACACCGGCTCGCTGACCTCGCCCGAGTTCACCATTGACGCTAACCGCCTCAACCTCCTGGTCGCCGGAGGCAGGCACCCCTACGAGCCGTCGGCGGCCAAGAAGTCGAACGCGTCGGTGAACGTGGTCGTCGACGGGAAGGTGGTGGCCAGCGCGACGGGGACCGACAGCGGCACGATGGCCTGGCAGAGCCTGAACCTTCGCAAGTGGCGGGGGAAGAAGGCGCGCGTGGTCATCGAGGACAACAGCACGGACAACCACTGGGGCCACATCATGGTCGACCAGCTCGTCCTCTCCGACACGAAGGCCTGGAACGCCGACGAGGCCGTGCCGAAGGTCGACCACGGACGCGACTACTACGCCTCGGTGACCTGGAACGACGCGCCGAGCGGCAAGAGGTACGCCATCGGGTGGATGTCGAACTGGGCCTACGCCAAGGACGTTCCCCCCAAGCCGTGGAGGACGGCCATGAGCGCAGTGCGCGAGCTGAGCCTGCGAACCGTGGACGGACGCGAGCGCCTGGCCTTCGAACCGGTGAAGGCCCTGGACTCCCTGCGCGCGGGCCGCGAGTTCAAGAAGGGCGCCTTCAAGGTGGACGGCGGGATGACCGTGCTGGACTCCGAGGTCGGCGGGCGTTCGCTCGACGTGTCGTTCGCGCTCGACCCCGGCACCGCGAAGAAGAGCGGCGTCGTCGTCCTCTCAGGCGGCAAGCGAGGGGCCGGCGGCGCGCAGGGCGGGAAAGCCCAGGGAACTGAGATCTACTACGACGCGGTGGACCGCAAGCTGGTCGTCGACCGCTCGCATTCGGGCGAGGTGGGCTTCTCCGCGTCCTTCCCCGGCCAGCGGTCGGCGAGCCTGGAGCCCGACGGCGACGGCCTCGTGCGGCTGCGCGTCGTCGTGGACGCCTCCTCCGTCGAGGTGTTCGCGGCCGACGGGACGCTCGTGATGACGGAGACCGTCTACCCCCGAGGCATGGCCGCGGGCAGCGCCGGCAAGTCCGACAAGGTCGCCCTCTTCGCCGAGGGGGGAACCGCCCGAGTGCGGAACTTCAGCCTGTGGCACCTGGGGTCGTACCGGTAGATAGGCGCGGGCCCGGCAGGCGGTGCCCGTCCATGCGGTCTCCGGGTGGGCGTGGCCGCGGCGGTGCGCGGGCGAGGAATCGGAAGGAAGCCCGGAAGAGACGCCGCGTGCGATCCGCTGCGGGCACCGGCGCACCGCCCGGCCGCGACACGCAGAAGGTCGCGACGCGCCGGACACCGCGCATCCCTGCGGCCGTGCCTCCCCTCAGAAGGCTACGCGCGCGGCGACGGCGTTGTGATCGGATCCGCCCAGCCCGATGACCTCCGCCGAGACCACCGACGCCCCGGAGTTGACGAAGACGTGGTCGATAGGAGAGGCGAGGGCGGCCGGCAGCGAACTCGGCCAGGTGCCTTCCCACGAGCCCGCGGAGGCGAGTGCGTCCGCCCACCGCGGACTGCTCCCCAGCCCGCCGTGTCGCAGGGTGGCGTTGAAGTCGCCGGCCAGGATCGCCCTGCCCCTCTCGCGGTTCATGTACGCCCGGACCTCGTCCAGGTCCCTGCGCCAGCGGCCCATCAGCCCTGGAACGGGCGGAGCGGTGTGAACGGCGACGATCGTCGGCTTCGCCGGATCCGAAGGGCGCAGGGTGAGGCTGCCGAACGTCGTCGCGATCCCGCCGGCGGCCCGATACTCGCCGAGCCTTTTGTGGATGGCGACCGTCGTCGGATCGTACGCCGGATCCGTCGGCGACGAGAACACGGAGTAGTTCCGGGGGTCGCGGCCCGACGCCGCCAGCATGCCGGCGAGCCGGCGCGCCCCGGCCTCCCCGCCGTCGCGGTACTCGGGCAGCACGATCACATCCGGGTCGCGCCCGTCGAGCAGGTCGCGGATCTCCTCAGGGCCGGCCCGCCCGGCCGCGTTCCATGCGATCACGGATACGGCGGTCGAGGACGTGGAACTCGAGCTCTCGCCCCTCGCACTCGCGATCCCGAAGCCGGGGCTGGCGGCCAGGATGAGGCTCGGGACGGCGAACAGCGCGGAGCACGCGAGGGCGAACCCGGTCGGCCCCCGCCTCGTCGGCCGCGGC
>NZ_KE951441.1:0-7857 GCF_000466165.1 Actinobaculum sp. oral taxon 183 str. F0552
GCCGACCGGGCGGAGCCGCGCAGGCCTCCGGGGCGGACGCCCCCGTCCGGGCCGCCGGTGCGGCATACGGCGACGGCCCCGCCCTCGGCGCGGGGGACGCGCTCGTCCTGGGCTGCGATTCGATGTTCGAGTTCGATGGGCAGGCCGTCGGCAAGCCGCACGATCCGGGTGTGGCCCGCGAGCGGCTCGCCCGCATGTCGGGCCGGTCCGGGGTCCTGCACACCGGCCACTGCCTCGTCCATCCCCGCAGCGGCGCCACGCTCGGAGCCGTCTCGCACGCCGTCGTCCACATCGGCGAGCTGAGCCGACAGGAGATCGACGCCTACGTCGCCTCGGGCGAACCCCTGCACGTGGCCGGGTCCTTCACGGTCGACGGACTGGGCGGCCCCTTCGTCGACCGAGTGGACGGCGACCACCACGGGGTGGTCGGCGTCTCCCTCCCCCTTCTGAGGCGGATGCTCGCCCATTGGGGGATGTCCGTCACGCAGCTGTGGGAGCGCCCGGCCGACGGCGAGCTCGGCGAGACGGCTGCGGGGATCCTCCGCGCGACGACGCGCTACGTCCCCCGGTACGGGGCGGACGCCTTCATCGCCTGCTCGTGCGGCGGATGCCACTGGGGCCTGAACGGCGCAGGCGGAGTCCTGGCCTTCCGCCGCGGACGCGGCGGCGTCGAGGTACTGGCGCAGCTGCGGTCGGCGCGCACGCACACGGGCGGCACGTGGTCCGTTCCCGGCGGCGCCGTCGAGTGGGGCGAGTCGCCGGTGGACGGCGCGGTGCGCGAATTCGCCGAGGAGACGCAGATCGGCGCGGAGGATCTGGAGATCCTGGGCACGCACGCCGACGACCACGGCGACTGGGCGTACACGACCGTCATCGCCCGATGCGAGGGCGCCGAGCCGGTGCCGGACTATGAGTCGGCGCAGCTGACCTGGACGGCGCTGGATGGCCTTCCGGGAGGCTCCGGGCTGGCCTCCGCTCCCCTGCATCCCGGCTTCGCGGCCGCCCTTCCGGCCCTGCGTGAGAAGATCCGCAATCTGGCCGGCCCGCGAAGCCGATAGGCTTTCCCCATGAGCGACAACACGGCATGGGGCTACGGCCTGGCGACGATCCACACCGACGGCCGCACCCTGGACACCTGGTACCCCTCGCCCAGACTCGGCGCTCCGGGAGAGGACGAGGCCGCGTCGGCCGGTCTGCGCCGGCTGGAGGGCGGCGACGAGGTGCGCCGGGTCGATCTGCGAGTCGTCAAGACGGTCGTCGACCTCGACGCGGCCCCGGCCGATCCGGCCGACGCCTATCTGCGCCTCCACCTGCTGTCCCACAGGCTCGTCAGGCCGAACACGATCAACCTCGACGGCCTGTTCGGCGTCTTGGAGAACGTCGTGTGGACGAACCTCGGCCCGTGCGCGGTGGACGGCTTCGAGGCGACCAGGCTACGCGCGCGCCAGGCGTCCGCAGGCCAGGTGCACGTGTCGGGAGTCGACAAGTTTCCGCGCATGGTCGATTACGTCGTGCCTTCGGGCGTGCGCATCGCCGACGGGAACAACGTCCGCCTGGGCGCCCACCTGGCGGAGGGGACGACGGTCATGCACGCCGGCTTCGTCAACTTCAATGCCGGCACGCTCGGCGACGCCATGATCGAGGGGCGCATCTCCCAGGGGGTCGTCATCGAGGACGGCTCGGACGTCGGCGGCGGCGCCTCGACGATGGGCACGCTCTCGGGCGGCGGCAAGGAGCGGGTGCGCGTCGGGCGGAGATCGCTCATCGGCGCCAATGCGGGCATCGGCATCGCCCTCGGCGACGACTGCGTGGTCGAGGCGGGCCTGTACGTCACCGCGGGCACGAAGGTGAGCCTCCTGCCCGCCAAGGGCTCGCCCCAGGCGCCGCGCACCGTCAAGGCGCGCGACCTGTCGGGCGCGGACGGCATTCTCTTCCGGCGCAACTCCCTGACGGGCGCTATCGAGGCCGTGCCGCGCGCGGGCACGGCCGGCATCGAGCTGAACTCCTCCCTGCACGCCAACTGACGACTTGCCCACCATCGGCGGCCGGGGCCGGGCCCGCGAAGCCTTCGCCCGCGCGGCGACTCCTGCGAGCTGTGGGCCACCTTGCCCGGAGGCTTCCCACCTCAGGTGAGCGGCGCGCTCGTGGCGGACCCGGAACGCCCCGTCCAGCACCTCCGCATCCTGGGGGCCGCACATGAGGCGAGCTCCCCCTCGCCGTATCGGGACGGGGCGCCCGGGCCGAGAAGGCTATCCGTCATGGCGGACGGCGCGCAATATCTCTCGGTATTCCTCCGGGTCGGCGTCATACTCACCGAACATCTGGGCGTCGGCGACGATATCGCTCAAGGCCTCGTCCGCCACACGCCTCCGCCGTTTCCGGTATTCGACGACATCGGACAGATAGAGTCGACGGTGGCGACGCCTCCGGACGAAGGGAATCTCCCCCTCCTCGAGCATGCGCACCAATGTCGGACGCGAAATCCCCAGCATGTCAGCAGCTTGTTGAGTCGACAGAACCGTATGCCGAGGGACCACGCTCACCGCCATACCCTGACGCATCGCTTCCGCGACCCGCCTCAGAACATCGACCATCCCGGCGGAAAGCTCAATCGAATCGTCGCCTGTCACAAGACGGGGACGCCTGTCCTCTTGTGACAGCGCATGCGCGGCGAGGCGCTCGCATATACGCGCAGACTCTCCCTCGATGTCCCCGGACCGATCCCCGAAATCGTTCGGAAGATAGGTCTTGCCTTCGACCGTCTCAGCCACTTTCCCCTCCTCTGGGCGGGATCGACGAGTGCGTCGATTTTCATTTTGTTCATTTCCACCGCATCGCCCGTTTGGCACCCGTGTCAACGGTCCGTGCGATTCGACCGCCGGCGCCGCCGTCCTCGCGGCGGGGACGCCCCGATCGAGGCGGACGCTCGCGACCGGGGCGAGCCCGCTCAGCCTAGCAAGTCCGGCAGTCGGGGAAGCCGTCGGACGGCTTCGTCCACGGCTTCGTCGGTGGCGGTCAGGCAGATCCGGACCCGGTCGGCTCCCGCGGGCCCGTAGAAGTCGCCGGGGGCGACGACGATCCCCAAGTCCGCGCAGGCCTTGACGATGTCCCACCCGCTGGCGGCCCCGCGGGCGTCGGCGGCCCATATGTACAGGCCGGCCTGCGAGAGCGGGTCGTCGACGAGCCCCGCCCGGTCGAGGACGCCCAGCAGGCGTTCGCGCCGGGAACGGTAGAGGCCCTTCTGGGCGGCCACGTGGGCCTCGTCGCCCAGCGCCCACGTCATCGCGGCCTGGACGGGAGCGGGCATGAGGAAGCCCGAATGCTTGCGCACTTCGGTCAGGGGTGCGATCAGCCGGGCGTCCCCCGCGATGAAGGCCGCCCGGTATCCGGCCAGGTTCGACTGCTTCGACAGGGAGTACAGGCTCAGCAGCCCCGCGTAGCGGCCGCCGTTGACCCGCTCGTCGAGGAGCGAGGGCGCCTCGGGAACGCTCCAGGTCAGCTCCGCGTAGCATTCGTCGGATGCCAGGACCGCGCCGCGATCGCGCGCCCAGGCGACGATCCTGCGCAGCTGGGCGAGGTCGAGGACGTGCCCGTCGGGGTTGCCGGGCGAATTCAGCCATATCAGCGAGACGTCTGCAGGCCAGGAGGCGGGATCCGAGGCCGTGTCGAGCGGAAGGGGCGTTGCCCCGGCCAGTCTGGCCCCGACGTCGTAGGTCGGGTAGGCGACCCGCGGGAAGGCGACGACGTCGCCCTCGCCCAGCCCGAGGAGGGAGGGAAGGAGGGCCACCGTCTCCTTCGAGCCGATGGTGGGGAGCACGCCGAGGCCGTCGCGGGTGGCCGCGCCCCGGCGCCTGGCGCACCAGTCGTATATCGCTTCGCGCAGGGCGGGCGTGCCGATCGTCGGCGGGTAGCCCGGCGAGTCCGAAGCCGCGCACAGGGCGTCGCGGACGCCGCCGGGCACGGGGTCGACCGGTGTGCCGATGGTCAGGTCCACCGCGCCGTCCGGGTGCCGTGCGGCGCGCTCGCGGATCGGGATGAGGGAATCCCACGGGAAGTCGGGGAGGGCCCCGCCGTACAGCGCCATGGCGGGGCTTACTCGTAGTCTTCGCGGCTTTGCGGGGGAACCGAGTCGATGTACGGGTGGTCGGCCCCCGTCGGGCCGATCCCCTGGGCGCCGCCGGGCGAGCCGAGGTCGTCGAAGAACTCCTCGTTGACGCGCTGGAAGACGGTCCATTCCTCTGGCAGGTCGTCTTCGTAGTAGATCGCCTCGACGGGGCAGACCGGCTCGCATGCGCCGCAGTCCAC
The DNA here is from genome assembly GCF_000466165.1 of Actinobaculum sp. oral taxon 183 str. F0552. GTDB lineage: Bacteria > Actinomycetota > Actinomycetes > Actinomycetales > Actinomycetaceae > Peptidiphaga. The sequence goes on from NZ_KE951441.1 coordinate 4,306, forward strand.
GCATTCGTCGGGATGGATGTATAACGTACGATCACCCTCGTAGATGCAGTCGACGGGGCACTCGTCGACGCACGCACGGTCTTTGACGTCGACGCACGGCAGGGCGATGATGTAGGCCATGACCATCCTTTCTTTCCCTCAACATTAGTGCGTCCGCACATGGCGATCGCTGAGACGTCCGCCACTGCGCGGCCGTCTCAGCGATGCGTCGGATTGCCGGTCGGCGGGGCCCCGGCTAGTGGCAGACGACGGCGTCGACCGGTTGGTAGGTCCAGGACGTCGTCTCCTCCTTGTGGACGGTCCCGTTCAGCGAGATCTTGCGCCAGATGTTGACCGTGAACCCGGGCGCGCTGGCGTTCGACGGCTGGCAGTCGGCTGCGGGATTGCGCCTGGTCGTCGGCGAGGTCTTGTTGTAGGGGGCGCTCGTCTTGACTTCGACATCCCAGTACTTGGTGGACCAGAGCCGCGAATACACCTTGCCGTCGGCGACCCACGTGTCGATGACCGCGCCGTACTTGCTCGTGTTCTTCCAGATCATGTCGATCTTCCCCTCCCACAGGGTGGCCTCGTGGCCGATGGGGTAACGCGAGAAGTACTTGGAGTGCGGCTTGTGCTGGATGTCCTCGTACCCGGCGAGGAAGCCGAGGTTGTAGGTGTTGGTGGACAGCTGGGAGAGCCCGCCGCCCAGCGCGGTCGAGTTGAAGCCGTTGCTCACGACTCCCGAAGAGACGAAGCCGTGCGCCTCGTCGATGGGGCCGAGGGCCTTCAGGAGGGAGAAGGTGTCACCCGGTTTGACGAGCGTGTTCGCCACCTTCGCGGTTCCGATCTGGAGGTTCTTCGTGCGCACGGCGTCGTCGGTCAGAGGCGTCTCGATCTGGGCGACGACTTCCTTCACGCCCATCTTCTGGGCCGCCTCCGTGGTGATGGCCGGGGTCACGGGCTTGGGCGTGAGGACCACGCTCCTGTTCCCGGTGATCGCCTTAGCGGCTTCGGAGGCGAGTTTGTCGTCGTCGACGCCCACGCCGTCCTCCGAGGGGACGACCGTGGGGGTCGTGTGGTTGACGATCTCGATGCGGGCGTCCTTACCGGGCTTGAGTATTCCCCGGGCGTTGGCGCGAAGCGCGTCCCCGAGCTTCTTGGGGTCCAGTTCCAGGGCCAGCTTCCCGTTCTTGGGGGAGAACGTGGCCGCAGCCGCGAGCTGCTCGGGGCTGATCGTCGTCTTGGCCGAGTTGAGGGAGACGTTGAGCGGTCCCGAGACGAGCGGTTCGGCGACGTTCCTGTAAGCCTGGTCCGCCTCCGAATCGGTGATGTCGGGATCGGACTCCACTGTGGGCAGGGCGATCGGCTTGCCGCTCAGAAGCCTGCGCTCGACCGTCTTGACGGCTTTGCCCATGTCGATCTTCTGCCCCTTGGCCGACGAGCTCATCACGGGAGTGGTGCCGTTGAAGGACAGCGACGCGTTGATCGGGGGCTTGTCGGTTTCGTTGGCGAAGATCCGCAGGACCGTCGTCAGCTTCGACCTGTCCACGTCGAGCTTGGGTGCGACATCGCCGCCGCCCGCGATGCTGCGCCACAGACGCGCGGGGTTGAGGGAGAATCCGGTGAGCGAGTTCAGCGTCCCCTTGACGTTGAAGCCGGCGTCGAACTCCTCCGGGTTGATGGTCTTCGACTGCGAGCCGACTTTGACGGTGATCGGCCGGCTCGTACGCGTCCCCAGACGGCTGGTGAGCTTGGCTTCGGCGTCTGCGCGCGACATGCCTCCCACGTCGACGCCCGACACCTGGGTCCCGGACGGGATCCTGTCCGAATAGAAGAAGCAGGCGCCCACGTATCCGATGAGGAGGAAGGCGAACACGGCCACCGTCGTCCACAGCGCCCGGCGAGGCCTGCGGGGCGCCGAGCCCGCCACGCCGTCGCGTTCGAGCGCGGCTTGCGGGCTCGCCGCGGGCTGCGCCGGCATGGCGCCGACGGCGGCATCCGGCCCCTGCCCGCTCTGCGGACGCACAACGACCGGGGGCGCCGCCGCGGCCGCGCTCAGGGCCTCGGTCTCCTGGACTCCGGGTCGGCCGGACTTCGCGGGCTCGACGGGCTGGCCGTACGCCGGCGTCTCCTGGCGGCGCTCCTGCGGTTCCCGGCCGTGGTCCTGCGGCTCTTCGACGCCGTGTTCCTGCGGCTCCTGGTCGAACAGCTCGCCGAGTTCCTCAGCCGCCGCGGCCGGCCCGGCCTCCGCCTCGACGGCCTTCGCTTCGACCTCGGCGGAGGGCTCTCCGGCCTTGGCGGGAGGCTTCTCTTCCGAAGGCGTCGGCGCCGGTGAGAATACGGCGTCGAAGAGCGCCGTGTGGTCGTCGTTGCCCTCTAGAGAGGTCAGGGCGCCGGGCTCCCCCTCCTCCGACGCGGGAGTGCGGACCGACGGAGCGGAGGGCTCGGCCGCGTCGGCGGCCGTTTCAGCGGAGGCGGGGGCCGGAGCAGTTTCGGGCGAGAAGTCGTAGAGGGCCTGCGCGCCGTCCGCCGCCTCATCGGCGCCTTCCGCCCCTTCGGCTCGGGCGGCGAGCTCCTCTGCGCCGGCGGCGCGATCGGAGCGGTCCGACAGGCCGTACCCGCCGGGGTCCTCCGGGGCGCCGTGATCGTCGGCGCGGCCCGAGTCGAAGCGGCCGGCGCGGCCTGCCTCGACGATGTCGCCGGTGACGACGGGGATGGTCGCCGTCACGTCGACGTCGGACGTCGCCTCATCGTCGATTCCCGGATCCCACTGGCCGGCGGGGGCGGCCCCGACGTCCTCCCCTGCCGCGGCCTGCGCGGCGTCCGCTTTCTGCGCGGCGTCGGCGCCCGGGGTGGAAGCGTCCACCGGCTCACCGGCGTCCGTCGGCTCAGCCTCAGCGGAGCGGTGCGGCTCGTCGGGTCGGTCGTCCGCTCCTGACGGAGCGTCTTCCGCGCCCGGCGCGAACTCGCCTTCCGACGAGGACTCGCCTTCGCGCGCAAAAGGCTCGGCGGGGCCGTCCGCAGCGGAGGGCGGGATGCGCGCCGTATCGGCTAACTCGCCTACGTCTGACCCTCCAGTCGAAACCTCTTCCGCGTCGGCCGGATCCGTGTCGATCGGGTCGTCCGCTCCCCCGGTCGAGGCGCGTGGAGCCGCGTCGGGGGCGGCGTGCGCGTCTCCGGCGGGTTCGCCGACCTCGGACGCCCAACCGGCCGTTCCGTTCCCGCTCGCCTCGGCTTCGCTCGCGGCGGTCGGCGAATCGGATGCCGCCGGGGGGCTCCCGGAGGGGGGTTCGGACTTCTGTTCCTGCGAAGACGGGGCCGCGGTCGCCTCGGGGGAGGCCGCCGCGTCCTGGACCGGGGCGGTGGATCCGGCCGCGCCGCGGTCTGCAGCGTCTTCGTCTGCGACGTCTTCTTCATCGGCGGCGACCGGCTCGGCCGCCTCATCCTCGACGGCTTCGTCATCCGCAGTCCGGCCGGCTTCGCCGGTCGCGTCACTGCCGCCGCTTTCGACTGCATCGCCCGTTTCGGCGGCTGCCGGTTCGCCGGTCGCCGCACGCCCGCCGTCATGGCGGG
>NZ_KE951441.1:8015-12785 GCF_000466165.1 Actinobaculum sp. oral taxon 183 str. F0552
CCCGCCGTCATGGCGGGCGTCGGCGCCGTCGGCCGATTCGGCATCGGGTCCGGGATTAGGCCTGTCTCCTGGCCTCCCGCCGGGCGCGCGGGCACTCTGCGCCGAATCGCTCAGGGACTGCCCCTCCTGAGCGTCGCCGGCACCCTTGGTGCTCTCAGCCTCTCGATCCACAATTGAACCTTTCTTCTGAAACTGTCTCCGACAGTGTAACGCTCACCTGTCACGACGACGGGTGGTCCAGATCGCGGGAATCGCGGCCGACAGCGGCGCCAGGGCCAGCCAGGCCACGGAAACCCACTGCTCGGTGGAAACGAAGGCGTCATTGGCGGGAGGAAACATGAGCAACCACACGCTCGCCCCCGCGATGCCGACGAGCCCCGCGAACCACGCCCGCGTCCAGCCCATCTCCATGACGAACCAAGAGCCGCTGGCCACGATGCCGCACGCCAGGAGGAGCCCGACGATCGGCAGATCGACGGGTCCGGCGTGGACGACCGTCGCCAGGAGTCCGACGGCGAAGCCCGCGAGCGCGCCCGCCAGGCTCTCCAGGAGATTCCTCATCGCTTCCGCTCTCTCCTCGCCCGGGCATGGGTCTTGTACCTCTCGCTCGCGTCGAGGACGACCTTGCGGATGCGCACGGCCTGCGGGACGACCTCGACGCATTCGTCCTCGGAGGCGAACTCGATCGCCTCCTCGAGCGTGAGCCTGCGCGGTGCCTGGAGGGTTTCGAACACCTCGGCCGTAGACGAGCGCATGTTGGTCATCTCCTTGGGGCGCACGACGTTGACGTCCATGTCGTCGGCCCTCGGACTCTCGCCGACGACCTGGCCCTCGTAGACCTCCTGCCCGGGCTCGACGAAGAAGGTGCCGCGGTCTTCGAGCCTCTGGAGGGCGTAGGCCGTGACCTGGCCCGCACGGTCGGCGACGAGCGAGCCCGTTGTCCGGGAGGCGATCTCACCCTGCCAGGGGGCGTACCCGTCCGCGATGGAGGAGACGACCCCGGTGCCGCGGGTCTGGGTGAGGAACTGGGAGCGGAAGCCGATCATGCCGCGTGCGGGCACGGTGAACTCCATGCGGACCCATCCCGAGCCGTGGTTCGACATCGTCTCCATCCGGCCTCGCCGCCCGGCCATGATCTGCGTGACGGCCCCCAGGAACTCCTCGGGGACGTCGACGGTCGCGCGCTCCATCGGCTCGTGGACGGCGCCGTCCACGTGCCTGGTCACCACCCGCGGCTTGCCGACCGTCAGCTCGAAGCCCTCGCGCCGCATCTGTTCGACGAGGATCGCCAGCGCGAGCTCGCCCCGGTCCCGGACCTCCCACTGGTCCGGTCTGTCGGTGGGGAGCACTCGGATCGAGACGTTGCCGACGAGTTCGGCGTCGAGGCGGTCCTTGACCTGGCGCGCGGTGAGCTTGTGGCCGGAGACCTCGCCGGCCAGCGGGGACGTGTTGACGCCGACGGTCATGGAGATGGCGGGGTCGTCGATGCGGATGGGCGGCAGCGGCCGCGGATCCTCGGGGTCGACGAGGCTGTCGCCGATGGTGATGTCGGCGATGCCCGCCACGGCGGCGATGTCGCCGGGCCGGGCGACTCGGGCGGACTCCCGGGTCAGGCCGTTGGTCGCGAGCAGTTCGGAGACGTGGACCTTGGACAGGGTCCCGTCCTTGCGGGCCCACCCCGCCCAGGCGCCTTTGCGGAGTTCGCCGGAGTAGACCCGGATGAGCGCGAGCCGCCCGAGGAAGGGCGAGGCGTCGAGGTTGGTCACCTGGGCGACCAGCGGCGCGGCCTCGTCGTAGACGGGCGCGGGGATGTAGTGGAGGATCGCCTCGAAGAGCGGTTCGAGGTCGGGGCTGGCGGGGAGCGTCCCGTCCTCGGGCCGGCGGGTGTCGGCCCGGCCGGCTTTGGCCGAGCAGTAGACGACGGGGACCTCCAGGAGGCGGTCGAGGGCCTGCCCGTCCTGGTCTTCCAGGTCGGAGCACAGGGACAGGAGGAGGTCCTGGGTTTCGTTGACGACGGCGTCGATGCGCGCGTCCGGGCGGTCGACCTTGTTGACGATCGTGATGACGGGCAGCCCGGCCTCCAGGGCCTTGCGCAGGACGAACCGGGTCTGCGGCAGCGGCCCCTCCGAGGCGTCGACGAGCAGGACGACGCCGTCGACCATCGACAGGCCGCGTTCGACCTCGCCGCCGAAGTCGGCGTGCCCGGGGGTGTCGACGACGTTGACGGTCACGCCTCCGGGGGCGCCGAACCGGGCGGCCGAGGGGCCCGTGTAGCGGACGGAGGTGTTCTTGGCGAGGATCGTGATGCCCTTTTCGCGTTCGAGATCCCCGGAGTCCAGGACCCGCTCGCCGGTCTTCTCCACCGTCGCGCGCTCTCCGAATGCGCCGGACTGCCATAGCATGGCGTCCACGAGTGTGGTCTTGCCGTGGTCGACGTGTGCCACGATGGCCACGTTTCGCAGATCCGTCCGGATGCTCAAATAAGGGTCCTTTGCTCTACCCTGCCCCGTGCAAGCTTGGGCCCGTGGGGCGCCTTCAACGCTGGCGCGCGATACGCCGGTTTTCGATTCTACGCGCTCATGGGCGAAGATGAGCACCATGGAACCCCGATACCTGTTGCGCACGTCATCCCAGTACGTCACCGCGGTCGGCCTAGCGGCCCTGGGGGCCACGCTGTTCGTCGTCCAGCTGACGCAGACGGGCCTGAAAGATCTCGGGCATACCGGGCTTTTCTCGGTGGGGCTGTGCCTGATCGCCTGGGCCTTCTACCTCATGCCCCATCTCGAGGTCAATGCCGACGGTGTGGGGATTCACAACACCCTGCGACGCGTATTCATCCCCTTCGGGCAGCTGGCCGCCACCGAGACGCGGTGGGGCCTCAAGCTCACCCCCGCCAAGGGCAGGCCGATCGCCGTCCGGTCCTTCGGAGGCTCGGGCGCCTCCCGCGGCCATCGGGCGGCGTCCCGCTCCGTCGCGTTCATCCGTTCGGGCGTCCACAAGACGACCTGCTCGACGCGGGCGGCCTACAACCTCATCGAGGACATGCAAGAGGAGTTCCCGCCGCGTCGCAATCCGCGCTCGCTCGCCCACACGAGCGAGTGGAACGTCGAAGGCATCGCCGTCGGGGCCGCCGGGTTCGCCTGCCTCCTCCTGGGGACCTTCCTCTCCCTGGGATAGGGCCTGCGGCGCGGGCGGGGACGCGGTCAGGCGTAGCCGATCTTGACGTCTCCCAGTCTCGTCTTGGCGGCGATGGAGACGCGGGGCGCCTGGGGGTCGGGCTCGCCCGCGGTCAGACGCGAGTCGACGTCGCCCACGCTGCTGTGGCAGTCCAGGAGGACCGCGGTTCCCCGGGGCACGCCCACGTGGATGTCGCCCAGGCCGCTCTCGGCGACGAGGTCTCCCCGGCGTATCGAGCCGACGGCGGTGTCACCGGCTCCCACTTTGACGGTGACGTCCCCCGTCATGTCGTGGACGTCGACATCCCCGGCCTTCGTGCTCAGGCGCAGGCGGCCGCCGGTTCCGACCTCGATATCGCCCATTTTGACGTCGACGACGCTCTCCGTCGCCGCCTCGGCGCCCGCGGGGGCGCCGGGCGTATGCGGATCGGCGTCGGCCAGAGCCGCCGGGCCGGGGCCGAGCGCCTCGAATTCGGCGTCGCCCTTTCCGATGCGGACCGTCGCGGGCCCGAATTCGGCGCCTCGCACCTCCAGGTCGCCCAACGCGAGGTTGACGTACGCGTTGGCGGGCCGGCGGGGGACGGTCAGGTAGACGTCCACGTCGTCGTTCCTGACGATCGAGGCGGTCATGCGCTCGCCGAACAGGGAGCGCCTGCCGCCGTGGATCACTTGGAGGACGCCGTCCACGCAGCTGACGTCGGTGCGGTCGACGGCCTCGGCCTTTCCCTCCACCATCCACTGGATTCCGTCGGCTCGCGGATCGACGACGATCGTCGCGTCGCCCAGGGCGTTCTCGATGTGGAGGGCGAGGGGCCCCTCGCCGAGCGGATAGGAGCCGCTGCGGCTCCGCTTGACGCCGGAGCTGGGAAATGCGTTCCGCCATTGCCGTGACATGCTGTTCTCCTTCTAGGTGGTGTGGCTTAAGGCGCGGGCCTGGCTCAGCTCGCCCAGCCGCGCAGCGAATCGCCGAGGCCCGTGGAGCCGGGCCGCCGCGCCGGCCCGCCGCGCGGCGGGCCGTCCTGGCTGGCCAAGAGGATGGCCCGCAGGATCCAGGAGTTGAGGGAGACGCCGGCCGCGCGCGCACGCCCGTCGATCCGCTTCTTCAAACCTTCGGGAATGCGCAGGGTGACCCGCGCTGTCTCCTCCCCTCCGGCCTGGGGCGGGGAGGGTTCGAGCGGCGGAGGTTCGGCCGGCCCGGGGGCCTCCGCTTCCAGCGGCGTGACGCGAAGGTCGGCCCCCGATTCGGTCACGATGACGTCGACGTGGACGGCGTCGGTGAGGCGGTTGACCTCGGCGGCGAGGTCGGCGGCGATGGCGAGCGTCTGCAACTGCAGGGCCGGCCCGGCCGCGTCGACGAGGTCGCCGGCGATCCTGCGTGCGCGCTCGTCGCCCAGGCCCGCCGAGCGGACGAGGGCCTCGCGCAGAGCGTCCGCATGGTTCGACATCTTCATGACACCATTGTGACGCCTATACGACGTCATGTCAAGGGGGTGTGACGCCATGATGCTGGGCGCGCGGCTCCGGCGGGCCAGCTGGAGCCGGCTCGCCGGAGGCGGCCCCCCCCGCGGCTGGCGGTGCAGGGTCGGGCGCCGTC
>NZ_KE951442.1 GCF_000466165.1 Actinobaculum sp. oral taxon 183 str. F0552
TCTCCCGGCCCGCGGCGCGCGCCGGAGGCGAGCGTCACGACGAGGGCGGGGTCGGCGCCGAGCCCGGCGAGGCGGTCGCGGGTCGCTCGGGCTTCGTCCGGGGAATCTTGCCTCCACCCGTGGTCGACCGTCAGGCTGGCCGCCAGCACTCCGGCCCGCGAGGCGACGAAGAGCGCGGCCTGGGCCAGCGCCATGGAGTCGGAGCCCCCGGAGACGGCCAGCAGGACGCGCGAGCCGGCGTCGATCCCCGCATCCCGGAAGGCCGACTCGACCGCGTTGCGAGTCTCCGCGAGCGCGCGATGAGGGCCTGCCATCAGGCGCCCACGACCCGCCTGATCCAGGCGGAGGGCGCGGCGATCTCTTCGAGGCTGGGGGCGAAGAGCGGGTTCGTCCACACGGCGTTCAGGCCTTCGTGCCCCGCCTGGCGGACCACCTCGCGGACGAAGGCGACCCCGTCGCGGTATTGGGCGCTCTTGAGGTCCAGGCCGATAGCCCTCTGCAGGAAGGCGGCGATGGGGCTGCCCGCCTCGCGGCGCGCCTTCATGGCGTCGATGAGGTGCCTCTTGCCGGGCATCCGGGCGATGGGCACCTCGTTCATGACGAATTCCGCGTGGCCTTCGAGCAGGCTCATGAGGGCGGTGAGATCGGCGCCGGGGCCGGAGTCGAAGGTGAAGGGCCGCTCGGGGGCCTCGACCAGTTCGAGCAGGGCCCTGGCCCGGGAGTGGATGTAGTCGGTCAGCCAGGGGGCCGCGGCGAACTGGATGGCGTGCGTGAGCTCGTGGACGCAGATCCACAGGGCCAGGTCCTGCCGGTCGAGGGAGTATGCGGCGCCGAAGGCGCGGACGTTGGGGGCGACGAGCAGGAGCCGTCCGACGGCGGGCTCCTGAAGCGAGGCCGCGCCACCGGGGAGCGGGCCTGCGCCTTGCGGGCCGGCCCAGAAGGGGTCGTATTGGCCGAGCACCCGCATGGCGACGGCCGACACGCCGACGGCGATCTCGGCCGAGGCCATGGCGTCGGCCAGCGGGCCGGAGCCGGAGCCCATGTAGGGGCCGATGACGTCTCCGGCGAGCTGTGCGGCGGCCTTGGCCCAGCCGGGCCGGTCGACCACGATCACGGGCACCCGCGCCGCGGTCCGGGCGGCCTCGTCCAGACCGGTGACGTCGGCGACGATCATCGGGGCGCGCGCGGCCTGGGCGCGCAGCTGGGCGACCGTCGCCCGGGCGTCCGCCGGCGTCACGGACGGGCCCGCGCCTGACATCCATCGCGCGACTCTGTGCGCCGTATCCGGATTGATCCTGGCCATGCCCCCTACGGTATCCCGCCCGCAGTCGGGCGTGCCATCCGCCGCGGGGCAATCCACGCCTGGCGAAATCCGCGCGCCCGCGCGGGACGGCTCCCGGCCGTGCTCCGCGGCCCCCGCGCGCCGCTCCTCCCGTGAGCAGAGCCTCGGCGCTCAGGCTCGGGGGCGACGGGGCTAGGAGGCGGCCAGGCTGGCGGCGAAGGAGTCCACCGCCGCCTTGCCCTGGGCGAGGGTTCCCTCCTTGAGGTCGCCGACGAGGATCGAGAAGACGAGAAGGCGCCCCTTGGACGTCTGGACGTAGCCGGACAGGGAGGTCGCGTCGGCCAGGGTCCCCGTCTTGGCTCGGAGGCGGCCGGCGGCCGCGGTCCCGTTAAGCCGGTCGTCGAGCGTGCCGGTCAGGGCGCCGACGGGCAGCCCGGAGGCCAGGGCGGCGAGCCTGCACTTGTCGCACGAGCCTGCCTGCTTGAGGATCTCGGTCAGGAGTGCGGCGTTGAGCCGGTTCGAGGCGGAGAGCCCCGAATTGTCGGCGACGACCACTCCCTTGGTGTCCAGCCCCATCCTCTTCAACTCGGCGACGGTGGCCCGGCCCGCGCCGTCGAACGTGGGCTTTTCGCCCGATTTGGCTGCGACGAGGTGGCCGAGCGCGTCGGCCGTCGTGTTGTCGGATTCCGTCAGGGCGAAATCGACGAGGTCGCGCACGGGCGCCGACTGCACCTTTCCGATCTCCTTGGCGGAGGCCGGCGCGGGCGAGGAGGCCCTGTTCACGGCTGTGACGGCGATGCCGCGCTTGCTCAGCGCGGCGGCGAAGGCCTGCCCGGCGGACAGGTCGGGGTTCGGGGTGTAGGCGCCGGCCTGGTTGCGGGACTGCATGACCGCCAGGGGGCGCATCTCCATGATGAACCCGGTGTTGGCCCCGCTGACCTCCGGCTGGCGCACGGGCCCCTGGAAGAGGGTCGAGTCCACGGCGAGCTGGACGTTCGTCACGCCGGCCGCGCGCGCCTTGGCGGCGGCCTGTTCGGCCAGGTCGTCGAGCCCCGCGCGGCCCTTGACGGCCGAGGGCGTGCCGGCGCCGGCAGCGAGCAGGGTGTCTCCCCCTCCGACGAGGTACATCGTCCCTCCCTGCAGGCGCGCCGTCGTCGGCAGGGTCGTCGCGGGCCCGAGGACGCGCAGGGCGACGGCGGCCGTCACGATCTTCATGTTCGAGGCCGGAGTCCGGGCGGCGTCGGGCTCGTGTTCGGCGATGGTCTTCCCGGTTGCCGCGTCGACGACCTTGACGCTCACGTGGCCGGTGACGCGCGGATCGGAGGCGAATGACGTCACCGCTTTGCCTACGGCGGCGGAATCGGGTTGTGGCGCCTTCGCGTTCCACGCGGGTAGGCGAGGGGGTCCCGTGATCGCTCGCGAGACCGTCGGATACGGTTGGGGATCGGGTTCGCGATCGCGCACCGTGAGAAACCCCGGGGTAAGATCGTAGGCATCAGCAACGACGTAACCGCCTGAGAGGAGCATCGCCGCCGCAATCGCCGTCCGCGTCATCTTCTTCACGGTGACAGTCTCCCACGGAAGCGACGGTTCGTTGTGCCCGCACCCCTTGGCTACAAAGGAGCAGCAACATCATGGAGTTCGACGTCACCATCGAGATCCCGAAGGGCAATCGCAACAAGTACGAGCTCGACCACGAGACGGGCCGCATCCGCCTGGATCGCATGCTCTTCACCTCGACCCGCTACCCGGACGACTACGGGTTCATCGACGACACGCTCGGAGAGGACGGCGATCCCCTGGACGCTCTGGTGCTTCTGGAGGAGCCGACGTTCCCGGGCTGCGTCATCAGGTGCCGGGCGCTGGGCATGTTCCGCATGCGCGACGAGCACGGCGGCGACGACAAGGTCCTGTGCGTGCCCGCGGGCGACCAGCGCGCCTCGTGGCGCACGGAGATCGATGACGTCTCCGAATTCCACCGCCTGGAGATCCAGCATTTCTTCGAGGTGTACAAGGATCTGGAACCGGGCAAGTCCGTGGAGGGCGCCCACTGGGTGGGTCGCGAGGAAGCCGAGGAGGAGATCCGCACGTCGTTCCAGCGGGCCATCGACGAACACTACTGACCGGCTGCTCGCCGCCGCAGGCCAGGGGATGCCACGGCGCCGGGGCCGGCGGGATCCGGCCGGCGGCCTGATGTCGAACAGCGATGAGGGCCCCGGAATCGGGGCCCTCATCCATTCAACTCGCGCGGTGACGGTGGCCGCGGCGGGCCGGCGTCGGCGCCGCGTTCGGCGGAGCCGGCCGTCCAGTGCCGGCGGTCGCCGCAGAGGAGGACCCCGTCACCGCACGAGAGCTTCACTGGGGTTTCGGCCCGTCACACGATGCGCATGTACACCGGGCTGCCCCACACGGCGCGCTCCTGCGTGCCCATGCTCGGGTTCCAGGCCGCGATGTGCATGTTGTTGCCCGTGTAGATGCCGACGTGTCCCGGCCACCACATGAGGTCGCCCGGCTGGCGCTGGGAGGCGGGGACGATCGTGTAGCCCTTCCAGAACTGGTTGACCGAGCTGCCCGTTCTCCTCGGGGTGCTGCGCCCGAAATGCGAGTAGACGTAGTTGGTGAACCCGACGCAGTCCCAACCGGTCACCGGCGAGACCCCGCCCCACACGTAGCGGACCCCGGCGAACTGCCGCGCGTAGGCGACCACCTGGCTGCCCAGTCCCGATCCCGCGGACTGGCGGGCTTGGGCCTGCTGCCTGGCCTGCTGCGCCGCCTGCGCCTGCTGAGCGCGCCATGCGGCCTGGGCTTGCTGCGCGCGCTGAGCCTGCTGAGCACGCCATGCGGCCTGCGCCTGCTGAGCGCGCTGAGCCTGCTGAGCACGCCATGCGGCCTGCGCCTGCTGAGCGCGCTGAGCCTGCTGAGCACGCCATGCGGCCTGCGCCTGCTGAGCGCGCTGAGCCGCCTGCGCCTGCTGGACCCGTTGAGCCTGCTCGGCCTGCTGCCTGGCCTGTCGGGCGGCTTGGGCCTGTTGGGCGCGCCATGCGGCCTGGGCTTGCTGGGCCGCCTGGGCTTGCTGGGCCGCCTGGGCTTGCTGGGCACGCCATGCGGCCTGCGCCTGCTGTGACTGCGTCTGCTGGGCCGTCGGCGTAGGCGTCTGGGATGGCTTCGGCTGAGCAGGCGTCGGCTGCGCGGAAGCGGTGGGCTGCGCCTGCTCGGCCTGCTTCCCCTCCGTGCGCTCGGACTGCTCGGGTTCCGTCTGTCCGTCCTGCCCGGTCTTCGACTGTCCATCCTGCCCGCCACCCGCGGGATCCGAGGCAGTCTGCGAGTCGTCGGCCTGTGAATCGGCCGGCGCGGGCGTCTCAGCCTGCACTTCGGCCTGCTTCTGCGCCTCAGCCTGCACTTCGGCCTGCTTGCGCGCTTCAGCCTGCGCTTCGGCCTCCACCTTCTTCTGCGCCGCGACGACGACGGCCTGACGCTCGGCCTCGGCCTTCGACTCGGCGGCCGCCTCCTTCTGCTCCCGCTGCTGCTTGACGAGCTCCGCGGTCACGCCCTTCTGGGCGGCAAGTCGGGAGACGAGGGCGTTGCGCTCCTGAGCGATGGACTCAACTTCGCTCCGGGCCTTCGTCGAGGCCTGCGACGCCTCGGCGACCGCCTGCTGAGCCTGGGAGGCCTTCGCGGACTCCTCCTTGGCCTTCTGGTCGGCCGCCTTCTGAAGGGTCACCGCATTCGCGCGCGCATTCTCGAACGCACTGACGTCGCGGTTCGTCTTATTGGCGAGAATCCGGTAGGCCCTGGCGCGCTTGTACGCCTCGGCGGCCGTCTTCGTCCCGCCCACCAGCCTGGCCCCCTTCAGAGGCGAGGAACCCTCGCGGTAGCTCTCGCGCGCGAGCCTGCCGATCCGCCTGCGGGCCTGCGCGAGGTTGGCCTCCGCCGCATTCGCCGCCTCCTGGGCCTCGACGGCCTTGCTGATCGACGTCGAGAGCTCCTGCTGAGCGGTGATCGACTCGGCCTCAGCCTGAGCCGCGGTGAGTTTGAGCCGATTCGCCTTCGCGCTGAGCTCGGTCAGGCGCGTTTCCGTCGCCGCCACGCCCGACGCCGTCCGCTGCTCGGCGCGCTGCGCCCGTTCGAGCGAGTCGTCGCCGCCGTCGTCTGCGTTCGAGGGCGCCCCGAGGCCGCTCGCCGCGCAGACGACGACGGTGGCCGCCACGATGCCCTGGTTGATTCTGCGATTCCGCACGTGTCCTCCGGTTTTCTCTTGAGGAAGGCCGTCACCCGACAAGCGGACGACGCGCCTCCGGCGTGTCGCACTTGACTTATCAGCCTTCACAACAATCACACCGTATAACAGTTTCGTCACGAAACCAACACGTTTAACATTTGTCACATCCGCCTCGTCTATGCTAGCCCTTCACATGGCCGCGGCCCGGGAACCCCGGTTTTCCGCCGCAGGACAAGGCGATGGCCTCCGCCCCGACTCGGCTCCGATCGCCGTCCGCGACGCGCCCGCGCCCACCGCCATTCCCGCGCCATCGGTGCGATCCGCCCGCCCGCGGGCCGCGACGCCTGGGCTACGGAAGCGTAAAATGTTAGACTCGTCTCATATCCCGCATCAGTGGGCCGATTCTGTCGGTCCCGGCGATTGGAGGAGTCGAATATGCACAAGAACAAGGCAGCCGACAGCCCGGTCTTCCTCGTGGTCGACGTCCAGGTCGACGTCGTCGCCGCCGCGTACCGGCGCGACGACGTCGTCGCGAACATCGCCGCCCTCGTGGACCGAGCGCGCGCCAAAGGGATCCCGGTCGTCTGGGTGCGTCACCAGAACGCACGCCTGCGCGCCGAGTCCCCCGGCTGGCAGATCGTGCCCGAGCTCGCCCCCCTCGACGGCGAGCCCATCGTCGACAAGCGCTTCGGAGACGCCTTCGCCGACACCGATCTCGGCGAGGTCCTCGAACGCCTGAACGCCGACCGCATCGTGCTGTGCGGAGCCCTGACCGAGAACTGCGTGCGCTCGACCTTCAACGGGGCCCTCTACCGGGGCTTCCCAGTGACGCTCATCACCGACGCCCACACGACGGTCGACCGGCGCCCCTCGGGCCTGGACTACTCGCCGGCCAACGCCATCGCGGTCCTCAACTACCAGGCGGAGTCGACAACGCTTCCCGGCCTCGCCTCGCAGGCGGTGTCCACCGCGGAAGCGTTCACCGGGTAGCGGGGCATCGCCCGGAGCCGCGTCGCTCCCCGGGCCCGCCCATGGACACCGCCACCCTCCGGCCCTCTCGCACGCCACCCCCCTAGTGCGAGAGGGCCGGAGGGTTTTGCCAAGGCTCGCCCGACCCCTTATGCTGAGTGCCATGTTCATGCGAATGCCCATCTAGCGTGCGACTCACCGGCCCGGTCCGGACGACGCGCGCTGCAAGCCCACCCCAGCAGTCTGTGCGGGCTTGAATGGACAGCAGAACTGACAGCAGCACCCCGCGGAGCATTGCGCACCGCGCCCGGCTGCCTTCCTCTGCGCCCCGCGGCCCGCTCCTGACGAACAACATTCCAGGAGTAGAAGAGAAATGACCGACAACCAGTGGGGCTTCGAGACCCTCCAGGTCCACGCGGGCCAAACCCCCGATTCCGACTTCGGAGCCCGCGCCCTCCCCATCTACCAGACGACCTCCTACGTCTTCCCCAGCACCGAGTCCGCGGCCGACCGCTTCGCCCTGACCGAGCTCGGACCGATCTACACGCGCCTGACCAATCCGACCCAGGCAGTCGTCGAGGAGCGCCTGGCCGCGCTCGAAGGAGGGGCCGCTGCCCTGCTCGTCGCCTCCGGCCAGGCCGCCGAACTCTACGCCGTCCTCAACGTCGCCCAGCAGGGCGACGAAATCGTCTCCTCCCCCTCCCTGTACGGCGGCACGTACAACCTGTTCAAGAGCACGCTGGCCCAATTCGGCATCACGGTACGCTTCGTGGAGGATCCCGACGATCCGGAGAGCTGGCGGGCGCTCGTCAACGACCGCACCCGCGCCCTCTACGGCGAGACGATCCCCAACCCCAAGGGCGACCTCCTCGACCTGGAGGTCCTCGCCGACATCGCCCACGCCAACGGCGTCCCGCTCATCGTCGACAACACGATCGGAACCCCCTACAACGTCCGCCCCTTCGACCACGGCGCGGACATCGTGGTCGAATCGACGACTAAGTTCCTGGGCGGCCACGGCACCTCGATCGGCGGCGCGATCATCGAAAAGGGCGACTTCGACTGGGCCAACGGCAAATTCCCGCTGCTGACCGAACCGGACGCCTCCTACAACGGCCTGTCCTTCGCGTCGATCGGGCCGGGGGCCTTCGTCACCCGGATCCGCGCCGTCCTGCTGCGCGACACGGGCGCGGCCGTCTCCCCGTTCAACGCCTTCCTCCTGGCCCAGGGCCTGGAGACCCTCTCGCTGAGGGTCGAACGGCACCTGGCCAACGCGAAGGCGGCGGCGGAGTTCCTCGACCGGCATCCTTCCGTCGAGTCGGTCCGCTACTCCAGTCTGGTCTCCTCGCCGTACTACGAGCTCGCCCGCAAATACGCGCCGAAGGGCGCCGGCTCGGTCTTCACCTTCGAGATCGCCGGCGGACGCCCGGCGGGCCAGGCCTTCATCGAATCCCTCGAGCTGTTCTCCCATCTGGCCAACATCGGCGATGTGCGATCGCTGGCCATCCACCCGGCCTCCACCACGCATTCGCAGATGGACGACGAGGAGCTCGCGGCGGCGGGCATCACCCCCGGCACCGTCCGGCTCTCGATCGGGATCGAGACGATCGACGACATCATCGCCGACCTCGACCAGGCGCTCGCCGCGGCCAGCTCGAAGGCGGCGTCCGCCGCCGAATAGCGGCGGCGTGCCAAGCGGACCAGGAGAACCGGATGACCCCCGAATCGCCCAGCTTCCTCGTCGGGCACGCCCCGCTCGACCCGGTGACGGACGCCGAGCCGATCCGAGACTTCGACACCGGCTACCGCCCCGCCCCCCGCCTGACCGTCCCGGTCACGGGCGCCTGGAGGGAAGGAGACGACCCCGGCGAACGCGAGTTCGCGGACATCGGTCCGCTCGAGCTCGAGCTCGGCGGGCGTCTGCCCGCCGTCCGGCTGGCCTACGAGACCTGGGGCTCCCTCGACGCCGACGCCTCCAACGCCGTGCTCCTGTGCCACGCTTTGACGGGGGACTCGCACGCGACGAGCCGCAGCGGAGAGGACGGGTGGTGGAACGACGTCGTCGGGCCGGGCCTGGCGATCGACACGGACCGGTATTTCGTCGTCTGCCCGAACGTGCTCGGCGGCTGCCAGGGCTCGACGGGCCCGGCCTCGCCCGCCCCCGACGGCGCCCCGTGGGGGCCGCGCTTCCCCGAGATCACCATCCGCGACATGTGCGCGGCCGAAGCCAAGCTCGCCGACCTCTTCGGGATCTCCCGCTGGGCGATGGTGGCGGGGGCCAGCTTCGGCGGCAGCCGCGTCATGGAGTGGGGCGCGACCTACCCGGAGAGGGTCGGCTCCATCGCGGTCCTGGTCGCCGGGCCGGCCTCCACCGCCGAACAGGTGGCCTACGCCCACTTCCAGATCTGCGCCATCCAGGGCGACCCGAAGTGGCGGGCGGGAAACTACTACGACGCGCCCGAGGACGACGGCCCCTCCCAGGGGTTGGGGCTGGCTCGCGAGATCGCGCACCTGTCATACCGGTGCGCCCCGGAGCTCGACACGCGATTCGGCCGCTCGCCCCAGAGAGGCGAGGATCCCCTCCACGGCGGGCGCTTCGCCGTCCAGAGCTACCTCGACTACCACGCCCACAAGCTCGCGCTGCGCTTCGACGCCAATTCCTATCTGACGATCTCCCGGGCCTTCATCACGCACGACATCGGGAGGGGGCGCGGCGGCGTCGACGCCGTCCTGGCCGAGATGAGGATGCCCGCGCTCGTCGTCGCAGTCGACTCCGACCGGCTCTTCTACCCGGCGGACATGCGCCGCCTGGCCGACGCGCTGCCCGGGGCGACGGGGGTGCGCACGGTCCGCTCCCGCCACGGGCACGACGGCTTCCTCGTGGAGAACGACCAAGTTTCCAGCATCGTCTCCGAGTTCCTCGCATCCCTGAACTGATCGGCGGGCCGGGAAGCCCTGCCGGGGCCGTACCCGCCCCGGCCGTGGCACGATAGGCGCATGAAGGATCGCGCAGCATGGGACCGAGACATCCTCGGCCCAGGGTTCATGTCACGCACCATAGACCTGCACCCGGACGAAGAGGGCCCGGTCGCAACGACCGTCGTCGTCCACGTCCCCGAGGACGACCCGGCGATGGGCGGGCCCGGCCGGCCCCTGCGGCAGCACCCGGACTTCGTGTTCCTGGCGATCCACGGCTGGAACGACTACTTCTACCAGGTCGAGCTCGCCCGGGCCGTCTCAGCGGCCGGCGGGCGGTTCTACGCCGTCGACCTGCGCAAGTACGGGAGGTCCCTGCGCGAGGGGCAGACTTTCGGGTTCATCCGCGACCTCGCCTCCTACGACGAGGAGATCCACGCCTGCACCGACCTCGTCTACGAGGAGCACCGCGGCCGCCTGCCCCTGGTCATCTACGGGCATTCGACCGGAGGCCTCGTCGTCGCGCTGTGGGCGGACCGCCACCCCGGCGCAGCCCAGGGGCTCGTCCTGAACGCCCCGTGGCTGGAGTACCACGGCTCGACGATGGCCCGGCAGATCGGGGCCCCCGTCGTGGACATGCTCGCCCGGCTCTCCCCCACCTCGGTCATCCCCTCCGGCGACGGCGACTTCTACCAGCGGGCGATCACCGCGTGGCGCCCGCCTGCCGCCGGAGACGGCGACCCGGACTCCGCCGACGCGTCCGCAGCCGCCACGGCCCGCGCAACCGGCGCCGCAGCGAACGGCCCGGACCCTCAGGCCCGCGGCGAGGATTCGGACGACCCGTTCTGGACGACGGGGTGGAACCCCGACCCGGCATTCCGCACGGGCACGGGCGCACCGGTGCGCGCCGGCTGGCTCTCGGCGATACTGGCGGGGCACGCCCGCGTCAGCGGCGGCCTGGCCATCGACTGCCCGGTCCTCGTCCTCACCTCCGCCCGCTCGATCACCGGCGAGACGTGGACAGAGGGCTTCCGGGCCGCAGACTCGGTTCTGGACGTCGCGCAAATCTGGAAGCGGGTCCCCGACCTGGGCGCTCACACGACGCTCGTCAAGCTCGAGGACGCCGTTCACGACGTCACCCTCTCCCGCCGCGACGTGCGCGAACGTGCCTTCGGCGAAATCACCCGTTTCGTGAGGGCCTACGTGCTCGGCCGTAACGGCCCGGAGACGACGCGGCGCTTCGACGGGGTCGGGGCGCCGAGGCGCGACGGCGCGCGGGAGGCGATAGACGGCGCGTGGAAGCGTGAAACGGCGCGTAACGGCGATGGCGTGAGCGCGCTTCGACGCGTCGATCGTGCTGCCGACGGTGAGATCGGCGGTGGTCGCAGCGGGTGAGATGCTGCCGTCCGGGATGCCGGGCAGGGGTCGGGTGCGGGCGAGTCAGAGGTCGTCGAGGCTGCGGCCGTCGGAGGCGGTCCATGCCCGCCAGCCGTCGACTTCGATGCCGCCGAGGGCCTCCGACGCCGCCTGGGAGGGGTCGGTGAACGACGCCCGGCCGACGATGAGCGTCCCCCAGGCGGTGAGCTTGGCCGCGGCCGGCCTCGCGCCTTCGCGTTCGATCGACAGGCTCAAGGGGGTCCTGTTGCGGCTGGCGATGGCGAGCAGTCGTCCGGCGGGCGAGAGGATCTCGCGTTCGGCCGCCCGCTTGACGGCGTCCTCGGAGGCCGATGCCGCCATCGATTCGGAGTTCGCCTCCGCCCTTCCGGCCGAGGAGTCGCGTTTGGGCGCTGATTTCTCCCACAGGAGCTGTTCGGTGCGCACGCGGGTGACCTGCTGCTGGCGCATCGCGTATATGTAGTTCGGCGTGTCGCGCTCCTTCTCGTTCTCCAGGCGCCACGCCGGTATCACCGGGATCTTCGAGGAGTCGAAGGCGGGCCTGGCCGGGGCGGCCGCCGGCGACGAGGACGCCTGGGGCGCGGAGGAGGCGGACGTCTGGGGGGCCGAGGGAGCCGAGGCCGGAGAGACAGGCGTCAGCTTCGCCGCCCTCCTGCCCTCGCGGCCCCGCCCGGGGCCTCCGTTCGACGGCGCGGCGCGGCCGGGCTCTGGGAGGGCGGCCGCGGAGTTGCCGAGAGGGGAGTTGCCGAGAGAGCGGGGCGCCGTCGCCTCCCGCGGGGCGGAGACGTGGGACTCACGCGGACGTGAGCGGCGTCGGCGCTTGTCTCCGGTCTCCACGGGCCCGGAGTCCATCCGCCTGTCGTCGCCGGCCTGCTCGGGGGTCGCACTCTCCTCGACCCGGACGAGCGGCCGGGAGCGGTCGAGGTGGACGTGGGCCGGAACCCGCGATCTGCCCGCGGCCGCCCGGGGCGCGACGGGCGCCGGGCCGGCCGGGAGGTCCCCCG
>NZ_KE951443.1:0-10625 GCF_000466165.1 Actinobaculum sp. oral taxon 183 str. F0552
CGCGGACGGCTCGGCAGCGGCCTCCTCGGAGGCGGCCGCGACGTCCTCGCGGCGCACGCGCGCCGCGTCGCGGGCCACGTTGAGCACGGTGACGTCCGCTCCGGCGGCTGCGACCGTGCGCGCGGCTATGTTCGCCAGGGTCGGCGATTCGGCCAGGCCGATCTCCACCCATTCGGCCACGCCCGCGTCCAGCAGCACCTGCTGGGTCTCGATCCACCGTACCGGGGAGGCGAACTGCCAGGCGAGGAGCTCGATGAGGAGCGTGCGCACCACCCTGTCCCGGTCGGCCGCGAGGTTGCCCTCGAAGTCCTCGACGAGCTCGGCGACGGCTTCGGAGGGCGCGACGTCCAGGATCGAGCGGGCGAAGTCCTCGGTGAGCTCGAAGGGCCGGGCGACGAGGTTCGGGATGTAGCGCCCGACGAGGGCCTCCGGGTCGATCGACTGGGGAAGGAGGTCCTCCAACAGCCCCCGGAAGTCGGGGACGCCTCCGCGCAGGACCCGCGAGTGGAAGGGGACGTCGATGCCGGGGATGAGGATGAAGGACGCCTTGCCCCCGGCCTCGCGGGAACGGCGGTTGGCGTCCTCGGCCAAGGCCTCAAGGCCCGCGACGGTCCCGGCCACGGCGTACTGCTGGCCCTCCAGGTTGAGGTTGACGACTTCCAGGAACTCGCCCGTCCGCTCGGAGATCGACTCGACGTAGCCGACCACGTCGCGCTCGCCGAACTGGTTGGGGCGCAGCGCCCCGAGGCGGTAGTCGGAGCGTCCCTCGGCGTCGCGCGGGACGAGGTTGTGCATGGTCGAGCCGCGCTGGAAGACGATCTCCAGGACGGCTTCCAGGGGGAAGACCTCGGCGTAGGCCGACAGCGCCGTGTACTCCCCGAGCGAATGGCCGGCGAACCGCGCGCCCTTGACCAGGGCGCCCTCGTCGGCCAGGCGCTCGGTCTGCGCCGCGGCGACGGTCGCCAGGGCGACCTGGGTGAACTGGGTGAGGTTGAGCAGGCCTTCGGGGTGGTGGTAGCGCACGCCGTTGGCGACGAGCTCGCGCGGATTGTCGCGCACGACCGCCAGGATCGAGAAGCCGAGCTTCTCGCGGGTGTGGGCGTCGGCCCGCTCCCACGTCCGGCGGGCGGCGGGCGAGACCGCGCGCTCGTCGAGGGCCATGCCCTGGGCCTGGATCCCCTGGCCCGGGTACAGGTAGGCGGTGGACGGCGCGGCGACGGCACCGCTCGCCGTGGCGACCACGACCCCGTCGGCGGTGCACGTGACCTCCAGGGCCAGCCCGCCGCCGCGCACGCGCCCGACCCTCTCGACGCGCACCTCGATCTTCGCCCCGAGGGGGACGATGGCGAACATGCGGTAGGTCCAGCCGAGGATCCGGGTGCCGACGATGGACTGGGTGAGGTATTCGGCGGCGGCGCACAGCCACATGCCGTGGACGATCGGCTCCTCGACACCGGCGAAGGCGGCGCCCGCGCGCGAGGTGTGGATCGGGTTGTAGTCGCCGGAGACCATCGCGAAGGCGGTCATGTTCGTCGGTGCCGTCACCGTCGCGGTGCCCAGGTGGGACCTGGGGGTCTCCACGACGTCCACGACGCCGCCGCGCGGCGCCGGGTCGGCCAGGGCCTCCTCCCCGATGCGGCCGCGCATGGCGAAGCGGTCGACGAAGAAGGCGACCTCGCGGCCAGAGTCGTCCACGACCCGGGTCTCGATGCCGATCACCCGGCCCGCGCCGGTGTCGGAGACGCCCGTGGCGTGGGACGCGGCGGTCAGCTGCCCGTCCAGTTCCTCGACGGGCACGCGCAGATGCTCGCTGTGGTCGAGGTGGACGGCCAGGAACAGGCCTTCGACGACCGGGTACCCGTTGAGCTTCGCGGCCCCGATCGCGCCGTAGATCGTCGGCCAGCACGAGCCGAAGAGCGAGCTGGGGACGGCCCCGGCGGTGGCCGTGTCGCCCGGCGCGCACACTAGGGCGTGGGCCGAGGCGGCGTCGGCGTCGAAGTGGAAGGTGAAGCTCTCGCCGTCGTCGGGCAGGGATGCGATGGGGGTGCCGCCGATCGAGGAGGCCCCCACCCCGGCAGTGGCCTCCAGGAGCCCGCGCATGGCGGCTCCCAGGCGGGCGTCGTCGACGATCGGGTAGGCTCCGGTCCCGGCGCCGTCGGGGACGGTCAGGGGGATGCGGATCTCGGTGACGGCGTGCGCCTGGGCGCCGGTCCCGTCCCAGATCGAGTCGAAGGGGACGGCGATCTCCCATCCGCCGTCGCCGTTCTCCAGCCGGGCCCCGTCGATCCGGGCCGGGTTGTCGGTGAGGTGCCCGCGCCAGACGATGTACTGCGCGGAGGCGAGGTAGCCTTCGACCGTCTCGGCGATGCGGCTGAACGCGGGCGTCGCCTCGCCCAGGCGTTTGACGGCCGCCTCCTCGTAGCGGGAGAGGATCTCCGCGACGGGCTCGTCGAGCCGCTTGACCCAGGCGACCGAGACGGGGCCGGGGATGATGCGCACGGCGTCGGCCGCGTAGCGGGGATCGTGCGACTGCCACAGCGTGTCCGAGGCCCAGCGGCGCGAGATGTCCGCGTCGATGACGGGGACGAACGGCACCGGCTTGGGGTATTTGCGCGTCAGGTCCACGAAGAAGGCGGCGTCGGCGGGCGTGACGCAGAGGGTGTCGGCCTTCGGGTAGGCGGCGGCGAGCTTCTCGATGGCCGCGGCGGGATCGTCGACCGGCCCGTCGAAGACGCTCGGCCAGGCGCCGTGGTCGGCCTCGCACAGGCGCCCCTCGACCCGGTCGAGCAGTTCGGCGAAGCGCTGGCCGATGGACTCGTCCACCCACGGGTAGGCGAGTTCGACGTACCGCTCGAGCATCCGGCGGTAGGTCATCTCCTCGATGTCGCCGAAGTAGGGCTTGGCGGTGCGGCTGAGCGCCTCGACGATCTCGTCGCGGCGCGCGGCGATGGCGCGCTCGTCGGAGCCGACCTCGGCCAGGAGGCGGGAGCACGCGGCGCTGGCGTTGGCGACCTCGTAGATGTCGGCGTGCAGCTGGGACAGGCCCGAGGTCATGCCGCCGCGGACCTCTCCGCGCCGCACCCACGTGCCCTCCTCGATGCCGGGCGTCTCGACGAGGAGCCGCTTGACCTGCGAGTTCGTCGCGGCCTCGCGGGACGCCATGAGGGGCGTGCCGATGAACACCCCGTCGACGGGCATGGCGTAGCGTCCTGCCGCGAGCGCCCACGAGCCGTCCAGGTAGGAGGCGGCGACCTCGGGGTCGCCCAGCCCCCCGCCGACGCACAGGACGACGCCGGCGTGGCGCAGGTCGGCGTAGGTGGCCAGGAGGAGCTCGTCGAGGCTCTCCCACGAGTGGTGGCCTCCGGCCTGCCCGTCCTCGATCATGGCGATGAGCGGGATGTCGGCGCCGCGCTCGTCGAGCTCCCGGGCGATGGCGATGACCTGCCGGATCTGCCCGACGGTCCCGGGCTTGAAGGCGACGTAGGGGAATCCCTCGGATCGCAGGCGCAGGACGAGCTCGACGGCCTCCTCCAGGTCCGGCACGCCGGCGGAGATGACGACGCCGTCGATGGGGGCCCCGGAGCCGCGCTTGCGCGAGACGAGCCGTCGCGAGCCGAAGTGCAGGTCCCACAGGTAGGGGTCGAGGAACATGGCGTTGAACTGGGCGGCGCGCCCCGGCTCGAGCCTGTCGGCCAAGCCCGCGAGGTGGTCGGAGAGGATCTCCTCGCTCACCTGCCCTCCCCCGGCCATCTCCACCCAGTGGCCGGCGTTGGCCGCGGCGGCGACGATGTCGGGTTCGACGGTGGTGGGGGTCATGCCTCCCACGAGGATGGCCGAGCGCCCGGTCAGGCGGGTGAAGGCGGTCTCCAGGACGTCCTTCCCGTCGATCCTGCGGGTGCGCGGCGCGAAGTCCGCCCAGTCCTCCGTGCGGGTCTCTCGGGGCCGGCCGGCGGCCAGGTCGTCGCGGGCGGGCGAGGTCCCGGCCTCGACGTAGGCGGCGCCCGACCCGGCCAGGTTGTCGACGGCGATGCGGGCCAGGCCGGTGCCCGGGCCGACGTTGACGACCACTCCTCCGGCGGGCACGATCGCGCGCGTCTGCGCGGCCCAGTCGAGCCTGTCGGTCAGGCAGGCGCGGGTCAGGCCCTCGACGTCGCCCAGGCCGCATCTGCCCGCCCAGTCGAGGACCTGGGCGACGGCCGGCTCGAGGAGCGGGCTGTGGAAGGGGGCCGACACGTCGAGGAACTGGCTGGAGGCCTCCACTCGCCCCGCCAGGGCGGCCAGATCGGGCGGGAGGCCCACCACGACCACGTCGGTGGCGGTGTTGACGATGCCGACCGTCACGTTCTCGGGCAGGCTGAGCTTGGCCGGGTCGACGCCGAGCAGGGCGAGCATGGGGGTGGCCTCTCCCACGGGGAGGGCTCCCGCGCGCAGCGTCTGACGGGCCGTGGCAGCCCCCAGGAGGCGGGCCAGGGCGTACAGGCGCACGGGGTCCGAGTCGGTGGCCGCCGCGCCGAGGACCCCCTGCGAGTGTCCGAAGGCGGCGTCGGGCTCGGAGCCGATGGCCTCGGCGATGTCGAGATAGGCGCCGTACTGGGCGAGGAAGATCCCGGGCATGGACGTCGCGGGGCTCGCCGGGGCTCCGACCGGGTCGGCGATGAGGTCGAAGCTGCCGGAGACGGACAGCAGCTCGGGGGCGACGGGGGCCAGGAGCGCCTCGCCGGCGTCGCGCACCCCGGCGAGGCGCTCGGCCATGGCCGGATCCGAGACCAGCTCGGCCAGCTCGGTCCGCCAGGGAGTGGCCTGGCCGGAGAAGTGCGCGATCCATCGCTGCGAATGCTGGGAAGTCATGCGTAATACCTTTCGAGTGCTCACATCGGGATGTTGCCGTGACGGCGGAGACCGGGGTGGGACCGGTCCTTCGAGCGGAGGATCCGCAGGGAGGAGACGATGCTCGATCGGGTCGTCTCGGGTGTGATGATCGCGTCGAGCTCGCCGCTGGCGACGGACAGATAGGGGTTGACGTTCTCGCGGGTGTACTCCTCAACGAGCTGGCTCTTGACTTCGTCCACGTCGCGGCCCTCCTCGGCGGCGGCCTTGAGCTCGCGCCGCCCGGTGATGGCCACGGCCCCTTCGGCTCCCAGGACGGCGATCTCCGCGCCGGGCCAGGCGAAGTTGAAGTCTCCGCCCAGGGACTTCGAGCCCATGACGATGTAGGCGCCGCCGTAGGCCTTGCGCAGCACGACGGTCACGAGCGGGACGGTGGCGTTCGCGTAGGACCAGATGAGCTTGGCCCCGCGCCGGATGATGCCCGCCTGCTCCTGCTCGGTGCCGGGCCGGTATCCCGGGACGTCCACCAGCGTGACGACGGGGACGTTGAAGGCGTCGCAGAACTGGACGAAGCGCCCGGCCTTCTCGGACGCGTCGACGTCGAGGGTCCCGGCCTCGCACAGGGGCTGGTTGGCGACGATGCCGACGGACTCGCCGTCCATGCAGGCGAAGCCCACGACGATCGACGGGGCGAAGAGCTCCTGCACCTGGACGAATTCGCCGTAGTCGACGATCGAGCGGATGACGTCGGTCATGTCGTAGGGCTGTTTGGACGACTCGGGGACGAGGGAGCTCAGGGCGGCGGCGTTCGCGGCGTCCTCGGGGCTCTCCCGATAGTCCCAGCGGCGGGCCGCGCCGTCGCAGTTGGCGGGCAGGTAGGTCAGCAGCGTGCGCGTGTAGTCGAGGGCGTCGGCCTCGTCGTCGGCCAGGTAGTGGGCGACGCCCGACTGGAAGTTGTGGACGACCGCCCCGCCCAGGTCTTCGAAGCTCACGTCCTCCCCGGTGGTCGCGCGCACGACGTCGGGACCGGTGACGAACATGTGGGAGTTGTCGCGGGTCATGACGATGAAGTCGGTCAGGGCCGGGCAGTAGACGGCTCCACCCGCGCAGGGGCCGAGGATCACCGAGACCTGCGGGATGACCCCCGAGGCCTCGCACGTCTTCTTGAAGATGCGCCCGTACTGGGACAGGGCGATGACGCCCTCCTGGATGCGAGCCCCGCCCGAGTCGAGCATGGCGACGACGGGGATGCGCAGCTCGAGGGCCTTGTCCATGAGGGCGATGATCTTGTCGCCCTCGACCTTGCCGAGGGTTCCTCCTCGGATGGAGAAGTCCTGGGCGTAGACGGCCACGGTGTCCCCGCTGACCGTCCCGAAGCCGGTGATGACGCCGGCGCCCGTGTAGCCCTCGGCCATGTTGCCGCCGGCGAACTGGCCGATCTCGGTGAAACTGCCGTCGTCGAGGAGCTCGGCGATGCGCTCGCGGGCCGTCAGCTTGCCCACCGAGTGCTGGCGGACCTCGGCCTTCTCCCGCGCCAGGGCGGACAGGCCCTCCTGGTAGGCGGCGAAGTCGTCGCGGTGGACCCGATGGGCCGTGAGGTCCATCGTCTGCGACGTGTCCGGAAGCCGCCGGAGCGATGTCAGCGTCATTGGTTCTCCTTCGCGGTTTCCCCGGCGCGCGTGACGCGCACGAGGGGCTGGAATGCGGATACGTTCTGGCCGCCGGTGACGGCTATGTCGGCCACGGTGCCGTCGTAGGGCGCGTGGACGTAGCTCTCCATCTTCATGGACTCGAGGACGACGAGCAGGTCGCCGCGGGAGACCCGCTGCCCGGTCTCCACGCACACCCGCACGACGATCGCCTGGATCTGCGAGTTGACCATGCCGGTCGGGTCGACGAGTTCGCCGGATCGGGCGTCGCTGCGGGCTCTCGCTCCCCCTCGCAGGGGCTGGACGCCGCGGTGGTGGGCCTGCCCCGCCCCCGCGAACATGGTGCGGGGCACGGTCAGCTCCATGCGGCGCCCGTCGAGTTCGACGACGAAGGTCGCCCGCTCCTCCGCCTGAGCGGGGGGGCCGGCGGGCTGCGACGGGGCGGCCGGCCTGACGCCGAGCTCCGCGGCTGCACCGGGGTCCGACAGCCGCGGGAGGATCGAGTCCTCGAACCACCGCGTCGAGGGGACGTGGGGGGAGAACTCGTCGAGCGCGACGACCGACGAGTAGAGGGCGGCGGGCGTCGCGACTCCTTTGATGTCGAGTTCGGCCAGTGCTCGGCGGGCGCGGGCGATGGCGGCCTCGCGGGTCGGCGCCGTGACGACGAGCTTGGCGAGCATGGGGTCGAAGTCCGGGGTGACGGTCACGCCCTCGTTGATCCCCGATTCGATGCGCACGCCGTGCCCGAGCGGCCAGCGCAGCCGCGTGACGGTGCCGGTGGAGGGGATCATGCCGCTGGCCGGGTCCTCGCAGGTGATGCGGAATTCGAAGGAGTGGGCGCGCGGGGCGGGCGCCTCGGCCATGGGCTCGCCGGAGGCGATGCGCAGCTGCTGTTCGACCAGGTCGAGGCCGGTCACCTCCTCGGAGACGGTGTGCTCGACCTGGAGCCGCGGGTTGACTTCGAGGAAGCTGACGCGCCCGTCGCCCTCGACGAGGAACTCGCACGTTCCCAGGCCGACGTATCCGACGGCCTCGAAGAGCCGCCTCGACCAGTCGACGAGGGTCTCCTCCACGCCCTCGGGCAGGGCCGGGGCGGGGGCCTCCTCGATGAGCTTCTGGTTGCGCCGCTGCACCGAGCAGTCGCGCGTGGAGATCACGGCGAAGCTCCCGTGGGAGTCGCGGGCGCACTGGGTTTCGACGTGGCGGGCCGTGCGGATGAACCGCTCGACGAAGAATCCGTCGGTCTCGTGCCCGTGGGCTGCGAAGAAGAGGTCGAGGTCCTCGTCGGACTCCATGACGGTGATGCCGCGCCCGCCGCCGCCGTCGGCCTTCTTCGTGACGATCGGGTACCCGTTGGCCGCCACGAAGTCGTCGACGAGGGTCCGGGAGGTCACCGGGCCCGAGATCCCGGCGACCGGGGCGACGTCGACCGACTCGGCGAGCCGTCGGGCCTTGATCTTGTCGCCGAGGGCGTCCAGGACCTGCGGGGAGGGGCCGATCCAGACGATTCCGGCGTCCAGGACGGCCTGGGCGAAGCCGGGGATCTCGGAGAGGAACCCGTAGCCCGGGTGGACGGCGTCGGCGTGGCTCCTGGCCGCGACGTCGAGGAGCTTGTCGGCGTTCATGTACGTCTCGGCATACGCCGTTCCGCCGAGCGCGTAGGCTTCGTCGGCTTCGGTGACGAACTGGGCGTCGCGGTCGGAGTCCGCGTACACGGCGATGGACGTGATCCCCAGGTCGCGGGCCGTTCGTATGACGCGCAGGGCGATCTCCGAGCGGTTGGCGACGAGAACGCGGCTGATCAACGGGTTTCTCCTTCCGCATGGGGCTGCATGCCCAGAAGCGATACCTCGCCGGCGGTGACGGTCTGCACGCCGGCGTCTGTCCGGATTTGAAGGGAGGCGTCGGGCAGGACGCGCAGCCCCTCCCCGACGACGGGCTCGAGCCGGGGGCGTCCCACCGTGATCCCCGGCCGGAGGGTCTCGGTCACGGCGTTGGCCTCGGCCACCAGGCCCGCGGCCTCGGGGTCCCCGGTCTCGGCGAGGGCGCCGAGGCGCCGGTGAAGGCCGTCGAGCCACGTGGCGACGAGCGGGTCGCGCTCGGGGACCGCCAGGCCGGCCGTCAGAAGGGAGGCCGAGGTCGCGGTGGGAAGCTCCGCGGCGGTCAGGGAGAGGTTGAGCCCCCAGCCGAGGACCGCGGCGATGCGCCCGTCGCGGCGGCCGCACACCTCTCCGAGCAGGCCGCCGAGCTTTCGCGGCCCGGAGTCCGTGACGGCCACGACGTCGTTGGGCCAGGAGACGGCGACGGCCCGCCGATCCTTCGGGCAGGCGTGGATCCGCACCGATTCGAGCGCGGCGCAGGCGCCCGCCAGGGCGGTCCAGGCCATGTGGTCGGCGACGGATTCGGGCAGTTCGATCAGGACGGAGACGAGGAGGGACTTGCCGGGATGCGAGTGCCACGTCCTGCCGATCCGGCCGCGGCCCGCCGTCTGATCGTCGGCGATCATGGCGGTTCCGGGCGGGACGGCTCCCTCCCGCCAGAGTTCGGCGAGGTCGTCCTGGGTGGATCCGGTCAGTTCGGTGTGGAGGACGACGGGGGCCGCGTCTCCGGCGAGGGGGAACCACGCACGTCCGATGTCGCGGATGCCCTCGGCTTGCGATCCGGTCAAAGACAGCTCCCCTCTGTTCCGCTGGACGGGCACGTCGTGGCGGCAAGCGGCCGCCGGATTCTTCCTACCAGAAAGTAGGTTACCGCACCGTACTTAATTTCGCTCGTCTCCGATCGCGGCGTGCACACCGCGGCCGGTGCCGATGCCGGGCACGAGTGCCAACATACCATCGACGCGACCCGGCATCGCGGGGTTTTCATGCCACCGGCGTCAGTCGGAGGCGAAACCGCCGGGTGATAGACGGCACAACGGTGGGCGGGATCCGGATCCCGCCCACCGTTGTATGCCGTGTGGAGCATCGCAGCTCATCGGACGCCGCAGCGCAGAGACTCGTCTCCCGAGTCGACGGCCTGCGCGCTCACTTGATGAGGCCGAGCGCTCGGACCGCGTCGAGCTCCTCCTGGGCCGCCTTGATGTTGTGGTCGATCCCGGCGCGCGTGCGCTCGGAGACGTCCAGTCCGTCGACGATCGCCCACTCGCCGCCCCTGGCCGTGGCCGGCATTCCGAAGATGAGGCCTTCGGGCACGCCGTAGTGCGATCCGTCCTGGTAGACGCCCGGGGTCACCCACTCGTCCGTGCCGTTGACCCAGTCGTGGACGTGGTCGATGGCCGCCGAGGCCGCCGAGGCCGCCGAGGAAGCGCCGCGCGCTTCGATGATGGCCGCTCCGCGCTTGGCGACGGTGGGGACGAAATGGGATTCGAGCCATTCGGAGTCCACGAGGTCGGCGGCGAGCTTGCCGCCGACGGTGGCGTAGGAGACGTCCGGGTACTGGTCGGCGGAGTGGTTGCCCCACACCACCATCTTCTCGATGTCGGCGACGGCCGCGCCCGTCTTGGCGGCCAGCTGCGAGATGGCCCGGTTGTGGTCGAGCCGCATCATGGCGGTGAAGCGCGATCGGGGGACGTCGGGGGCCGAGTGCATGGCGATCACGGCGTTCGTATTCGCGGGGTTGCCCACGACGAGCACCTTGACGTCGTCGGCGGCGTGGTCGTTGATCGCCTTGCCCTGGGGGCCGAAGATGCCGCCGTTGGCCTCCAGGAGGTCGGCCCGCTCCATGCCCGCCGTGCGGGGGCGCGCGCCGACGAGGAGGGCGACGTCGGTCCCCTCGAATGCCTGATCGAGCGAGTCGTAGACGTTCACCGAATCGAGAAGGGGGAAGGCCGAGTCGTTGAGCTCCATCGCCGTGCCCTCGGCCGCTTTGACGGCCTGCGGGATCTCGAGCAGGTTCAGCCGGACCGGGGTCCCTTCTCCGAGCAGGGCTCCCGAGGCGATGCGGAAGAGAAGGGCGTAGCCGATGTTTCCGGCTGCACCGGTGACGGTGACTGTGACTGGCGTGCGAGCCATGGGGTCTCCTTCGTTTCGATTGGCGTGGGCGTCCGCGCCCATCCCCCAAGGATAGGCGCGGGCCCGTCGCCGACGGAAGTCCCTAAGGCCTACAGGCGCGGCGCCTGCGCAGGATGAGGGTTCACGCCGCGATCGC
>NZ_KE951443.1:10805-11302 GCF_000466165.1 Actinobaculum sp. oral taxon 183 str. F0552
CGCCGACGGAAGTCCCTAAGGCCTACAGGCGCGGCGCCTGCGCAGGATGAGGGTTCCCGCCGCGATCGCCGCCGCCGCGGCCGCGATCAGGCCGCGCGAGCCGGAACCGGTGCGGGCGAGTCGGGGCGCGCCTCCCGGACCGTGCGGGGAACCGGCCGCATTCGCGGAGGTCTGCGAGCCTCGGGCCGGATTCGGCGCGGCCGTGCCCTCCCCCGGTCCGCTCGGGGACCGGCCCTGATCGAGTGTGATGGACGGCGACGCGACGACCGAGGGGTGCTGCGGTGAGGGGGCGGGCGTCGCCACGAGCACCGGGCCTCTGGCGGTCGCGGACCCCGAGGCGGTCCCGCGGGGGGAGCGGGGCGCGGCGGAGGTGACGGAAGCAGAAGCGGGCGGAGTAGTGGGCGGCGCAGGCGTCGCGGTCGGAGCGACGGGCGGCGCGGGCGAGGCGGTGACGGGCGGCGCGGGCGTCGGATCGGCGGTTCCGGTGCCGGTCGGGG
>NZ_KE951444.1:0-1040 GCF_000466165.1 Actinobaculum sp. oral taxon 183 str. F0552
GCCCCGCCCGGCTGCGCCGTGCCGGCCGCCCGGCGCAGCGCGCGGCCGCTGCCGGGAACCGCCCGCCCGCATACCGACTTATGCAAGGGATGACGCAAAATCTATGCAATATTTCAGTCCTCCACTAGCGTCCGCTGAAAATCCGTGAAACAATTACCCGCGGGCATCACCCGGTGCCCGTGTCAGAGTCGACACACGACCCGGCACTCTTCACACGGACCGTCCGGCACGTTCCTGCCGGTGAAGGGACCAGCAATGGCATCTGTAACTTTCGAGAACGCCTCACGCGTCTACCCGGGCTCCGAGAAACCCGCGGTAGACCAGCTTTCCTTGGACATCCACGACGGGGAGTTCCTTGTCCTCGTCGGACCTTCGGGCTGCGGCAAATCCACCTCTTTGCGAATGCTCGCTGGGCTCGAGGAAGTCAACGAGGGGCGGATCTTCATCGGCGACGACGACGTCACCGACATCTCACCGAAGGATCGGGACATCGCCATGGTGTTCCAGAACTACGCGCTTTACCCCCACATGACGGTTGCGGACAACATGGGCTTCGCCCTGAAGATCCAGGGCGTGCCGAAGGACGAGATCCGCAAGCGGGTCGAGGAGGCTGCTCGCATCCTGGACTTGACGCCCTACCTGGGCCGCAAGCCGAAGGCCCTCTCGGGCGGCCAGCGCCAGCGCGTGGCCATGGGCCGCGCGATCGTCCGCGAGCCGCGCGTCTTCCTCATGGACGAGCCTCTGTCCAACCTCGACGCCAAACTGCGCGTGCAGACGCGCACCCAAATCGCCTCGCTGCAGCGCAGGCTGGGGATCACGACCGTCTACGTGACTCACGACCAGACCGAGGCGCTGACGATGGGCGACCGCATCGCGGTGCTCAAGGACGGCCTCCTCCAGCAGGTCGGCACGCCGTCAGAGATGTACACCACGCCCGCCAACGCCTTCGTCGCCGGCTTCATCGGCTCTCCGGCCATGAACCTCGGGAAGTGGCGGGTTCAGGGCGACATCGCCGTCTACGGCGATGCGACGGTGCTCCT
>NZ_KE951444.1:1343-11193 GCF_000466165.1 Actinobaculum sp. oral taxon 183 str. F0552
CGGTGCTCCTCCCGCCGCAGGTCGTCCGCCAGCTCGAAGAGGAGTACAAGAAGGCGGGCGGACCCGCCTCGGCTCCCTCGCCGGGTGGCGACGCCGAGCCGGCGGACGACGACCAGGCCGCCGGCTCCAGGGAGGTCACCCCGCAGATCGTCCTGGGCTTCCGGCCCGAGGCCTTGGCGTGGACGGCCGAGCCCTTCGACTCGGCCATCCCCCTGAAGGTGACGTTCGTCGAAAGCCTTGGCTCGGACGCCTATGTCTACGGTACGATCGCCGGGGCCGAGCGGGAGACGTCGAAGTTCGGTTCGGGCGACGAGTCCAACCAGGTCACCGTGCGAATCGAGCCCGAGGTCGTCCCCGAGCAGGGGTCGACGATCTACCTCGCCCCCGACCCCGAGCGGACGCATCACTTCTCCGCCCTGACGGGGAATCGTTTCGTCGTTCGGTGAGAATCGACCGCTAGCGGATAGAACTGGAAGCCGGGTGCGGCTGCGCGCCCGGCTTCCACCGCTCGGACGGGACGCCGCGGCTCGATCGACAGCGCGCGTCCGCCCGATCTATTGACGGAAGGTACACTGCATTGGAGCATGCTCTGCGGATCATGGCTGCACGAGCCGACGGCGCGCTTCTCGACCTACCGTGGCGGGCGCCTCTCTCGGAGTGGCCGGACAGCATCGTCGAAGCGCTTCCCCGTGGAATCTCGCGGCACATCGTCCGTTTCGTCCGCGTCGACGGGCGCATCCTGGCGATCAAGGAGATCGGACAGCCGGTGGCGGCCCACGAATACGGGATGCTTCGCGACCTCATGCGGCTGAACGCCCCGTGCGTCGAGCCTCTGGCGGTCATCTCGGGACGGGTCGACTCACGCGGCGAGCCCCTCAACGCCGCCCTCGTGACCGAGCACCTCCCCTATTCTCTTCCCTACCGGGCGCTCTTCGGCAAGCACCAGCGCCCGGCGACGATACGGCGCCTCATCGACGCGCTGTCCGTGCTCATGGTGCGGCTGCACCTCCTCGGCTTCTTCTGGGGAGACGTCTCGCTGTCCAACACCCTGTTCCGCAGGGACGCCGGCGAGTTCGCCGCCTATCTCGTGGACGCCGAGACCGGCGAGCTCTACGACCACCTGACCGACGGCAAACGCGAATACGACATCGACGTGGCGCGCACCAACATCATCGGCGAGCTCATGGACCTGCAGGCCGGTCGCCTCCTCCCCTCCGACTACGACACGATCGAAGTCGGCAACAGCTTCTCACAGCGGTACCACGACCTGTGGGACGACCTGACGATGGAGTCCTCGTTCTCCGCCGACGAGCGGTGGAAGGTCGAGGAGCGGATCGAACGGCTCAACAACCTGGGCTTCGAAGTCGGCGAGATCACGATATCGGCCGACCTGAACGGGGCCCGCCTGTCGGTCCAGCCCAAAGTGGTCGACGCCGGGCACTATTCGCGCAAGATCATGCGTCTGACGGGCATGGACGTCCAGGAGAACCAGGCTCGCAGGCTCATCAACGACATCCAGCAGTACCGCGTCATGACCGACCGCGCCGCCGTGCCGCAGACCGTCATCGCCCACGACTGGATGACACACGTCTTCCAGCCGACCATCAACGCCGTCCCGGCCGAGCTCATGGGAAAGCTGGAACCCGCCGAGCTCTTCCACCAGATCCTCGATCACCGGTGGTTCATATCCGAGCAGGCGGGGCGGGACATCCCGACGGAGGAGGCCGTGGCCAGCTTCGTCGAGAACATCCTGCGGCATCAGCGCGACGAGCGCTCCTTCCTCGGCCCGACGAGCGGGGACACCGACTACGTCGTCACGCCTACGGGGCCCAGCGCGATCACGCCCACGGGGGCCTCGGCCCGCACTCCCTCCGAGGGCACCGCCTTCACGCCTCCTGGGGGCACTCCCTCGTCGGGGAACACGGCGCCCTCGGGGATGACCGCGGATTCGGGCGGGACGGCCGCGACGGGGAACACCGCGTCCACGGGGGGCACCGCGCCGTCCGCCGAGTCGGGCAGCTAGCGCCCGCTCAGCCTCGCGGCGTGCCGGGGCCGATCGGCGCTCATCGGGAACCGTCCCCTTCCTCGGAGTCAGCCTCGCGGCGTGCCGGGGTCGATCGCCTCCGCTCCTTCCAGGCGCAACAGGAACCGTTTGCATTCGACCCCTCCCGCGTAGCCCGTCAGGGAGCCCGAGGCGCCGACGAGCCGGTGGCAGGGGATGACGATGCTTATGGGGTTGCGTCCGGTGGCGGCTCCGACGGCGCGGGCCGCGCCGGGCCGCCCGATGGCGGACGCCAGTTCGCCGTAGGTGGCGGTTCGGCCGTATCCGATTCCTTCGAGGGCCTTCCACACGGTTCGCTGGAAGGGGGTGCCGACGGCTTCGAGCGGGAGGTCGAACTCCCGGCGGGTCCCCTCGAAGTATTCGGCGAGCTGTCGGGTAGCGGCGGGCAGGGCGTCCTCCACGCGCTCCCCCAAGGCGCTCGGGGCCGGGGCTCCGCGGTGCCCCGGCCAGTAGACGGCGCGGAGCCTGCCCTCGTGCGACACGATGGTCAGGGGGCCCAGGGGCGACTCGGCCAGCGAGTGGATCACGCGGTTTCCTTTCGACGAGGGGGCGGCGGAACCTGCGGGAGCGGCGCCTGAACGGATCGCTGCCCGGTGCCGGCGATCCCGCACGGCGGCGACGGCCCCGCACGGCGGCTCCGGTCGGGTGCCGATTCGAGCCGGCGGCCCGGTGCCGGCGGCCTCGCGGCCCCAGTCCGAATCCCGGCGTCAGCCTACCGGTGGGCCGCGGCGTCCGCCTCGGCGACCAGGCGGGGCATCTCGCCGTGTAGGGCCTCGGCCAAGCCTGTTCGGCTCCGGGAGGAAGCGGCCTTCCGGATCCACTCGGGGTCGGGGGCCTCGTCCGGGGCGGCGAGGAGGCCGAAGAGGTCCTTGGGGTCCTCCGGGGCGGCGAGGAGGCCGAAGAGGTCCTTGGGGTCCTCCGGGTCGGCGATGAGGTCGATCTCCTCGTAGAGGTCGGTGCCGTCGACCGCCTCCTCGAGATAGCGCAGGGCGGTGAAGTCTTCGACGGCGAAGCCTACGGAGTCGAAGATCGTCACCTGCTCGGGGCTCGTGCGTCCGGGCTCGACGCCGGTGAGGACTTCCCAGAGTTCGGTGACGGGATAGTCCGCGGGTTTGGCCTGGATTTCGCCTTCGCTTCGGGTCTGCTCGGCGTACTCGACGAACACGGGGCCCAGGTCGAGGATGCGCTCGTCGAGCTCGGTCTTACCGGGGCAGTCGCCGCCGATGCCGTTGATGTGCATGCCGGGGCGGACGTCGTCGAGGGTCAGGACGGTGGCGTTGCGCTTGTCGGCCGTGCAGGTGGTGACGACGTTCGCCCCTTCGACCGCTTCGGACGCCGAGCCGGCGATGCGCACGTCGATTCCCAACGGGGCGAGGTTGCGGGCGAGCTTCTCACTGGCGGCGCGGTCGACGTCGAAGACGCGGACGGCCCGCAGGTCGCGGACGGCCCGGACGGCCAAGGTCTGGAACTCGGCCTGGGAGCCCGCTCCGATCAAGCCGAGGTCGCAGGGCCCGGCAGGCGCCAGGAGCCTGGTGGCCAGCCCCGAGGTGGCGGCGGTGCGCAGGGCGGTCAACAGGGTCATCTCCGCTTCGAAGCGCGGATACCCGTTGTGGACGTCGGCGAGGACCCCGAATGCGGTCACGGTCTGGTAGCCGCGCGCAGGGTTGGCGGGGTGGCCGTTGACGAATTTGAAGCCGTAGGTTGCGCCGTCGGAGGTAGGCATGAGCTCGATGACCCCGTCGCGCGAATGGGAGGCCACGCGCGGGCGGAGCTCGAACTCTGGCCAGCGGCGGAAGTTCGCCTCCAGCGCATCGATCATGCCGGTGATGGCCGCTTCGGGGCCGGCGGACGCGATCCAGCGTCGCATGTTCCTCACGTCGACGAAACGCACGTGTTCCTCCTTCGTTCGCGATGGGCGTGCTTTTCACGCGGTTCCAAGGCTTTAGTGGCAACACTGTAGGAGAAGGCGATACGCACGGGCAAGACCACTTCCGCGCGACTTCCACGCAACGGCGGAACACTGTGCTCACTGCGATATAGCATTGTGCGCATGAGAGATCTCGATGCACTGGACCACGCCCTCATCGCCGCATTGCGGGCCGACGGGCGCGCCCCGGTGGCCGAGCTGGCGAGGAAGCTGGGCGTGACCCGCGCGACGGTCACCCGGCGGATCCAGTCGCTCTCGGAGAAGGGGGTGATCCTCGGATTCACGGTGCGCGTCGCCGGGCAGGCCGAAGAGGGCCGGGTCCGCGCCATCTGCCATCTGGCGATCAAGGGCCCCTCGATGGAGGAGACCATACGGGAGCTGCGCGGGCTGCCGGAGATCACCGGCCTGCACGCGACGAACGGCGAATGGGACCTCATCGCGGAGATAAGCGTCCCCTCCCTGGCCGAGGTGGATGTGACGCTGTCGATGATCCGCGGCATTCCGGGCATCTACCATTCGGAGACGAGCCTGCTGCTGCGCTCCGTGCTCGCGTGAGGCGCCGGCGGCTGCCGCTGGCGGATGCAGCGGCGCGGAAGTCCCCCTCCGTCAGTCGCATACGGCGGGCCGGTGAGGCCACGGGCACGGACGAAGGCCGGAGGCACGGGCGCGGACGAAGGCCGGAGGCATGGGCGCGGCCGGCCGCGCGGAGACAGCGGCACGGACCCTTGCCGGAAGCCGGTCTGCGCCGGAAGCGGATCCCCGCCGAAATCGGCGCCTGGCTCAGCCGAGGTCGGCTAGGACGAGTTCGGCGAGCTGAATCGCGTTGAGGGCCGCGCCCTTGCGCAGGTTGTCGCTCACGACGAACATGGCCAGGCCGCGCCCGCCGGGGACCGACTGGTCTCGGCGGATGCGCCCGACGAAGGAGGGGTCCCTGCCCGCCGCGGCGAGCGGCGTCGGCACGTCGGCCAGTTCGACTCCGGGCGCCGCCGCCAGGATCTCCCGGGCCTCGTCCGGGCTCACCGGCGCGGCGAACTCGGCGTTGACCGACAGCCCGTGGCTGGTGAAGACGGGGACCCGCACGCACGTGCCGGACACGGCGAGGTCGGGGATGCCGAGGATCTTGCGGGATTCGTTGCGCAGCTTCTGCTCTTCGTCGGTCTCCTCCGTGCCGTCGTCGACGATCTTGCCGGCCAGGGCGACCACGTCGAAGGCGATGGGCGCCACGTAGGTGCTGGGCTCGGGCAGGTCGACGGCCGAGCCGTCGGTGGCCAGGCGGGTCAGGTCCTGAGCGGCGCCGGCGCGGATCTGCGCGTCCAGCTCCTTGACCCCGGCCAGCCCGGATCCCGAGACGGCCTGGTAGGTGGAGACGACGAGGCGGGTCAGGCTGAAGGCGTCGTGGAGCGGTTTGAGCACGGGCATGGCGGCCATGGTCGTGCAGTTGGGATTGGCGATGATGCCCTTGGGGCGGTGCGTCAACGCGTGGGGGTTGACCTCGGAGACGACGAGGGGGACCTCCGGGTCCTTCCGCCAGGCCGAGGAGTTGTCGACCACGACGGCTCCCGCGGCCGCGAACTTCGGGGCGTATTCCAGGGACGTGGCGCCGCCGGCGGAGAACACGGCCACGTCGATGCCCGTCAGATCGGCTGTGGCGACGTCCTCGACCGTGATGTCCTCGCCGCGGAAGGGCAGCGTCTTGCCCGCCGACCGCGCCGAGGCGAAGAATCGGACTCTGTCCGCTTCGACGCCGCGTTCTTCGAGAAGGGTGCGCATGACTCGGCCGACCTGCCCGGTCGCGCCGACGACTGCCAGTGTGGTCATCGTCCTGTACCTCCGTATACGACGGCCCGGGTGCCCGCATCCAGGCCGAATGCTGTGTGGACGGCGCGAGAGGCCTCGTCGAGGCGCTCGGGCGCCACGACGACGGAGATGCGGATCTCCGACGTCGAGATCATGTCGACGTTGACGCTCAGCTCGCCGAGGGTCTTGAAGAGCACGGCGGAGACGCCCGAGTGGGAGCGCATGCCCGCTCCCACCACCGAGAGGATGCCCACCGATTCGCTGACCCGGATCTCGCGGAAGCTGAGCCTGTCCCGGGATTCCTCGAGGGCGGCCACGACGGCGGGGATCTCCGCCTGCGGCACCGTGAACGAGAGGTTCGAGCTGTCGGGCGTGGCGACGGCGGTGTTCTGGACGATCATGTCGATGTTGCCGTCCACCGCGGCGACGGTCGCGAAGATCTTCGAGGCGGTGCCGGGGACGTTGGGCACGCCGGCGATCGTGATCTT
Source organism: Actinobaculum sp. oral taxon 183 str. F0552 (assembly GCF_000466165.1). GTDB lineage: Bacteria > Actinomycetota > Actinomycetes > Actinomycetales > Actinomycetaceae > Peptidiphaga. The sequence goes on from NZ_KE951444.1 coordinate 7,618, forward strand.
CCCCTGGGAGCGGTCATGTGCGATCCCGGCGACGACCGGGGCCTCCATGGCCTTGCTCTTGCTGTAGTTTTCGTCCACGATCCAGGTGCCTTCCTTGTTGGAGAACGACGAACGGACGTGCAGGGGCACGTTGAACTTGCGGGCGAACTCGACGGCTCGCAGGTGGAGCACCTTGGCGCCGTGCGCGGCGAGTTCCAGGGTCTCCTCGTAGGTCATGACCGACAGCTGGCTGGCGCCCGGCACGATGCGGGGGTCGGCCGAGAAGACGCCGTCGACGTCGGTGTAGATCTCGCACACGTCCGCTTTCAGGGCCGCCGCGAAGGCGACGGCGGTGGTGTCGGATCCGCCCCGTCCGAGGGTCGTGACGTCGTTGTTGTCGTTGACGCCCTGGAATCCGGCGACGATGGCGACGCCGCCGCCCTTGATGACGCGGAGGATGCGTTCGGGGACGACTCCGACGATCGAGGCCTTGCCGTAGTGGGAGTCGGTGCGCAGGCCGGCCTGCTGGCCCGTGAAGGCGAGCGCCCTGACGCCCAGAGAGTTGACCGCCATCGCCAGGAGGGCCATCGATATCCGCTCGCCCGCGGTCAGGAGGATGTCCATTTCGCGCGCAGGGGCCTCGTCGGTGATCTCGTTGGCCAGATCGATGAGCTCGTCGGTCGTGTCCCCCATGGCCGACACGACGACGACGACGTCGTTGCCCGCCTTCCGGGTCTCCACGATCCTGCGGGCGACGCGTTTGACGGCGGCGGCGTCCGCGACGGACGAACCACCGAATTTCTGGACGACTAGGGCCACATCTTCTCCTTCGGTCGGCCCAATAGTAGTGGCACCCGTATCCCGCGAACCCGGGATACCGGACTATGGACACGGGGATTGATCACAGTGTGAGTTCGGTTCCAGCCGGATCGGCGGGTGGGTCAATGGGGGTCGAGGGTCGATCAATGGGGATCGAGCGGGCCGGCGTTCGGGGACGCGTCGGGGTTCGGGGACGCGTCGGCGGCCGAAGGCGTGTGGATGCGCTGGCGGCCTTCGAAGGCTCTGGAGAGCGTGATCTCGTCGGCGTATTCGAGGTCTCCTCCGACGGGCAGGCCCGAGGCGAGCCGCGAGACCGCCACGCCCAGGGGCACGAGGAGGCGGATGAGGTAGGCGGCCGTGGCCTCTCCCTCGATGTTCGGGTCGGTGGCGAGGATGACTTCCGTGACGGTGCCGTCGCCCAACCGCTTGACGAGTTCGCGGATGCGAAGGTCTTCAGGCCCGACCCCCTGGATGGGGTTGATGGAGCCTCCCAGCACGTGGTAGCGGCCGCGGAATTCGCGGGTTCGCTCGATGGCCACGATGTCTTTGGACTCTTCGACCACGCAGATCACCGAGCCGAGGCGGCGCTGGTCGGAGCAGATGGAGCAGACGTCGGCCTCGGTGACGTTTCCGCAGATCTCGCAGAACCGCACGCGCTCCTTGACTTTGAGCAGGGCGTCGGCGAGCGCCTGAACCTCGGTGGGGTCTTCGTCGAGGATGTGAAAGGCGATGCGCTGGGCGCTCTTGGGGCCGACCCCGGGCAGGTGTCCGAGTTCGTCGATGAGCTCCTGGACGGCGCCGTCGTAGATTCCCGCCATTTACTGCCCTCCGCTGGTCTTGTCGATCTCTTCGATCACCTTGCCCTTGAAGGTCGATAGTACGACATTCAGGCCGACGAGGTCCGACTGGGAGACGGCCGGGTCGGAGTCGGAGACTTCGTCCTCCTCGCTGGCCGCGGCGGCAGGCGACGGCGGGCGGGCGGGCGCGGTTTCCGCCGACTCGCCGAGCTTTCCGGCCGGCCGCTGGGGGCTCTCGCCCGGTTGGGAGGGGCGGCGTCCGCGAAGGTCGGGGCCGCCACCCGCCGCGGGCGGCTGGGAACCGACTCCCCCTCCAGGGGCGCCGCCTCCGTGGGTGGCGCGGATCCTGTCGCCGATGGACTGGGCGCCGTTCGCGCCCCTTCCCTTCGGGCCGGGAGAATCGGGAGAGCCCACGGCGTCGTGCGGCGAAGGCGAACGGTCCGGCCTGGGGAACGCGGCAGCCTCGGGGGCGGTGGGCGGAGGCGGGGTCTGCCGCGGCGGAGGCGCGGGGGTGGGCATACGCTGGGCGAAGAAGGGGATATCGTCCCGCCCGGGGTCGTTCTTCACAGCCTGGCCGGACTCGCCGCCCGCGGCTGGACTGGCATCCTCCTTCGCAGCTTGGCCGGGCTCGCCACGCCCGGGGCCGCCATCCGCCGAGCCTAGAGCGGCGGCATCGCGGGCATCGCCGGCTCCGGCGTCTGCCTCAGTGGCTTCGCCGGCCGCCTCGGCGGGCTCACCGGCCGTATCGCCGAGCTCGGCGGTTTGAGCGGTTGGGTCCGTTCCGGCGGTCGCCTCGGATTCGTCGGCTTCATCCGCTCCGGCGGTCCCTTCGCCGGTCTGGGCAGCCGCCCTGCTTTCGCCACCGCCGCTCTTGCCACCGTCACTCTCACCGACGCCGTCGTCTCCGCCGTGAGCGGAGGCGCCGACGCCGGGCGCGTCGATCAGCTGGGCGAGGACTCCCGCGGGGTCGCGCCCCGGTTTCACCGCGTCGGAGGCGCCGAACCCGTCGGCTGGGGGAAGGCTGAAGGCCGCTTCGAGTTCCTCGGGCGGGATGTCCTCTTCCGTGGGGATGTAGGGCGGGATCGGGATGTCGGGGGGCGGGGCCTCCGGCGGAATCGGAGCTCGGCTCGACGGCGGGTTCTCCCGGCGTGGGGCCGGGGCGGCCTTGGACGGGGCGGCTTTGCGACGCGCAGGCCGGTCTGCCGGTTGGGTCTCCTGGGGGGCGGCGGGTTCTCGCCGTTGCGGCCTCGTTCCCTTGTGCCGCGGATCCGGTCCCCCGCGCACGTCGCCGCCGGATTCAGACCTGCTCGTTTCCTCACGCCGTGGGCCCGGGTCTCGCTGCCGTGGGCCTGGCTCTCCCTGCCGCGGAACCGTATCCGGCGGCGTCGCCCGCTCCGCGGCGGCTGCAGCGGGCGTGCCTTTCGCATCCGTCGAGGCAGTGCCCTTCGCCGGCGGCGCAGCGGGCGCCTTCGCCCGTGCGGCCGCGCGGGCGGCACGGGGGGCGGATGCCGAGGTCGCCCCTCTAGGGGCGGGGTCTTTTGGGCCGGCCTCACCGCCTACCAGTCCCCTCACGCGCACGTCCACTCCGAGCACGTCGTGAAGCGCCCGGGAGACGCGGGGGCTGTGGCCTCGGTCGTTGAACGTCGTGGCCAGGCCCGCGGTCTGGAACTGGAGTTGGAGGACGCCGTCCCGGATGGCGCCGACCATGGCGTGGCTGTCGATGAGCGCCGCCGTCGACTTCGAATTCTGGGCGACGGCGGCCACGATCTCCCGCCATCGCTGGCGCACGATCGACGCGTCGGCGCCCGCGGGAACCGGGGCGTCCGCGCCGGCCGCGGCCGGGGCTGGCGCCCTCGGGCCATCCGGACCGCCCGAGCCGCTCGCACCGTCCGTTCCCGCGCCCGCCGGGGCTGAGCCGTTCGCACCCGCGGAACCGGGCGCGTCCACCGGTCCGCCGGCAGCGGCTGGCTCGGCGGCGGGG